>JACKPD010000013.1 GCA_024233785.1 Spirochaetales bacterium | reverse complement strand
ATAAGGCTCAAAGAACTTGACGCAGTTGTTATTGTATCTCCTTCAGCTCTTCATACAGGACAGATAGCATCCGCCCTTGATGCGGGGCTCCATGTATTTTCAGAAAAACCCCTTGGCGTTACAGTAGGGGAATGCAAAGCAGCTGAAAAGGCAGTCGAAAAACACCCTGACAAGGTTTTCATGCTCGGCTTCATGAGACGGTTTGATGAATCCTACATGTATGCAAAAAAGAAAGTCGCAGCGGGTGAAATCGGCAAGGTAGTTCTTTTCAGATCATACAGCCAGGACCCTGAAAAATTCATAGACGGGGCAATAGCGTTTGCACCCCACAGCGGGGGGCAGTTTCTCGATATGGCGGTACATGATATTGATCTTGCAAGATGGTTTATAGGGGAAGAACCTGAAACTGTATATGCAATAGGAGGCTGCTACGCGCACCCTGAATTTGCAAAATCAAACGATGGAGACAACGTATCATGCCTCATGAAATTCAAAAATGATTCAATGGCATTCCTTTTTGCGGGAAGGACTGCCCCGCACGGCTATAATGTCGAAACAGAGATTATAGGGACAAAAGGGACACTCCGGATAGCATCAGTCCCCCAGAAAAATCTTGTTGAGATTCTTGATAATACCGGGGTAAGAAAGGAATGCAGTGAAAATTTCCTTGAGCGATTTGAAAGTTCTTATCTCAATGAGGTCCAGGAATTTGTAAGCTGTATTCTTGAAAACAGGAAACCGGATGTATCAGTCTACGACGGAACACGGGTTTCTGAAATTGCCTACCGCTGCAAGGAATCGTTTGAAAAGGGAGAACTTCTCAGGTTCTAAAACCCCGCTTTAAAGAGCTGGGCAAAAAAAGAAAAGGTACCGGACGAACAGCCCCGGTACCTTTTTTTGCCTGATATCACACGCCAAGATATGCTTTCCGCACTTCCTCGTTTGCCAGAAGGTTTTTTGCCGTATCATGTATTTTTATTACGCCGTTCTGAAGAACATATCCCCTGTGGGCGATTTTCAGCGCCATATTGGCATTCTGTTCCACAAGGAATATCGTAGTCCCGTTGTCACGGTTAATCCTGGCAATAATTTCAAAAATCTGGTGAACAATAATGGGAGCAAGACCAAGAGAAGGTTCATCAAGGAGAAGGAGTTTCGGCTTGGCAACCAGCGCCCTTGATATTGCCAGCATCTGCTGCTCGCCGCCCGAAAGGGTGCCTCCCTGCTGTGTTCTTCTTTCCGCCAGCCTGGGGAAAAGGGTGAATATTTCATCAAAATCATTTTTAATGTTTTTTTTGTCTTTTCTTAAAAAAGCGCCCATATCAAGATTTTCAAGAACAGTCAGCTGAGGGAAAATACGCCTGCCCTCCGGTACCTGTGAAATACCAAGGGATACTATTTTCTCCGGCTCATAATGGGTTATATCCTGGTCCTGGAAATAGACGTGGCCCCTTTTGGGGTGGACTATGCCGCACACAGACATGAGGGTTGTCGATTTACCTGCGCCGTTGGCGCCTATAAGTGTAATTATTTCCCCTTCATCTATCGCAATATTTACGGAATTCAACGCTTTGATATTACCGTAAAATGTTTCCACATTTTCAAGTTTTAACATACTCATCAATCATTCTCCGAGATAGGCTTTAATTACATCCGGATTTCTTTTGACTTCGTCAGGAGATCCTTCTGCTATCATTTTTCCATAATCAACAACATAAATATGTTCAGAGATGTTCATGACAAGGCTCATATCATGTTCAATCAGCAGGATCGTTATTTTCTCTTCACTGCGGAGTCTGTTGATTGTATCTTCCAGTTCCCTTGTTTCAAGCGGATTCATCCCTGCCGCCGGTTCGTCAAGAAGAAGAAGAAAAGGATCTGTCGAAAGGGCACGCGCAATCTCAAGTCTTCTCTGGGCGCCGTATGGAAGGTTCCTTGCCATCTCGTTCACGAATTTATGAAGGTTGATTTTTTTAAGTATTTCATAGCTGTCGTTTACAACTTTCTCTTCTTCCTCTCTGGTTTTCCGGTCGCGCAGAAGAGCGCCCATAATATTGGCTTTAAGCTTATGATGGCGGCCCACCATAACATTTTCCAGAACAGACATGTTGCTGAACAGTCTGATATTCTGAAAAGTCCTTGCAAGCCCTTTTCTGTTTATAATATGCGGTTTTAATCCGCTGATTTTTTCACTTTCCTTCTGTCCCGGTTTCTTTATGCTTACACTGCCGGATGTCGGTTTATAAACTCCGGTTATGCAGTTAAAAAGTGTCGTTTTCCCCGCTCCGTTGGGGCCTATAAGAGCTGTTATGGCACCGGAATTGATACTCATGTTTACATTATCAATAGCCTTAAGGCCGCCGAAAACCATGGACAGGTTATCTATTTCCATTATCTTTTCCATCAGTTCTGTCCTTCTGCTGCCGCATCATTTTCTTCATCAAGAGGGAAACGGTAAATTTTCCTCACCTTCTTGATTATGCCGCCGGGCCTGAATATCATCATCAAAACAAGCGCAAGCCCGAAGACAAGCAGGCGGTACTGGGCGAATGCCCTCATGTATTCAGGAAGCAGCTTGATTATAAGCGCGCCAAGGATAACCCCGGAGATTGAACCTGTTCCGCCGAGAACTACAATACATAATATCAGTATTGATTCCCAGATTGTGAAACTGTCGGGATTTATATAGGTTGTCTGGGAGGCGAAAAGAACTCCCGCAACACCTGCCCAGACAGATCCGAGAATAAAAGCGGTAAGTTTGTTTCTGACAAGATCAATTCCCATTGACTGGCATGCTATCTCGTCTTCCCTCATTGCTTCCCAGGCCCTGCCGATCCTTGAGTTCTCAAGTCTGCTGACAGTTATAATGCTGATAATGACAAATGCAAAAACAATATAATAAATGTAAACAGCGGCAAGTCTCGGAGTGACATTTATGCCGAAAAGCCACGGACGGGGAATAAGACTTATCCCTGTTGCGCCTCCTGTTACATTACCCCAGTTCTGAAGAACCATCCTCATTATCTCTCCGAAAGCAAGTGTTACTATGGCAAGATAATCTCCGCGGAGCCTTAAAACAGGAAGACTTAAAAGCACTCCGAAAACAGCGGCCATTATTCCGCCGGCGGGAAGGGCAATCCAGAACATCCATCCGGTGCTGATTCCTGCATCAACAAAAAATTGTCCTGCGTACTTGAAAAAAAGGCCGTAGGTATATGCACCGACTGCGAAAAAGGCGGCGTGCCCAAGGTGGAGCATGCCTCCAAGTCCAAGTACGATATTAAGGCCGAGGCCGAGCATAATATAGATAAGGGCCGAAATCATGACGTTTGTGTTGTACATACCCGAGAAGACCGGATAGAACGCCATAATCAGGATTGCTGAAATTATTGAGACTTTCTTTACAGTCCTGTTTTCAATAAAAGTCCTGCGGAATAATGCTGCTATTTCTCCACGCTTATCAGCCTTATCCCCGCCCTGCTGTCTTTCCCTGAAATATTTCCAGAGCGCGGAAAGAATAAAGGCGGAAACCGGTATAACAACCAGATACCCCCACCTGTATGTTACGTCTGCCATACCGCCTTTGACAGTTATTTTCATTACCAGCATGGGAAAAAGAAGAAGAGAAAACCACAGCATTGATATAAAAGAATCTTTTAAATATTCTTTCCAGTTAAAATCTTCCATGTGTCACACCTTTTGGTTCTCTTTCCGTCCCAGAATACCTGATGGTTTGACTGTAAGAATCAATATCAGAATTATAAAAGCGAAAGAGTCTTCATAATCACTTGAGATGTAGCCTGTCCCAAGGCTTTCAGTCCATCCGAGAACAAAACTCCCCAGAACTGCTCCTGGAATACTTCCTATTCCTCCGAGCACGGCAGCAACAAAAGCCTTTATACCTGCTATAAAACCTATATAGTAATTTATCTGTCCCATATAGGAGCAGATAAGTATTCCTCCGATTGCAGCGGTTGCAGAACCGATTATAAACGTAACTGTAATTACACTATTTATGTTTATCCCTACAAGCTGTGCCATTTCCCTGTCCTGTGAGGTTGCCCTCATTGCCTTTCCGATCAGGGTGAATTTTATCAAAAGGGTCAAAAGAACCATTACTATTGAAGTAATGATCAGTATTATAAACTGAGTGGAATTTATATAGCCTCTTATAGGCTTCAGGAAAAGAAATTCAGGAAGAAAAGAGGGAAAAGAGAGATACTTTTCCGTCTGGGAAAGCAGCACCAGATTCTGCAGGAACATCGACATTCCGATGGCGCTTATAAGAACTGAAAGCCGCGGTGCTGTTCTTAACGGCTTATAGGCGATTTTTTCCATTGTCAAACCATACGCGGCAGCGAAAAATACCGCGGCAAGTGTTGATACAACAAGGATAACAGCCGGGTTTACCCCTGCTGACTGCAGCGTTCCACCGACCAGCAGGGCTACAAATGCCCCTATCATGTATATTTCGCCGTGGGCGAAATTAATAAGCTTGATTATACCGTAAACCATGGTATAACCCAGTGCGATCAAAGCATAAATACTGCCCTTCGCTGTTCCGCTCAACAGCAGTTTTAAAAAATAATCCATTAAAGATTCCTGCTTCACAAAAAGACCAGACAAACCGGTTTTTCAGTTTTTTCGACTGTCCCGGTTGTCTGGCCTTATAAAAGTTTATTTATTTTACTGGTTTACAACAACATATTTGCCGTTCTGAACCTGGTAAACTGAAAATCCGATACCGATAGCATCGCCCCTGCTGTCAAAACTGATCTTGCCGAGCGGTGTTTCAACATATTCGCTTCTGAGAGCATTGGTGATAGAGTCATAGTCAGTTTTCCCGCTCTTCTCGATTGCATTGAGAACAGCTACAGTCGCAGCATATGCGTTGAGGAAGAAAGCTCCCGGCTCGTCGCCGTATTTTGCCTTGTGGTCCGCGATAGCTTTAATAGCCATCGGATTTGATGATGTATCGATCGGGCCTGTCGCGTAAACGCCTTCAGCATATTTTCCTGCTACTTCAATAAATGTATCATCCTTAACACCGTCATCAGAAACAAATGGAATATTCATTCCCTTGTCTTTCATCTGCTGAACAAGCTTTGAGGCTTCAGGATGGTATCCTCCCCATACAACGCCAGCCGCGCCGGAGTTGCCGATCTTGTTTACAACTGCGGAATAGTCAGGAGCTCCCGGGTTAACACCTTCAAAAAGGACAACCTCTACACCGTTTGCTTCAGCAGCTGCTTTGCAGAGTTCAGCGAAACCTTTACCGTAATCGCCTTTATCATGAAGAATTGCGACCTTTTTAAGGTTAAGTGATTTAATAATAAAATCAACCGCAAGGTTTGCCTGCGCATCATCCGGAGCGATTGTCCTGAAAAAGTTGGGATAATCGCCGCTCTGTGTAAGAGGGGGGTTTGTTGCTGAAGGGGAAATTGTTGGTATTTTGGAATCCTTATAGATACCAAGAGCGGCTTTTGTAGCTCCGCTGCAGATATGCCCCATAACAGCAACTACTTCAGCTCCAACGAGCTTTGATGCTGTGTTTGTAGCAATTTCAGGTTTACACTGGTCATCTTCTACAACAAGTTCAATTTTCTTGCCTGCTGCTCCGCCGTTGGCATTGTACATTTCAACAACAAGCTCTGCGGCATGTACTGACGGAATACCATAGGAAGCAAGGTCTCCTGAGTGGGCGCCGGCAACACCAAGTTTTATGGTTTTACTTTCCTTGCTGCATCCTGCAAGTACTAAAAGTACAGCCATAGCTATCAATAATAGTTTTTTCATAGAATTCTCCTTTTTACCAAAATATATTTGGATTTAATACTTATAGTTGTAATAAAAAAATCTGTCAATTGCAATAAATGCAAGCCATATATAGTAAAAATATGTTATTTCACTGCATTTTTTCAGTGATTACAGGGTATTTACCCTGATATTTTTATTTTTCCATGATTTCTTAGTTTTTTAGCAATATTACAGTGCATTTTATGCATTATTTCGGTATTTTCCGAATCTTTCAGCATAAAAAGGATATTTACTTACGGAAAACATCATATAAACCATACTGCCGCGGCCAAAAGAAGAAAGACAGCCGCAAGAAAAGCCTTGGACATATGGATGTTCATCTGAAAAAAGGAACTTATTTTCTCTGTTCTGTATCCTGAGGCAAGAAGCGCATAGACAGATATAATAGGCAGGACAAATCCCGTATTGTAAACAAGCAGCAGCAGTAACCCGGAGCCCGAATCACCCTTCTGAAGCATATAAATAATTGAGGGAAGGTATACCTGTCCTGTACAGGCCAGCTCCAGAACCGAAACAATTATACCGGCTGCAAATACTGCCGCGAGTGAAGAGGTGCTTTTAACCCCTGCCCTCACCGCTTCATGAATCCTGGTACTAATTGAAGCCGGCAGTTTAAGGAAAACAGAAGAGCTGCCGCAGCTGCTCCCTTTTTTAGTTTTAAAATAATCGGAAAAACTTGCCGCAGCGAAAAAAACCGTAATCATAGTTACTGTAATTTTAACCGCAATCCTGGCGCCGCTTAAATCCACAACTTTGGAGAGGAAGGTATAAAACCCGAACCCGATCATTATATAGGTTAAAAAAACCGCAAATATAAAAACAGCACCCGCCTTGAGAAAGTCGGAATAAAGCTTTTTTCTTAAAGTAAGGTATGAAAAGAAGAAAAGCAAAACTGTAAAGGCGCAGGGGTTTATTCCGTCAGCAAGTCCTGCTGTAAAAACCACGGATGCCGATTTTAATATACCTGCAGAAGAAAGGGGGCTGTTTTTAATATCTCCCCCGCCGGAAGGCACAGGTTTCCGGGGCTGATATTCAGAGTTCATCCTGAAGTAGTCAAGCTCCATGCCGAGATATGTTTTTATCTCTGTTTCCCCCTGATACACATTGTTTCCTATTATGACAACCGGGAAATAAATAAAATCATACCCCTTCTCTGATAGAATTCTTTCGCATTCCTCATATATATCAGGGTCAAGGATATCAAAAGAATTCACGCTGATAGAAAGTCCATAATCTTTTTCAAGCTGAGGGACTGTTTTTTCAATAAAGGTATCGCAGTGGCTGCACCCGGTTTCACCGTAATAATCGATAACAACTCCCCCGTCTGCGTAAAGTGAAACAGGCAGGGAAAAGCCGCTCAAAAACAGCAGGGGTAAAAGAAGCGCGAATTTGAATCCTTTCTTTACGGAATCACCTTGTCTGAACAAGAGCAACTCCCGCGATAATAAGTACCACTCCTGCAATCCTTGCAGGGCTCAATGCTATGACCGGCATACCGAAAAACCCGAAATAGTCAAAAACAACAGACATTAAAAGCTGGCCAGTTACAATCATAACCAGAGTGCTTCCGATTCCAATAACAGGCGCCGCGAAAATTATGGATGTAATAACCATTACACCGTATATTCCCCCGGTATAATAATACCACTTTATGCCGGAGAAACTGCTTAAAGGGGGAAGACCGGACCCTGATGCAATTATCAGAAAAGCCAGCAGGATAAGGCCTCCGGCAAAAGAGATAAAGGCGGAATAAAGCGGCCCGTGAAGATACTGGCTTAATCTGGAATTGACCGCGCTCTGGAGCGGCATTGAAGTACCGGCAATAAACGCCGCAAGAATTAATAAGTATTTCATTGTTTCTCCTGACAGATAAAAATAAAAACGCAATTATATATTTCCGGATAGTATCAAAAAAAGCTGCCCCCGGGAAAGAGGCAGCTTTGATATCTTATTATTTTTTTGGAAAAGACTATTCCTTCATTATATCGCCGAAAAGGTCCTCATCTTTGGGAATTACCTCAGGGATCGGCATCGAAAGCCATGTAATGTTGATAAAATGCTTCCAGGTAATGTTTTCACTTGAGATGTTGCCTCCCCATGTCCCGCACCCGAGGGTAAGGGTAAAGGGAAGACCGTTGTCCCAGTTTCCGCTGTTTCCGAACACCTGAGGCTGCCTTATCATTACGCGGCTTGTCTTTGTTTTAAGCCCGTATTCTTCTATCCTCTTCATATCAGTTGAGTAAAGTCCGCAGGAGTGCCCGGCTCCCTGATAGGATGTTATCTCGTTTACCTTGTCAATCGCATCTTTAAAATCCTTCACTTTGTGGACAGCCGCGATTACGCTCATCTTCTCTCCGCTGAACGGATGGGCAGGCCCGACGCCTTCCTCCTCAACAAGCAGGAAGGTTACACTTTCAGGAATTTTAAACCCGGCAAGGGAAGCTATCTTCTGCGCAGTCTGAGCGACATGGTCCCTCCCGAGATGATTATCAGGAAAGACTGCCTTCTGAAGCTTCGCCTTCTCGTCGGCAGAGCACATGTAGCCGCCAACTGCCTTAAGCTCATCAAGCATTTTTGAGTAAACCGAATCGACAAGAACGATGTTATTGTCAGCGCTGCAGCTGGTAGCAAGATCAAATGTCTTGCTCAGCATTATCTTCTTTGCGCTGTCTTTAAAGTCCGCTGTCTCATCAACCACGACTACAACGTTTCCGGCCCCGACCCCGTATGCGGGAGTACCGGAAGAATATGCAGCTTTTACCATCCCCGCACCGCCTGTTGCGACAACAAGGTCGCACTGGGCCATCAGCTCTCCGCTTGCGTCCATCGAAGGCTCTTCAATCCCGATTATAAGGTCTTCCGGCGCTCCGTGTCTTTTAAGCGCGTCCCTCATAATGTTCATAATAAGCGTATTGGTTTTCTTTGTTCTCGGATGCGGCGCGAAGATTATCGCGTTCCTTCCCTTGACTGAGTTTATTGCCTTGATTACCGGGGTCGCCTCAGGGTTTGTGCATGGGACAAGCGCCCCTATCACGCCTACAGGCTTCGCAATTTTAAGGAGCCCTTTTTTCTCATCCCGTTCAATAATCCCTACAGATTTTACCCCGGCCACATCACGCACAACACCCCGGATTTTTTTCTGCAGCTTTCCGTATTTTCCTTCATAGTGTCCCAGCTGCGATTCATCCACCGCAAGGCGCGCTATTTTTTCCGAGTTTTCCTTCTTTACTATAGCCCAGGATATCGCCTTTACAAGTTCGTCAACCTTCTCCTGGCTGTATCCGTCCGCTATTTTCTGCGCTGCTCTTGCTCTTTTTATCAGAGCAGCTACCATTTCTTTCGCTTCCATTATTCTTCTCCCTGTATTTTTATTTGTCTATTTCTGATATTTTGACAGGCCTTCCTTCCTTGACAGATTTAAGCGCCGCTTTGGCTATCAGCACGGGTTTAAGACCGTCTAACGCTCCTACAGGAGGGGCAGTATTGTTTTTTATCGCCGCAAAAAACTGCTTCTTTTCCTCAGTAAATGATTCCATATATCTTTCGAGAAAGAAATAAAGCGGCTTTTCACTTGCTACCCCTTCCTTTGTGCTTAAAACAGCGGAGGACTGTCTATCATTGGACACCTCTACAGCTCCCTTGTTTCCGAAAACCTCAACCCGCTGGTCATAGCCGTATACGGCCTGCCTTGAGTTTTCAATTATTCCCAGCGCCCCGTTTGCGAATTTAAGGGTTACAACAGCTGTATCAATATCGCCTGCCGCGCCAATCGCGGGATCGACCAGAACAGTACCGTATGCGAAAACTTCCTCTACTTCACTGCCGGAAAGATATCTTGCCATATCAAAATCATGAATGGTCATATCCATAAACATACCGCCGGAGCCTTTAACATACTCGGCCGGAGGCGCTGCCGGGTCCCTTGATGTAATTCTTACAACATGGATATCACCGACTTTGCCTTCCTTCACAAGGCCTTTTACTTTCAGGAAATTATGGTCAAACCTTCTGTTAAAACCGACCTGGAATTTTACCCCGGCTTTTTCTACGGCTTTTATTGTTTCCTTTATTTTATCAATATCCATATCTATCGGTTTTTCACAGAAGATGTGCTTTCCTGCGTTGGCCGCTTCAATGCTGTACTGGGAATGCGTGTTTGTAGGCGAGCAGATAAGGACAACATCAATATCCTTGTCATTTATTATCTCTTTATAGTCTTTTGTCACTTTTTTAACACCGAGATTCTTCATGAATTTCTCGATATCCGCGTTTACAAACGGATCAGAAACTGTAACAACTTCCGCTTCAGGGATGTGATACGCAATGCTTTCAGCATGAACTTTTCCAATCCTTCCCGCTCCGATTATTCCGACTCTTATTTTATCTGCCATATATTCTCCTTTTTATTATCCCGCTCAGGCAGGATGCCGCCCCTGTACCGGGGCAGCGTTTTCATCCGGCTTTAAACAGCCTGATAATTATATACCCGCATTTTCCTTTATGTATTTCCTTGCTTTTAGAGCATATTCAAACGGGTTTGCCTTTGCAGGGTCCTGTTCAGCTTCAACTACCATCCAGCCCTTGTATTTACCCTCTTCAAGTACTTTGAAAATTGAAGGAAAATCAATGCAGCCGTCGCCTGGAACGGTAAAAGCTCCGGCCCTGACCGCGTCAAGAAAACTCATTTTTTTGGATTTTACAGCTTTAAGAACATTGGGCCTTACATCCTTAAGATGGACATGGCCTACACGTTTGATATGTTTTTTAAGTGCCGCTACCGGGTCCTCTCCTGAAAATGTAAAATGCCCTGAATCAAAAAGAAGGTAGACATAAGCGGGGTCTGTATTTTCCATCAGCCTGTCTGTCTCTGCGAGGGTCTGAACACCGGTTCCCATGTGATGGTGATAGCAGAGCTTGAAACCCTTTTCCTTCGCGATTTTACCCAGTTCGTTAAGTCCGTTTGTGAGTTTTTTCCACTCATCATCAGTGAAAACAGGTTTGCCCGCGAAAATAGGAACATCAAGTTTGCCCTGAATGCTTTTCCCCTGTTCAGCAGGGCCTATTACCGAAGCTCCCATCGCTTCAAGGAATTTAAGCTGAGCGTTGAACGCTTTCTTAACAACAGGAAGGCTTTCAGTTGTAAGAAATGAACTGAACCACTGGTTGCAGATCTGGATTCCCCTCGGATCAAGATACTGTTTCAGTACTTTCGGGTTTTTGGGATATTTATTTCCCACTTCGCTTCCTGTAAATCCTGAAAGCGCCATTTCACTTACGCACTGCTCGAATGTGTTTTCACTTCCAAGGTCAGGCATGTCGTCGTTTGTCCAGCCGATCGGGGCCATGGCAAGTTTGACTTTCTTTTTATCCATATTTTTTTCCTTATATTTAATATCTTCTGGCTTTATCAAGCTCTTTTTTCATCTCTGTATTTTTTCTTACAATCTTCTTGTTCACGGCAGCTTCAGAACTTCCGACTCTCCAGAATCCCTCATATCCGTGTGTCATGGTCTTCGGGAATACCTTGATGTCGATAAGGGTAGAAACCTTCTGTTTCTTTGAATCCTTTATCGCTTCCCTTAGTTCTTCTTCATTTTTCACTGTGTAGGTCTTGCATCCATAGGCAGCGGCGTTCATCGCGAAATCAACAGGGACAATCTTTCCGTCAAGTTTGCCTGACTTCGAATCCCTGTACCTGAACTCTGTCATGAAGCTTCCCTGTCCGTTTTCCATCTGCAGGTTGTTTATACAACCGAAAGAGGTATTGTCAAAAAGAAGGATATTGATTTTTTTCCCTTCCTGTACTGATGTTACAAGTTCTGAATGGAGCATCATGTATGACCCGTCTCCGACAAATGAGTAGACTTCCCTTGAAGGTTCTGCAAGTTTTACCCCGAGTGACGCGCACACTTCATATCCCATGCATGAGTAGCCGTATTCCATGTGGTAAGTGTTGGGCTTTTTGGGTTTCCACACCCTCTGCATATCGCCGGGAAGGCTTCCTGAGGAACCTACGACAATAGCGCTGTCATCAAGCATCTCATCAAGGATTCCAAGTACCCTTGTCTGAGTCAGGCAGCAGCCGAAATCATCAGCGAATTCCTTAAGCATACTGTCCCTGTGCCCGGCTACTTCTGGAGTAAAACCTTTCCTGTTGTACTCGACACTGAAAAGCCTGTCAAGTTCAGCAAACCATTTGTCCCGCGCGTCCTTGATTTCATTTTTCCATGAGGATTTATAGCCTGCCTTTACAAGTTCCTTAGAAAGAGCGGCAAGTGAGGCCTTTGCGTCCGCTGTTATCCGCACGGCATCCATCTTGTATGCGTCAAAGGATGCGATATTGATATTCAAAAACTCTACCCCGCTGTTTTGAAAAAGCCATTTGGACGCGGTTGTAAAGTCACCCATCCTGGTGCCTACACCGATAACAAGGTCTGCCTCTTTAGCGATCAGGTTTGCCGCAAGCCCGCCGGTCGTGCCTATTCCGCCGAGGTTAAGATAGTGGTCCCAGGGTACCGCGCTTTTCCCGGCCTGAGTTTCCGCGAATGGAATGTTGTGTTTTTCCGCGAACTTTTTAAATACATCATGTGCTTCCGAATAACGCACTCCGCCGCCGCAGATCAGAAGCGGTTTCTTTTTTCCCTTGAAAACAGCTACAGCGTCTTTAAGCATCTCAGCGGTCGGTGCCTTTCTTTCAATCCTGTGGACCCTTTTTTTGAAGAAATCGACAGGGTAATCGTAGGCTTCCCCCTCCACGTCCTGGGGAAGCGCTATCGCCACAGCTCCTGTGTCAGCCGGGTCTGTAAGCACCCTCATGGCATTGATTAGCGACGTCATTGCCTGCTCGGGCCTGTTAATCCTGTCCCAGAACCTGCAGACACCCTTGAAAGCATCGTTAGTCGTAATATTAAGGTCGTGAAAATGCTCTACCTGCTGAAGCACAGGATCAGGCTGCCTCGAGGCGTAGGTATCACCGGGGAAAAAAAGCACCGGTATCCTGTTGGCGGAAGCTGTCCCCGCCGCTGTGACCATATTGGCCGCACCCGGGCCGATTGAGGATGTGCAGGCATAAATCTGCCTTCTGTGCTTCTGTTTGGCAAAACCTATTGCGGCGTGGGCCATCCCCTGCTCGTTTCTCCCCTGATGCACAACAAGGTCTCCGGGGGATTCCTCAAGCGCCTGTCCAAGGCCTAGAACATTTCCGTGCCCGGGGATTATAAAAAAGCCTTTAACGAATTTTTCTTCCTTTCCGTTTAATTCAACAAACTGTTTATCAAGAAATTTTACTATTGCCTGCGCTGTTGTAAGGCGGATAGTTTCCATTTATTCCCTCCATTCATTATTGTTTTAGCGTTATACGCGTTATTAAAAAAACGCGCAATTTCATCATCCATTGATTTTCTGCGGCCGGATCATACCTGCGGCATGGCAGCATAGTCAGACCTCCGGCCATATTCTGGCGCCGCTGTCAAGCAGCCATTTGTGGTCTTTGTGAAAATATGTAGTTTCCCTTGACCACTTCTGCTCCGGGATATGGGGAATCATCCATATATAATACATCGCGTATCCCGGGCCCGAAGCCTGGGAGTGGACCTTATCAGGGTCCAGCGTACATGTATATCCGTTTTTAACTACATACGCATCGTCATCAAGCATTGAAAAACCAAAGCCCTGCTTCGGATAAAACCTGTAGTGGTAAATTTCAGGCTGCGCATGGGCATGGGGCGGATAGCTTGACCATTTCCCCGGAAAGTTTATTACCTCGCCCATTACCATTCCGGACTTCGGCGAGGTAGAGGCGTCAAAAACTGTTCTTACAATCCTGGTTGATGTTTCACCCAGAGTCCCTTTACCGAATTCCGCTGAAGTGCAATCCTCAGGGGTGTAAAGCCGGCTCTCAAAAATATTTGTATTTTTAACTTTCTGGATTGCAATCTCGCTATCTTCAAGAGCGGTAATTTTCACTTCAACACCTTCGGGGACATGAAGGACATATGGACTTTCACTGAAAAAATCCTTTCTGGATGCCTCCTGTTTTTTCCCTTCCCATTCAAAAACAATTTTTCCTGTCATAAGGAGATATGCCCTCTCCTTTTTCTCTTTAAAGGTTTCGCTCTTCCCTTTCCTGATTTTAAGAATGCCAAAATCCATTTTCATTTCACTGAACTTTCCGTCTAGTTCAGTTACAGCTGTATACCCTTCAGGGAAATCCGCGTTCTGTCTGATAACCATCTTTTCCTCCAGTTTATTAATTTAGTTTTAAAAAAAGAGAATCAGCTTCAGGGATATTTTCTATTCACGGCAGCACCGCTTAGGACACTTCCATTCCGGAAATGTAGCAATATATACCCCCTATTCAGGCTGTCCTCCTTATAATAAGTTCAGGTTCAAGGACCACTCTTTTATTTTCCTGCATTTCAGGCTTCAGGTCAATTTTTTCAAGAAGAATTCCGGCGGCGAGTTCACCCATTCTGTACTTGGGGTGCTCAATGGTTGTAAGCTCAACCTCTCCGAATCCTGCCGCTGCAATATTATCAAAACCAATCACGGAAATATCCTCAGGAACTTTAAGCCCCGATGCCCTTATTGCCTGAATAACTCCGATCGCAAGAAGGTCGTTTGACGCAAAAACAGCATCAGGGATATTCCTGTTTTCAAGAAGCTCTTTCATTATCCTGTAACCGCTTTTCTGCCTGTAATCACCAAACTTCACCAGGTCGGGCGAAAGGCTGACTGAAATACTGCTTTCCGCTGCCTGAAAAAACCCTTCAAACCTCTCCTTAACTGAAAATGAATCTTCAGCTCCCCCTATATAGCAGAGTTTTTTCCTCCCCTTTTCAATAAGATATTTTCCTGCGATATACCCGCCTTTAACATTGTCAACTACAACAGAAGACGTCCCGGATCCGCTCTGTACGCCGCTCATAAGGACTACCGGAAGACGGGAATAAATCTGCCTGTCCTCCTCAGTTATAACACTTGCGGACGGGGCAAGAATCAGTCCGTCAACCCTTTTTTCAATCAGTAGTTTTACGTAACGGTTTTCCTTGGTTTTATCCCAGTTTGAATTGCACAGAAAAATGCTGTATCCCATTTTTTCAGACATATCTTCAACACCGCGGGCAACTTCCGGGAAAAAAGGGTTTGTTATATCAGGAATAATAAGGCCGATTGTATGTGTCTGCTTTTTGACAAGACCGCGCGCTATTGCATTGGGGCTGTAATTCATACTGGACGCTATTTCAAGGATCTGCCGGCGTGTAGAAGGGTTTACACCGTATTTATAATTTAACGCTCTTGAGACTGTGGCGTATGAGACGCCTGCCTTTTCTGCAATATCTTTTATGGTTACGGTCATTTTCCGGTTTGAGCCTGTTACAAAGCTCTCTTCCTTTTTGCAAACGTTTACCAACAAATAATAGTAAACGTTTACAATTATTTCAAGTCTTTTAAGAGTCCATTATCCTTAAAAATTATATTTGAAATTATTCAGCTAAAAGGGCATAATAACCATAGATCGCAATATTATATTCCACCGTATGCAAGGAGCCAGAAAATGTCCGAGAGAAAACAAATCAGCTTTTCAGAAGCAAAAAAGTTACTTGAAAAATACAGCATCACTGTTTCGGGGGAAGTCTGTAAAGCAGATATAACCTCTCTTGATACGGCGGCTGAAAAGCTCGGGTATCCTGTTGTACTTAAAACCAATTCTGAAGAAATCGTACATAAGTCGGATATCGGAGCAGTTATTCTCGGAATCAGAAACAGGGATGAACTTGAAAAAGCTCTCTCGGATATAAACAGAAACATAGCAAATGCAGGCTACAGGAAACAGGAGGAGCTGCTCCTGCAGAAAATGGCTCCCGGCGGTTTTGAGGTGCTTGTCGGCGCGCACCAGGACCCTGTTTTCGGGCCGCTGATAATCGCGGGCAGCGGAGGAAAATATGTAGAGCTTTTAAAAGACACAGCCCCCGGTATAGGACTTCTGTCTGAAAAAGATGTTGAAGAGATGCTCTCTCTTACCCGGGCCGGACAGATAATTGACGGATTCAGGGGAAAGCCTCTTGATAAAAAGGCAATAGTTTCCATTGCCGTTAATATATCAGCCCTCATGGCTGAAAACAGGGACATACTTGAAATAGACCTTAACCCGGTAGTCCTTTATGAAGACGGGTATTCGCTTGTCGACGCGAGGGTTATAAAAGGAGATCCTGTCTTTATTGAAGTGGAACCGGAAATTCCGGACAAGATCAGGCGAAGCCTTAACTCTCTGCTTAACCCGGAGTCAATGGCGGTTTTAGGAGCTTCCCGCCCCGGGACAATGGGCGGTATTATTCTTAAAAACTGCTTGAGGATAAAAAGGCTTTATCCAATTAACCCTAAACGGGATTATATCATGGGGCTTAAATGCTACAAGAGCGTCGGGGACCTTCCCGAAGCGCCGGACGTAGGGGTGTTTATAATCAACGCGGAAGGGACTGTAAGGGAATTTGAGGAGTTCTGCAAAAAAGGGGGAAAGGGGGCGATAATCCTCAGCGACGGATTCGCGGAAGTAGGAAGAAAAGACCTTGAGGACAAGCTTGTTGAAACAAGCCGCCGGTACGGGGTGGCTTATGTAGGGCCCAACTGTCTTGGCGCTATAAACAACTTCTCTGGAATGAACACTTTCTTTATCCCCGAGCACAGGACCAGTATAATTGAGGAGCCTAACGGCATAGGGATTATCTCGCAAAGCGGAGGTCTGGGCCTTGAAATCATAGAAATGATGAAAGCTGATAATATGAAACTCGGCAAGCTTGTCTCAATTGGAAACGCGAGCGGCGTCGGCCTCCCTGAAATTCTCGACAGCATGGGAGATGATCCCAATATTTCTGTAATCGCGATATACCTTGAGGGGATAAAGAACGGCAAGCATTTCCTTGAGATTGGAAAAAAGGTCACAAGGAAAAAACCTGTTCTTGTAATCAAGGGGGGCGTCGGCGGGGGCGCTGAGGCGACCCTTTCCCATACAGCATCCCTTGCCGGAAACGTGGAGGCATTCAGGGCATGCTGCAGACAGGCCGGTTTCTACATGATCGAGGACCTCACCGAAGATCCCAAGATCCTGGTAAACATACTGTCGCTTCTTACAACAAATCCCATGGCGCACAACGACAGAATTGCGGTTGTAAGCGTCGGCGGAGGGGCCGGAATACTTATAGCTGACCAGATTACCGCCTACGGAATGAAACTTGCTGTTTTCAGCGACGAGACAAGGGCAGCCCTCCGTGACCTGATAAAGGCAAAGCATATATTCGGCGCAAACCCGATAGATCTGCTCGGAGACTGCGACGACGACAGGCTTCTTGAGGCAATAAAAATCATAGACAGGGACCCGAATGTAGACGGAATAATAACGGCTGTATATCTTCAGGTCCCATACCTTTCCGAATACCTTGCCGACAGGCTTGTTGACCTTAAGCATTCAATGACAAAACCGATGATAGTTTCTCCCAGAGGGTTTTCACAATATGTATTCGGCATCAGGGATTATCTTTATAAAAAGGACTTTCACACATATACAGTACCTATGATTGAACCTATGAATATAGCTTTCAAGATATGGAAACAGTACGGGAAAAAGTTTTGATAAAAAAGCCGCGTAAAAAAAGAATTGTGCATAACCCGTCGGTACTGCTCCCTTACCCGGGGCCTGATCCGACAGGGGAAACCAATGATATTTTTATTTATCTGCGGCCCGAGACAAACGGGGTTGAGGTTGAAAGCGCGCTTTTAAAGGTAATAAAGGGAAACAGGGAATATGCGGAAAATGTCAGGCTTGTATACCTCGCAAATTACCCCGGTGATTACATAAACTCAAAACATATTATTGAGCACCATTACGCAAATAAAATAAAGGCAGCGGAAAAAGGGAAGAAATATTTCACTGAAAGCATGATCAGGATGTTTGAAGATCACTACAGCTGCAGTTTTAAAAAAGCAAAAATAATAAACCCCTATGACGCGATGAAGAAATTCGGCCTTGGTGAAGAAGGGCTTTTTAACATCTGGGTTGACCCGGAAGATTTTATAACAATTTACGGTAATTCAATCAAAAAGTACAAAGGGTATTATATTATAAATTATGATATCCCCGCCCTCCTTCATAAAAACAATTACCTTACAGACATAGCGGTTATGCTTTTCAGGATTTATTTTCCATGGGAAAAAATTACAGAAATGATATCTGACATGGAAAAAACACTTAAGGAGAACGGCATAATAGCTGAAAAAAAACCTGTTGCAAGGGTTTTTCACTATACTAAAAGCCCGTTTGAGCAGGTGCAGGACGGTATTGAATATCTCTATAATGCCGGGAAAAAAGACCCGCTGGAAATTTCATTTATCGCCTATGCAGCTGAAAACGGGATCAGCATAAAGGACATACTCTATTATATAAAAAACCCGATAGTGAAAGCCTCTCTTGCGGAAGGGAACCTTGAGAACACAATCTTTGAATTTACCAAAGGAATGAATTACCGCGAAGCGGCGGCTTTCCTGAATAACATCATTTAACTTCATAAGCTGTGCCCTGTTTTTTCCCTGAGATCAGCAGGCCCAGAAAAACCGAGGCGGCAGCCCCGGCAAGCAGGTAGAGAGCTGTGCTTCCGAACCCCGCGGCAATACCATATATATCTGCAATGCTGCCGGCTGACGCGATAAGGAGATAGTTGATAAAACCGCCGGCCATGCTGATTATTCCGATAAGGTCGGATCTCTCCCTCCCCAGAGTCTGCTGCATCAGCGTCATGGTAAGAGGGTAAATAAGGGCTGTAAACAACCCTGTCAGGCTGAACAACAGCGGAGCAGAAAAACCAAATCCGGCGAGAACAAATAAAAATATTGAGAGAAATGAAATCACAAGAAGTGAAACAGCTCCTGTTTTTTTAACTATATACCCTGCGGCAATTCTGCTTACGGGAAAGCAGACCCAGAATATTGTAAGATATGTGGAGGAGGTGATCTCGGTAAGGCTGAAGTGCTGCCTGCAGAATATTACAAACCATGTCCCGAAACCGTATTCCCAGAGCTGCCCCGCGATAAAGATAACTACAAACAGGAAAACGGCCTTTTTCAGGGTTTTCCCATCAATTGTACTGAAACCGGCTGAAGTATCTTTAATCTTCTCCTGAGGACCTGATCCAGGTAAATCCTTTTCATCTTCCTGTTCTATCTTTTTTTCAGGAAGAATAAAATAAATAACAGATAATGCAAAAACAAGACATGCGGCAGGGATATATACAAACCGCCAGTCCATCCCGTTAATTATAAAAAAGCTTATTGCCTTGGGCCCCAAAAGGGCTCCTATTGAAAACCCCAGATGAAGTTTCATTAACGCCGGCCCGTTGTTTTTTCCCGCAAGTACACCTGTATGCATGTTAAGCGAAAGAACTACAGCTCCGAACCCGAAAAGCATAATGCAGAATGAGGCAAATACCATCGGATAGCCGGAAGATAAAAAAATCAGGAGAAAGGAGGAACCGAATATCAGGAGCGAGAATGCTATATTAAGCCTGTAGCCGAATCTCCTTAAACTATAACCTGTCAGAAACGTGGAAACCTGCATTATGACCCCTGAGACAAGAACAAGGAATGAAATACTTGTATAATTTAAGGAAAACTCTTCCTGGATTGATGAAAAAGCGCTTGTTCTCGCAGCCATTACAAAACCGGCAATACTGAAAGAGAGCAGGTTAAGTTTACCAAAGATGTTTTTAATGCTGCTCATGGGATGAAGCTCCTTAATTATTGTCCGCCTGCAGATTATTGTTTAAATCCCCGGAAATCATTTAAAGCGGGAAAAGGGGATGAAAACAACATATAAGTGATATTGCATCAGTCAATTAAAAACAAGCAGGGAAGAGCGGAAATATAAGTTTCCACAATATATTTCACTTTATCATATTCCTGAATGAAACAGGCAGCAATAAAAAAACAACAAGGATAAAACTATAGATTGTAGTGAAAGAGGAAAATACAATTATTTCTGAAATTGAATACGCTGATTTTATCAAAGTTCCGGAAAAAAAGCCCTGCGCGGTTGAACACAGGCCGACACCCATTGTCATGACCGATATACCGAAAAACAGGTTTTTTATCTCCCTGCTTGGATCCCTGTTTGATGAGAAGCTGAATACCTCACCCAGTCCCCTTAAAAACAGCTTAAACCTTCCTGCTGAAAGCGCAATTGATGAAAATATAAAACCTGCCGCCACGATAACTGCACTGTCAATATTTATGAATGAACCAACATCCCCGCAAAAGTGCGCTGATATCAAAAGGATGAACAATACCACAAGAAAATTGGCG
Source organism: Spirochaetales bacterium (assembly GCA_024233785.1). Classification (GTDB taxonomy): domain Bacteria; phylum Spirochaetota; class Spirochaetia; order CADAEX01; family CADAEX01; genus JACKPD01. The sequence goes on along the minus strand of JACKPD010000013.1, from coordinate 51,120 downwards.
AAAATCATTTTACCTCCTTCTTATGACTCCGGGTTCCCAGGGTTTATTATTTTTCTTTCTGCTTTTCGTTATAAATAACCGGAGTTTTATACTTCCATTTATCCCACAGCTTGTTATCAGTCAAAAGCTCAGCCATGAAATGCCCCACATTAATTCTGCTTGTCTGCCCAGGGTTTGAAATCGGGCTTCTCAGGATGAATTCAGAAACATTGTATCTGCTTACCTCATCCTCGTTTATCAGCCCGTCAGGGCGTACCGCTGCCCATTCGATTTCAGGATTGTCCTTCCCGATTTTTTCTATAAGAAAACTTGCGACCCTCATGTTGTCAAGATGCGGAGGCAGCAGCACCTTAAGCAGTGAAAAAATTATTTTTTCCCCTGTTGTGTTTTTTTCACCGATATGAGTGTTGGTAAAAGCTGTAGTGCTCATCAGGACCAGCTTTACTTTTCCCCCGCCTTTTTCTTCTATTGCTTCGCATATTCTTTTTACGGTTGAATAGACAAGCAAACGGGGTTTTCCGAACATTCCATTAAATGTAATATTGTGCCCGAGGCAGGATACCACAGCCGTGCAGTCTTTCACAAGCTCCTTAAGTTTTTCACTGCTGAATTCCGTAATACTGCCTTTGATGATTTCAACATTTGAAGCATCAATTATTTCCCGCGGAAGATACGCGCTTTCCCTGACAACTATCCGTGTACTGATTCCTCTTTTTATCATCTGCATGACAACCTGTTTGCCGGTCGCGCCGCTTGCGCCCAGAATTAAAACTTTCATGTCAAACTCCTTCTATATAAAAATATATATTTAAAGGATAAAAACCAAATATTTCTTTCTCTTTATTTGTGCTTTATTTTCGGGACTTTTTTCTTAGAAAAATATATAGGGTTTTTAAGAGCTAATATACTAAATACTGAACTCCTCCCAGGATTTAATCAAGATCACGCCATACTAAGCTCAAGTTTGTGTTTTACCTTTTCCCATCCCGGGAGGACAGATTCGAGGAGTTTATAAAATTCAGTGCCATGATTATGATATTTCAGGTGACACAGCTCATGCGTAACAACATAGTCAATACATGCTTTAGGTGCCCTGACAAGGTCTGTATTGAGGGTGACAGTTCCTTTATCCGAAAGGCTTCCCCATCTTTTTTGCATACGCATAATCAATAATTTTGGCTTACAAATTCCGAAATCATTGAAATCCTTCCAGCAGCGATCAATACTTTCTGAAAATTGCAGCTGTGCCTTTTCCAGGTACCATTGATTTAAAAGATTTTTGGCTGTATCGGGAGTCGGCTCGCTTTGGCTGGTGATATGGAAAAAGCCGCGGGATAATTTGACGGAATTTTCTGATCCCTTGATTAACTTTAAGCGGTATTGTTTCCCAAGATATAAATGTGTCTCACCATTCACATAACAACGATCAGGTGTCTTTGGATTAAACTGCCTGAAATAATTCAATTGACTGAGAATCCACCGGGCTTTTTTAATAATCTTTTTCTCTATTAGCAGGATATCTGTTTGCAAAGGAACTTTGACAATAACAGCACTATCAGGATGAACTGCAATTTCGATCATTTTTCTATCACAATACAGCAAACTGAATTCAATCCTTTTTTGCCCATAAATAACAGAGTGTTTAATGATATGGATTAATCCCGCCATCAATTATAACTCCTGTGTTTTGCAACCTGCAGTACCTTTTCGATGATTTTATCCATCTGATCAAGTGATAATTCAATGCCTCTTACTGTCTTGAGTTCATCATAAAAATAATCATCAATCTCGTTAACCGCTTGCTTTTGAGCGTCATAATCATCCCAGAAATGAACTTTCCTGTATTTTTTCAGGATACCATGAATAGCTATTGCGGTATCTGCCGAGGCGGATAAAAGATCGTTTTCACCAAGTTCATGTTCTTCCAGGAAAGGTTTAAGTACTCCAAAATAGGCCATCGCATCTTCATTACCGGAAAGTTTATCCGGTATATCATCATGGACCTTGCCAACAACCCTATTGCGAATGTCCACAACCTTGTTCAGATAATCCAGATCGGATATCCTTTTTGCCCTGAAATCTTCGATCGCCTGCTGAATCAGTTTGGAAAACTTCTCGTAGAACGCAGGGTCTTCATCTATCCTTTCGGTGATAACTTTCTTTGTAGCATGAGCTATCGTATCAGCTTTCGATCCGGTAGTTTTACCGGTTCCGTAAACTCCACGTTCTTCTTTGATTAACATAAACGATTTATCATCAAAGATATTGACCGGTTCATTCAATTGAATAACTTCACTGGCTTGTATGTGGGTATCCAGCAGCTTTTTAATCTTTGGCTCGTAATCCCGGTAATCAATTGCTTCTGCATATCTTAACTTGACAGATGCTTTAAGTGATTGAAACTTCAGAAGGTCTGCCTTGTATCCGGACAACGTTTTCACATCGGTTTGGTTCAGGAATTTTTCAGAAGATAGAGCAATAGCGAGATTTTTCCCAAACTCTGAAAGACGGTAATAGAATTCCTCCCTGATTTCATCATCGGCAAGAAATAGTTCATAGGCTTCTTCGTCGTATAAATACTTAACTGTTTTAAATAAATCCCAAAGACTGGAATACCGGATGGGCAGCTTTTCAATTTCACTGTCAATGGACGCAAGGGTTCCGACAAGGTCGGATTCATCAAATCCTTCAAACGCACTGTACATGGTGAGCGCCCTGTCAAGTTCACCAAGAACATTTGAATAATCGACAATAAAACCGAACTCCTTGTTTTCATAAATGCGATTGACCCGCGCAATTGCCTGGAGCAGTGTATGCTCTTTAAGCAATCTGCATAAGTAAAGAACCGCATTTCGGGGTGCATCGAAACCTGTCAACAATTTACTGACGACAATGAGGATATCCGGTGTATTCCCATGTTTAAATTGATTGATCAGCTGCTTTGTGTATTCCTCTTCACTTCCATAGCGCTTCATCATCTTTTGCCAGAATTTCACAACCTCATCGGTTGGCTCATCATCGGTTTCTTCATAACCTTCACGTACATCCGGAGGTGAAATAACAACATCGGAACTTACCTTACCAATTTCATTCAGGAACGCGTTATATTTAATGGCAGAAGCTTTATTCGGAGCCACCAGTTGGGCCTTGAAGCCTGTTCCCTGCCAGTTGGACTGGAAATGCTCACTTATATCAAAGGCTCTCATGTATATAACCTGTTCTGCCTTGTTTAGCATTTCAGCCCGTGCGTATTTCCGTTTCAGGTCCGCCTGCTGTTCCCTGCTCAACCCTTGCGTATGCCGTTCAAACCATAGATCAACAGCTTCTTTGTTTTGAGTCATCTCTACATGCCTGCCCTCATACAAGAGCGGCACAACAGCTCCGTCTTCAACAGCCTGAGTAATGGAATAATGAGGTTCAACCAATTCACCAAATTTGGCGAAGTTATTCTTTTCCTTCTTCAAAAGGGGAGTACCGGTAAATCCCAAATAACAGGCATGTGGAAACACCTGTCTCATCCTTGCAGAAAAAGAACCAAATTGGGTCCGGTGACTCTCATCAACTAAAATAAAGATATCTGGCGACTCATCCCGATATTTCTCAATCGCATACATCTTGTCAAACTTATGAATGAGGGTTGTGATAATACCTGATTTCTTCTCAGCGACCAGCTCCAGCAGGTTTCTCCCCGATGTTGCCCGATTCGCCTCAAGACCGCAAGCGGTAAAAGTGTTCCCCAACTGTTTATCCAGATCATCACGGTCTGTTACAAGAACGATTCGCGGATTCAGGATTTCAGTATCCAAAGCCAGGTTTCTGGCCAGCATCACCATGGTCAGGGACTTCCCCGAACCTTGAGTATGCCAGATCACGCCCCCTTTACGTGAACCTGTTACGTCAAAATGTTTTACCCTTTTCAGTGTGGACTTGATGACGAAATACTGCTGATATCGGGCAATCTTTTTCACACCCCCATCAAATACAGTAAATTTCCATGCCAACTCCAGAAGCCTTTCGGGGCGGCAGAGACAGAACAGAGCCTTGTCCTGCGCGGTTACAAGTCTGCTGTAGCCAAAGATTTCAGGTTTAACATTAAGTGTTTTTGAAATACAGGCAATTTCAGCCTCATCAAGCGGTTTGTTAACCACGGCTGCAAGTTTTTCAAACTCACGCTGCCCGTTATCCATCAGAGGCTCTTTCCAAACACTCCAGAATTTTGCAGATGTTCCGGTTGTAGCATATATGGCGCTGTTTTTATTCAAAGCCAAAACCATTTGACTATAAATGAACAATTTGGGAATATAGTCATCACTCTGGTTTCTGATCGATTGCGAAACAGCCTGTTCAACCTCTATCTGCGGCGCTTTACATTCCATCACACAAAATGGAATACCATTGACAAACAGGACAATGTCAGGACGGACTGTTTCTGTACTCCGTGCCCTCTCAACACTGTATTCTACTGTTACATGAAATCTATTGCGGCCGGGATTCTTCCAGTCGACATAGTTCATATTGAAGCTTTTCGAGTCACCTTCAATGGTCTGCTCCATGGCCGTCCCAAGTGTGATCAGATCGTAAATGGCTTCGTTGGTCTTAAGCAGTCCATCGTATTTGATGTTTTTCAGCTTCTGGATTGCCGACTGAATATTCTCCTCGCTGAAGAGATACTCACTTCCTTTGTAGCGAATGCTGTTTATTTCTTTAAGCTGAGTCCGCAGAATATTTTCCAGCAGGACATTGGAACAGCGCCCCTGACGCTCTGCAAGTGCTTCTTCCGGAGAGATGTATTCATAGCCCATCGTAATCAGTAATTGCAGGGCCGGTATCTGGCTTGTCAGTTTTTCGTTAGTTGCAAAATCATACATAATTATTCCCGCACCTCCCAGTGACCGCCTTTTTGAGGGCCAACATATTTCAATCTTCCCTGATCTCTCAATTTTTTGGCGGCACGTTCTACCGCACTGACTGATTTTCCAATATGATAACCTACCTCTGCCAGTGTTAACGAAGCATCATTTTTTAATACCTGAAGAATGGCCTCTGGCGTTTTCACCCGTGTTTCGACCGGCGTTTTCACCCGCGTTTCGACCGGCGTTTTCACCTCATTTTTCAGAAGCTCAACCGCCACACCTCCTGAATTTTCTTCAATTACAGGTTCAGGCAGTCCTGCATGCCTGCATGCATCGGTGATTTTTTCAATTCCCCGTCCCCAGGAATCAATATAGCCGACCCGATAGCAAACCTCTGCTATGAGCGGGTTACGGGGGATTGACTTATGCGTCTGAAATAGTTTTTCAACAGTTAATTCGAGCGGCAGGGTGCCGGCATTCCACAACGAAAGCCGATCATCCATGACCCGGAGTTGAGTCATGCTGCCCATGTAGTTGCGGTGCACCAGCGCATTGAGCAGCATTTCACGCAATGCCGGAACCGGATATTCCAGTTCTTCAATTCGACGAAAACCTTCAAATCGTACTGGTTTGATAAGGAATTTCTTTTCCAGCTGCTCCATCACACCACGAAGGAGCTGAAATACATTGCCCTCGCATACCTCCTGAAAGCGCATATCCACCATATTGAGTCCAAACCGGCCAATTTTCACAAACAGGTTGGGATAAAATTCTCCTGGATCTTTACCAAAAAGAACGATTGCCGCATTGGTCAGACCTTTCTCAGTAAGCAGGTGCAACTTTCTCAATAATTCTTCTGAAGAAAGTCCTGAAATATCCGGCAGACGTCCGGCTGTAACCGCTTCTTTTTTAAATAGTTCAATGGTCGCATCGTCGATGTCATCCAGCGTCGCTTTCTCCTCAATCACCCTATCCCAGGTCCTGCCCATCTTGTTGAGAAGGAATTCTGTCAGAGCATGCCCTTTCAGTTCCTGCTTTACCGAACCTGACCGCCAGTAATAGGAACCACGCAATGAAATCGGCACCGTCGACGGCTCCACAATAATTTCCAGATAGGCTTTGCCGTTTTCTATCTGCAGATTGATATGCGGCATCAACCCCAACTGGTCGCGAATCTTGTTCGGTAAATCTTGCAGCAGCTTCCTGGCATTCTTCACTCCGGTGACGTTGCCAGCATTATCCTTACCTATAAAAATTCGTCCGCCCTGCGAATTGGCAAACCCGCAGATCCATTTCAGGTAGTCATCATGCCAGGATTGTTTCCACTCGATGTTTTGGGATTCGGAGGTCATGAGTATTGCTCCTTGTTTTTAAGACAATACTCACGTACCGCATCAATCCAACACTCATACCAGAGCCAATCCTTTCCAGCTACAACCGTACCGTAACCTTTATCAGTTTTCTTTGCATCCAAAGATTTCCAAAGCTGTGTATGGTAGTGGATTGAAAAACCGGGATAACCCTCCTTCTTCATTAAATCCACAACCTGTTTTGGCCGAAACTTCCTTTTCTCGGTCTCTTTGATTACCGCATATTCTTTATTTACAACTTCAGCTAAAGGAGAATCACTCTTCACAAATTCGATCACACGGTCTGCTTGGCCTATACGATTGGCCGTCTTTGGAATAAAGAGTATTCGATAGGCATAATGAGGATTGGAGAATTCTTCATCAGATAATTTAGCATCAAAACTTTGAATGTAGCCCTGAATATTAGCAGGCAACTCAGGATGATCCTCCAGCAATTCTTTTTGTTCTGTTGAGATTGTTGAAAATTGCAGGCTGAAAGAGAGGTGCTTTTCAATTCCAAGATCTTCACCGAAAAGTTTCTTTATGTATTCGTTATAGTTTAGGCAACAAGCTTGAAAGCGGGCGCTCAGAATATCATCGATCCTGCTGGTCATCTGGTGTTCGATTTCATGGCGCAAACCAATCAGAAACCGCAGATTGTTTGATGTATCTTTGTCGATAGGCGATTTTGAATCATTTAAACTTCGTTCGAGTTCCCAGTACTTATATGCACCATTTTTAGTGGTATCGAACTTCCGTCGTTGACCCAGTTTTTCGAAGTATCTGTATTCGATTTTCTTACTACGGTAGTAAGCATGCAATAAGTAAGTCCAGGCAATAATCATCAGAACTACATAGGATTCCGATTTAAAGCTGATATTTGGGTTATTGAATATCTGGACAGCCGCAAGAGCTGCTTCCCGAGACTTTTTAAGTAGTTCGTTTTTTATTGAACCAATTCGTCTGCTTCGCATACTCATTGGCATTTTCTCCTTACTTATTATCCTTAGGTGGGCACGGGTCGTTTCCGTAGCTGTTGCCTGCCCGGATCTTTCCATCCACACCATGAATTTTCGTGTCCGCCTTCTGGTTTCTGGCGATGTTCTCCGCCTTTTCAATGGCCTGCGTCTGTGTGCGGGTAACTTTGGTCGCTTTGCTGTTACCTTCGCCCTTTACCGCCCATCCATCGGGATGTTTTACAACGTGTTGATTTTTTCCTTTAGCCATAATTACGCCTCCATGTATTGGTTAACGATTTCCGGTTTTATCCGCCATTCGCCGGTAAGCATTTTCTGCATCAAGCCGTGTTTCTGGGTTTTGTATTTTTCTGCAAGCTGTTTAAGAAGGTCGATTTCATTATCAATTGCCCCAAGGTATTCTCCGATATTTTTCTGGGTCTCAAGATCTGGGAGCCATATTGGCATCTTCAAGAAATCTTTCTTGTTAAGAACTCTGTTGCGTCCGGCACCACCGGGAGAAATATTTGAAAGGTCGTATTTCATCCGACTCGACATGATCAGTTGCCTAATGAAACAAGGCTCTGCCTTAGACCTCTTTATTTCATATGTCGGAAAACGATGAGAGACATAGCATTCCTCATCTTCTTTCTTCACAAGCGCAATGGCACCTTCCCATGCAAAGGTTATATTAACGATCAAGTCGTTTTCTTTAACCCTGAATAGCGAATCCATATTTACGGTTTTTGGATCTTCAACGAGTCTCTTGAATGTTCCCTTGAAATGGCTTCTAATGCCTAAAGCAATGTAGGATTCCTCTGGTTTATCTACCTTTCTAACTACAGGCTTGGCGAAAGTGCCAATTGTCGAGTTAGCTTTTTTCCTGCTTATTCGAGAGTGAAGCTCACCTAACTTTTGCCGCTCCTTCGTCTGAACCAGTCGTTCGGTTTTCTCTATGACGATATCCCAAGTAGACAAAAGAGCGACAATGGCTTTTTGCTCTGACAGTGAGGGGAGCGGTATTCTTATATTTTGGCAATCCCTCCAATATATTGCAGCAACGCTTGTTGTACCTGTCGCCCTCGATCTAAGTTGTTTCAATGCACTATATGAATTGAAATAGTAATTCATATATTCATTCAAAACATTTGTGCTGAACGTAATGCGCATTATGTTTGAATTGAACACTGAATATTCGAGTTCTCCTCGCCACATAGCTACTTTCCCGACCAAATCGAGTGTATTTCTTGTGTTTAAGAGGATGTCCTTTTTTTTGAGTACATCTCTATTAGAAAGGATCTTTCCGTCTGATACATACTCCATTTTTTCAAGAGTTATTGTTCCTCTACCCAGGTTGCCCATTTTTATTACAGGAAGTGGTGTAACATACTCAACGCACTGATAATTGCCCCCGAGACAATTATCAGTAACAATCTCCTTCAACTTGACTTCTTTGAATACTGGCATGGCATTACCTTCAAAGGCAGTGTCTATTGTCTTCAAACTCATCGCTGAATCTCCTGGAGCCATGCACCTGCGAGAAGTGCTGAGTTGTTTTTTAATTCATCACTCATCACTGAACATTCATCATTAACTTTCGTGTTCATCCGTGGGTTCCTCCAAGTTTTTTGAGCATTTCGACAGTCCCGGATTCAAACTTAGAGAAGGCGAACCATTTTTTACCAAGGTCTTTCAGTGAAGCGCCAATGTGGTAAATCTCTTTTTCGTCGATAATCAGAAAGCGGTCGTGAACTTTTTCTAACGTTTCGAGTTTGATGGGTGAGTATTGCTCATTATATTTTTTGATGTCCAGTGCAAGTTGTCTGGAAACAGCTTTTGTGTAGATGGTTGCCGAGACCCCATTTTTACGCTTGCTGAGGAGAGTCAGAACCGAATCATCAACATAATTATCAATGAGAATGAGGCTGCTCTTTGCTTTGCGAATAAGGTCAGCAACAAAAGCATAGGCATCATAGACCTGACCATCATAAAAAACGCCCTGTTTAGGCGGCTCACCTGCTCCGAGAGCTTGAAACACCTTTTCAAACTTCTTTTCTGTCTCTGATTCAAAAGCTATTTGACGGCGTTCCACAGAATCCAGTCTGGTAAAAATATTGGCATTATTCTGAATGAATCGCCGCATATCAACAAAGGCGTTGATGATCTGAATACTGACCTTGATGGCAGTTTCACTACGCAGAACAGCAGAAAGCATGGATACACCCTGTTCGGAGAATGCATAGGGATTTGCAGTCGAATGTTTCAAGGACTCGAACCGGTCGCAAATTGCGACCAGTTCATTTTTTTCCTGATCCGTAAGCTGAAATCTGAAAGATTCCGGAAATCGGGTAATATTGCGTTTGGCCTGTTCATTGAGACGTTTATTTTCAACTTGATACAGCTCTGCCAAATCCCGATCGATCATCACCTGGATCCCCCTAATGGTAAAGATCATTTTTTGAAGGGTATCTGATAAAACGATTTCGTTATCCTTACTCACCTCTCAATCTCCCTGAGCTTCTCGGCCCATAATTGCTTCAGCGAATTTTGTTTATGCGGTCCTATAAAATATATGAGTTTATCCATATTCATTCGTGGTAGTATCCCAGCTTTTTTTGCGTCCGTTTTTCCAGCTTCTTCAAATCTTCATCCGGTGTTGGAAGGTCTTCCGGCATGGTGCCGCCCAGTTCTTCAATGGTTTTTCGAACTTTCTTTCCGACTTCAAAATGGGTTGTATTGGCCCTGGTTTTGCCCTGAATATTTTCCCGACGGAGTTTTTCTTCGGTCTGTGTGGCTCGGAAGAGATTGGCGGCCATCTCAGTGCTACCCATGTTATCCAGAATCTGCTGGCTCTTTTTCAACCCTTTGCGGGCATGAATCCCCTTGGCATCAAGTCCTCCGTAAAGCCCTTTGTAGCCGTGGTTCTGGAAGATGGCGAAATCCAGATTGGACTCCACTCCAGCCTGCTGGGCCGCTTCAACGAGCTTCTTGTTATGCTCCTTCATTTCATTACGCAGAAACAGGCGTTTTTCATCTTCCTTCAAACGCTGAAAGGCTTCGTCGTCGGCCAATTCCTGTCGACGGGTCTGAATGGCAAAATAGGTCTGTCCGTTGGCTATAACCGGCTTTGAGGGATCACCATTCTGTACAATCAAATAGCAGGCGTAGCGGGAGAGCCGGTAATCCTCAATTTCACGTTGACTACCGGATCCAAGCTGAACCATTTTTCCCACTTGGGAAAAATGGCTACTGGCTGTCTGACCGGAGTTTTCGCAAGCCGCGATTGCTTTTAGTATTACCCGCTTGAATTTGTCCCAACTGGAATAATCCAATGTAACCTGCATATCCCTCGCATACCAAAATTCGGCATTGCTATCTCCAATTTTCTTAAGTTCCTCAAATGTCTGGTGATACTGTCTTTCGATATCTTTGTTACTCATCGCTGAATCTCCCTGAGCTTCCCGGCCATTTTAACACGCACTTCGGCCAGCTCTTTCTCCAGTGCGTCAATTTCCACCTGCACCGCATCGATATCGATTTCCTCTTCTTCTTCAAAGGTGTCCACATAGCGGGGGATATTGAGATTGAAGTCGTTTTCCCTGATCTCGTTGAAATCAGCCACATGGGCGTATTTTTCTTCTTCTGCCCGATTGGTATAGTTTTCCATTATTTTGACGATGTGCTTTTCCGAGAGGGTGTTCTGATTCTTGCCGGAAACATAGTCCCGGCTGGCATCGATAAAAAGGATATTTTTGCATTCCTCACGGGCCCCGCCTTTTTCACGGGAGCGGTCAAAAACCAGAATCGCTACCGGGATGTTGGTGGTCGGAAAAAGGTTGCCCGGCAGGCCGATCACGGCATCCAGCAGGTTTTCCTCGATCATTTTCTGGCGAATACGGCCTTCGGCAGCGCCCCGGAACAAAACGCCATGGGGCACCACAACGGCAACCCGTCCCTGCATTTCAAGGGCAGTTTCCACCATGTGACTGATAAAAGCCCAGTCGCCTTTGCTCCTGGGCGGCACTCCCCGCCAGAACCTGTTGTACTGATCGCTTTCGGCATTTTCAGCACCCCATTTGTCAAGCGAGAACGGCGGATTGGCTACCACGCAGTTGAATTTCATCAGCCTGTCATTTTCCACCAGTAAGGGGCTGTTCAGCGTGTCGCACCATTCAATCCGGGCGCTGTCAAAGCTGTGCAGGAACATGTTCATCCGGCAGAGCGCCCATGTACTGCCGTTGGACTCCTGTCCGAAGAGGGCAAAGTTTCGGTCTCCCACCTGCTTTGCTGCCTGAATCAGAAGTCCTCCTGACCCGCAGGCCGGGTCACAGATGCGGTCACCCGGTTTGGGAGCTGCAAGCCTTGCCACCAGTTCGGTTACCTTGAGCGGAGTAAAGAACTCTCCGGCCTTCTTTCCGGAGTCGGAAGCAAAGCGCTCAATCAGGTAGATGTAGGTATTGCCGATCACATCCTCGGAAACAAGACTTGGTTTCATGCTTAGCTGCGGCTTGTTAAAATCCTCAAGCAGTTGTTTCAGGCGGCGGTTGCGGTCTTTGGTTTTGCCTAGATTGGCTTCGCTGTTAAAGTCGATATTACGGAACACCCCTTCGAGCTTGCTCCTGTTGCTCTCTTCAATATGGTCGAGCACGATGTTGATAAGCTCACCGATGTTGACGGCAGACCGGCGCTCATACAGGCTGTACCAGGTAGCGGGGAATTCATCAAGTACCGTTTCTTCGCCGGTTTCATCATTCTTTCCGGTCAGTTTCACTACCGGGAGAACAAAACGTTCACGCTCGAGCTTGCGGCGGATACGAATTTCATCATCGCCATACTGCTGACTGTATGCTTCGTAGTGGTCCTGCCATACATCGGAGATGTACTTCACAAACAGCATCACAAGGATATAGTCCTTGTACTGCGCCGGATCAACAACGCCCCGGAATGTGTCACACGCCGCCCATGCCGCGTTGTTGATGTCTTTCTGATCAATCTTACTGCCCATGTTTTATTCTCCTTTTGCAAAATGCATGAGTACTGATGAAATGTATTGTTCCCGTTTATCTGAAATCTGTTGAAGCAATTTTTTTTCCCGTGCAAGCAGTGATGCCAGATCCAGGATGTTTTTTTGCTTTTCCAGACCTGGCAGCACCACTTCCAGATCTTCTATCGCCTGCTTGCTGATCATTTTCTGAACCGTGCCTTTGGCCCTGCTGGTAAGAAAAATCTGGGCATCGCGCTGGCTGATGTACCAGTTCAGATACTCTGGTAAAACCTTGTCCGGCTTTTTCACTCTTATTCTTAATAAAGGAGCGGCGACAACTGCCCTGCCCGGATCTTCAAGAAGAATCGCTGCCGTAGTCAGAGCCCCACGGGACCTGAATACAAGATCGCCTCTTTGCGCGAGGTGATGCTCTTTCACGGCATCCAAATCAATCCTGACCAAATCATCACAGCCGACCGTGTTGTCACCCAGCAGATCCTTCATCTGAATAACCGCAATTGCCCCACTTCCTGAGGCTTCGAGACGGGACCTGAATGAGTATCCCATCTGCACCGTTGCAATGTTTTTAAGTTTTGTATGCAAACAAATCCCCACAATATACAGAAATGTTATTACTGTATATTGTAAATCAAAAGATAGGAGAAGTCAAGTATAAAACGCAGTATTATTGTTTCTGCATTTTAAGGATGGTTTTGTGAATAATATCCCTGAAGCCGCCCGGCAGGAAAAACCGGGCTTCCGTCAGACGGCCTTCTTACAGGGCTCTTTCAGGCTTTGGGGGGCAGGATATCCGTGACAGTGCCGGCAGCAGCTTCCGATGCGAAGGCTATGGTTTCTGCCAGTGTCGGGTGAGGATGAACAGTGCTGCCGATGTCCTCGGCGTCGCATCCCATCTCCATGGCAAGGACAGCCTCCGATATAAGTTCGCCAGCGTTATAGCCTGCAATGCCGGCGCCGATTATCCTTCCTGTTTCAGGGTCGAAGAGTACCTTTGTGCTGCCGAGAGCGTTATCCGCACTCAGGGCCCTGCCGCTGGCCGCCCATGGGAAAACGCCTTTCTTAAACGGTATGTTGTCGCGCACGGCATCCTTTTCAGTTATGCCCATCCACGCTACCTCGGGGCTTGTGTAGGCTACAGACGGGATTGTCATCGGCGTAAAGGCGGACTTTAACCCTGAAATTACTTCGGCCGCTATTTTGCCCTGGTGAGACGCCCTGTGTGCAAGCATCGGGTTGCCCGTGATGTCGCCGATAGCGTATATCCCATCTACGCTGGTCTGCATCCTGTCATTGACTTTGATAAACCCTTTTTCAGTTTCTATTCCTGCCTTTTCAGGTTCGACAGAGGCAGTGTTCGGCCTTCTTCCCACAGCGACAAGGATCCTGTCGTAAACAGCTGTTTTTTCAGTTCCCTTTTTGTCCTTCATTGTAACTGTGAAAGAGTTTCCGGTCTTCTCAGCCTTGACAATTTCTGTTTCAAGAAGAATTGCCTCAAGGGATTTTTTAAGCTTCCTGAAAAGGGGCTTTACGACATCCGCGTCTGCAGGGGGAATGATCTGGTCAAGCATCTCGACAACAGTAACGGAAGAGCCGAGGGAGTGGTAGACTGTCGCCATTTCAAGGCCGATGATACCCCCTCCTACAACAAGAAGCTTCCCCGGCACCTCTTTTACCTCAAGCGCGTCTGTGGAATCCCATATCCCGGGATCTTCAGGGAATATCGGAAGCTTTACAGGCCGTGAGCCGGCGGCAATTATGCAGTTTTTAAAACCGATCTCGGCGACTTCGCTGTTTCCTTCAACAGAAACTGTTCTGCTGTCCTTGAATTTTCCGGCGCCCTTTACAATCTTTATCTTCCTTGCATTGCACAGCAGCTCAAGGCCGTCGGTGAGTTTTTTCACTACTGTGTCCTTGTTCTGCCTCATCGCATCGAGATCTATTTCAGGCTTTCCGTACTTAACACCGTATGACGATATTTTTTCCGCATCCTCAATAACGGAAGCGGCATGGAGTAACGTTTTCGACGGAATGCAGCCGACATTAAGGCAGACGCCCCCAAGCCTCTCCTGTTTTTCAAGCAGTGTTACCGAAAGGCCCAGGTCTGCTGCCCTGAAAGCCGCTGTATATCCGCCGGGGCCTCCTCCGACAACAAGAAGATCCGCGTTTATTTTTTCTGCCATAATATCTACCCCTTTTCTGTTTACTGTAAATTTATCAGGAAAAGCTGCCTTTATCAGCTTTAAAAATATATTTTTAAGCTAGACAGGGCTTCCCAGTATTATCCTTCTTATATCTCCGATAAGCCCGGAAAGATGCTTTGAGAAATAGGCGGCCTGAGCACCGTCGATTATCCTGTGATCATAGGTAACACAGAACGGCAGCACTTTTCTGGGCTCAAATTTATCCCTGTTCCAAACCGGTTTTACAGACATCCTTGAGATGCCGAGGATGGCCGCCTCGGGATGGTTAACTATCGGTGTAAAACCGGTTCCTCCGATTCCCCCAAGGCTTGAGATGCTGAAGGAACTGCCCTGAATTTCATCAAGCTTAAGCTTTCCCTCGCGTGCCTTACTGCTTAAAGATGAAAGCTCTTCAGCTATTTCAGTTACCCCTTTTCTGTCAGCGTTTTTGACAACAGGGAAAACAAGTCCCGCGGGGGTATCAACCGCTACCCCGATATTATAGTATTTTTTCCTTATAATTATGCCACCGGCAGTATCAATTGAGGAATTAAAGTCAGGATATTCCATCAGCGCAGACACAAGCGCCTTGAGGACAAACGGCAGCATTGTATACTTTACTCCGGTATTGCTTTTTTCATTATTAAGCTCTTTCCTGAAATCCTCAAGTATAGTTACATCAGCCTCTTCGAAATGGGTGACCTGCGGAATGCCGGCCCAGTTCTGGTGGACTTTTGTCCCTGAGAGTTTTTTTATCCTGCTGAGAGGCGCCTCTTCAAGCGGGCCGAATTCCTTAAAATCCTCAAGTGAAACAACAGGCAGAGGGGGCAGTCCCGGCGCGCCGGTTTTATCTGAAGAAGATGCGCTATAGCCTTTCATCGCTGATGATACTGTTTTATAGAGATCTTCCTTTAGGATCCTCCCTTTCGGACCGGTAGCCCTGATCAATCCGAGATCAACGCCAAGTTCTCTTGCAAGAATCCTGACAGATGGGGTCGCATGATAAACAGATGCCGGCTCATTTCCCCGGACAATACCTGTCTGACCTTTATCAGCAGCGTTTTCAGCTGCAGATGATATTACTTCCGGCAGCTTTTCCTCAGGCTTTTTTACTTCCGGCTGTTTCTTTTCACTCTTCTTCTCGACTGTCTTATCTCCGCCCGCGGCAGCCGGAGCTGTTTCCTTCTGCTCCTCTTTTTTACTCTCTGCTCCCGCATCATCCGTTTCAATCAAAGCGATAATATCACCTTCAGAGACTGCTCCGCCCGCTTTTACCTTAACCTCGGCAATCTTTCCGGCGAATGGTGATGGTATATCCATTACAGCCTTGTCGCTTTCAAGTGAAAGGACAGGGTCTTCAGGGGCGATTACATCGCCTGCTGAAACATATACTTCAACAATATTTACATTTTCGAATTTACCAATATCAGGAACCGCAATTTCCTTTTTTGCCATATCGTTTTTCTCCTAATGGGCCGCACGCCTTTGTGAGAGCACAGGGCTAGCTGACCGCTGGATTGAGTTTTTCAGGATCAATCTTGTATTTCTTTATTGCTTTCTGAACGACTTCCGCCTTTACCTTTCCATCTTCAAGGAGGGCCGCAAGAGAGGCGACAACAATATAATGCCTGTCAACCTCAAAAAACCGGCGCAGGTTTTCCCTTGAATCGCTCCTCCCGTATCCGTCAGTTCCCAGAACAGTGAGCTGCCCAGGGATAAAACGGCGTATCTGCTCCTGATAGGCTTTAACATAATCAGTGCTGATTACAAACGGGCCGCTGTACCCTTTCAGAATCTTTGTGAGGTACGGCACTTTTTTCTTCTCGCCCGGGTGGGTCATGTTCCATCTTTCAGCTTCTATACCTTCCCTGTGCAGCTGATTTATCCCCGGGACACTCCAGATATCTGATTCAATTCCAAAGTCCTTTTTAAGAAGATCTGAGGCGGCGATAACCTCCCTGAGGATTGTTCCGCTTCCCATAAGCTGCACCCTTGTCTTGCCCTCTTCCCCTTTTCTGAAAAGATATGCCCCTTTAATAATACCTTCAGCCGCTCCTGCAGGCATTTCCGGCTGTATGTAATTCTCGTTCATCAGCGTTATGTAGTAATAGACATCCTCTTCGTTTTCATACATCCTCTTAAGTCCGTCATGGATAATAACGGCAAGCTCATAGGAAAAGGCAGGATCGTAGGAAACGCAGTTAGGAAGTGTCGAGGCAAGCAGAAGGCCGTGCCCGTCCTGATGCTGCAGCCCCTCTCCGTTAAGGGTTGTCCTTCCGGCGGTAGCACCAAGGAGGAATCCCCTCGCCCGGCTGTCCCCCGCTGCCCAGGCAAGGTCCCCAATTCTCTGGAAACCGAACATGGAATAGTAGATATAGAAAGGTATCATAACCTTGCCGTAATTTGCGTATGATGTTGCCGCCGCTATCCAGGAGGAAAAGGAGCCAGCTTCGGTTATCCCCTCCTCAAAAATCTGGCCCTTTGTATCTTCCCTGTACCACATCAGGGATTCAGAATCCTGGGGCTCATACTGCTGGCCGGCGGATGAATAAATCCCGAGCTGCCGGAAAAGGCCTTCCATACCGAAAGTACGCGCCTCATCCGGGACTATCGGTACAATTCTCTTTCCGATTGATTTATCCTTTAAGAGCACCCCGAGAAGCCTGACAAAAGCCATAGTTGTGGAAATCTCCCTTTCACCGGAAGATTCAAGAAGGCTCTGAAATATTTTTAATGGGGGGAGTTCAAGCTTTTCTTTTTTATATTTTCTTGACGGTACAAAGCCGCCCAGTATTTGTCTCTGCCGCTTTATGAATTCCGCCTCGCTGCTTCCCTCTTTCGGCTTTATGTACGGGAGGCCCGCAAGGTCGTCATCAGCAACCGGTACATGAAAACGGTCGCGGAACTGCTTAAGAGCCTCAACATCAAGGACTTTTACGTTGTGCGCTCCCATCGCTGATTCGCCGTCTTTCCCCAGCCCGAACCCCTTTATTGTCTTGGCGAGTATTACGGTAGGTTCACCAGTATGTTTTACAGCTTCGGAATAAGCGGTATAGACCTTTCTCGGGTCATGACCGCCCCTCGACATCTGCCAGAGTTCCCTGTCGGTTTTATCCTTTACAAGCTCAAGCAGCCCGGGGTCATCTCCGAAGACCTTTTCACGCAGATATTCAGGCCCTTTTGATCTTATTGTCTGAAAATCACCGTCAACCATGGAGTTGAATTTTTTATAAAGAAGCCCTTTTTTATCACGGGCCATAATTTCATCCCACTCAGATCCCCATATCAGTTTTATGACATTCCAGCCGGCTCCCCTGAAGACCCCTTCCAGTTCCTGTACTATTTTTCCGTTTCCCCTTACAGGGCCGTCAAGTCTCTGCAGGTTGCAGTTAACAACAAATATAAGGTTGTCCAGTTTTTCCCTGGCGGCAAGGGATAAGGCTCCGCGGGATTCCGGTTCATCAGATTCACCATCCCCCATGAAAACCCAGATTTTCCGTCCAGTCGCCGGAATAATCTCCCTTGCTTCAAGATATTTCATAAATTTCGCCTGGTAGATCGCCATCATGGGGCCGAGTCCCATTGAAACTGTCGGGAACTGCCAGAACCCCGGCATAAGATAAGGATGCGGATATGAGGAAAGACCCTTTCCTCCGATTTCCTGGCGGAAATTCTCAAGATTTTCCTCAGTCAGCAGTCCTTCGACATAAGCGCGGGCATATATCCCCGGAGATGAATGTCCCTGGAAAAAAATAAGATCAGCGCCCGATTCAGACTCGGGCCCCCTGAAAAACCAGTCAAATCCCACTTCATATAACGTTGATGAGGAAGAAAAACTCGCGATATGCCCGCCGAGATGCATATCTCCCCTGTTTGCGCGGACAACCATCGCCATCGCGTTCCAGCGGACAAAAGCGGCGACATTTCTGGCAGTAAGGGAGTCTTCAGGTATTTTTGCCGCATCCGGTGGAAATACCGTATTCACATAGGGAGAAATTATTCCGGGTGAAGTTGACACCCCTTTTGAGCGGGCAGTGTCGGTAAGGGAACACAGCAGGTAATCCCCTTTTTCCCCTCCTTCGTTGTCAATCACCCCTTTTAATGAATCAATCCAGTCCCTGGTTTCTTCAGGATCGGGATCATTGTAAATTTTCTGCATAATTAATTTTCCTCCCCGCTTATAGAGCTATCAAACAAAAAAAATGTTCTGCCGATTTTTAATCCGCAGGTAATCAGCAATAAAGCCGTATTTTCATCAGGAAGTGCTCAATTATTTCAATGAAATCCTTGTTTCCGCAGGTTCCTGTAGTGTTTCACAGTTATTTAAAGCAGTAGAAATGGAATAGTATTCTCCTGTTTTCATAACATCACCGAATGTATTCCATAGATCACCGGAAAGCCAGTGTTCAGGATTAACAGGCCTTGAAATTCCTGAACCCATGGCAAGCGCGTTATTTATGATTTTCCTGTTATCCCCGTAATATTCGGTGGGGCGTCTGAGATTCATTACTTCTACAATAATACCCCTCTTTATATGTGAATGCATGTAATAAACAGTTCCATCATCTTCTACCTTTATTAC
Source organism: Spirochaetales bacterium (assembly GCA_024233785.1). GTDB lineage: Bacteria > Spirochaetota > Spirochaetia > CADAEX01 > CADAEX01 > JACKPD01. Next base: position 32,195 of record JACKPD010000013.1, on the reverse strand, counting down.
AACTCCGGCATGGGTCAGCGGGTCATTGTTTTTATCGTTGTCTTCATTGGCGTCCCATGTATTGTCCCAGAAAACAACATCGCCTGTTCTGGGATATTTATCACGGTGAAGTACTCCCCTTTCTCCGAGGCTGGCATGGAGCCTTTTTACTCCGTTGCCCGGATACCTTGAAAAATCCTTTGTAAGATCAAAATCCACTCCATAATAAACAGCACATACCGTGCCAATGCAGTCAAGGGTAAAAACCCGGCCGTTTACTGTAACTTTTGAGCCGGGGGGACGGCCCAAAAGTGAATCGGCCGAAACCAGCAATTTCTGCTCATCCGGAGAGAGCGGTTTAGAGAGTTCAGCTAATGTCCGGTAAGTATTACCTTCAGGATACACTGCCCTGCCTTCTGGGGAATTATCTTCACCGATTTTCAGTGGGACAGACGTCGCGCAGGAAAAAATTGACAGGTAAAATAGAAATATTAATGAAAAAAAACACTTCATGCAGATGTTTCCGGAGAAAGACCCGCATGAAGTTAAATCAAAATGCCTCACGCTATTGCGCATAACATTATTACTGAAGATCTTATCAGTAATAGTCATCGCCTTTAGGAGTAAATTCAGCATTTTCCACCCACCATTCAGGCTTTCTGACCATATCCAGAATATTTTCAACTGTTTTAAGGTGATAGGATTCCTGCTTTATCAGAAGATCGTATAAATCCTTTGTTTTCTGATCTTTTGTTTCCGCGAACTGTTTTTTATAGTGCTCAATTCCCTTTTTCTCAATCTCAAGAGCCCTTTCATAATCTTTTACGGCAGAATCCTCAAGCTTGATATTTCTGAAATTATGCTTGATATCTTCAAAAACAGTAGCTATTGCTTTGGCAGATCCTTTTTTGGAATCTACATCAGCTTTTTTCTGAAGGCTTTTAATTGTTTTCTGGTGCCATGCTTCATCCTCAGCAAGCATTTTAAATACCTTTTTTATTCCGCCCACCTTGCTTTTATCTGCAAGGTCCAGATATAGCTGTTCAGCATCTTTCTCCATCTGAATTGAATATTCATACATATCCATATCGAACTCCTGTTTTTTTATTGCTTTGATACATTTAATTATCAGAGATAAACTCAAAAACTGCAAGGAAATTCTTAAAATGCCATAAGATTAATAATATAACGCAATGATTATTATTATTTTCACCCTTATCCGCATAAACTCGCAATTCTGAGTTATTAATTAATATAATAATCAATAGTCGATACTACCCTGACTGTTTTATAGATCTGATGCTCTTCCATCGCGCCGGCTGTCATGTCACGGGGGAGAATTGAAAAAACTCCCTGGTTGGCATTTTTTATCCCCCCGATAGAAGAACCGGTTTTCGCGGCAAAAGTATCAGCAGCTTTTCTCGCATTGACTACAGCCTCATCAAGCATCTCCCCCTTGATTTCATTGAGTCTTGTAAATAAAAATGATGGTCCTGTATAATTCTCGCTTAAGACCACCCCGAGTTTCACAAGGTCGCCTGTCATTCTGCTTACCCTGTCGATCAGGTCAACATTTTCAGAACGGAGTATTACAGAGGTCCGCACCTGATACCTTTCTCCCTTCTGCCCTTCCTGGTAATAGCCGTAAGCCAGTTTGTCAATCATTAAAAGACGGCCGGGTATTATCTCCGCCTCTGTAAAGCCCTGCTTCTTTATAAATGAGACTACCGCATCACGGTCGCGGTCAAGCTTGCCCTGTATCGTTGCCGGGTCATCGCCCCCTGCCGAGAAATTGATCTCCCAAAGCGCGAGGTCTGCCTTGACCTCTCTCTCGGCAAGCCCTTTTACGATGAGGGAGGGTTTTTCCGCCCTTGCCTTGTAAAAAAATATACCCAGAACCATGGATGAGATAATAATTGATGCCGACAGAACCATGACCGCAATCAGCCTGTTATAATTGTTTTTCATCCCCATTTCCTCACTTATCACGTTATTCCCGATAAAAACCCGAAATCCCATAATTAATTTAACAGCCGGGAAAAAAATAATCTATAATCATATTATAATACGGTTAATTAATTTGGCAATATATGTTTTTTTATATATATTATAATTTAAAAAAGGGGGGATTGGAAATGAAGAATTTCAAAATTCTGTTTTTTATATTTTTTTATTCATCGTCATTGTTTCAGCTGACTGCGGAAAACATCACTCTAAATGATTTCATTGAAAGGGTTATAGAAAAACATCCCCAGCTGAAGGTATATACCCTCGCGGAAGAAGCCTCCAAAGCCAGAACTGAAGGGATTATAGCCCAGGATAAATGGCTTTACAGTATAAAACCTTTTGCGAATTATTTCGGTGAAACCGCGGCTTCCCAATATAAAAGCGATTCAAGCACAATCTACGGTACTGATTTCACATTCAGCACCCCTTTGGGATTAAGCGGGGGGGAAAGCGGTATAACCGCCTCTACATCCGCGGAATTTCACAATCCGATTTCAATGGAACAGCAGGAGGAATTATACAGGCAGGGGGTATCAGCCTTTTACAGACAGTCTCTTCTGAGAAACAGGGGAATGAAAGAACAGAAGCTGCTTTATGAAGCATCAGGCAGGGACCTGGAGATTGCGTATCTGGGCAACACTGAACTTGTGGAAAAGATACTGCTTGAATTTTCACTTGATTTTGTTGAATGGGTTTACCTCGATGAAGTGACTGCCCTTCTCAGGGAAAGGGTTGCTTTTTCAGGCGATCTCCTGAAGCAGGTTGAACTGAGATTTAAAAACAATCTTGTGGATGAGATAGACGTACTGCGGAGCAGGGAATCACTCTTAAACAGCAGACAGGCGCTGTCGCAGGCCGAATATCAGCTTGAAAGGCTGAGAAACAGCCTTGAGGACAGACTGGATCTGGGCCTTGACAGCAGTTCAAAACCGGTTTTCGATTTTTACGCAATCGATCCTGAAATCGAAAACAAGATAACAGGTGAAAGCCTTCTCTCAACCAGGGCTTTTAATATTATTGAACTTGAAAAGGAAAAGCTTGCATTACTGCGCCGCAGACTCTCTTATTTAAAAGACCCGGCGCTTGACCTGAATGTAAGCATAGGAGCATCAAGTAAAGAAATAACCTGGCCGGATTCCCTTTCAGGAATGACTCCGACCGCGTCAGTAAGCCTTGCTTTTTCAGGCGCATTAAATAAAAAAACTGTTGATCTGCAGATAGAAGAAAATTCCCTGCTTGAGGAAAAGAATTCGGCAGACAGGGAGAACCTGCTGTTCAGGCTTGATTCACTCAGGAATTCACTTGTTACCCAGCTTAACCAGGACAGAAATTATATAATCAATCAGAATGAGCTTGCAGCTATAGCAAAACAGAAAACAGAGGAAGAGAGGAAATACTACAACCAGGGAAGGGGCCAGCTTATTTATATAACACAGAGTCTTGATAATGAGACGCTTCAGCAGATTAAAATACTTGAAAAACTTTTCAGTTATCATAAAACAAGATTTCAGGCGATGGAACTTACAGACAGTTTCAGCAGTATTGATAAAAAGGCATGGAGATGAACATGGAAAAGGCATTAAAATATTTTATAGAAAACAGGGCAGTTACCGGCTTTATACTTATACTTATCCTTCTGATTGGGGTATTCAGTTTTCTGAACCTTAACCAGGACATATTCCCTTCCACAGACATGAATACAATGATTATTGATATTAATTATCCGGGAGCAAGCCCAAAGGATTCAGAGATAAATGCGGTTATCCCCATAGAAGACCAGCTCTCCCTGATCCCGGGTATTGCGGATACAGTATCTCTTTCAGTTGAAAACGGGGGAACAGTATATGTTTACCTCGACCAGGATTTAAGCGATGTAAAAAGCGTAAAGGACCAGATTTACAGGGAAATCGGAACGTCGACAAAAGGGGTGACCCCTGAGGTCGAGGAAATAACCATTACTGATGTCAATCCGAAAATGATGTCAGTTTATTCATTCGGAATAACAGTAAAGGAGGGGAGCGGCATAACAGAAAGAGAGTTTCTTGATTACGCTCTCCTGCTTGAAGAAAAAATCAAGGACATACAGGGTGTAGGAGAGGTCAAGACAGGTGGAGTCAGCGAGAGGGAAATTAAAATCAATGTCAATCCGTACAGCCTTAAGGAAAAATATGTATCCCTGAATGAAATAATTAAAAGTATTGAAAACAGAAACATAAGGGCGACAGGCGGAACACTACAGTCTGTACAGAAGGAACAGAGTATTGTAACGATAGGCCAGTTTGATGATCCGATGGATGCAGGCCGTGTAATAATACGCTCAACTTTTGAAAGGCCGGCTCTCAGGATCGAGGATGTGGCTGAGGTCACAGACAGCTTTAAAAAACAGGCCGTACTTGTAAGGGTCAACAACGAGAGGGGAATTACATTCAGCATAGTGAAAAAAGAGGATGCCGGTGTAGTAACAACAGTTGACAATATAAAACAATTCCTTGAAAAGGAAAAAACTGCGGTTCCTGAAGGGATAGTCATTAATAACATCGATGACAGGTCGCTTTCAATAAGAAGCCTTTTAAGTGTTGTGGCTTCCAACGCTGTAATGGGGTTTGTACTTGTTTTTATCATTATGCTTATTTTTCTTGATTTCAGGACAGCCTTCTGGACAGCATTCGGAATTCCTACAACGCTTATGATGCTGTTTGTCTTTTTCAACATAATGGATTATTCACTTGACCTGATTACACTCGGCGCTGTAATTACTGTTCTTGGGATGCTTGTTGACCACGGGATAGTAATTGCCGAGAGTATTTTTTTATACAGGAAAAAAGGGCTGCCTCCGGTTGAAGCAACGCTTGCCGGTGTAAAAGAGGTTTTATCTCCCGTAGTAATAACTATCCTGACAACAATTGCGGCATTCCTGCCTCTGCTCTACATCGGCGGGACAATGGGAAAATTCATCAGGGTTTATCCGGTAATAATCTCGGCTGCTTTGCTCCTCTCATTTCTTGAAGCTGTGTTTATTCTCCCCGGGCACCTCTCCCATAACGGGCGCAGGAAGCACAAGGATACCGCTGCCGGGGATACATCCTCTGCAGAGAAAATCTCAAGATTTGACAGCTTTGCGGAACTGTATAAAAAACTTCTTCTTGTTCTCCTGAAATTCAGGTACCTTATTCTGCTGTTTTTTATAGCGACTCTGGGTTTTACCCTTTACCTGTCCAGGGACAACATAAAGAACTTTGTGTTAATGTGGGACAACACGGCAGATGCCTTTTTTATTAATCTTGAGACACCGGAAGGGACATCACTTGAGACAACTTCACAAAGGACCGCGCTCATTGAAGAGGTTACATTAAAAACAATTAAAAAGGACGAGCTTTACTCCCTTAAGACAAACATCGGCCACCACACGGTCAAGAGAACAAGCTCACAGGGCAACCATGTCAACTGGTCGCAGATTACTGTTTATCTGGTTCCCCAGGCAGAACGCTCCAGAAGCGTTGAGGACATCATGAAGGCGGTAAACAAGGAAATAAAACAGCAGCAGATAAAGGGGTTTGAGAAAATACTGTTCGCGAAGCAGTCCATCGGCCCGTCAGCAAGCGGACTTGTTGAAATAAAAATCGCGGGAGGCGATTCAGTCGCAAGGGCCGGGGCGGCAGGGGAGATTGAATCTTTCATGAAAGAGCTGCCGGGCGTGCTTGACCTCGAGACAGACCAGAAGCCGGGCAAGCAGGAGCTCATAATTAATTTCAACTATTCAGAGCTTGCCAAACTGGAGCTTGATGTGGCTTCGGTCGCCAGGGCTGTTAAAACAGCGTATGACGGAACAGTCGCGACATCAATCCAGACAGAAAAGGAAAAACTAGATTTCCGTGTACAGATAGATGAGAACTTCAAAAGGGACGTAAAATTCCTTGAAGGCCTTCTTATCCCTAACGCGAAAGGGAGGCTTATCAGGCTTGGCCAGATAGCATCCATCAAAACAGGGAACAGCCCCTCAATTATTAATCACTTTAACGGGGACAGGGTTATTACACTTACTTCACGGGTAGATAAAAACGTTACAACAGCCAATATGGTAACAAAAGAAGTAAAAGAAAATTTCAGCAATATCTCAGACAGATACAGCGGAACAAGACTCATAATCAAGGGAGAGGCAGAGGAAACAGCGGAATCAGTTTCAGACCTGAGTTTCGCGTTTTTAATAGCGCTTGTACTAATATATTTCCTGCTGGTCCTTCTTTTCGGGAAGATAGAACAGCCCCTTATTGTATTGCTTACAATACCTTTCGGTATTATCGGGGCGCTTCTGGCGTTTGTTTTTCACAACATGCCTCTTTCATTCATGGGGCTGATCGGTATGATAGGCTTAAGCGGTGTTGTGGTAAATGACAGCGTAGTAATGGTTTCTTTTATAAACAAGCTGATGAGTGAAAGTAACGCTGGTATAGCTCAGCTTAAGGAATGGATAGCGGAAGGGGCAAAACAGAGGCTGAGGCCGATAATACTCACCACGATAACTACAGTTGCAGGTCTGCTTCCGTCTGTTTACGGAATCGGCGGCGATGTCAAAAGCCTTGTTCCGGTAGTTACTGCTATCGCATACGGACTTATTTTCGCAACAATAGTTACGCTCTTTCTTATACCGTCACTGTTCCTTATTGTCAGGGATATAAAAGGTATTTTTACAGGTAAAATCAAGGCTTAGCAGATATTCTTCTGCCGGTATGCGGATAAACGTGATTCAGATTATATTGCGTGTGCCGGCGGAAGTATTTTCAATTGCCGTTATTATCATCCTTACGGTATGCTGTGCCGTTAAAAACAGCTACAAGGTCACCGGTACCGTCATTTATCTTGACGCGGTAGTTTGATATTTTATTCCCGCAGGAGACCTCTTTTGCACTTGCAGTCAGAGTGCCGCCCTTGACTGGCTTTATGTAGCTAATATCGCACCTTACCGCTACCGCTGTTCTGCCCCGCGAATTTGAGGCTGCGGCAAATGCAAAATCCGCCAGTGTAAATATAAGTCCGCCCTGGACAATCCCGACCCCGTTGTAATGTTTTTCCTCAACATTAACAGAAGCTGATGCTTCTCCGTCACCTATGGAAATAAGTGTTATGCCGGAAGCAAGGGCAAATTTATCTTTTGAAAATATTCTGCTGACTTTTTCATTGTCCATAATACCTTGAGTATATTGCGTTCCAGGCTGTGTGACAACTAAAATCAGCCTGTTAAGCCGCCCGGCTGCCTTGACAGCCGGGGGTAGTTGACGGATCAGTTCCGTTTATTCATTCTCAGGCAGAACTGTTTCAATTGAAAGCTCTTCCAGCTGTTCATCCGCTACAGATGAAGGAGCGTTTGTGAGAAGACATGTTGCCTTCTGTGTCTTGGGAAAAGCTATGACATCCCTGATCGAATCAAGCCCGAGCAGCAGCATTACCATCCTGTCGAGGCCGAGCGCAAGCCCGCCGTGGGGAGGCGTTCCGTAATCAAGGGCTTCGAGAAGGTAGCCGAACTGCCTCTCCGCGTCCTCATTGCCTATGCCGATTATCTCAAGGATCTTTCTCTGAAGGGATGAGCTGTGCATTCTGATGCTTCCTCCCCCTACCTCATGGCCGTTTAAAACAATGTCATAGGCATTTGTCTTTACCGCATAAATATCGCTGTCAAGTTTGGAGATATCTTCAGGCTTGGGTGAAGTAAACGGGTGATGAAGGACTTCAGGCTTCCCTTTTTCACCGGGGCCGAACATCGGGAAATCAATTACCCATATAAGACTCATATCGCCTTCACTGTAAAGGGAGCATTTTTTAGCGAAAAATTTTCTGAGTTCCGAAAGGCAGCTGCAGACAATTTTTTCCCTGTCAGCAAGGAAGATAAGAACATCGCCTGTCTCGGCGTTCATCCTTTTATAAAGCGCCTCAGCCTCATCATCGGTAAAGAATTTAATTATGGGGGACTGGGGGCCGTCATCGTTCATCCTTATCCATGCAACCCCTTTCCCACGCAGGGGTTTTACAAACTCGGTCATATAATCAAGGTCTTTTCTTGTGAGCTGACTGCTTAAGCCCTTAAGGTTAATTCCCCTTATCTTTCCCTTTTGCGCCAGGGCCCCTTTAAAGACAGCAAACTCTGTCTTCTCAAAAATATCGGAAAGTTCAGTTATCTCAAGGCCGAACCTGAGGTCAGGCGCGTCGCACCCGTATTTGAGCATAGCCTCGTCGTATGTTATCCTCTTCAGAGGAAGATCCAGCTGCCGGCCGAGATGTTTGCTGTAAATTTCCTTAAACAGCCCTTCCACTATTTTTATTACATCTTCCCTGTCGACAAAAGACATCTCAAGGTCAACCTGGGTAAACTCGGGCTGCCTGTCCGCCCTTAAGTCCTCATCCCTGAAGCACCTTGCGATCTGTATATATTTGTCATAGCCCGCTGTCATCAGCATCTGTTTGAAAAGCTGGGGACTCTGCGGAAGCGCGAAGAATTTCCCCGGGTTTACACGGCTGGGGACAAGGTAATCACGCGCCCCTTCGGGGGTGGATTTGGTGAGAATAGGCGTTTCAACATCAATGAAATCATTTTCAAAAAAATAATTTCTTATTGTATTTGTAAGGCTGCTCCTGAAAATCATTGATTTCTGGAGTTTTGAATTTTTTAGATCAAGATACCTGTATTTAAGTCTCGACTCTTCGTTAACAGCTGATGCGTGATACACATCAAAGGGTGGTGTTTTTGATTCGTTTAATACCTCAATCTCTTTGGCGTAAACTTCGATATAGCCTGTCGCGAGTTTTGTATTTTCAGAACCTTCAGGGCGTTTTCTCACTTCTCCCCGCACTGATACGACAAACTGGCTTCTCAGGATACCTGCCGTCGCGTGGGCATCTTTTCCGGAAACCTCCGGATCAAAGACGACCTGGGTCATTCCCCATCTGTCATAAAGATCTATAAAGATAATTCCGCCGTGGTCGCGGTAGTTTTCAACCCAGCCGCTTAATATAACTTCTTTACCCGTATCCTTTATTTCAAGGCTTCCGCAAGTACTGTTTCTTTTTATTTTCATTCTGTCTGTCCTGTTTTAGTCTGTATATCTTTTTAAACTATTTTTTCATGCCGTATATTTCCGGCATTACCTGAATTACAATGCCGATATTTTTTCCATTATCATTTCTTTTGTCTTTTTGGGATCAGCTTTTCCGCCTGAGAGTTTCATCACCTGTCCGATCAGGAACCCTACCGGTTTCATGTCGCCTGACTTTATCTGCTCCAGAGCCGCGCTGCTCTGCGCAAGGACACTGTCAATAATGGAAGAAAGCTCATCAGAATTATCAAGCTGCTCAAGGCTGTGCTCGGTGATTATAGAAACCGGGTCCCTGTTTTCAGTGATTATCATATCAAGGACTTTCTTGGCTGTCTGTCCGTTAATTTTCCCCTCATCAAGTATTTTAAGAAGCGATACAAGGCGCTCCGCGGTAAGAGGGCTTGATGTTATATCCATCTTCTCCCTGTTAAGTACTTTTGCGACATCCCCTTTTACCCAGGATGCGGCTGTCTGCGGATCAGTCCCTTCTTTGCATACACTTTCATAAAAATCCGCCCGCCCTTTTTCGTCAGTAAGGAATTCCGCGGTTTCTGACGGCAGGTTATATTCAGTAATAAACCTTTTCCTTCTCAAATGTGGAAGTTCGACAAGATTTTCCCTTATTTCATCGATAAAGGAGGCTGTCGGAATAAAAGGAGGCAGATCAGGTTCAGGAAAATACCTGTAGTCGTTGGCATCTTCCTTTGACCTCATGCTTTCTGTTCTTTTTTTCTCCTCGTTCCAGAGCCGGGTTTCCTGGATTATTGTCTCTCCAGACCGGATCATCTTTGCCTGTCTTATCTCTTCATGCTGGATTGCAAGCTTGACATGGCGGGAGGAGTTGAGGTTTTTTATCTCTACCTTCCGGCCGAGCCCTTTTCCCGGGTAGTTGATTGAAATGTTCGCGTCGCATCTCATCGAGCCTTCTTCCATGTTGCCGTCGGAGACTCCTAAATATCTTATCATCCTCCTGAAATCCTGAAGGAAGGATTCAACCTCTTCCCCTGACTTGAAATCAGGCTCAGTTACAATCTCCAGCAGCGGCGTTCCAGTTCTGTTAAAATCGCACAGCGATACCGCCCCTTCATGAATCATCTTTCCCGCGTCCTCTTCAAGGTGGGCTTCGTGAATTCTTATACGCTTGGCCTGCCCGTCCGGCAGGGTTGTTTCAACATATCCGTTTATACCGAAGGGATGTTCAAACTGCGATATCTGGTAGTTCTTTGGAAGGTCCGGATAAAAATAGTTTTTCCTGTCAAAGACCGCTTTTTCACTCAAGGTGCAGTTTAAAGCAAGGCACATGAGATATGACTTGCGGACCGCCTCTTCGTTCAATACAGGAAGAACACCGGGATAACCCATGCAGACCGGGCATACATTCGTGTTTGGAGGATCCCCGAAAGAGTTCCTGCAGCCGCAGAATATCTTGGTCTGAGTAATAAGCTGAATATGTATTTCAAGACCGATAAATGTCTCAAACACTGTTTTATCTTTTTTATCTGTTTTATCTTGTTTATCCATAATTACCGCCCCTGTCCGCCGCAGATATCTTCAATGCTCCTGTAGCCGGGAACCTCGGGAACAGGGATTTCCCTTCCTATAATCGCAGCCCCTTTAAGAAGAAGCTTTTCCCTTGAGTGGGGAGCAAAAAGCTGCAAGCCTACGGGAAGTCCCCCGTATACTCCGGCAGGAAAACTTAAAGCGGGAATACCTGCGAGATTTGCTGTAGCTGTAAACTTGTCTGCCACTTTCTGCTGATACTGGGTAAGTTCTGCCTCTCCGTGCCTGAAAGCCGGAGTCGGGAAAGCAGGGAGGATAAGCAGTTCAATTGTCTTAAAAAGCGAGGCAAGATCGTTTATGATTTTTGTCCTTATCTTCTGTGCCTTTATATAGTACCTGTCCTGGAAGCCGCTCCTTAAAACATATGTGCCAAGCAGTATCCTGAGTTTCACCTCGTCGCCGAAGCCCTCATGTCTTGTTTTTTTCATCAGGTCAAGAGGCGTTTCCGCCCCTTTGCTTCTGTAACCGTATCTAACGCCGTTGAACCTTGCAAGGTTCGCGCTTGCCTCTGCCGTCGCAATCGTATAATAGGCGGGGATAACATAATCAAGTGCCGGTATTGAAATCTCTTTTACGCTGTATCCCTGTTTAATGAGCATATCTATGCAGTTTCTGTATCCTGCTTCAACTGACTTATCAAGTCCAAGGTCGCCGCCGAGATAACCGAATACCGGTTTCCCGTCATCTATCTGTAAATCTGATGGAAGGTCAGGGTCAAGTTTAACAGTAGTCTGGTCTTTCTCATCCTGTCCTTTGATCATGTCAAAAACATCCCCCAGCAGGTTCAGGTCTCTTGAAAGAACTCCGATAACGTCAAGGGAGGACGCGTAAGCGACAAGGCCGTAGCGGGAAACCGCGCCGTAGGTAGGCTTAAGCCCGTAAACTCCGCAGAAGGAAGCCGGCTGGCGGACAGAACCGCCGGTGTCTGAACCAAGTGAAAAAGGGACAAGTCCCGCAGCTACAGCCGCCGCAGCGCCGCCGCTTGAGCCGCCGGAGACACGCCCGGTATCCCACGGGTTATTGGTAACAGCAAGGGCTGAATTATCAGTGGAAGAGCCCATCCCGAACTCATCCATATTGCACTTCGCGACCGGGACAGCGCCGGATGAGTGTAATTTTCCGATAACGTCCGCGTCATACGGAGAAACAAAATTCTCGAGTATTTTTGACCCGCATGTAAGGCGGTAATCCTTTACAGCGATATTATCCTTTACGGCATAGGGTACTCCGGAAAACCGGCCGCCCCCGGATAAAGATTCCGCAGAGGTTCTTTCAGGGTCAAATTCAAGAAATGAATGTATTTTCTGTTCCCAGTCATTTACATAATTTATATATTTTTTCTTTTTATCAGAGTTATTTAAAACATCTTTCCACATCATTGATTTTTCCGGTTTTTAATTTAGAACATTATAAAACATTCGGTACTGTTATGAATCTGCCCTCTTTCTCAGGTGCATTTTCAACCATTTTATCCGCAAGAGAGATGTCTGAAGGGAGATCCTTTCTTGTTCTGTTCACTTTTGCTGCCGCGTGAGTTGTCGGAGGCAGGTCGTCAACATCAATTTTGTCCATCAGTGAAAAATATTCAATCATCCCTGTAACAGCTTCATTAAGCTTTTCAGCTTCCTTCTCATCAAGTTCAAGCCTCGCAAGGCTTGCGGTAACAAATAATTCCTCTTTCTGCATGGAATTACTCTATAAATTATACTTTCAAGTGTCAATAATGATAAGGGGAGATAAAGCAGGCTCTTTACTTGACAAGTAAAGAGCCTGAGAACTTAAGGAGACTGTTCAGAACAATAAAAAAGGTTTGATCTCAAAGTATAAACCCTGATAATCAAATAACTTCTGCACATACATACTGTAAAGGTATGCACCACAGCAGTTATAAACATTATGCAATAATAGTGCCAACCCGCTTTTTAAAAATAGATATTGCTGTAAATGCAGTTTTGAAATATATTTTTACCGATTTATGTATTATTATTAAAATAATATTACTATTTCGGCCCGGACACTATTCTACTGCTGTTTTTTTTACTACATTATTGTAGGAAATTATATGTCAGACTACAATAATGTAGCTTTTTTCATATAGAAAAAAATATATTAAGGCAAAAAAGGGAGCATCAAGCGGGAGTTTAAGGATCTTTTTCCGGTTAAAAAAAAACTTCAGTTGAAATCTGGGCAAAAACATGTAAAAATTAGACAAAAGGGGCAAAGAATGGGGCTTATTCTTGATGACATCAATAAAAAGATAATCAACCGCCTTAGAGACGGCAGGATTTCATACAAAAAAATCGCCAAAGAGCTTTCGATTGCTGAAAATACGGTAAAGGCAAGAATACAGAAACTCAGGGAAACCGGAATAATTGATATTACAACACTTGTAAACCCTGAAGTAGCGAAAGGGCACACTATTGTATACATGGGAATACAGCTGAACCACCTTCAGCTTGAAGAAACCGCGGAAAATATAAGCAGGCTTAAAGGAGTCATATCATCAAGCGTTGTTACCGGAAGATATGATCTTTTTATAACTGTGCATCTTGAACCTGACTACAGTCTTCTTGATTTCCTGAGCCGGGAGCTTTCCACTATCAAAGGTATTACAGTAACGGAAACCTTTATAGTCTTTAAGAGCTTCAACCTTAAAATACCTCACCAGTTTGACGTAATTGAACTTGATGAAACTGACATCTCAAAGGAGTAAAATATGAGCAGCTTCGAAAAATACGGAGTCAGATTACCTGAAATTCTGCTTCCGGACACAGGTAAAACAGATTTTGAAAAATGGTCGGTTATTGCGTGCGACCAGTTCACTTCCAACAGGGATTACTGGGAGGATGTAAAAAAAACTACTGAAGGAAAACCCTCAACCCTGAACCTGATCCTCCCCGAATGTTATCTGAAAGAGGTGAATCTTGATGATAAAATCAAATCAATAAACAAAACAATGGAAGATTATCTTTCGGACGGTGTACTTAAAACAACAGAACCCGGATTTGTGCTTATAGACCGTGAAACCCCGTATACAAAGTCAAGACAGGGGCTGCTGATTGCTGTTGACCTTGAAAAATATGATTACAGCGAAAAGGCTGATTCACTTATCCGCCCCACGGAAAAAACGGTTGTAGACCGTCTTCCTCCCCGGATCAGAATAAGGGAAAAAGCATCGCTTGACCTTCCCCATATACTATTTCTTATCGATGATGCTGACGGAAGTGTAGTCGAACACCTTTACGCAAAAAAAGACAAACTCAAAAAACTGTATGATTTCAAGCTTATGAAAAACGGGGGAAAGATCAGGGGATGGCTTGTAAACAGTGATGAAGACCTCTCTCATATTGAAGAAGCGTTTGATAAACTCCTTAAGGTCAACAGAACACTTTTCGCGGTCGGCGACGGCAATCACTCGCTTGCCGCGGCAAAAGAGGTATGGAATAAAATCAAAAATCAGCCAGGCACAGGCGAAGACCATCCCGCAAGATATGCCCTTGTTGAAATAATCAACATCAACAGCACAGGGCTTAACTTTGAACCGATTCACAGGGTTGTATTTGGCACAGACAGCGCAAAAATGCTTGATGCTTTCAAGGCGGAAACAGGCTGTGAAATCAGAAAGTGCACGAGGCGGGAAGTAAAAACGCCGGAAATGCCGGGCACAATAATCTTTGCCGCCGGCAGCAGATACGGGGAAATAATCCTGCCGTATGAGGATAATCTTCTTGCGGCTGAAAAACTTCAGACATTTCTTGACAAATACCTCTCTGAAACAGGGGATGAGATTGATTATATTCACGGGGAAGCAGACACGCTTGAAATAGCTGAAAAAGAGGGAAACATAGGGTTTATACTGCCGGTAATAAGCAAGAAGACTTTTTTTAAAAGAATAACCGCCAAAGGGGTATACCCCAGAAAGACTTTTTCCATCGGGGAGTCAATTGAAAAACGGTATTACCTTGAAGCCAGGTTATTGAAAAAGTAAACGGAGGTTAAAATGAAGAAAATTATTTCCACAAAAAATGCTCCTGCGGCGATAGGCCCTTATTCCCAGGCGGTACAGCTGGGCGGCCTGATTTTCATATCGGGACAGACTCCTTCAGACCCTGCTACCGGGGCAATAACCGGCACAACAATCAGGGAACAGGCGGAAGCAACGCTTAAAAATGTTAAGGCTGTGGCGGAAGCGGCGGGAAGCTCGATGGACAAAATTGTCAAGACAACGTGCTTCCTCAAGGACATGAATGATTTTGCTGAATTCAATGAAGTATATAAGTCATTTTTTAAATCTGATTTTCCCGCAAGATCGACAGTAGGTGTTTTAAGGCTTCCGAAAGACTGCCTGGTTGAAGTAGAGGCTATAGCGGAAATTTAACAGACCCGCAGAGGATCGGCAAAATCCCCGCAATGTTTATTAAATACATATAACTCTGTTTCTTAAACTGAAAGTGTAAATCAGGGCATTGCGGGGCCGGGCCTGCTCCGGGCTGCGCCCCAAAGGGGGCTCCGGCCTCCTCGCTTACTTTCCGTTCGCTGCGGGGTCCGCCTTCGGCGCCCTTCGCATCCCTTTTTGGAAGAAAGTCTTTTTACAGCATAAATATTAAAACCTTATAAAGCAAAGAATCATTTCTCCCGATTAAACACACAGCTGCATGCAAAATGCTTGTATTTTCATGAAAAACTGCTATAATAAATATAGAGGTGAATATTATGGCAACACTGCAGGTTCGTGATATAGATGACAGGTTATATAATTTCCTCAAAACGTCTGCAAAACTGCAGAACCGGTCGATCAGCCAGGAAGTAATTACAATAATACAAAATTACCTGAACAGTAATCAAAAACAAATGAAAAACTCAACTTTGGAATTTTTATCATTAAGAGGGGCCTGGGTTGATGATAAAGAGGCAGAAGAAATAATCACTGAAATAAAAAAAGGGCGTAATCAGTCAAATAGATTTGGAGAAAAAAATGGCCTTTTTGATTGATACAGATATAATCATCTATAGTTTAAAAGGAAATGAAGAAGTAAATAACTGGATGATTGAGAATCAGAATATTCCAAAATATATTTCTGTTATTACATATGGAGAATTAACATATGGCGCGAGGAAATCAGGGCATCCTGAAAAAAATACAGCCACAGTAAACCGAATAGCAGAATTATTTCAAATCATAGATATTAATCAGGGAATTATTGAAATATTCGGAGAATTAAAGGCAAAGCTGGAAATATCCGGAAATCGTATTGACGACATGGACTTATTGATTGCATCAACTTCATTATATATGAATTTGTCTTTGGTAACAAATAATAAAAATCATTTCAGCAGAATACCGGATTTAATATTAGAAAATTGGGAAGGAAAATAAGGCGCTGTCATAAGTCTTGTGTAAATGGTTCTGATGCCGCCGCAGTGTTCCCGTTATCATCATAGGTATAGGTATTTCCTGATTTCTTCAGTCTCATTCTGCGGCTAATCGGTCGGTATGATTTCTTTGTCCAATAAAAACTATTTCCCGTTTTTCTGCGTTTTCTTTTTTGAGGAAACAAATTTACAAGATTTAACTTCGCGTGTTGTAAGCCTAACTCCCCCTGCTTTAACCCCTTTTATAAGGTAGGAAGAAATATCAAAACTTTCTTCAAGTATCTTTACCCTGGCTTTCGGCGCATATACAAGGTTTATGCTGCCCTCTTCCCGTGTTGTAAGATAAATCAGTTTTGCGTTATCCGGTACAAGATCGTAAGCCTTGTCAAGAATATATTTTTCTATCCTGCACCTTTTTATATAAAAAGCTTTGTTATCTGTAGTTTTATACAGGATAGTAAAAACAGTGTCCGGCATCTGCTCTTTTTCCGCGATTGCGCAATGCAGCATCCCCTTGTCAATAAAAACCCTGTCAGGCACATTCATGACTAGATAAGTGCCGTTCTTCTTTATAATAAGCACCCTGTCATAAATAGATACATCAAATAACGCAGTACCGGAAGCAACTTCATAGCCAAGATATCCTGTATCCTTGTCATAGCGCAGTTTAAGGCTTCTTATCGCCGCTTCCCTCATGTCAACCTTCTGAAATGATGTGATCTGTGTATTACGGTTAAACGCGGCGCCGTATTTTGCCTTTACTCCGGATATAAAAGAAAGCGCGTATTCTTTAATATGGGCAAGATGGTATTTGATCTCCTTGAGCCTCGCGAGTATTTCCTCCATCTCTTTTTTTGCCCTGTTGATATCATAAAGGGAAATTCTCCTGATAGGTATCTTAAGGAGCCTCTCAACATCCTCTTCCGTCACTTCGTTTTTTATCAGGTGAAGGAAGGGCTCGAATCCGGTGATAACAGCCTTTATTACACTTTCAGAGGTTTTCATCTGTTCAATTTTTTTATAAATACGTTCTTCAATAAAAATCTGCTCAAGCGTTTTGGCGTGAAGCCTTGCCTTCAGGTTTTTCTCTTCAAGCTTAAGCTCCCGGGTCAGGACATCAACAAGCTGGAGCGCATAATAGTTAATAACTTCGGTTACTGTCATCTGGACAGGTTTTTTATCCTTTATGACAAGGAGATTAACAGATATTGAGGTCTCGCAGTCTGTAAACGCATAAAGGGCATCGACAACATCTTCCGTCATTATGCCGCGGGGTAGCTTGATCTCAATTTCAACCTTGTCAGTTGTAAAATCGCTTATCGATGCTACTTTAAGCTTGTTTTTCCTTACCGCCGCCTCTATGGATGCGATAATGCTTTCACTTGTCTGACCGAACGGAAGCTCCCTGATAACAACCCTCTTCGGGTCCTTTGTATCAAGCTTCGCCCTTACAAGGACTTTTCCGTTGCCGTCATCATAGCCTGACACATCGAGGATTCCTCCGGTAGGAAAGTCCGGATATAAAAGCCTCTTTTTTCCATTTAAGGCATCTGACAGGGCATCGAGTACTTCGTTAAAATTGTGGGGAAGAATTTTGGTCGACATACCGACCGCAATCCCCTCCGTCCCGAGCAGAAGAACTACAGGTATCTTTGCGGGGTAAGCTACAGGTTCCCTGTTCCTGCCGTCGTATGAATCCTCATATACTGTTATATCAGGATTTAAGAGGACCTCTTTCGCAAGAGGAAGGAGCCGGCATTCTATGTACCTTGCAGCAGAAGCTGAATCGCCTGTAAAAATATTGCCGAAGTTGCCCTGTTTGTCGATAAAGAAGTTTTTCTCGGCAAGGACAACAAGCGCCGAGTAGATTGACATATCGCCGTGGGGATGGTACTTCATGCAGTGCCCGACAACGTTGGCAACCTTATGGAACTTGCCGTCATCCATTTCAAACAGCGAATGGAGTATTCTTCTCTGTACCGGCTTAAGCCCGTCAGCAATGTCGGGTATTGCCCTGTCCTTGATTACATAGGAGGCGTATTCAAGAAAATTAATATCAAAAACATTTTTTACATATGCCATCAGATAAGGTTCTCCATAATGTAGTGCCTTCTTTCAGGCGTGTTTTTTCCCATATAGAATTCAAGTGTTTCAGGAACTGTCTTGAGCGATTTGACATTCACCTTTACAAGCCGCATGTCCGCCCCTATGAACTGCCCGAACTCATTCGGGGATATTTCCCCGAGGCCCTTGAATCTTGTAACTTCCGGCCCCGAAAGCGCGCTTACGGCTGTATCCCTTTCCGCTATGCTGTAGCAGTAGCGGGTCTCTTTTTTATTCCTTACGCGGAAAAGAGGTGTTTCAAGAATAAAAACCCTTTCGGCTACAACCAGTTCCTCAAAATAATTCAGAAAAAAGGTGAGCATAAGGTTCCGGATATGAAATCCGTCGTTATCCGCGTCTGTTGCAATTACAATCCTCGCATAGCGCAGCTCTTCAACATCATTTTCAATTCCAAGGGCCATCATCATGTTATAGAGCTCTTCATTTTTATATATTTCGGTTTTTTTCTTCCCGTACATATTCTGGGGTTTGCCCCTGAGGGAAAAAATAGCCTGTGTATACACATCGCGGGAGGCAACCATTGATCCGGTTGCCGACTGTCCCTCAGTTATGAAAAGCGTTGTAAGTTCGCCCTTTTTGGCGTCCTCGAGATGGTATTTGCAGTCCTTCAGGTTGGGGATTTTTATCGCGATTTTCTTCGCCGCT
This sequence comes from Spirochaetales bacterium, assembly GCA_024233785.1. Taxonomy (GTDB): domain Bacteria; phylum Spirochaetota; class Spirochaetia; order CADAEX01; family CADAEX01; genus JACKPD01. The sequence continues at coordinate 13,422 of JACKPD010000013.1, read as the reverse complement.
TCCTTGGCTTCCTTTCTTACAACATTGAGCTCCTTTCTGAGCTTTTCGTTATAGACTATCCTGTCTTCAAGGGTCTTTGCCGCTTCCCTGTTTTTATGGAGAAAATCGCTGACGCCTGATTTTACCTCATTTACTATCCAGCTCCTGATATCTGTATTGCCGAGCTTGTTTTTTGTCTGGCTTTCAAAAACAGGGTCCTTGAGCTTGATTGCAATAGTCCCTGCGATACCTTCCCTTACATCCTGCCCCGAGTAATTTTTCCTGTAAAACTCGTTCACCCCTTTAAGAAGGCCTTCCCTGAAAGCTGTAAGGTGAGTGCCTCCGTCGCTTGTAAATTGCCCGTTTACAAACGAGAAAAATGTTTCCCCGTATGTTTTGGTATGGGTAAAGGCAAACTCTATTTTCTCCCCGCGGTAGTATGCTATATCGTAATAAATATCATCTCCGACTTCAGCGTTTAAAAGATCGTAAAGTCCTTTGTCCGAGTAGAATTTCTGTTTTCCGAGCTGAAGCGTAAGGCCCCTGTTAAGGTATGCGTAATTCCACAGCCGCTGCTCAAGGAATTCGGTGTTGTACTGGTATTCGGCAAAGATATCCCTGTCCGGTGTAAACTCGACATAGGTCCCGTTTTTCTCCCCTTTTTTTGTACCGCTTTTCTGAGATTTAAGAATTCCTTTCTCAAAGACAGCTTCAGAGTATTTTTCGTCCCTTATGGATACTACCCTGAACCTGGAGGAAAGAGCATTCACAGCCTTTGTCCCTACACCGTTAAGGCCCACGCTGAACTGGAAAACATCGTCATTATACTTGGCTCCCGTGTTTATAAGGGAGACGCACTCAACTACCTTTCCAAGAGGAATGCCCCGGCCGTAGTCCCTGACTTTTACAACATTTTCACTTATATCGATAACAATTGATTTTCCGAATCCCATGATAAACTCATCAATACTGTTATCAATAACTTCCTTTAAAAGGATATAAATGCCGTCATCCTGGTTGTTTCCGTCTCCGAGACGACCGATATACATGCCGCTCCTGAGTCTTATATGCTCAAGGGAGCTTAAGGTTTTTATTTTGCTTTCGTCGTATTCCTGAGTTTTATTTGATGCCATAATTGATTACATATTAACCGAATTAAAAAAAAGTGTACAGGATTTCATCGCTGATGATTAAACGCCCGGGACTGAGTTCAGGGACTGAGTTAAAGAGGATTTCCGCAATAAGGGCAGAACCTGTATCTGCCGTTGTAATCAAGTTCCTTTCCGCAGTGTCCGCAGATCTCGTGACTGTCCGCGCCTGGTCCGCCGGTGCCGGTACCTCCCCTGTAACTGCCTGAAGCTGAACCAATTCCCCCCGACGCAGCGCCGCAGCTTGCGCACCTGTAGAAAAACACATCACCCCAGAAAAAAAGGGGAATAAAGAAAATATGAAAGTATTTCCTTCTCACATACCTTCTGAGAGTGTTTTCCCCTCCGCAGATACTGCATCTGAAGCCTGGTGAACCGCCTTTATCTTCTGCCGGGTATTCTTTGGAGCCAATGCCGAATATTCCAATAAAAAACATTATAGGTCCCCGAACCTCTCAAGCATCCATCTTCCCTTGTGAAGTGTAAACCCGGCAAGACTTGTATTTTGTACAATAATTCCCATCCGCTCATGAAACGGTACAGAAAGAATTATCCTGAGCGCGAAATTTATGAATCCCCTGTGGGTAACAGCAAGCACCCTGTCTCCCTCATGTTCACGGGACGCGAAATCAAGGAAGGACCGCACTTTTTCAATATACTCATTCTTTGATTCCCCTTCCGGGATCCTGTAGCTGTTATCATCAGATACAGTTTTTTTGAATTCCTGCGGAAAATTCTCCCTTACATAATCCCAGCTGTACCCTTCAAAGATACCCATATTCCTTTCCCGCAGCCGCTCATCCCTGTTAACAGAAAGAGAAAGATATCCTCCGATCAGCACAGCCGTATCAAAAGCCCTTCCGAGGTCGCTTGAATAGATTTTATCTATTCCTCCCGTCAGCCCCTTAAGCCGTGACCCTAAAAGCCGGGCATGTTCAACTCCCTTATCAGTAAGAGGGCTGTCCTTTACTCCCTGCATTTTATCTTCCCTGTTCCATTCTGTCTCGCCGTGCCGCACAAGGTAAAGCCGTGTTTCGTGCATATAGTATCTCCGGATAATTTAGTCTTATTCCTGCTGCATATACCCATGATCAGGCATGAGTTTTTCATTTTCAAGAAGCATACCCGCTGACTTAATCATCCATTCCGGAAGTCTGTTTCCTGAATGTGTCATTGGTAAAGGGGTTTTCAATGCATCACAGCCATATGCAAAAAAGTGATCGAAAGCCTTGTTGGAGTTGGCAAAAGCATTACCAAAAGAAATACCTGATGCTTTTTCCAGAGCAGCTGCCACAGCCCGCGTTACACGGTCAGACATAAACTGAGCCTCTTCATGCATACCTCTGTCTGACAAATCAATTATTTTTCTGTACACATGTGCAAAGCAGTTTGCCGATCCAAGCAGAAATCCGTCATATAAACCTCCCGGTGTTGATTTATACCATCTGCTGTAATCCTTTTCCATTCCTCTTACCATGAAGATTCCGCCTGTATCAACCCTGGAAAGGGAAACAGTATCATTTCCGCTTGTATCCTTCCACATATATAAATTCCCGAATTCATCGGCAAGTTCTGAAAATGTCTCAGGAGCAATTTCATTATCTGTGAACTGCGGTATCTGATAGAGTGCTGTAGGATATCCAAGGGCAAGAATTGCAGCAAGTTGTTCCTTTATTTGTTTCTGTGATAAATACTTTCCCCCGGAAGCGCAGACATTAAAACCGCATACTCCCGAAGCAGCCATCGCTTTTTCAAAATCATATGTTCCGGTAAAATCAGTAAGCCATTCTGCTGTTTTAATAATATCGCGCCTTGCAGTGTCTGCATCAGGCCGCAGAACACCTACCAGAAAACGGATTCCTTGAGTACTTCCTTCACTGACAATAAATTCAAGCAGTTCCTTTATTTCAGCTTCTGACAGCTCCCATCCATCGCCGGTTGAACCGGGAATAAGATGGGTTTTAACATAAGGCGCCATATGGGTCAGATGTAATTTGATGTGAGTTTTATCAATAGAACCATCAGATGAATAATGAGTCAGGGGAGGACACCACAGCTTAGGGATACCTGCAGGGAAAAGCTTTTCGACAAGATCCCGGCGGTAGTTTTCTGTAGATTCAGACATATTTTCCTCCTTAAAGCATTTCAATTATACGATGATTGACCGGATACTTGAATAAAAAATTATTTAATTTTCCAGGCTTTTATTGTTTCAGTATTTTATTGTTAAACTGTAAGGGACTTTCATTTTTTTTATCATATATTATTGAAATAAAGGAATCTGCAAACACACCTGCGAGAATCAGGGCGCCGCCTGCAAAAGTCCGTACCGGAGGTATTTCCCCAATAAAAGCCCAGACCCACAGCGGTCCGAGAAATGTCTCAGACATCATAATAAGGGCAACCCGGGAAGCGGGCAGATACCTTGTCCCGGTTGAAAGCAAAAGCTGTGCAAGGGGTATCGCGATAAGTCCGAGAAGGACCAGATAAAAGAACGAAATACTGCTTACAGAAAAAGGTGCGGCAAAAAATGACGCGATAAAGGCAGAAACCAGACCGCCTGTTATAACAGCTGCAGTCCTGCTTATATCGCTGTGCTTTCTCATCCAGGCAAGATTAATGCCGAGGCAGACCGGTATCAAAAGGCCAAGCAGGTTTCCTGCAAGGTTTCCGCCTTCAATATCACCAGCAAATATTATATAAACACCTGATGCGGCAACAGCAATCATAAACAGACTCCGCCGGCCTATACGTTCGCCCAGAAAAAAATATCCCGCGATGCCCGCAAAAAGAGGAGACAGACTGAGCATAACCAGTACATTTGCGGCAACTGTCATTTTAACGGAAACTACAAAAAGAAGGCCGGAAAAGCCCCAGAACATACCAGATAAAATCAGAGGAAATCCTTCTTTTTTTATTTTATGAAAAACAGTGGTTCTTTCCCTTGCAAAGAGAATAAGAGAAGATGTAACAGATATAAGTATGCACCGCCAGAATACAGTATTCCATGAAGATGCTGAAGCAAGCCGGATGAGGACTGTATCAAAGCTCAATAGAATTATACCGATCGAAGACAGCACTATTCCAGTCAGATGCTGATTATATTTATCCTTTATTCTCAATCCGCCGTTCCTTTATTTTTCCAGCAAGCTCAGGCAGAGTGTGCAGGAACTTCTCCGCCGTCTCCATAGATTCCCTTTTTCCGATTCTTTTTACAATAGATAACAGCGTATTTATGTATAAAAACAGGAAAAAGAAAATGGCGGAAAGTATGCCTATGTCATCAAGGAAGGTCGGAAAATCAGGCAGAAGTATAACGGCTGAGCCCTTCAGGAAAAGGACAAGCCCCCCAAGGAAATTCCAGAGTTCATTGGGAAGCAGGAACAGAAGAAACATGTAAAACTGGAGAGTCACGCAGAAGAGGAAAGGGATGCGGGTAAGCGCAAACATTACGGAGGTCAGCGAAGGGAGAGCAATATTTACAAGTAATGCAGCCTCTGCTGATACAATCACAAAAAGGAATATTTTCTTTTTCACCCTGTCCCTTACAAACCATGAGAGAACAAGATATGCAAGAACAGGGAACCAGATTACGGGAAGCGACCTGATAAAAAGCAGTTTTACCAGGCCCGCGCATATTTTCAGTGCGAGAAACCCAGTTTTAAGTACAAGCCTTAATACAAAACCGGAAGAGGAAAACAGCTGCCAGATCGAATATACTGACAGGATAAGCCCTGCCGCGCCAAGGGGTATAATAACTTTTTTAATACTGATTTTCATAATAAAATTATTATAGACCCTGCTTCAGGAGAGTTCCATAAAAATTAAAGCCGCCCTGCAATAAACGCAGGACGGCAGGGGAAATTGTTTTAAATACTCTAGCCTGTTATTTACCTGCAGCTGCAGATTTTTTCTTTTTTCTGTAGCTCTGGTAAAAAGGATATGCCAGTGACAATGCTGAAACAAGCAGAAGTAAAACGCTGAACGGCCTGACGAAAAATACAGGATAACCGCCCATTATTACAGCCCTTCTGAAATTTGTTTCAGCCAGATTTCCAAGCACCATGCCCAGAACGATAGGCGCCGCAGGATAATCAAATTTTTTCAAAATCCAGCCGGCAACCCCGAATCCTATACATACAGCAACATCAAAGAATGAATAATTTACCGCGAAACTGCCGATTATGGAAATCGCCAGAATACAGGGAAAAAGAACAGTCTTGGGAATGTCTGTAACCTTGATCCAGAGCCTCGAACCCATGAGGCCGAGAGCAAGCATGATTCCGTTCGCGACAAGACAGGAGGCGAAAAGTGAATATACAATGTCAGGCCGTTCCGTAAAAAGGAGAGGGCCGGGATTGAGGTCATGGATCATAAGCGCGCCGACAAGGACCGCGGTAGTAGCACTTCCGGGGATACCAAGGGCCAGAAGAGGAACAAGCGCGCCGCCGACTGAGCTCGAGTTTGAAGCCTCGGCCGCAGCTACCCCTTCCGGATTGCCTTTACCGAAGCTGTCAGGATCCTTACTGCCCCTTTTTGTAAAATCGTATGCAATAAAGGTAGCAATTGTAGCGCCAGCTCCGGGGAATATCCCTATAAGAGTGCCGATGATTGAGGTTTTTATAATTGTAAATTTCATTTTCCAGTAATAAATAAAGGAGGGCCATACTGTTTTATTTATATCTGCCTCTATCTTTTCCTTATCAAATTTGAACTCCTCAAGTCTTGAAAATACCTCACTCAGAGCGAAAAGCCCGATAAGGGCTGGGATAAGGGCAAACCCGTCAAAAAGGCGGTAGGTCCCGAATGTGAACCTTTTTACTCCTGATATGGGGTCAAGCCCGATTGTGTTTATAAGGAGACCCAGTAAAGCGGCAATAAAAGCCTTTGGCCAGTTTTTACCGCCCAGCGACGCTACAGTCGTAAGCCCGAATATCGCAAGAGCGAAATATTCGGCAGGATGAAGCCTTACAGCAAGACTTGCAAGCGGAACAGAGAAAAATATAAGTATGATAGTTCCGATTATACCGCCCACAGTTGACGCGACAAGCGATATGCCGAGAGCCTCTCCAGCTCTTCCCTGCTGTGTAAGGGGGTATCCGTCAAACGCTGTAACAACTGCGGACGGCGTTCCCGGGGTATTTATAGTAACAGCTGTAATTGAGCCGCCGTAATTTGAAGCTATATAAATTGATACAAGCAGTATCAGCGCGATCTGGGGCGGCATTTTGTAGGTAAAGGGAACAAGAAGAGCAACGCCCATTGACGGGGAAAGCCCGGGCATAGCGCCTACGAGTATTCCCAGAATAACACCGACAGTCATGGCGACAACAGGTTCCCATCCCACAAGATATCCGAAACCCTGGAAAAGATTAATTAAAAGATCCATAAAAATGTACTCCTTATCCGAATATCCGTTCTATCAGTATTCCTTTCGGAAGGGGAACATAAAGGATTCTGTAAAAAGCCACATATGAAACCAGAATCCATCCTAATGAAAGCCCCGCGATAACCTTTATATCACGGTAGGAAAGAGAATATATACTGACTGAAAGATAGATTAATGTTGAAATATAATAACCGATATAAATTATCATATAGAGATATAGTATTGTAAAAGCGAGAAAAGCGCCGACTACTCCTACCCTTCCCCAGCCGGGGTCTTTTTCATCCAGACCGAACAGTGTTCTTATTATTATTAAAACGCTTAACAATATTATACCTGTTATCCACAGTTCGGGAACAATTGCGGGGCCGACTTCATCACCTTTCACTGGAAGACCCATGGCTATTACCATAAAACCGAGTACCGTCATAATAAAAAAGACAGGAATAGAAAGTCTCCAGAAATATTCTTTTTTTGATGATTTGTAAATTGCGAAAATAATCGCTGCAAAAAGGAAAAAAAGGACTGATGCCATTATGTATAGTCCAGGCCCTTTTCCGAAATATTTTATTGTATCCATATTTTTATGCCTGCAAGAATTGGAATGTTAAAGAGGAAGAGGGCGTATTACCCCCTTCCTCTGTTTTTTATAAATAATTTTATTTCATTACCTGAAAAACTATTTTTTTGCTGCCGCCTTTGCCTCGGCAAGGTCATCAGCAACAAGCTTGTTGAACTTGTCTTTTTTCCAGTTTACAACAGCTATACCGTCTGACTCATATGTCTTCTTCCAGTCAGCGTCATTGGAAACTTTGGCAAACAGATCTTCATACCAGGCAATAACCGGTGCAGGTGTTCCGGCCTTTACTGCAAAACCTCTCCACATGACCTCATTCTCAACTCCGTTTACACCAAGTTCCTTGAATGTCGGGACATCCTTGAATTCAGGAAGTCTTTCTGAATAGCAGATTGCCGCAACCTTAAGATCAGGGTTGCCCTTAACTTCCGCCGGGTTTCCTACGTATACAACACCCTGCTGTCCGAGAAGAGCCGCAATGGCTTTCGCGCCGCTGTCAAAAGGAACCCATTTAGCCTGCATTCCCGCGGAAGCCCAAATTTTCTGGGCAGTTACATGGTCAAGCCCGCCTGCAGCCGGGCCGAGCCAGAGCTGGTTTCCGTTTTTGGCTTTAGAATCTTCAAAAATCTGTTCCCAGGTATGTGCCTTGTTTTTTACATTTGTAATAACACATTCAGGATCAACCTGGAGCATGGCTATCCATTCATATTCCTTGTTAAGGTCAATATCTGTTTCCGTTGTAGCTACTTTGGAGACAATTGATTTTGTTACATACATCAGGTTATAGCCGTCTGCAGCCTGGGCGCGGATATGTTCGAGAGCTACAATTCCGCCCGCTCCGGGTTTGTTCTCAACTACAAAAGTAGCTTTTGAATATTTGGAAGCAACATCTGTGAACTTTCTCGCAAGGATGTCCCCTGCTCCGCCCGGTGCAAGATAAACAACAAGTTTTATCGGTTTCTCAGGAAATGCAGGAGCCGCAGCTTTTGCCGGTTCAGCTTTAGCAGCGGGTGCTTCTTTTGCGCCGCCTGCGAAAACCATTGTTGCTGATAATAATAATATCAACAGTACAATATACAATTTTTTCATTATTTTCCTCCAAAAAATTTTTTATATTTCCAGTATTACTTAATTATAATACTATTTTGCCATTCCAATAACACGCTTCGCGGCTTTTAAATAACTGGTATTAGGCATTTCAGAAATGCCCAGCCCTTCTACCACAACTTTCATGCCGGCGTAATTCTCGCTTTCCGCGCATGCTGTTTCTATCAGTGCGCCGTTAAACCAGACCTGGGCATATTCGCAGATTATTCCGTCAACTGTAAATCCGTAGCGCATTTTCTCAACATTGACAGGAGCAAGATCGGGATGCTTCCTCGCCATTTCAATAAATTCATCAATTGTATAGGTCTCTTTGTCCAGTTTCATATCAACTTTAAGATGGGAAACAATAGTCGCAAGATCAGCTTTTTTTACCGGGAACTGGAATTTTCCGCTTGGCTGAAAAATCTCATATCCCTCCGGGGTCTCACCTACTTTTACCTTTATATCAAGAAGGCCGTCCCTTACCTTGACATTTGCCTCATTGGTAAGTCCTGAAAGAAAATATGTCTCAAGCGGCATTTTTCTCGCCTGAAAAAGAATTGTCTTTCCATTCCACATTTTACTTTTTACAATATCAATTATACCCTGGCCGAATACCCTGAACTCAGCCCTTGGAACTATTTTCGCAGCTTCTTCCGCCGAAGTTGCCTTGTTTTTCTCAAACACGTCTGGCATTTCTGATCTCCTCCATCAATTCTACGACATTATACCTGCCCGGCGCGTAATTTTTCCAATGAAAAAAATCTATCAGCCTGATAGAAAACTTCTATCACAAGATTATCAATATCTTATTGACGAATACTGACAATGTTCTATTCTGAAGAGAGGTTATTATGGAGGAATATTATGTTAAACAGTTTTCTTTTTAATTCTAAATTTAATCTTAACAATAAAAAGATCATTCATGTCGTAATGGGGAACGAAGCCTCAGACCTTGACTCCATGGCATCGTCAATAGTGTATGCAAACTTTCTGGGGAAAACAGCTAATAACGATGATGAACTTTTTATTCCGCTGATAAACATACCGGCGGCAGATTTCAAACTAAGGACTGAAGCTGTATATCTTTTTACCGAAGCAAAAATTGAAGTATCCAATCTGCTCTTCATAGATGAAATCAATATCGAAGAAATTTTCAAATCAGGAAGACTTAAAATTACATTGATTGATCACAATAAGCTTTCCGGCGGGCAGGAATATCTTTCAGGATGTATCGAGGAGATCCTTGACCATCACAAGGATGAAAACGCATATCCTGTTAAAAACAAAACTATTGAACCGGTGGGTTCCTGCGCTACTCTTGTTGCGGAAAAAATCAGGGACAGGGTAGGGGCACTTGAAAACAGGGAAGAGGCGCTGCTGCTTGCGGGACCGATACTGCTTGATACAGTAAACTTTTCAAAAGAAGCGGGAAGAACAACAGAGAAGGACATAAAAGTTATTGACTACATCACTACAGCATTCAAGATTGACAGGAACAAGGTTTTCGACAGGCTTCAGTTTGAAAAGTTCAATACCGCCCCTCTTTCAAGCTATGATATTTTAAGAAAAGACTACAAGGAATGGGTAATGGGCACTAAAAAAACAGGGTTTAGCTCTGCCCTCATTTCAATGGAGAACTGGCTGAAGAAAGACCCACAGCTGCTTGAGGCAGCAGATAAATATTATACAAAAAACTCTCTTGACATACTCTTTATCATGATAGCCTACACAGAACCAGAATTTACAAGAGAACTGATTCTGTTTTCAAAAGACGCTGTACTGCTTGAAAGCGTATACGCATACCTTCAGGATAATGGAGGGGAACTGGCTCCGCCTAAAATCAAAGTGCCTGTAGACAGGAGAGCCGGATTTTATCTTCAGGGAAATATAGGCTGGTCCAGGAAAAAGCTTCAGCCGGTAATACAGGAATACTTTGCAAATATTTCTAAATAACATTTTTCTTGGGATGCGAAGTTAAGAATTCTATAAAATTCCGGAGAGGCGGGGACAGTTTCCTGTCTTTCCGGAAAACAATGTTTATATGCCTGTACGAGTGAAGTTTATTTAAAAAATTCCTGTCAATAAAAGTTTCATTTTACTGCCAGAGAAAAACTGTAAATACTGTTTCATACAGCAGGATCATCAGAATAAAAGTGATGCAACAAAAATCTATTAATAGTATAATTATTTAAGGAACATGAATGCCGAAGATACTTGAAATAGACGGTTAAAAATTCTTTTTTTACTCAAATGAGGGTGAGCCTCTGGAGAAATGTCATATTCATGTCAGAAAGCATATAAAAGTTGCAAAATATTGGTTAGATCCTGAAGTAAGTATTGCTTCAAATTATGGCATGACTTCAAAAGAACTTAATACTATAGAAAAAATGATAGAAGATAATCAGGAGTTAATAAGGAGGAAGTGGCATGAATACTTTAACTAAAGAAGTATTTGCATCCAAAGTCTGGACAGACGAAGATAACCTTTGGGTACTGCTTGCTGACGGGAGACAGCTGTCTGTGCCATTATCATATTTCCCCAGACTGTTAAAAGCTTCTGTTGATCAAAGAAATGATTTTATCATAAGCGGCGGCGGAACAGGTATTCACTGGGATAAACTTGACGAAGATATCAGTGTCTCAGGTCTTTTACTGGGAATTGGAGACAGAACCGCGTAATTGCTATGAATCATTGAATGAAGTTGATTTATAATTTTATTCTGTCGTGCTAATTTTTTTAAAAATTCTAAATAACATTTTTCTTGGGATGCGAAGTTAAGAATTCTATAAAATTCCGGAGAGGCGGGGACAGTTTCCTGTCTTTCCGGAAAACAATGTTTATATGCCTGTACGAGTGAAGGTCATCTATAATCACAGGCTTGAGGACAGGGTGATCATCCTGTATCATTGAAGAGCACATAATAGTTACTCCCAGTTTTTTTTCAACCATCCGCTTTATCATTTCGTTATTCGCTATTTCATAAGTTATCTTGAAAGGGATACCTTTCTCTTTCATGCTTTTTTCAACTATTTTCCGGGTAAAGGTGTTTTTTGTGGGAAGAATAAGTTCTTCATCGGCAAATTCCGGGAGAGAAACAAATTCCCGTTCAAAAAAAGGGTGCCCGGAATATACACAGCCTACAAGACGGTCCCTGAAAACACTTTCATAGGACAGGTGCTCCTGAAATGTGAAATCTTCCGGAGTACCGATAACACCCAGGTGAATATTCATGTCATAGACAAGTTTTTCAATCTCTGCAGAATATAATAGCGATATATCAAAAACAATATCTGGATTCTTTTCCTTGAATTCCGCGATAAGGTCAGGCAGATAATAAAGCCCGGGAAGAATGCTTGTGCCGATCTTGATCCGTCCCCTGTCCGCGCTTGCAGCATTCTGGACACTGTACCTCGACTCCTCAAATTTACCCACAAGGTCAACAGCGTAGGGAAGCAGAAGTTCTCCTGCCTCGGTAAGTTCAACCTTTTTTCCTGTCCGTTCAAATAAAATCACGTTGTAATAGTTTTCAAGTTCTTTTATCTGGGCGCTTATTGCAGGCTGGGAGAAAAACAGCTCTTCAGATGCTTTTCTGAAATTCCTGAGTTTAGCGACAGCTATAAATGATTTTAGTTTTATAACATCCATTGTTATTTCCCTTATCTGCTTACACTTCTATTTTAAAGCTTTAAATCCTTGATGTATATACACTTTATTTGTAACTTTTAACCATAAATAATATTATTGCCTTATAATAAAGGTATACTATCGGGAGAATATTAATTGTCCAATAAAGCATTTTTATTGATAATCTTTGCTGTTCTTGCATTCTCACCCATTTTAGCTTCAGGGAGGTCTGAAAAGAGGGAAGACACAACGGCAGTAAAAAAAAGTGAGCTGAAAATGCTCGAAAAGTCGGAAAAAAAGTGGGACAGGCAGAAGATTACATCGTATAAGGCTGATATTATCTATATGCGCGGTACGTTTCCGCCTGAAGAAATAAAAATTACAGTTGCTGATAATACTGTAACTGACTGGAAAACCGGTAATACGGATACAGCCTCTCTTTCAGAGAGTTTTATTCAGTCTCTTACCGTTAAAAATATGTTTGAAAAGATGACTGGAAGTCTTGAATCGGATAAGCCCTCTCCCATGGTATTAAAGGCAGTTTATGATGAAAAACTGGGCTACATAAAAAGTCTTTCAAGAGTGCCTTCGGGTGAGGCGGCATCGCAGGGGAGAGCCCCCTTTGACGCAGGATACAGAATTGAGGTTACATCTCTCGAAATTGCAGAGTAAGGATTAGAGGATCATGTTCAGTGATTTAAGAAAATACACGCTGTTTACAGCATTTGTGATTGCGCTTTTTATATTTACAGCTTTACAGGCAGCTGCGATGCCGCCCCACCCGGGAAACTTGAACCCTTCAGGACGTGAACGGCCGCCCGCCCCGGCAGAAGGAGATACGCCTCTTTACCAGTCGCTGATGAGAAGTTCAGCAGTGATGAAGGCATCCCCCCTTATCGCGTCAGGAAGCATGAGAGTCCTTGTGCTACTTGTTCAATTCAGCAGCAGCACAACAGGGCTTCCTTTTTCGATGGACAGTGGTTCTGATTCCGTTTTTTATAAAAATCTTCTTGAGGATAATGCAGGGCTTACAATGACGCAGTATTACAGCGATATGTCGAACGGAAATCTGACTCTTACTTTTGATGTATACGGACCTTATCCAGCAGCAAACAGTATCGAATACTACGGACAGAATCTTTCAAACGGTTATGATGCATATCCTGCAACGCTTGTCGCCGAAGCAGTTAACGAAGCAGATGTTGCTGGTGTAGATTTTTCTCAATACGATAACGACGGTAATGGATATGTAGATACCGTTATAATAATTCACGCAGGCAGGGGAGAAGAATCAGGAGCAGATGAAAATACTATCTGGTCTCACAACTGGACACTTTCTGACGCCGGAGTAGGCATTATTACACATGATAGTGTTAAAATTGATAACTACACAATACAACCTGAATACACTGATAATCCCGGGGACTCAACCATAGGCGTATTCTGCCATGAGTTCGGCCATGTTCTTGGACTTAAGGATCTTTACGACACATACCAAGAGACAAATGGAGTAGGTTTATGGAGTCTTATGTCAGGCGGCAGCTGGACAGGAAATCTGGATGTAGACAGCGATGGAGACGGAGATCCCGGTTCCGAGCCGGCTCCACTTCTCGCTTGG
>JACKPD010000012.1 GCA_024233785.1 Spirochaetales bacterium | reverse complement strand
CCACCAAGACAAGCCTTGTAAAATCCGCTAAAGAAAGAAAAATTTTTGTTATACAGCGTTTCTTTATCCTCGACTCTCTTTCAATCGACTCGGGCTTCAAGGCCATAAAGGAATGCAAGCCGGATGCCATTGAAATCCTCCCCGGTCTTATGCCTAAAGTTATAAAGCTTTTTGCGGCTTCAACACACATGCCTGTTATAGCAGGGGGCCTTATTACAGACAGGGAAGATATAATGACAGCCCTGGACGCCGGGGCCTGTTCCGTATCATCTACGAGGCATGACACCTGGATAATGTAGGTTTTACCGTTTAAGCCTCTTCCTTAGAAACAGCATATAACACCAGCACCGACCGGTCAGGGCTCCTGAGCAGGCAGAATCATGTATCAAGTTTATTACCCTTCCATATAACTGACGGCCGGAAGGAAGCCCTCGCAGTGACTAAAGGGAAAAGGAACTGGGCAATTACAAGAGAGAGCGGCAGTGTCTTCCAGAATGAAAAACCCGGCTTCAGATGCAGCCCGTAAGTCAGTGAAACAGAAAGCATGGAAACAATTCCGCAGAAAAAGACGGGGAAGAAAGAGGGATTGAAAAAAGCCGGTATAAACAGGATTATGCCGATCAGAAGCTGATACATGATAAACCCGTAGCCGACCCGGGATGCGATATCGGGGGCATGGATGGCGCCTGTGCTCCACCTGAGTTCCTGCAGATACAGTTCCTTCCAGGTTTTAACAGGCGCTGTACTTACCATGGAAGCCGCTGAAGTCTGGGCAAAAATCCTCCACTTCCCTGTATCCCTCACCCTTGCAATCAGCTGGGCATCCTCCGTTACAGTATACTCAAGCGCGCCGAACCCCCCGATATCATCAAGCGCTTTTCTCCTCACCGCGAGATTATTGCCGAAACCTCCTGTTGGAATGTTTAAGCCGGCTGAGGCCGCTGTATAGTGGTATCTCAAAAGGTGATCGTACTGCTGAAACCTTTCCAGCAGGGTTTTATCGTTATTTACTGTCACAGTTCCGAAAACAAGCCCTGTTTCAGGACTGCTGAAAGGCTTAATCATATATTCAACCCATTTTTCAGGTACCCGGCAGTCAGCATCTGTATAAAGAAATATTTCACCATCGGCGATTGTCTCGGCAAGCGAAAGCGCCATCTGCTTCGGGTTCTTGCCGGTAAAGGACTTTCTGTTTTCAATGACCTTTACCCGCGCCGGATTTGCGTCCCTGAATCTTTTCATCACATCGAGGGTGTTGTCCTCAGACCTGTCATTAATTAGAATTATCTCAAAATTATCCGTGCTCTGGCAGAGCAGGGAACTGAAAAGAGCGGGCAGTGTTTCCGCCTCATTCCTCGCAGGGACAATCACGGATACTTTCACATCAGGCACAGCAGACCTGCCGGCATTCCTTTCCCTTCTGAATGAGGAAATAAGCCCGGCAATGACAAAGATGTGGCTGAATAAAAAAATTGCCGTATAAAGGTTAATAAGGAACATAATTGATGCAGTTAATAAAGCCATGTAAAATCCCCGTTTTATGGAAATGCATGTTAAACATTTACCGCTTTTGGTTTAATTGAGTATATTATTAATTGACAAAGAGATACAGATTATTATAGAATATTTATAAGCATAAAGAAATTAAACATGGCTGGAGATAAAAGAGAGCCAGATAAAACGACAACGGGAGCGGTGTCTTTTTATCTGGTTTTTTTATGCCCTGAGGAGGCTTTAAAATGTACGATATTGCAATTATAGGCGCAGGTGTAACAGGGGCTGCAATTGCGAGAGAACTTTCAAAATATGATTTCAGGATTATTGTCCTTGACAGGGAAAACGATATTTCCTGCGGAACCTCAAAAGCCAATTCCGCTATAATCCACGCGGGCTATGATGCCGAAGAAAACACGCTGATGGCAAAATTAAATGTTGAGGGAAACGCGATGTTTGACAGGCTCTGCGAAGAACTTGATGTTCCGTTCCGCCGCAACGGTTCGCTTGTTGTGGCTTTTGACGATGAACAGCTTGTCCACATTAAAAAGCTGATGCAGAGAGGGATAAATAACGGCGTTCCTGCTTTAAGCATACTGTCACAGGAAGAACTTCTTAAAAGAGAGCCTGCCCTGAACCCTGAGGCTAAAGGGGCGCTGCTTGCGGAATCTGCCGGGATTATCGACCCTATGCTCCTTACAATTTCAATGATGGAAAGCGCAGTAAAAAACGGAGTCCATTACAGGCTGAATTTTGATATTGAATCGATTAAAAACAAGGGCGGCGTTTACATTCTGGAAAGCGGCGGGGATGAGATTGAAGCAAAGTATGTGATAAATGCAGCCGGTGTATTCGCAGATAAAGTGCACAACATGGCGGCAAAACCCTCTTTCAAAATTAAACCCAGGCGGGGACAGTACTTTCTTCTCGATAAAATAGACGGCAATATTGTAAACTCGGTAGTTTTTCCCTGCCCCACAAAGATGGGAAAAGGGACGCTTGTTACCCCCACAGTTCACACAAATCTTCTGATCGGACCGTCATCCGATGACCTTGATGACCCTGAAGACCTGTCAACTACAGATGAACTGCTTGAAAAGGCAAGAATCGGGGCCAAACTTCTTGTTCCGAAGCTTACAACAAGAAACAGCATAAGAACATTCGCCGGAATGCGGGCAGAACCTGACGCAGGGGATTTTATAATCAGGGAAGCGGAAGGTGCTCCGGGGTTCTTTGACGCTGCGGGGATAAAATCCCCAGGCCTTACTGCGGCCCCCGCGGTCGCGCTTTACATGGTTGAAATTATGAAAAAATCCGGCATCGCCTTTACCGCAAAGAAAAACTTTAACCCTCTGGTAAAACGGAAGCTTTTCATCGATATGAGCGAAAGCGCCCAGTCCGCATTAATCAGGGGAAACCCCCTTTACGGGAGGATAATCTGCAGGTGCGAGAATATCACTGAAGGCGATATTGTTGATTCGATCAGGCGCAGTCCCGGAGCCACTACTGTTGACGGGGTGAAAAGAAGGTGCAGGGCCGGAATGGGAAGATGCCAAGGCGGCTTCTGCGGGCCGAGGGTTCAGGAGATAATCTCACGGGAACTAAATAAACCGCTTGAGGAAGTTGTTCTTGAAAAAAAACACTCATATATCCTCACAGGAAAAACAAAATAACAGGAGAGGCAGAATGGATTACGATGCGGTAGTTATAGGCGGAGGGCCGGCAGGGCTCGGCGCCGCGATAGAGGCGAAAAAGAACGGCCTTTCCAGGGTACTTATAATAGAGAGGGATGTAGAACCGGGAGGAATACTCCAGCAGTGTATTCATAACGGCTTCGGTCTTCATATATTCAAGGAAGAACTTACCGGGCCGGAATACGCCCAGCGCTACATAGATATGGCAAAAGAAGACAACATAGATATCATGCTGGACACAATAGTTACCTCAATATCAAAAGACAGAAAAATAAAGGCTATGAACAGCAGCGGTATAGTAAGCATAAGCGCCGGGGCAATTGTGCTTGCCATGGGGTGCAGGGAAAGGACAAGGGGCGCCATCGCTATCCCCGGAGACAGGCCGGCCGGCATCTTTACGGCGGGAACAGCCCAGAGATACATCAATATCGAAGGCTATATGGTCGGAAAAAAGGTAATAATTCTGGGGTCGGGTGATATCGGGATGATAATGGCAAGGCGCATAGTACTTGAAGGGGGTGAGGTAATCGCTGTAATTGCACGGAGTTCATTCGCGAAAGGGCTCACCCGCAATGTTGTCCAGTGTCTTGACCATTACAATATTCCCCTCCTCTTAAACCACAACATAATAGAAATAAAGGGAAAAGAGCGGGTTGAAAGCGTGGTAATCGCTGAAACTGACGCTAAAAAAGAGGTAATAAAGGGAACTGAAAAAGAATATGAGTGCGACACGGTTCTCCTTTCCGTAGGGCTTATCCCTGAAAACGAACTCTCCCGCCTTGCGGGGATAGAGATAGACAGGAAAACCGGCGGGCCGGTAGTAAATGAAAGCATGGAGACATCGGTACCCGGAATTTTCGCGTGCGGCAATGTAGTCCATGTACACGACCTTGTTGATTTTGTAACAGAGGAAAGCATGCGGGCCGGCGCCAATGCCGCCCGTTTTGTAAAGGGAGAGATAAAAACTGAATCTGAGTATATGTATACATCAGTATCGGGAGGACTTACATACTGCGTGCCCCACAGGCTGAGGTACTCGGCCATGCTGGAAAAACTTGATTTATTTTTACGGGTAGACAAGGTATATCCCGACTCCTGGATAGTTATACGCGATTCTGAAAAGGAACTTGCCAGGTTCAGGCATAAAAATCTTACCCCCGGCGAGATGATAAAACAGACTGTAAAAAAATCCGTATTTGAAAATGCTGCCGGCAATATAGAGATCAAACTTGAAACAGAGGGGTTAGTATAACCATGGAAAGAGAACTTGTGTGTATTGTCTGCCCTATCGGGTGCAGACTAAAAATAACCGGGGAAATTGACAATCTTCAGGTCACGGGAAACAAGTGCAAAAGGGGAATACCCTACGCTGTAGACGAAATAACCAATCCGACAAGGATGATCTGTTCAACCGTGAAGATAAAGGGGGGAATCCACAAGGTCATACCTGTCAAAACAGATAAACCCATACCTGAAAAATACAAGCTTGAGATTATGAAACTTGTAAACAAGGTGGAACTCACCTCCCCCGTAAAAATGGGCGATATAGTTATTGCTGACATATTCGGCACAGGGGTAAATATAGTCGCGACCAGGAATATGTGATCTGCTGTCAGTCTTTATATACCTTTTATACAGCTACAGCAGCGCTGTCCTGAATCCCAGAGCCCGGGCACAGAGGTTAAAAGAACGGTCATGTGAAAAAACAGTTATATTTTCAGAAGGATTCCCGGTATCCGGTTCCTGGTTGTTTCTTAGATACAAAGCACTTGCCAGGTGAAGAGCATCAAGTGTTTTGATATGTATCGGAAAAGCTTCCATAGCCCTTCTCTTAACTGCTGTTCCAAGTTCCAGAAGATCCATGCTGTCGATTACTTCATCCAGACGCCGGACAGCTTCAATCAGCCCTTCATCATCCAGCTCTCTTTCAAGATGACAGCGAAAGAGGACCCGTCGGCACTCGATTTCCAGGAGTTCACATGAAACAAGCCGGGGAAAGTCCTGTACATGTTTTAAAGTTACTTCTCCGAGCAGGACATATCGCAATAGAACGGAAGAATCTAAATATGCTACCATGAATCGCTTCGCTCGGCATCAATCACGGCCTGGAGACGCTCAGCCGCCAATAGGGGTTTGAATTCCTTCCATTTAAATATTTTTTTACTTCGCTGTGTGTATTTAACACTTGTTTCAAGCCCGCTGAGACGGGCAACCGGTTTTTTATGATCAAGGATGATAATTGCCTCTCCTTTACCGGCCCTCTTTATTTCCGCGCTTAAATGAGCTTTCAATTCCGCAATAGCTATGGTTCTATCAGGCATAATACTTTAATCCTTATCAGACCCCTTACAGGTCCTTATGTGACTATATTAAATCCATTTTATGGCAAAGGCAATAGATTTTTAATTTCAATTTACAAATTTTGTAGAAATTACATAGTTTCATGGTAAAATCAATTTATGAATAACAGTAATATTTTAAAAGATATTCATGAAAGAAAAGCTTTAAGGGCTTTGAAAGGCGATAAAATTTCGCGTGAAACAATCAACACCCTGGTAAAGGCGGCAACACTCGCCCCGTCATGCTTCAATAAACAGCCGTGGCGGTTTATCGCGGCAGATGAAATTGCTGTTCTTGAAAGGGTATATACATCTTTTACAGACGCAAACTACTGGGCAAAAAAAAGCCCGGCAGTAATTGCAGTCCTTACTGAAATTTCGCTTGACTGCTCGCTTTCAGACAGGCGCGATTACGCGCTTTTTGACACAGGGCTTGCAGTTATGAACCTTATGCTGCAGGCTGAAAGCATGGGCCTTATTGCCCACCCTATGGCAGGTTTTGACCCGTTTAAAATCAAGGAAATATTCAGGGTCTCTGATGCCTATATTGTAATAGCGCTTATTGCAGTATCAGAAAAAGGGGGGAGCGCAGATCATCTTAACGAAATGCACAGAGCCAGAGAAACAGCGGCACGTGAACGGAAGCCGATTGATGAAGTGCTTTTCTACAACCACTGGAATTGAGAAAAATTCCCCAGCCCTGTGAAAGAACTCAAGCAGAAATAAAAAATATGTATTAATTTAAAATTGGAATTATTTTAGTAAAATATTCACCCATTCAGGTTTATATTTAATTAAGTGAGGTTTTTAAATGATAAAGGATCTTATATTAAATAACAGGACATACAGGCGTTTTTACCAGGATGTAAAGATCTCAAGGGATGACCTTATGGAGTTTATTGAACTTGCAAGGCTTTCATCATCCGGTGGGAACCTTCAGTCGCTTAAGTATATCCTTTCCTGTGATGAAAAGAAAAACAGCCGGATATTCCCTTACCTCAGGTGGGCCGGATATTTAAAGGACTGGGACGGCCCGATGGAAGGGGAGAGGCCTTCAGCCTACATTGTCATGCTCGGCGACAGCGAAATAAGCGCCAACCACTTCTGGGACCACGGTATTGCCTGCCAGAGTATTCTTCTCGGGGCTGTTGAAAAGGGTTTCGGCGGATGCATGTTCGGTTCAATCGACAGGGAAGGGCTTAAAAAGGAACTTGGAATTACTGACAGGTTTGAACTTATACTTGTTATTGCGCTCGGAAAGCCGAAGGAAACAGTTGTGCTTGATGAGGTAAAAGATCCCAAAGATATCAAATACTGGCGGGATGACAAGTGGATCCACCATGTTCCCAAAAGAAGACTTGAAGATCTGATTATTGAATAATACGCAAGTATTAATTTAAGGGGTATCTGTTTATCTGCCGGGAAAGTAATCATATCAGTATCTCTTAATTTACATTAAAAAAGCCTTCCGCTGTGTTTTCATTCCCGCAGGGAGAATTGCAGCAGAAGGCTTATATTTATTAACTTACTGATAAAAATCTATTGAATTTCTTTTTTCATTATTGCGGCTGTCGGGCAGACTTTCGCACACTCCCCGCATCCGTCGCAGGTTGAATCAACAAGCGACTTTCCGAAAGGTACAGTCATACGGGTTGCAAAGCCCCTGTTGACAAATGAAAGCACGTTAAGCCCCTTAATCTCGGCGCATGCCCTGACGCAGGAACCGCAGCTTATGCACTTGCCCTGTTCCATCTTGATGTCGCTCCTGCTTGTGTCGCTTGAGTATGTCCTCATGTCGCCGCCGAAGAGGTTCTGGTCAACATCATATCTTGTCGCATAGGCCCTCAGCTTGCAGTCGTCGATCTTGTCGCATCCGCACTTAAGGCACCTCTTCGCCTCTTCAACCGCCTTTTCATAGTCAAACCCTTTTTCTATCTCATCGAAAGTGCCGACCCTTACAGAATGCTCAATAAGGGGCATCTGTATCCTGTCCGCCTTTTCAACCCCTTCGAAGAGGGATTCAGGTACGTTTTCAAGCGGTCCCATTTTTGAATTGAAAAGTTTTTTCTCGCCAATTGCCTGTTCGCCTGATATGTACTGGTTTATGGCAGCGGCCGCTTTTCTGCCGTTGCCGACAGCGCGGACAGCCATATCTGCCCCGGTCTGGCAGTCTCCGGCTGCGAATATTCCGGGTCTGCTTGTAACAAAAGAGTCAGGATTTGCGACAATGTTGCCGCTTCTGTCTATTTCAATACCGAGAGGTTTAATGCAGTCAGGCAGCACTCTCTGGCCGATCGCGCCGATAACAGTGTCGGCTTCTATCTCGAATTCAGAGCCTTCAACAGGAACCGGCCTTCTCCTCCCCGATGCGTCAGGTTCGCCCTGCGCCATTCTAATACATTTAACTTTAAGTATTTTGCCGTTTCTGGTAATTGAAACCGGAGCTACAAGGTAATCGATCTTTACCCCTTCTTCTTCGGCTTCCTCAATTTCGAAATCACTTGCCGGCATTTCCGCCCTTGTTCTTCTGTAAAGTATTGTTACATCGGCGCCGGCCCTTAGCGATGTTCTTGATGCATCAATAGCTGTATTTCCCCCGCCTACTACAAGCACTTTACTGCCTACAGGCGGATTTTCGCCTCTCGCTACTTTCCCGAGGTATTCTATACCGGCGTAAACACCTTCAGTGTCCTCTCCCTCAATTCTCATTGAGGAGGCCCCCTGGGCGCCGATTGCTATCATAAGCGCGTCATAGTCTTTTTCAAGCGATTTGACATCGATATCCTTTCCGATTTCAACGCCGTATTTTACCTTAACGCCTGTTTTCTCTATCGCGCCCATTTCAAGAGCAAGGGTCTTGTCCGGCAGTCTGTAAAAAGGAATCCCGTACCTCAGCATACCGCCTGATTTGCTGTTTTTCTCAAAGACAGTTACGTTATGCCCTGCCTGCCTCAGATAATACGCCGCGGTCATACCCGCGGGGCCGGCCCCGATAATCGCAACTTTTTTTCCCGTGGCCGGTGCTGGCGAAGGCAGTCTTATTTCGCCGTATTTCTCTATTTCCATATCTGATGCAAAGCGTTTCATGTTGCAGATTGCAATCGGTTTTTCAACCCTTGTTCTTCTGCACTGATCTTCGCACGGCCTCGGGCAGATACGTCCGAGAGTCCCTGGAATCGGCGCCTTGTCTCTTATTATTTCCGCCGCCTTTTCGGGTTTTCTGTCCGCGATTGCCTCAAGAAATCCTTTTATATCGATTGAGGCGGGACATTCGCTCTGGCAGGGAGGAAGGCAGTCGCCGCAGTGGTCTGACACAAGCAGCGTTATACACATCTTTCTAGCTGAATCAACTTCTTCAGATTCAACAGTAACGCTCATGCCCGGCCTTACCTTTGTGGCGCAGGAGGGAACAAGGTTTCCCCTGCCGCCCTCAACCTTTACAGCGCAGACAAAGCAGCTTGTGAAAGGCTTTAGCCCCTCAGCGTTACAAAGAGTCGGTATGTCATAGCCGGCCTTTACGGCGGCTTCCAGTATTGTAGAACCTTCAGGAACCGATACATCAGCCCCGTTTATTTTAACAAGTACATCACTCATGTTTTTCCCTTAAATCCTGTATATTGCGTCAAATTTGCATTTCTGAATACACATACCGCACCTGGTACATATACCGCTGTCTATAACATGTGTCATTTTTCTCTCGCCGGCTATGGCGTTCACGGGACACACTCTTGCGCACAACGTACACCCTGTGCACTTGTCAGGGTCGATTTTAATCTCAATGAGAGACCTGCAGACCCCTGCCGGGCATTTCTTATCATTTACATGGGCAAGATATTCATCCCTGAAATATTTAAGCGTTGTAAGGACCGGATTCGGCGCAAGCTGGCCGAGTCCGCACAGCGATGTTTTTCTCACGTGATTTGCGAGTTCTTCAAGCATATCGATATCTTTGATAGTGCCGCTGCCGGTAGTAATGCGCTCAAGGATTTCAAGCATCCTTTTTGTTCCTATTCTGCAGAAAGTACATTTTCCGCATGATTCATTCTGAGTAAACTGGAGGAAATACCTCGCTACATCTACCATACATGAACTTGCGTCCATAACAATAAGTCCGCCTGAACCCATTATTGCCCCGGTTGCGTTGATTGAATCATAATTGATTGGAGTATCAAACATTGATTCAGGTATACACCCCCCGGCAGGGCCTCCCATCTGCACAGCTTTAAGGGGAAGTCCGGTTGATGAGCCTCCTCCAATTTCCTCGACTACCTCGCGGATAGTAAGCCCCATCGGCACTTCTACAAGTCCAACCCTTTTAACCTTTCCGGCAAGGGCAAAAACCTTTGTTCCCGTGCTGTTGCCTGATTTATATTTGTTGAAAGATTCCGGCCCGTTAAGTATTATCCCCGGAACATTCGCGTATGTTTCCACGTTATTGATATTTGTAGGAGACTGATGGATGCCTGATTCCGCGGGGAACGGCGGCCTTAAGTTAGGCATTCCCCGTCCGCCCTGTATTGACATAATCAGCGCTGTTTCCTCTCCGCAGACAAACGCTCCCGCCCCTTCCTTGACTATTATGTCAAAAGAAAAATCTGATCCTAATATTTTTTCACCTAAAAAGTTTTTTTCCTTGGCGTCGGCAATTGCCTTGTGGAGCCTTTTTACAGCAAGCGGGTATTCCGCCCTGCAGTAAATATACCCTTTGTAGGCGCCTGTTGCTTTTGCCGCGATTATCATCCCTTCGATAACCACATGGGGGTCTCCCTCAAGGATGGCCCTGTCCATAAAAGCACCGGGGTCTCCTTCGTCCGCGTTGCAGACAAGGTATTTTTTATCTCCCTTTGCCCTGAGGAGGAATTCCCATTTCTGTCCGGTCAGGAATCCGGCGCCGCCTCTTCCCTTAAGACCTGATTCTTTCATAACATCAATAATTTCCTGCATCTGCATGGAATTTACAGCCTTTTCAAGAGCCTTGTATCCGCCCCTTGCTGTATATTCTTCAATGCTTTCAGGATCAATAATTCCGCAGTTTTTAAGGGCAAGTTTGACCTGGCGGCCTGTATATTTTACAATATTATCATCAGCAGCAACCCGTTTGCCCTCTCCTTTTTCCTCAAGAATTCTGTTTTCTTCAGGAAGCACTCCGGTAGAAATACCTTTCAGAATTTTTTCCGCCAGTTTGATATCAACATTGCCGTAGACAATTCTTTTGTCCCCTTCATGAAATTCCACAATAGGCTCGGCAAAACAGAGTCCTATACATGAAGTTTTTCCGAGGTCCAGTCCGGGGTAATTGTTCTTATCAATATCTGACGAAAGATAATTGTAGACATCCTGGGCGCCGGCAGCTATTCCGCATGAACCTAGTCCGACTTTAAGCAATTGGTTGTTCAAGCTGTCCCTCCTGTCTGTCCGGCCTCTGCCGCTGTTTTTTCACCTTTTGCCTCATCAGCTATAATTGAACTGATGAGTTTCCGGACGCTGTCGGAGTTCTGCTTGCCGTAAACCCTCCCGCTTATCATCACAACAGGGGCAAGCGAACAGCAGCCGAGGCATGCGACTGTCTCAAGTGTAAAAAGCCCGTCTTCTGTTGTTTCGCCGTCACCGACCTTTAAAAGATCAGAGAGTGTATCAAAGAGAATATCCGCGCCTGAAACAAAACAGGCAGTTCCGTTGCAGACCCTGATAAGGTGTTTGCCGAGCGGTGTAAATCTGAACTGTGAATAAAAAGTCGCAACACTGTAAAAGTCGCTTACAGCAATCCCTGTCACCCCGGAAACCTCTCTTAGAAGATCCTCAGGTATATACCCTTTTCTGCTCTGAATTTCCTGTAATATGGGTATAGTTTTTTCTTTTTCCTTTCCGGTAATGCTGATAATGTCTTTTGCTTCGGCATTAAGCGCAGAATTACCGTTCTTACAGCAGGTGCATCCCATTATGACTCCGTAATTTTTAGTATTTATTTCAATATGAAATATGATTTAACAGATTTTTATTATAAATCTAAAACCGCAGGATTGGCAACGTTTTCCGGCTTCTCTCCGTTAAAAAACTTTACAACCCTCTTTACCCCTTCCATTGCCATTCTGAGTGTGCATTCCACAGTAAGGGCGGCGGTGTGGGGAGAAAGAATTACACTTTCCATTTTAAGCAGCTCACTTTCCATCTCGATCGGTTCATTTTCAAACACATCAAGCCCTGCTCCGGCGATTATTCCCTCTTTAAGCGCCTTAACCAGGTCTTTTTCATTTATTATTCCGCCTCTTGAAGTATTTATCAGGAACGCGTTTTTCTTCATCTTTTTGATCCTGTCAAAGTCAAGAAGATTTTTTGTTTCCTTTGTAAGCGGTACATGGATTGATATATAATCTGATTTTGCAAGCACTGTATCAATATCTGTAAATTCAACCCAGCCGGAGAAAGAGTCCTTGGCAGCCTGGGGAAGAAAATCATCATTTGCGATTATCTTCATATCAAAACTGTCGCGGCAGATTTTCGCAAGCCCTGATCCTATTCTGCCGAACCCGATAAGCCCGAGAGTTTTTTCCCTGACATCGCTTGAAAGGTTCTGATACCTGACCTTGAAATTGCCTTTACGGACTTCGGAATCAATTTTTATCGTATTCTTTGAAAGAGAAAGAATAAACATGAGCGCATGCTCAATAACGCTTGTGGTATTTGCCCCGAGGCTGGACGTAACTACAACTCCGGCGTCAGTCGCGGCCTCAAGATCCACGTTATCAACTCCCGCGCCTGTCCGGCTGATTGTTTTAAGTTTACTGCCGCGTTCAATAAGATCGCGGGTAATTTTAATTCCTGTTCTTAAAACCACAGCTTCCGCATCAGCTATTTTTTCAGCAACTTCATCGTGTTCACATTTTGAACATACTACAACTTCAAAATTATTTTCCAGAAGATAATCATGGGCTTCCTTTTCAATAGGCTGAGGAAGCAGCACCTTGTGTTTACCGCTCATTTATTTGACTCCATTATTGACTTATGTTATCTGAGATACCTGCCGCCGCTGACATCAAGTGTAATTCCTGTTATGTATGATGCTTCATCGGATGCAAGGAATACAACAGCGGCCGCGATTTCCTGCGGTGTACTGAGCCTGCGGAGAGGGATATTTTTAAGTGTCTTTTCCTGCTCATCCTTACCCTTATCATCCCAGAGCCCTTTAACCCGCTCACCTGTCATGGTAATAGTCGGCGCCACACCTGTAATCCGGATGTTTTTATCGCCCCAGTCGTAGGCAAGCTGTCTGGTAAGTCCCTCGACTCCCGCCTTTGCCGCTGTATACTGGACGCCTGCGAGGCTTGCCCTGTAATGAGCCGCAAGAGCTGAAATATTTACAATTGCGCCGCCTCCCTGCTCCGCCATTATATTGATGGCTTTTCTGCAGCAGAAAAAAGCCCCTTTAAGGTTTACATCAAGAACAAGGTTCCAGTGTTTTTCCTCGATCTCATTTAATTTGTACGGGGTGTTAAGCGCCCCTCCCGCGTTATTCACCAGAATATCCAGTCTGCCGTATTTATTTTTAACCGCGTCAAAAACTTCACCAACCTGCGCATCAACAGTAACGTTCATGCTGAATCCGTCTGCGGTATATCCTTCTGTGTTAAGAGCTGAAACAGTTTTTTGAACCTGTTCGCTGTTTATGTCTGTTATTATTATTATAGCGCCTTCATTGCCAAGCGCTTTTGCGATGGCAAGACCCATTCCCTGCGCTGATCCGGTTACAATAGCAACCCGTCCTTCAAGTCTTTTCATATTTTTCTCCTCAGGATATTTTCTTAAAGATTAACCAGGAATTATTTATAAAAATCCGGCCGGTATTGCTAGTTGAATCAGGACATTGGAAAGCGGACCCTGCCCGGCAGGAAAAAATGTTTCTTAACAGTCAGAAACCCCGGCCTTGCGGCCCGGGGTTTCTGCATTTTCGATTATTTACAAAACCCCGGTAACTACGCGCGGTTGTTGAAAGCTCTTTTTTCTTCCGGAACCTTGATATCGAATTTCTTGATTTCTTCGATAAGCGCCGCGAGAAGTTCTCCGCCTCTCTTAAGGATTTTCTCTCCCTTTTCTTTGGAAGCTCTTAAAGGATTTCCAATTGTTGCTGTATCTGAATATTCATGGTGTTCCATCGGTACCCACATGCATTCATCGCCCCTGAATGTTACAAAACCTGAACCGTCATGTTTTGTGAACTCTTTTGTCATCCACTTGGGAGCATGTGTCCTGTCTTCTTTTGCAAGTTCCATTGCGACTGACTCAGGATTGTATGCCCATGCTGTTGATGTCTCAAGCTCGCCTGCGTGCCAGCCCGGTGTTTCCTCAGGTGTTCCCTCAAGGATATCAGCGATAAACCTGTAATTTCTTTCTGTCGGAGTTTTAAACCAGCCGACAAAACATCCGGTTTCATACCTGATTTTTCTAAGTACATCATCAATTACCTTTGAGTTGCTGCCATGATGTGTAACAAAAAGCAGTTTGTTGTAGCCGTGGTATATAAGGCTTTTCGCAAGATCATAAACAACCCTTCTGTAAGTATCTCCAGAAAAGGTGAGCGTTCCTGTTCCTTCGCCCTGTCTTCCCATGTGGTGGGGGGAATAGCCGACCGGTATTAAAGGTGTATAAAGCGTGTCTGTTAATCTTGCAGCTTCCTCAATAACACCCATTGCTGTAAAACTGTCTGTTCCGAGCGGGCAGTGCGCTCCGTGTTTTTCAATCGATCCCATACTTACGATAATTGTATCGTTTTTCTTGAGATGCTCTCTTACATCTGTATATCCGAGATCAAGGATATTCTGACTTTTCCCTCTTTTCATTCCGTCTGATGACATCTGTAAACCTCCATTGGTTATATAATTATTATTTTAAAAACCCGCTGCCCCTAAGGTCAGCTTCAAGTGTTTTTTTCTGTTCAGCATTAAGAGTACCGAGCGGTCTGCGCATTACTCCCCCGGCAAAGCCCGCAAGGTCCATCGCGTATTTTACTCCCGCTACCCCGTAGGTGCCTGATACTTTTTTATTAAGATCGAGCAGCTTATTGTTAAGTTCTACCGCTTCCTCTTTTTTACCTGTAATATAAAGGTTGTAAAGCTTTGCGCACGCATCCGGAAAAACATTCGCGAGAGACAGAACCCCGCCTGTACCGCCCTTGTCAAGCAGGTCAAAAAAGTACCCCGCGCTGCCTGCCAGCACGGAAAAACCGCTGCTGTTGAAAACTACGTTTTCAGGCCATGTTTCCTTGCTTGAATCCTTGATTCCCGCGACATTGGGATGCTGCGAGACAACCCTGATAACATCAGGCCTTATAGTTACTCCCGCCGCTACTGAAGGATTGTTGTAAAGCACTACAGGAATAGGGGATGCGTCTGCAACTTCTGTGATATGCCTTATTATCACTTCATCTGTAATTTTCTTCGCGAAAAAACTGGGCATCAAAAGGCTTACCATAACCGCGCCGATATCTGCCGCTTTTTTTGTAAGCCTGATGGTTTCCCTGGTGCTCTCCGCCCCGGTCCCTGCCATGACGACCTTGTCTTTCGCAGCTCTTTTTATTACAACACCAAGCAGCTTGAATTTTTCCTCTTCTGACATTGTCTTAAACTCACCGTTGGTTCCAAGGACAAAATAACCCTTAAGCCCCGATGAATTCATTAAATCAACATTTTTTTCCATTCCTGCGTAGTCTACTTCATCATCTTTAAATGGAGTACACATAGGGGAGTAGACCCCTGACAGCATTTCCTTAGCCTTGCTCATTATTCCTCCTGGCAAATTATCCGCTTTAAAGTAAATCACTTTTCCTTAATAAAACTGAAAAGCTTATTAACCGCAATATCAATAAATTCCGCATCGTTTATATGCATATCAAGTTCGTTATACGGAATATCTTTTCTTAAATTCTTTTTTAGAGAGCTTATAAAGGCAGCGTTCCCTTCCGGGTCCCAGTGTTCCCTTCCGGCCGAATCAGGAAAGGAAAATCCTTTGAGAGGTATGTAAACATGCACCCTGCCTCTTGAAAGATTTATTTTTTCCGCCGTAATTTTCCCTACTTCGGAAAGCTCATCCGGGGTAAGCCTTACAAGAGTGAGAAATGAATTATGAATAATGTGCTGCCTTTTTTTAAGCTCATCGCTTACTTCCGCGTAAGGGCCCTGTACTGTATAGTTGATGCTTCCCGGGGCTATAACCTGGGGAAGGCCGGTTTTAGATGCGCTTTCAAGACGCCCTTCCCGTACCGATCCGTGCAGCCCGCCGAAATACCTGTCGCCGATTTCATGAAGGTTGATATCAAGGACCCCCTTAAAGAGACCTTCCTCAATCATTTCCTCCATGGCAATACCGCCGGTTCCATTCTGATGGAACGCTACAAAATCATAATTCTCTTTTTCAATAAGTTTCTTTGCATAAAGGGCTCCCGGGGTTGTCGTCCCAAGCATACTTACGGCGATTGACCCTGCCCTGCCAGCGCTTTTATCCTGATTTTTCTTCCTGTTTTTAACCATACCGCATACGGCTGAGGCGGCATTGTCAAAAACACTTCTGGTGACAATATTAAGCCCCTGAATATCGCATACCGAATGCATCATTATAATATCTTTTGTCCCGACAAACGGGCCGAAAGTCGCTTTGCCTGAGGCAACGGTTGATACCATGAATTTGGGAACCCCGAACGGAAGCTCTCTCATCGCCGCTGTCCCCATATCAGTCCCCTGGGCCCCGCCGATAGAAAGCACTGCCGCTACCTTACCTTCGCTGTAAAGTTTTTTCGTTATTATCTTTATTCCGTTGGTAATAGCCTGAATGCTGAATCCCTTGTCGCCCTTCGCCTTAAGCTCTTCTATCGTAAGCCCGCATCCTGCTTTGACTATCTCTGCCCCTTTTATTTCAGCGTTTTCCTCAAAAGGGAGAAAAACACCTGTATTGGCGAGTATCACCTTCTCTCCGTGGCTTTCAATCCGGGCCCGGACGTAGGCGGCTTCTTCAGCTTTCGTATCAAGGGTTGCAATGAGTAAAACAGCAGACATTTAACCTACTCCTGGGGTTTTGTAATTACTTTTATAGCACCGTCAATTCTGTTGTTGAACGTATCAAACGCTTCATTTATTTTCGCAAGTGGGAATGTGTGAGTAATGAGCGGTTTTAGGTCAACAATGCCCTTATTCAAAAAGACAGCAGCCCTTCCCACATTTGCCCATCCTTCGCCCCTTACTGTAAAGATATGTTTATTGTTAAGCGCAAGGTCTTCAAAATCGGCAGGAAACGGTTTGTGCGGAAAAGCCAGAAGAAGAACTTTTCCCATTCTCTTCGTTGATTTGATTGAAAGTCCGAGTCCCGCCTCGGAACCGGATGCCTCAATTGCTATATCGCACCCCTTTCCGCCTGTTTCCCTCATTATCACTTCCATGGGGTCCTGTTTTTTTGTATTGACGATAATATCGGCGCCTGTATTCTCGGCAACCTTGAGCCTTGAGTCCCTTGTTCCAAGCAGTATTATCTTGCCTGCTCCAAGCGCCCTTGCAGCCTGTACAGCGCTTAGGCCCAAAGGCCCCGGGCCGACAATAACAATTGTATCGCCTGCTATAAATCCGCCGAGAGTCTCAAATCCGTACAATACACATCCCAGGTTTGTCGCAAGGGAAGCTTCATCAAATGAAACATTATCCGCTATTTTATGAACTGTATTTATATGGTTTATTACATACTGCGCGTTGCCGCCGTTTGTCGTAAATCCGTTAGCCCTGTGCCCTTTCTCCGGGTGTCCGTAATTAAGGCAGCCTGTATAGTTTCCGAGGCGGCAGTTTCTGCACCGTCCGCATCCGTTGTGCGCCTCTACAGTTACCCTGTCTCCGACTGCAAACTCATCGACAGTCTCTCCAAGCGCGGCAACTGTTCCTGAATACTCATGCCCGATAATAAATTCCCCGTATGGAGGCTGGCCCGGAAAAGGCTTGTGTATGAGCCCCGTATCAGAGCCGCACAGCGCGCACGACTCAACTTTAATAAGGACATCCACAGGCCCCGGAACGGGAACTTTCATGTCCCTGACCTCAAGTTTGTCGGGCCCCATAAGGACAACTGCTTTCATATATTCAGGAATCTTCAACATCAGATTTTATTCTCCTTCAATTATTATCTTGAACTCTTTCTCAACATCCACAATATGCTCATACATATATGAAAAAGCCAGATGCTCATCTCCAATACTTATTGCCTTGTATATTTTTTCATGAAAATCCAGTGATTTAGGCATTATATTGCTGTACCTCTCCATAAGTACGACAGCCTGGTTTTTCATCATAAGGTCTTTAAAACTTTTTATAAAATCCTCAAGAATTGTATTTCCCGATGCCTCAAAAATAAAATCATGGAAACGGCTGTCATGCAGTATAAAATCTTCGACATTTTTTGTGCCGTTTTTCATTTCATCAAGTTCGAGAGCTATTTTATCAATAGTTTTTTTATCCGCCCTTTTTGCCGCAAATCCGGCAAGCGCAGGTTCAATGACTTTTCTGACTTCAATTATCTCAACCAGGTCCCTGTATTCATCAAGCCTGAACTCAACATCAGGCTTCATCTTCCCTTCTGTTACAAAGGTTCCGTTTCTTTTTCTTTCTACAAGCCCCATATGGATCAGAACCTTAAGCGCTTCACGAACAGTTCCGCGGCCCACTCCCATACTTTCAGCAAGTGATTCTTCTGCCGGAAGTCTCTGGCCTGATTTAAGCTTTCTGCTTAAAATTTCATTTTTGAGATATTCAACAATCTCTTCTGACATACTTACGCGGTCAATTTTTTTAAAATCCATAGCTAACACCTTTTTTAAAAATTTTACCTTGTATGACAATACTACTGTACCATCATTTTACATTATTGTCAAGCTGAATAGCTTTGTGCTCAGGAAGCAAATCAGGAAAATACCGTAAGGCCCGTTTTTCAGGAAGCACCGCTCCCCGACGGTATCAAAGCCCCTTAAAGACGATCCTCCCGTAGATGCTTTCCAGCAGCGATTCTGTAAAAACACGGTTAAGAGAGGTCATTTCAAGCTCAGACGAAACAATCGGCTTTAAAGTACCATTTTTTGTATAATTTATCAGCTCAATTAATTCCTGTTTTGTACCAAGCCGTGATCCTATTATCTCCCATTCGTTATAGTGCATTCCAAGAGCGTCAAGAGGAACCGGATTAATCGGATCATATCCCATCAATACAAGCTTCCCCCCTTTTTTAAGGTTTTTTAGCGCCCATGGAAAAGTAGCGCCGGTTCCTACCCCGTCAAGCACCACATCAGCTCCATGCCCTTCTGTCCAGTCCCTAATAACAGAACCAGGATTCTGCGATACAGGATTAAAAACAATATCAGCGCCATACCGCTTTGCTTCAGTCAGAGAGTTATCCCTTATATCAGCGCCCGCTACATCCGCACCAAGCATTTTTCCAAGCATTACCGCATGAAGGCCAAGCCCCCCGAGCCCGATAATTAATACTTTTGCCCCTTTCTTCAGCTTGCCGAGGGTTTTTAAAGCATGATACGGGGTAAGCACCGCATCAGGGAGGACTGCCATTTCAGACCATGACACTTTTTCATCATCAACAGGGCAGAAATTATATGCCGGGATTGCTATATACTCAGCGAAAGCGCCGTCAAGCTCAAACCCTGTCCTTTTGATTTCAAAGCAGATATTCTCTTTTCCCGTTCTGCAGAGTTCACAGTCCCTGCAGGGAATATAGTGGTATACAATACCTCTGTCCCCGGGCTTAATATTTTTAACATTCTTTCCTGTTTTAATTATCTCGCCTGCCCCTTCGTGGCCGGGTATGTGCGGCAGTTTTATGATACCGTCAAGCTTGCCTGTATATATTTTCAAATCAGTGCCGCATATGCCGGCAGCCCTCACCCTTACAAGCACATCATCATCGCCTATCTGCGGCATCGGGACATCTTTTAACACCAAAGGGCTGTTATATTTTTCCAGGACAAATGCCTTCATTGTTTTATCCAATTCCTCACTCCCGTTTTTTTATTTTCTACCCGGCTGCTTTTACCACAGAGGTTTATCTAATCATTGAATCCGAATGCTGTTCCCTTGACACCATACAAACCTGTGGGTCTTATTAGAATAGTTATAAACATGACAATGAAAGGTCCTACAAACGCAAGAGGTGCCCAGATCGTTCCGCCTACACTGACAACCTGCCCAAGGATAAGCGCTGCCACCATTGTTCCCTTTATGCTGCCTAAGCCGCCCAGTATTACGGTAATAAAAGCTGTCAGGAGCATGTCAAAACCCATATAGGGACCGACCATTACAAGCGGTGCGTTAAGCGCTCCGCCGAGACCTGCGAAAGCGCTTGCAATTACAAAGGTGGTTGTGAAAATCCTGTTGATATTGACACCGAGTCCTTCAACGTTTTCGCGGTTTTCAATTCCTGCCCGGAGCGCCTTTCCGGTAATTGTTTTATTCATCAGCAGCTGTATAAGAATATAGGCAACCACAGCCAATCCAATAATAATAAGCCGGTAAAGGGGAATCTGCACATTCATGAATCTTATGATTGCGGAAGTCGGTGATGCAAGCGGCTTCGGATCAAGGCCGTAAATAAACTGGATAACCCCGATGCCAATCATAAAAACACTGAATGTAACTACCATTGTAAACATCATATTCCGGTGGTAGACTTTTCTCAGAAGTGTTGTTTCAACAACAAACCCTAAAATACCTCCAATAACAGTAGCTCCTATTGCACCTAAAATGAAACTGCCTGTCATTGAAACAATTGAATAAGTTACATATGCTCCGAATGAATAGTAAAGCATAGCTTCCATATTGACGATTCTCATAAGTCCATAACCAATTGATAAAGCAAGTGAAACAAGAAACAATATTCCGCTTGTACTCAGACCATATATAACCGCTGTAAACCAGGTTTCCATAGTATTCCTCTTAATATTTATTTTTCTGCAGTTTTGACACTGTTGTTTTTAAATTTCCGGCCTGTATCCGCAAGAAAACTTCCCGCATCCTGAATCATTCCCCAGAGCCCCCTGTTGAATTTAAAAAGGACTATCAGTGTCATTATTCCGACAACAAATTCCCATCTTGAGAGAAAGCTGCTCACAAAATCTTTCATACCCAGAAAACCCAGTGCGCCGAAGAAAGGACCGTATACCGTACCGATCCCGCCGATAAGAGTTGCGAGCAGAACCTCTATTGCCCGTGAGTTTTCTCCAAGACTCGGATTAACAAATCCAAAATTTACCGAGTATAGGGCTCCTGCTATTGTGGAAAACACAACTGAAATCGTAAAAGCCATCCATCTTATTCTGAAAACATTATATCCGAGAAACCTCATTTTCCTGGGATTGGTACTTGCAGCTTTTAATACTGTACCAAGAGCAGACCTGTCAATTTTTCTGTAGAGATATAAAGCTGCAAGTAGAACAATTAAAATGAAAAAGAAATAATTCTGAGGCATTCTTATGTCAAGAAGTGGTGTTTTATGCATGTTAGACCTGTACCAGAGTCCGTCATTACCGTTTGTAATATCAATTAAAAGCCTTTCAAACATAAATACGCCTATAGCACACAGAGATGCGTTGATCAGCGTAAAGTAGCTTCCCTTAAGCCTCATAAGGCTGGGCCCGAGGATAAAAGAAAGCAGGAGACCGACTAAAAAGGCTACAAAAATTGCCACAAACACGTTCCCGCCTATATATGCAAGATATATTGCAGCTGAATATGCGCCGCAGCTCAAGTAGAACGGCTGACCGAAAGAAGTATATCCCATGTAACCCATCAAAATGTTATTGCCCATAACATAAATTGTGTAAATTGATATTTCTGTAAAAAAGGTTATCTTGTTCGGAAATAGATACCGGCTGACCAATAGTCCTGCGATGATAAAAACCGGTCCTAAAAATTCCAGATTTTTAAGTTTCATATCTGCTCCTGTGTCTATTATAGGTATTGTTCAAAATGCATACTGCTGATCTGCTCTCTTGTTGTAATTTCGTTTACAACTTTTCCCTCCTTCATGCAATAAACCCTGTCAGCAATCGAAGCGATGAGAGGCAGATTCTGTTCAACAATAAACAGCGTTGTAGTTCTGCTTATTTCCTTAAAAATGGCAGCAAGGTCCTTAATAACATGGGGAGCAAGCCCTTCAGTAGGTTCATCCAGCATAACAAGAGCTGGTTTGCCTATCATCGCCATTGCTATCAGAAGCATCTGTTTTTCTCCGCCGCTTAAATTTCCTGCTTTCCTTTCAATAATTGTATTAAGTTTCGGGAACATTTTAAAAACCGGGTCCCAATCATAATCCTTTGTAGCATAGCTGCTTAATTCAAGATTTTCCCTTATAGTCAGGTCACCGAAAACCTGTTTATCCTGATGAATATATTTAAGTCCCATTCTGGCTGTTTTATATGCACCTGTTTTATTAAGATTTTTACCATTAAATTCAATTTCTCCGGAGGCAGGCTGAAGAAATCCTGCAATTGTTCTTAATAGAGTTGTTTTGCCGGCTCCGTTTCTGCCGACAAGAAAAACAACCTCTCCGGCGTTAATATTGACAGAGACATCAAATACTACGGCAAGTTTTCCATAACAGACATTCAATTTTTCAACATTAAGAAGTTTATTTCCCTGATTCATCTATCACTCCATGAATAATTATAAATATCAAAAATCAATCTTCAATTTTCCAGTAGGATTTTCTTACAATCGGATTATTTAATGTTTCCTCACATGGACCAGAAGCAATCATCTTTCCTTCATGCATTACACACAAGGTATCAACAATTTCTGTCAGCTTCGAAAGCTTATGCTCTACAATTATTATTGTTTTTTTATGCACGAGTTTTTTGAGTATTCCGATAATATCGTCAATTTCATGATCGCTTATACCTGCAAAAGGTTCATCAAGAATAAAAACCTCAGGGTCTGCGGCCCATGCCATTGCAATTTCAAGCCTTTTCTGGCTTCCAAGCGATAGATTTCTAACCAGCTGGTTCCGGTCTTTAATAAGATCAAAAACCTCAAGCGCTTTTTCAGCACTTTCAGTTATTTCCCTGTTTTTCCTGAATACTGTGGTATAAAGATTTAGAGGGAATGCCGTCCCTTCTTTTTTCCTGTAGATTGACAGCGCAATATTATCAAAGACGGTTATGCTGTCAAATACATGGACAAGCTGAAATGTTCTGATAATACCTTTAGCAACTCTTTTTTCACTCTTCAGATTCGTAATATCTTCACCCCGGAAAAAAACTGAACCCTCTTCCGGGAAATATTCACCTGTCAGAATATTTATAAATGTTGTTTTACCGGCTCCGTTCGGGCCGATAATACCGACTGCATCATTCTCCAGGACACTGAAATCAACATCGTGGACTGCCTTGAACAGGCCGAATATTTTTGATACACCTTTTGTTTCAAATAACACTTCGCTCATCTAACGCTCCAGATATTTATTATTTAGGAATCATTATTCTTTTGTCAGACTGTATTACAGTAAAATTATAGCATAGTTATATACAATGTCAATAAAATGATTTTCATCGTTTTCTCAGGATGGGTTGACCACTACTTTAATTGATTTAATCTCAGCCGAATTATGCACTTCCAGCGCTTTATTCAAATCCTCAAGCCTGAACCTGTGCGTAATCAGACTTTCAAGTGAAAGTTTTTTATTTTTAAGAAGGGAAACAGCTTTTCCGCAATTGGTCAGTCCCTCCCCGCGGACAGTGAAGAGATATTTGTTTCCGCGGGCGAATTCCTTAAGGTCTGCAGTGACTTCACCTGCCGGTATCCCGAGCAGCAGCACCTTGCCCGCCCATTTGGGAATTTTAAGCGCAGTTCTTATACCGGCTTCCGACCCTGATGCTTCTACGGCAAAATCTACTCCAAGATTAAATGATGTCTTTAAGAGCTTAACCGGATCATCTTTTTTAACATCAATTATGATATCAGCGCCAAGTTCTTTTGCGATATCCATCTTGTAGTTATCAAGTCCAATCATGTAAACAGTATCTGCCCCCAGGGTTTTAGCGATCTGTACCGAAATAAGTCCGAGAGGGCCGTCTCCGATAACAGCTACCTGATCACCGACAAAGTATCCTCCGCTTATCTCAAATCCGTATAAAACGCATCCGGCATTTGTAATAAGTGATCCTTCATCAAATGAAACCGAATCAGGGATTTTATAGACAGTACTGATATGGTTAACCGCATACTGGGCGAATCCTCCGGAAGTTGTCATACCGTTTGCCCTGTGCCCTCTTTTAAGGTTACCCCAGTTAAGGCAGCAGGTATATAATCCTTTTCTGCAGTTGGCACAGCGGCCGCATCCCTTGTGAACTTCAACAGCTACCCTGTCGCCAATCTCTATCTCATCAACACATTCTCCCTTTGCGGCTATGGTCCCGGAGTATTCATGGCCCGGAATAAATCGGCCAAACTCCTGCTGCCCTGGAGCAGGGGTACTGATCAGACTTAAATCCGTACTGCATACAGCGCAGGATTCAACTTT
The DNA here is from genome assembly GCA_024233785.1 of Spirochaetales bacterium. Classification (GTDB taxonomy): domain Bacteria; phylum Spirochaetota; class Spirochaetia; order CADAEX01; family CADAEX01; genus JACKPD01. The sequence continues at coordinate 48,293 of JACKPD010000012.1, read as the reverse complement.
AATAAGCACTTCATCCGGTCCTGGCAAAGGAACCGGTATTTTTTCTATCTGGAGTTTTTTTGGGCTCTTTACCACAGCAGCGTACATATCCGCAGGAATATTCATTTTTTTCCCCTGTAATTCTTAATAATTGGCAATACTTACTCTCCCGGGTATTTTATGGTTACGGACAAGGTCAAGGCCCTCATTTACCTCTGAAAGGCTTATTACTTTAGTGACTACCGGATCAATTATCCCGTTATCCACCAGCTCAATTACCTCCAAAAGGTCCTGCTTTGTCGTAATCTTTGTTCCGGCTATTTTCCATTCATTGTTATGCATATCAATAAAGGAGACAGGGATTTTATTGACCGGATCATAACCCATGACAATTAAAGTTCCTCCTTTTTTAAGGCAGTTAATTGACCATGCGAATGTTGCTTCACTTCCTACCCCTTCAAGGATTATATCAGCACCTGTACCTTTAGTAATATCAAAAATATCCTTAACTACATCATTTTTATTATTTATATTGAAACAAGTATCAGCGCCGTACTTTTCAGCGAGTTTAAGGGAATCATCCTTTATATCACATACAATAACAAAAGCCCCTTTCTGCTTAGCAAGCTGAACAGCATGTATGCCGAGGCCTCCTGCCCCGACAATGAGTACATACTGACCGGCAGCAGGATTGGCAATTTTTTTAAACGCGTGATAAGGGGTTCCGACCGCATCCGGAAGTACGGCCATTTTTTCAAATGGTATACTGCTTTCGAAAGGGCAGAAATTATAGGCGGGAAGCTTTACATATTCGGCAAATCCGCCGTTTTCCTCAAACCCGATCCTTCTGGTATTAATGCATAAATTCTCTTTGCCGCTTCGGCAGTATATACAGTCTCCGCACCCGATTATTGAATAAACAACCCCTTTCTGTCCCGGTTTTAAAGACTTTACATTCTTTCCGGTTTCCACAATTTCTCCGGCAATTTCATGCCCGGGAATATGCGGCAGCTTAATAAATTTTGAAAGCTGTCCCGTAACAATCTTAATGTCTGTATAACACATCCCCGCCCCGCGTACTTTTACAATTACTTCATCCTCAAGGGGGCAGGGATCATCAAGATCTTCCAGTACAAGGGAATTGTTATATTCCCTCAGGAGCATTGCCTTCATAAGTTATTTCTTTGCAGGCATGTAAGGCATAGCTGGTGCAAAAACATTATAGAGCTTAACAGTTTTTTTAATGTTTTTTATGGTATGTCTGGTATTAGGCGGTACCATTATTACCATTCCGGCTTCAAGAGGGAATTCCCCTTCACCTTCAATAAACATGGTAGCCTCGCCTTCCAGAACATGGATAAGATCAGGCTGGTCACGGTGCACATGCTCAGGGAGGGAAAGGCCTTCCCTGAGTTCAATCAGCATGACAGTAATCGGGGTACCGTCTTTTTCCCTTGTATAGATCCATTTTATTTTGCTTCCGCCGTCATCCATGAAATGCTCTTCCCATGGAACATCGCTGATTTTTTTCTTTACTTCATATTTTGGTACCATCATTTAACTCCATTGAATTTAATTATTAATAACCCATTACAGAAAGAGGCGGAAGTACTTTTTCGCCGCCGTAAGAATCAACAACTGTGAAAAAATCCCATTTATCCTTTTTTTCACCAGGGGTTTTCCCCTTTAACAGAAAAGCCGTGTGATCATTAATCGGCTGCCTGTCTTTTCTGAAAATATAGCTTCCCTTTATTGTGTCAATTTTCCTGGTTTCAAATACTTTGCTTACTTTTTCAGGATCAAATGTTCCAGCTTCTTCGACTGCCCCGAATATAAGTTTCGCTGCAAGGTATGCTGCTGTTCCCATGTTATCCGGCGGTTCGTTCCATCTTGCCATGTAGGCATCCGAATATTTTTTAACCTTTTCAGCTACAGCTTTGTCCTTAAATCCTGTAAGGTCATAATAAAACCATGCAAGCGCATAATGCCCTGCAAGGGCATTCTCAGGTATCCCCTTGGCGACGATATTTGCGGTCCAGACGTTAAAAATTGTACTTACATCATAAAGTCCCATATCATATGCCTGTTTAAGATTAGCGATTGCGTCCCCGCCGAACATAGTAGTAACAAAAACATCAGGTTTGACCCTGAGCGCTTTATTTATTACGGCTGAATAATCAACAGTCCCCGCAGGCAGTTCCTCTACCGCAACTATTTCTATTCCATATTCTTTACACGCAGCATCAAGCCCTTCCTGAATAACGGTACCCCATGAGTCAGCTCTTTTAAGGAAAAAAATAGTTTTCTTACCTAAATTCTTCGCAATAGCCTGGCCTGTAATATAACCGATACTCCATGGCGTGAAGGTAGGGGTATAGGAACAGATAGCTGGATTTCCCGCCATAAACGCGTCTTTAGCGGGAACAAATCCCGGAACATAGATAACAGGACTGATTTTTGTCTCTTCATTCAATGCCGCGGACATTGGATTCCAGATTCCTCCGGTAAGAGCATTCATGCCTTGGTCCATCATTTCCCTGAATTTTCTTACTCCCACATCAAGCTTTGCCTGGTCATCTTCAATTAATGATTCTACAGGAATTTTTCCCCAGGGCATCTTAAGCCCGCCAGCAGCATTTATTTCTTCAACAGCAAGGACAAATGATTTTTTCTGGGTTTCTGCCACCCCGGCAAAAGTACCGCTCAGTGATGATGAAAATCCGATCTTGAACACGGACGGATTCTCAACTTCTTTTTTACCGCCGCCGAATAGAACAGCAGCTGATAAAACAAGAACCAATGATAAAATAATTATTTTCTTCATATTTCCTCCTGAAATATTTATTACCCAGATTAAAAAAAAACAGCATTCCGGAATAATCCGGAATGCTGCTTATAGGTTATATTCTTAGATCTTCCGGAATCAGCAACTAATAACCAAGGGATTTAAGTGACGGAAGAGTCGTCGGCCCTCCGAAGGACCCCGTAACTTTCCACACATCATTAGCATCTTTCATTTCTTCTTTTGATTTACCCTTGACAATAAAAGCCATGTAATCGCCGAGAAGTTCATTATCCTCCCTGAATGCCATCTTTCCCTTTACTGTATCAAAAGTTGTTGATTTAATTACCTTTGATACTTCAACGGGATCAAATGTGCCGGCTTTTTCAACTGCTTCAAATATAATCTTTGCAGCCATGTAGGAGATAGTACCGTATGCATCAGGCGGCTGGTTCCACATTTTCATATGTGCGTCAGTATATGCTTTAGCTTTCTTTTCAAGTTCGGGATTACCAAAACCTTCAAGATTGTAATAATAGAAATTAAGAGCATAAAGTTCTTTAAGCGCGGCTGGAGGAATTCCTTTCCCTACTACGTTTGTTGTCCATGTATTAAACATCATTGACTGCTTGTGAAGACCCATGTCATATGCCTGTTTGAAAATTGCTATAGCATCGCCTCCGAACTGGCATGCCATGAATACATCAGGCTTAACTTCAAGCGCCTTGTTTATTGCAGCTGAAAAATCAACATTCCCGAGAGGATATTCTGCAAAACCTACGACTTCACCGCCGTATTCAGCAATTGCAGCTTTCAGTCCTTCATAGATTGTGCTTCCCCACGAGTCAGCTCTTGATACAAAGAAGATTGTCTTTTTGCCCATCTGTTTGATAACAGAAGCGCCTGCCAGATAGCCGATACTCCATGGAGTAAATGCGACAGAGAATGTTCCTATTGCGGGATTGCCCTTCTTGAAAGAATCAAGAGCAGGTACATTACCTGCAAGATACGGAAGAGGCGCAATTTTTGTCTCTTCGTTAATGGCTGCAGACATAGGGTTCCATACAGTTCCGGTCAGCGCATTGATTCCTTCACCGGTGAGCTCTCTGAATCTTCTTACGCCCACATCAAGTTTTGCTTCATCATCTTTTACACTTGTTGTGATTTTAACCTTTCCCCACGGCATGTTAAGGCCGCCTTTTGCGTTTATCTCTTCTGCAGCAAGCAGTGTTCCCATTTTCTGGGTCTCACCTACAGCAGCGAAAGTACCGCTGAGTGAAGTCATAAATCCCATTTTAAATTCTGTAGGTTTTTCAGCTTCTTTTTTTCCGCCGGCAGAAAGATTAAAAACTGCTGAAAACAACAGTATAACTGTTAGAAGAAGAGATAAAAATCTTACATGTCTCCTCATTAATTTCTCCTTTTTACTCTGTTAGATTGTATTACAATAATATTTTAGCACACATTAGTAAGATGTCAAGAATAAAAAAAAGCGGAGTAATTTCCTTATAATGAAGGATTACCGGAGGGACAGGAGAAGTAATAATACAGGTGGTTACCATAGACATACTGAAAGAACCTTAATGTATCCCCGTCTCCACACCCCGGCTGGATCCAGAAATGTCAGCCGGGTAATTAGGATATTTTTAAGTCACATTAGTTCATATTTGTAATATTCTATCCCGATTAGAAATTAAATTTTGAATGATATATTATATTTTAATATCGCTTAAACATGAACCGGTCTTTTATTTCCTGGTCGTTTTTAAATCCGTATTTTTTATAAAGATTATGCCCGTCTCTTGTTCTTAGAATCCCGTTAAGGCCGTCCAGTTCTTCTGAATTAAAAACTGTTTCAAGAAGCCTGCTGCCTATACCGCGGTTCTGGAATTCCGGAATAACAAAAACATCGCACAGGTAGTAGACAGTTGAATAGTCTGTGACAACCCTGGCAAAACCTATCGTTTTTCCATTGTATAAAACAGCCCAGCACAAAGAGTTGTCAATTGCTTTTTTCATGGTCTCAGTTTTTCTGCTGCCTGCCCAGTAGGAGTGGTTATTAAGGAATGCCATTATAGCATCAATATCAAAAAAGCTTTTTTGTGTTGTGATAATAATTTTATTTATGTCAAACAGTTCCATAATGAAAGATCTTAGCTTTATAAAATCAGATTGTCAAATTATTATTTATTCAGCATTAAATGATGCGGCTCCTGTAAAAACTTTAAAGCTCCCGTTTTTTCTGAAGCAGTTATTATGAATAAATATAATTTTAGATAAGAAACCTGAGCTTTATTAAATGATAAATGCCAGAATAAGAGGTGTAATAACTGCTGTAATTATACCGGCGATTACCATAGCCATGCTGCTCACAGACCCTTCAAGCATCCCCATCTCCACGGCTCGGCCGGTACCTAGGATATGGGCCGAAGTACCAAGCGCAAGCCCTTTAGCCGCGGGATTTTTTATTCTGAAAATTTTAAACATCAGGTCAGCAATAAAAAGCCCTGTCATACCGGTAAAGACAACCCCGGCAGCGGCAAGCTCCTTTAAGCCGCCGATTTTTTCAGCAATTCCAACGGCAAGCGGCATTGTTACTGATTTAGGAACAAAAGAGATATAGATATCGAAAGGAATATCCATCATTCTGCCGAGCCATACTACCGCGGCAATTCCGGATGCGCTTCCCAGAACAATGGAAATAATCATGACAGTCAGGTATTTTCGGACAGAGGCCAGTTTAAGATAGAGCGGTACTGAAAGGAAAAGCGTTGCCAGAGGGAGAAAGGCGAAAATTATTCCTCCTCCTTTCATATAACTGTCTACAGAAATACCGGAAATATAAAGAATTATTATAATCGCAGCGCTTGCGGTTATTACCGGCTGAAGATATATTTTCCCTGTTTTCAGATATAATTTTTTAAATAAGACATACATTGTAATTGTTATAAACAGACCGAACAGAGGATCAGATGACAAGGCTCTCATTTCCCGCCCTCTTCGCTTCCGTGCCCCGTTGTCTCATACCAGTGAAAAATTTTCATTAAAAGCTGGGAGGTTATTCCGGTAACCAGCATTACGACAGCTGTTCCGGCAGCTATCAGCAGTAATATCTTAAAAAGATATCTGCCGGCATACCTGCCTATATCAGCGCAGCTTACAACGACAGGAATCAGGAAAAAAACCAGGTTATCGAGAAAAAATCCCGAGACTTCCTCAATAGCTTTATACTTTATGCTCTTTGAGTAAAGGAGGATTGTCATAATGATAATCCCGATTACGCTTCCCGGTATCATGGGAAGCAGCAACCTGGATAACAGCTCGCTTGCAAAAGCAATTACCGAGGCAAGGGCGAGCGCTGAAAATATTTTCATTATTTACCTTTAGGCAGGCTTTTTTTCAGCACAGTATCCTGCCTGAGTTTTTCCCAGAAGTGTGAGGAAAACACGGTTCCTCCGGATAAAACCGCAATTTTTTCAAAACCTGCTTTTTCAAGGATCTTATATGCGTTATACGCCCTTATACCTCTTCGGCAGAGGACGGCATATTCTTTCTTTTTATCAAGTTCGCCGATTCTTTCCGCCAGATATGTATTTTCAATATGGATTGAACCGGGAATTGACCATTCTGCGACCTCATCATCGGTTCTGATATCAAGGATTGTAATATTTTTATTTTTCTCAGCTGAAAAAAGATCAACCGGATGTATTGTCTTTACCCTTCCCGTAAGTTTATTTCTTCCGGTGTTGGAGGAGGCGATAGTTGATGCCATAGCGTTGGAAAATGGAGGCGCATATGCAAGGTCAAGATTTGAAAGATCAAATATTGTAGCGTTAAAGCTTATTGCCGTAACAAGGATATCGACCGGCTTATCTACAACACCCCAGCCGAACACCTGACCGCCGAGGACCCTTCCGCTTTTTTTCTCATATATAAGTTTGGTTATTATTTCTTTGAACCCCGGATAGTATCCGGCGCTGTCGTTTCCTGGAACAATTACTGTGTCATAATCATATCCCGCGGCTTCGGCATCCCTTTCAGTCAGACCGGTCTTGCCGGCAGTCATTTCAAAAACCTTGATTATCATAGTACCCAGGACTCCGGGGAAAACCTCTGAAGAACCTCCGAACCGTTTCTCCGCCATGATCCTGCCCATCTTGTTCGCGGTGGAACCGAGCGGAACCCAGCACTCTTTTCCTGTAATCCGGTTTTTCATTTCAACACAGTCGCCTACAGCAAATATATCCCTGATATTTGTCTCAAAATTATCATCAACCTTGATTGCGCCGGCAATACCTGTTTTTATTCCGCATTTTTCCGCAATCCCGGAGTTTGCCTTAACCCCGGCTGCCGAAACGACAAAATCAACATCAATATCATCTGAATCACGGAGTGACACTTTAAGTCTTTCATTCTCAAGCGCGGCAAAACCGGTTACCATTTCGCCGGTCTTTATTTGAACACCTTTCTGTTCCATGAAATACCTGATGTAAAGGGATACATCATAATCAAAACCCGGAAGGATCTGCTCCTTCATCTCAACAATGACAGTCTCAATCCCCATATCAAAAAGGTTTTCCGCTGTTTCAATTCCTATAAAACCGGAACCTATAACAAGGGCCCTTCCTTTTTTAGCGGCAGCCTTTACCGCCGCGTCTTTTATCTTATTGGAATCTTTGACTGTTCTGAGATTATATATCCCGGGAAGGTCTGCGCCCGGGAGAGGAAGAGGAAGCGGAATCGCGCCGGTGGCAATAACAAGGGTATCATATTCATATTTTTTATTTTCACCTGTTATTAAATCAAGAGCGGCTACTGTCTTATTAACCGGATCAATATCTTTTGCTTCAGTGTTAAGCTCTACCTTTATGTCCCGCACTTTTTCAAAAGATTCTGCCTTGACAATTTTAAGCGCTTCTTCTGTCTCAATAACACCGCCGATGTAGTAGGGAAGCCCGCACCCGGCATAGGAGATCATATCTTCATTGGACAGGATTGTTATATCAAGCGACTGATTTTCTCTCCTGGCTTTTGCCGCGGTTTTAGCCCCCGCGGCGACACCTCCGATTACAAGCAGCTTTTCTCTTTTCATTTACGGTGTTCCTCAATATCTTCAATTACCCATTCGCATACCTTCTGAACAAGAGGTTTGCATATATTTTCATGGACTCTAAGTTTTTCATCATCAGTCGGCTGTGTCTTCTTGAGGTCAAGGCCTGTAATATCAAGACAGTTTATATTTCCGATGTTGTCCCTGAATTTCGCAAGGAGCCTGTCGACAGCATCATAGGCAGGCGCCCTTTCTTCATCTATACTGTCGCGGCCGTATACAATACCCAGGGCCATTCCGCCTGCGGCAAGACTTCCGCACATCATACCGTTCCTGCCGAAACCGCCCCCGAAAGGGGTGGCAATTCTGGGAATCAGGGTACTGTCAATTTCAAGGTATTTAGCAAGCCCGTACAGTGTTGATTCAGCGCAGTTATAACCGCCGGTACTTCCGCTGTTGTAGTATTTGAGGCATTCATCGCATTTATCGCAGCTCATTGTTTTTCCTCCACAATTTTTTGAAAATTAATTAAACTGTATCATCCCTTTTGGGAGTACATTTTTCCGCACCCTTTGATAGTTCCTTTTTAATGGCGGGTACGAGAAACGGGGCTGTAAGCGAGATTAATGATATTATTATAAAAAATAGACTTATCGGATGTCTGACAAAAACCATCGGATTGCCCTGGCTAATTATAAGAGACATTCTGAGGTGCTCTTCCAGATTAGGCCCGAGAATCAGCGCAAGGAGCAGTGGAACAACCGGAAATCCGTATTTTTTCATAAAGAAAGCAAGGATACCGAAAAATATCATTATACCTGTATCAAAAAAGGTATTTCTGAGTGAATAGGAACCGACAACACAGAGAACAAGAATTATAGGAAGAAGTATCCTTTGCGGTACTTTCAGGATCCTTACCCAGAAATTAATGCTGGTAAATGAAACAACAAGATTAAAAATGTTTGCTATTAAGAATGCCCAGAAGATTGAAAATACGAACTGGGGATTTGTTTCAAAAAGCAGGGGGCCGGGGATAAGGCCGTGAATCATCAGTGATCCGAGAAGAATCGCGGTGATGGGGTCCCCTGGAATTCCAAGAGTTAGCATCGGGATGAGAGCGCCTCCACCTACCGCGTTATTGGCAGCCTCAGGCGCCGCAATTCCGTCAGCTGAGCCGTTGCCGTAATTTTCCTTATCTTTTGAAATCTTTTTTGATGCGTCGTAGGCGAGAAAAACAGCGATGGCCCCGCCCGCTCCGGGAATTGCCCCGATTCCTGTTCCGATAATGGAGCCGGCAAGAATTGCCCGCATTCTCCGCCCTACATCAGACAGTTTCGGCACTATACCTGTAATTTTTTTATCATACTTCGGAATGACGCTCCCCTTGCTTGTAAGTCCTGCTATTATCTGGGGAATGGCAAACAACCCTATCATTGCTGGAAGGAAAGGTATACCTGCCTGAAGGTCCATCATGCCGAAAGTAAACCGCGGCGTTCCTGTCATTGAATCAAGGCCGGCAGTCATTATAATCAGACCTATCAGACCTGCTATAACGCTTTTTGAAAGTGACTGCTGTCCGAAGCTGCATATCAGTGTAATTCCCAGCAGTACAAGGGCGAAAAGTTCAGGCGCCCCGAATTTGAGCGCGGCTTTCGCGAGAAAAGGGGATATGGCTGAAAGACAGAGAAGCCCTATAATCCCCCCGATGAAAGAAGCGATAATCGCGGTACCGAGGGCCTGCCCCGCTTTTCCCTGCTGGGCCATAATATGCCCGTCAATAGCTGTCGCCGATGCCGAAGGAGTTCCCGGAATATTGAGAAGTATCGCGGAAAATGAACCGCCTGTCATCCCGGCAGCGTAAAGGCCAAGAAGCAGGCAGACAGAGGTAACAGGATCAAGAGAAAAAGTTATTGGAAGCAGCAGCACCATTCCCAGCGATATTGTGAGCCCGGGTGTTGCCCCGATAAACAGTCCGAACGCCACACCCAGCACTGACGCTAAAAGGTTTTGCCATTTCAATACTTCAAACATTGAAGCCAAGATATATTCTAACATGTATTATCACCTAAATTAATTTGTATCCGGAATAATCATACAGGAATATTTATATGATTATTATCTTATATGATCATTCCGCCAGGCAGCTGCACCCTGAAAACAACGACAAACAGCAAGTACACTGACGCAGAGACCAGGACAGACGTAAGGATCATCTCTTTTAAATTTACCGACCCCATCATTTTCATGAGCAGAAAAACAACAACCGGGGTTATTATGGCAAATCCTACAATTCTCATCATAAAGATATAGCCGATGATAAGAGAAACAACCTTCAAAATACCCATGATTTCGTATTTATGTATAAAATAATCGCATTTCTCAAGACACGGTCTGGCTAAAGAAACAACAAGGAAAGCTGTGTTTATTATCATCAAAAGGACAAAAAGCAGGGTGGGCATAAAACTGCTTTTTAAAGTTCCCGGCATGTTTCTGTCAGGAAGCATAAGAATCTGCCAGAAATAAAAGATTGCGAACAGGTAAATAACGGCAGACAAGATAATATTAATTTTTTTCATTATTATAATCCGATATAAAGCTGTTTAAAAATATTTGCATTTTTCAGCCTGTGGGGATAAACCTGAAATATCCCCGGCACGGCACTGCGGAAGCTATTAAGCTTAAGCAGTGCTGAAACCGGAATTATTTTTTATGGTTATTATTTTTTAATCAATCCGCCGGCATCCATTGCGGCGTAAACTCTCTTATACTGGTCAGCGAGGACTACATCAAAATCAGCCTTGCCCTTGAAATCAACAACAAAACCGGTTTTGTTTGAAAGGTCCTGGAATTCCTTGCTCTCTGAAGCAGCCTTGAAAGCTTTTTCGAGAATAGCTACAACAGCAGGATCTGTTCCCTTGGGAAGACTTACGCCCCTGAAAAGGTCCATTACAACATCATATCCCTGTTCTTTAAATGAAGGAACATCGGGGAATGAGGGGTCTCTTTTTGCGGTTGATACGCCGAGAATTCTTGCTTTACCGGCATTTACCTGGGGAGCTATTTCAGGAAGCGGTACACATACTGCCTCAACTTCCCCACCGAGGAGGCTTGCAATTCTTCTTTCCGCCCCGAGCGGAACATGGATCGCCTGAACACCTGTTGCCTGCTGAAACATTACAGCTGTAAGGTGAGTTCCGCTTCCTGTTCCGGCGTTGCCGATTTTAAGCTTGCCGGGGTTCTTTTTTGCCCATGCTACAAGTTCATCTGTAGTTTTCCACGGTGAGTCGGCAAGAACTGCGATCGGCATGGAGGTATATCCAACAACACAGAGATTATCAAAATCTGTATAGGGATAAGGGACATTTCCCATTATAGTAGTTGTAAGAATTGAGGTTGAGCTCCATCCTACTGTGTATCCGTCCGGCGCTGCTTTGTGAAGTTCGCCGTACATTATACCGCCGCCCGCGCCGGGTCTGTTTACCGGAACAACCGGCTGGCCTACTATCTTGTCCATTGAGCTTACAAGGGCCCTTCCGAGAAGGTCGGCATCTCCGCCGGCTCCGAACGGGATAAGAAAGCTTATCGGCTTTTCAGGAAATGTGACTGTCTGAGCCGCAGCTTTAGGGGCTTCTTCTTTTCCGCCCGCAGCAAAAACGAAGGAAACAGATGCAAAAATAAGAATCAATGCAACTGTTATTTTCATAAAATTTTTCATTAAAAAACTCCTTTGTTAGTTTATTGTAATTTTTATATATTGCTTATCTTCTATTCATTATAAACATAAATTCCTGTTTATTTAAGGGTATATTAATATCTTTATTCCTGTGCTGCCGCCCACGCGAGCTTGATTACCCTTTTTGCCTGCGCAATAATGGCTTCGGAGTATTCCTCCATCAGCAGCGGCCTCACCTCAACACTTACAACCGGGCGTTTTTCTGGTGATACAAGTTTCCTCTTAAGCAGAAGCCTGAAAAAATCCGCAACCTCTTTAACATCAGTCTCGCCGCCGGGAATCCCGAACCTGGGCTGAAGATCTCCGTAAAGGGGATGTTTTCTGTCTCTCATTATACAATTGCCGAGATGAAAATGCATAGGGAATTTTTCAACAAGGGGAATTGCTTCTTCCGGTTTTTCCCTCAAAAGGGGGAAGTGTGAAAGATCAGCGAGGACACCGAAGTTTTTATATTTCGAATAAACCGCTTCCGCTACATCGGCCGCATCGCTGAAATGTCCGATCAGGGCCTTTTTATCAATATCCCTGTCAAAAATTTTCATATAAAGCATTGCATCGCCGAAGTCCCGGTTGTATTCACACAGTTCAGAAAGCGAATCAACAAAAATCTTCTTTGCCTCTTCCCGTTTTTCATCTCCCGGGTCTTTTCCCGAAAGCACACGGATTGATGTCGCCCCGATATGGTATGCTTCATCAATACCTTTTTTTACACCTTCAATTGCCTTGCGCCTTTCCGCCTTGTCAAAAGAGTTTAAATTTAGCTTCTGGGATAAAACCCTCGGCTGGCAGGCATAGCAAACTTTCATGGCTGAAACTTCAAGAAGCTTTCTCACTTCGCTTCTTTTTTTATCGTCCTTTATCCAGCCAATCTCTACAGCAGTCCAGAAATCATCTTCAATAAGTTTTTTAAGCGAATCAATGATCGCGCCGCCGCCGTCAACTATCTCGGGGAAAGCCTTAAAATGAACTATGCCAAGATCCATATACCTGTAAATATCACTCATGTTTTTTTACTCCTGGATAATAATTTTTTTATTCCGCCTTTTACGGATGAACTACAACCTTGATGGCGCCTTCTTTTCTTCCCATAAATACATCAAAAGCTTCCTTTATCTGGTCAAGTTTAAAAGAGTGGGTAATAATTTCCTTGCCGCTCACCTTTCCTTCTCTCATAAGCTCAAGTCCCCTGTGAACACACTGGCGGCCTTCGCCCCTGATGGTAAAGATATTGTTCATATTCTGAACAGCAAGCCCTACATCAATGGTGACAGGGTCCTCAAAATGGGCGAGAATTGTTATATCTCCCCCTTTCCTGACTGTCCTTAATGCAAGCTGGAACGCGTCTGTAGTACCTGAAGCAATAAGTACAAGGTCCGCGCCGTGTCCTCCAGTAAGGGATTTGACATAGGCGATTGCGTCTTCCTCTCTTACATTGACTGTGTATTCTGCTCCAAGCTTTTTCCCCAGGTCAAGCCTTTCCTTTCTGGTTCCGGCAAGTATTACTTTTCCGGCGCCGAGAGCTTTTGCGCACTGGACAGCCATCAGGCCGATTGAACCCGGCCCTATTACAAGGACTGAATCGCCGACAATAAACCCGCCGTTCCGTGAAATACCAAAAAGAGGAGTGCCTATGGTCGTAATCATGGTAGCTTCGTCAAATGATATATTATCAGGGATAAGACTTACTGTATTAACATGATTTACCGCATATTCGGCAAAACCGCCGTTTGTTGTAAAACCGTTTGCAATATGCCCCTTCTCCTTGTTGCCGTAGTTTAAACAGGCAGTCTGCTTTCCGTCGAGGCAGTTCTTGCATCTTCCGCATCCCTTGTGAACCTCAACAGTTACCCTGTCACCGATATTAAACTCATCAACTGAAGATCCTTTCTTCACAATAATTCCGGCATATTCATGACCGATAATGAAATCGCCCATGGGAGGCTGTTTAAGCATTCCCCTGGTTATAATTTTTACGTCGCCGCCGCATATAGAACATGACTCAACTTTAATCAGAACTTCATCAGCACCAGGTGACGGAACAGGCCTTTCGACCACTCTTACGTCATTCCAGTCAAAAAGAACTGCAGCCTTCATTTTCTCAGGCACATTCATCGAATTCCCCCATATTATTGAATTTTATTGTATGACAATTAGACTGTACTATTTTATGTCTGTATGCTTTATTTTGTCAAGGAATTTCTGCATTCTTCACTTGAAGAATGATGAAATCTTGTTTAATAATACTAATATCTTGAGGATAAGGGAGAAAAAAATGCCAATAGTCAGAAAAAGTGATATGAAAAAAATCCCGCTTGAAGCTCCGGGCCTTAAAAACGTGACAAAACAGGTCGCAATTTCGCCACAGCAGGGCTGGGACGGCTGGGTAATGAGGATATTCACCCTCGGGAAGGACGGATTTTCACCCAGACACATACATGACTGGCCCCACGTAAATTATGTAATAGAGGGAAGCGGAAACCTCTACCTTGAAGGAAAGGAAAATCCGGTCAATGCAGGCGATACCGCATATATACCTGCCGGAGAGGAACACCAGTTTACAAATACAGGAAACGGGAACCTCTCATTTATCTGTATTGTACCGGAAGAAGGCGATAAATAGCACATCATGTTTGTGAAGCTTGAGCAGGCTGAAGTTTATACGGAAATTATCGGCAGCGGCAAACCCCTGCTCATGATTCACGGCAACTGGTGCGACCACAGGCTGATGAGCGGCTGCATGGAAAGGATATTCACATCACAGGGAACATCCGGATATGCTGAAAAGTTTAAACGAATTTATTTCGATCTGCCGGGGATGGGCGACACGGTACTTAAAAAAGATATTTCAACTACTGATGATATTGTAGATATTGTCGATGCCTTTATCAGTGAAACAATACAGGAAGAGACTTTTTACATTGCTTCCGAATCCTACGGCTCCTACATCGCTCAGGCTATTGTCAAAAAATATCAGGACAGGATCGGGGGGATAATGATGCTCTGCCCGGTTACAGTACCTCTGCCGGAAGAACGGGAACTCCCTTTCAGAAATGTCATTTACAGGGATAATTATTTTTACAATCAGCTTTCATCCAACGACCAGGACACATGCGACAACATGCTTACCATCCAGAGCAGGGAAAACTGGGAGCGGTATATAAATGAAGTAAGATGCGGCGTAAGAAAGGCTGATATTTCACTGCTTAAAAAAATAAAAAGATACGGCTATCCGTTACGGGAAAACGCCGATGTCCCTGATACTCCCTTCGGAAAGCCTGCCCTCATTATTACCGGCAGGCAGGATACGGCAGTCGGCTACAGGGACGCTTTAGTCCTTACGGAAAACTATCCTAGTTCCGATTTCGTTATTCTTGACAGAGCTGGACACATGCTTCAGATAGAACAGGAAAAGATATTTGAAACCCTTGTGCTGAACTGGCTTTCAAAGCTTTAGAACAGCGCACTTTCATCTTCTAAAAAAGAGGTAGCTTTAAAGGTACCCGATAAGCTCCCACCACTCAACTTTACGGCTTTTTTTCTTTTTTACAATGGAAGAGTAATCATTCAATACCGGCGATACTCCCTCATTCTGTGATAATCCGGCTGTCCCGCCCAGAGGTCCGGTACCAGCTGCCCGGATTTCCGTTTTCATTCTTAAGAGTTTTAACGAAAGCACCGCATTGACAATCGAAATTACAGCTGTTGAAATAAAAACAAAGGAAAAACTGTTCCCCTCTCCATGATAGAAATGATCGTAAAGATCTATCAATGCCCCGCTGTAAAGACCAATGAAAAAAGAAAAAAATGATGCCGTAAAATTTATCATTGACATGAAAGTAACTTCCTTTCCGGGTAGCATCTTGTTAATTATAAGCCTCATGATAAGGTAATTGTTGAAATGCAGAAAGAAACAGGTTAAGAACCCGAGAAACAGCGGGAAAATAATACCTGATGATATAAAGATCCAGAGTATCGAAAGTAATGCAAGGGAGGATGAAGAAAAAAGGATAAGGGGAGAGCTTCCTATCCTGTCGCTGAACACGGCAAGCGATTTCGCTGCGGCAATAGCGGCAAAACTCTGCATAATTAAAAACGCGAAAACAAGATTTGTCTCAAAAAGCAGCTCCCTGCTGTAAAAAGCGACAAGAAGCCCCATCATTATGTCTGCAGAGAGGATAAGCCATTTAAGAATCAGAATCAGTCTTTTTTCCCTGTCGAGGACAGACTCTTTAAGGATATCAAGCATATTCCTGCCTGAATAAGGTTCTATCTTTTCAGGGCACCTCATTTTAAATAGCTGCATCGCTGCGGCGGTGTTTGCAATTATCCCGACAAACTGCAGGACAAGAAGCGCGGTAAGCGTTCCGATTTTATCAACCGAGGTAAAGAAGAAAGAAGACGCTCTGGCAATGAGGGATGACCTGTGAAACCTGACAGAGCTCAGTCCGATTATCTCACCAGTATTATCTGCGGAAGAAATATATTTTCTCGTTATCTGATTTAACACACTTCCAATTTCCCTGGCAAAACAATAAACGGTATAGACAATCATGATCGTATATACAGCAAAACTTTTATCAACAAAAGGGAGAATAAAATAGAGCATGCATATCATCCCCCGGACAACCCAGATGGTCGCATGGACCCTTACTGTATTTTTGCCTCCGAAGATTACAGGCAGAAGAAGAAGGGAGATCCCTGCGCTGTGAATAATGGAAGAAAGATATCCAAGCTGAATATTGGATGCGCCGAAGTAAAGAGCAAGGAGCATAACCGGCCCCTTTGCAATGAACCCGGCTCCGAACCCGTTGTAAAACGCGTAATTAAAATAATGCCTGATATTTTTCTCACCGGCTGACAGCTCTTTCTTCACTTTGTTTCTCTTTCACTCCAAAGACTATGGTTTTTTCACTTTTGTACTTATGATTCAGCACAAATGATAATCTTTAATATATTTACGATATTCTTGTTTTTTTAATTCAATTTTGCAAGTCCTATTTACCCAGTATAAATTTAAAAAACTTTCTCTCGATATACAGACCCTGTCTTCAAGGATAAAGATTTATATAGAATTGACTTTTGCATATAATTTATGGTATACAAATGGCATATAGTTAAAATAAAGAGAACACCAGATTATCAGATTATGTTTGAAAAGAAAGAAGTAATATCGGATAAACTATTTCGTGAGCTTAAGGAAATGATAATCACGAATATACTCAAACAGGGAGCTCCTCTTTCTGAAAGAAAATTGTGTGTTTTGCTTAATGCAAGCAGAACCCCCATCAGGGAAGCTTTACGAAAACTATACAACGATCATTTTGTTGAGCTGAAACCAGATTATGGTGCTTTTGTTTCCATTGTTACCTTTGAACAGGTATCTCAAATCTATGATATTAGAGAAATGCTTGAAGCTCTGGCGGTACGTTCTTTTACCCAGTCAATAAACGATCAGCAAATTGAAACAATTAAAGAGATTCACAGGAACCTCATAACTGCTATTAACAAGAAACAGTATGAAGAGGCTTTAAATATTGATCTGGTTTTCCATAAATTTATAATTGAGGAATCAAAAAATGAACTCCTGCAAAGTATCTTAATTTCCATATTTGACCATATAAGACGAATAATCAATTTAACAAATTACACAGATGACTGGGCACATGAATCACTTGAGCAGCATAATCTAATATTTGAATGTATTCTTAAAAAGGATATCAGTGGCGCGGAAAAATCGATGAGAAAACATTCGCGCACCAGTAAAAAACACCAGCTTGAACAATGGAAAAAAGTAAAACAGTAATTATCCTTTTCTACCTCAATCATCAGCTATATATACGGGCTGCCCGGAAATCTGTATCGCTTTCAACTTGAAATCAAAGGGGGGATTGAAGTCCCCCCTTTATTATTAATTAATCAAATTTTATCATTACTTTTCTGGCGTTAGCTTTGTCATGACATGCAACATCAAAAGCTTTGTGAATATCTGCAAATTTAAATCTGTGAGTATTTAAGGCCTTAAAGTCATAATTGTCTTTAATCCTGCTTAAAAATTTTATTGTCCTCGGCATAAATGTTTTTGTTCCACCTGATCCGACTATCCTTAAGTTTTTCCAGATAACCTTTCCAAGTTCAGCTGAAACTTTCCGGCCTATCGAGTGTCCGATAAATCCGACACGGCAGCTGTGGCCCGCAATATCAAAGACTGACGCGATACCTTTGTCATTACCCGAGCATTCAACAAGCACAGAAGGCCCTTTGCCTTTTGTCAGTTTATTTATTGATTCAACAACTTTTCCGTCGGACGGGTCTACAACATGATCTGCGCCATATTTAAGCGCTGTTTCCCTTCGGCTTGCCAGGGGATCAACAACAATAACCATGGCATTCGAGGCTTTTGCGGTCATGGTTGCAGATAGCCCAATAGGCCCTGACCCCAATACAACAACATCATCACTTGCATCAAGATATCCACCGTTTCCCCATATACCCCAATAGCCGACTGAGAAAGTCTCGACCCAGGCTCCAAGTTCATAATCCCAGTCATCAGGAATCGGATGGGTATACTGTTCTTCCAGTATCATGTATTCACCCATTGCTCCGGGGGAATCAGGCCTGAACCCCAGTTCCCTCATATTAAGACATGCTGAAGGCATAAGTCCGTTTTTACAGTTTTCACATTTACCGCATGCCATTACACAGTCGCCGGTAACTTTCATCCCTTTTTTTACGCTGGTTACCTTGCTTCCTGTCTCAACTACCTCACCAGCCCATTCATGCCCCGGCGTATAAGGAGCAATATCATACCGGCCTTCGGCAGATGCACCTTCAAAACATTCAACATCAGAACCGCAAATGCCGACAGCATGCATTTTAATCAAGACCTGATCGTCCCTCAATACCGGAAGCTCCACTTCTTCAACCCTTAAATCCTTGGGTCCGTATAAAAAAGCAACTTTAGCTTTCATATTATTTTTCTCCTCTATTAATTAACATGCTCTATTTTTTTATAATGTGTACCAACAAGAACTTTTCCTGCTACACGATTTCCGGCAAGAGCCATTCCATCCATAATATTTTCCAGAGGAACCCTTGATGTAACCATTTTTCTCATATCAATTCGCCCGCTTGCCATTAAAGCGATTACATCTGTGTATATCCCCTGTCCGGATTGTCCATTTGACCCGCACATCATACCAGCATTGAACTGAATCGGATACAAATCAATACTTGTCTTGCCAATTGAATGTCCAATCTGTACTATTTTTCCGCCGATAGCCATAGCACCTGCCATTACAGGGTACGTTGCATTGGTAGCCCCTGAACATTCAGCAAAAAGGGATATACCGCGGCCGTTTGTCAGATCCATAAGCATTTCCGATGGATTTACAGATTTATTCGATAGTTCAATGGGATCATAAACAAAATCAGCTCCCATCTTTTTTGCCAAAGCCCTTCTTTCAGGTGTTGTTTCGAAACAGATAAGTTTTCCGGCACCGCTGGTTTTCATAAGAGCAACAGCTGCCAACCCTACCGGGCCTCCGCCGAAAACAACAGTATGACCGCCAGGTCTTACTCCGCCTGCTCTAACAAACAGACCGTTATATGCCACACCTGTCGGCTCAATCATTGATCCCAGCTCCAGAGCAGACATCTTATCCCCGTAGAGATTCATGATATCATTCAGTAAATAACAGTACTTCGCCTTTACAGCAACATATTCCGCAAAACCGCCGTCGTAGGTAAGTCCCGGCTCTTCAAGCATTTGGCACTGATTGAACATACCGGTACGACAGGGATCGCATTCGCCGCACCAGTGCATTGATTCAACGCTTACCAGATCACCGATTTTTAAAGTTTTTACATTTTTTCCTGTCGATACTACTTCCCCTGAAAATTCATGCCCTGTAATAATCGGGTATTTGGAATGTCCATTATATTTCGTATATCCATCCTCATCCATCTGGAGCAGGTGAGCGTCTGTACCGCAAATACCCGCTGCCCCGACTTTCAGCAGAACCTCTCCATCTCTTGCAACAGGTTCAGGTCTGTCAATGACAGATCCCCTGATATTTTTCCAGATTGAGTTTCCCCTGGCAGACCTGTGTGTCTCCTGTTCTCTTTTGGAAAGGACATAATCTTTCTTAGGCGCCCAATCCGCTTCCACGTAAAATGCTCTCATTTGACCACCTCCTCATTTAAACAGCCTCTGATTGTGTTGATAGCTGTCTGTGCACACTCTTTACTTTCCGGTAAAGGCAGAACCTCTACCCCTATGTATTTCAGATTTTTAAATGTTTTAACCTGACTCAGGATACTCCTGAAGTCAATATGCCCCATCCCCGGAGCCAGGCGATTGTTGTCTGCACAATGTATTGCACCTACAACATCAGACGCATCATCAAGAGCATCATAAATAGACCTTTCTTCAATATTCATATGATATGTGTCAGGAAGAACTTTCAAAAGCGAAGACTTCATGGCCTTGACATAATCAGTGCATGAGGCGACTGTATTGAATAAATTGGTTTCATACCGGTTGATAGCTTCAAGAAGAAGAACAGCGCCAGATTTTTCAGCATAGGATAGACAGTCCGCGACTGCACTGCTGCCTGATTCAAATTGTTTTTTGTCATCAGTACCTTCCAGTTTTCCCTTAATCCCGCCAAGTATAACGCATCCTCCAGTCTCAGAGACAATATCTATGTACCCCCTGATCCTCCGGACAGCTTCCTTTCTTTTTTCTTCGTCCAATGTAAAGAGAGAAATTGAGTCCTCAATAAAACTTTGTCCTGTTGCAATTGACAACAGTTCCATATCATATTTATCAAGCAACTTAAACAACTCTTTCTTTTTGATATCGTCAGGCGTTCTGAGACTTAATTCAATTCCGTCATAGCCCATTTCCGAAAGCTCTTTCAGGGCCCTCACAATATCGCCGGGATACAAAAGGGGACCGAATTTTGTTTTATTGGGTGTAACGCTGGCTGCTATTTTCATTATTTCTCCTATGTAGGATATCCAAGAGTATAAATGTGTTTCCCTCCGTTTAAAGGCCCTTTTATCACATCCTCAATTTCTTTTTGATCTCTCATTGTCATATATTTAAGCGGTGGAAGGGTCCCTGCCGGATACATCTTCATGATATCATTTATAAGCTTCTCAAGGTAATCGAGTATGGCATACACACCGGGTTTGGCTTTTTCAGGGTCAGCAAGTGTTGCGTCTCCAACAACTCCTTCGGGCGTTGAAACAACTTCTATCGCCGAAGCGCCTACCTGACACCAGAAATCAAGGGGAGACTCTTCCTTGTAAGGACTTCCAGATTTGTTTATATGACCTTCCGGAAAAATCTTTGCCGGGACGGATTTTTCTGCATACTCCTGATTGATCAGTTCCGGAAAAAGCGCCATCGAATAAGAAGTTTCAACTTCATCTGCGTGAATGAACGGTGTTTCAAAAACACCTCCGTGGGCTTTGTCTTTTAAAAACTCGGGAATAACAAACCACCAGTTGACATTTACAAGAATAGCGGGGACCTGATATTTTTTTGCAAACTGATGAATTGCCAGAGGCAGTACATAATCCTGACCATGTCCGTTTAACAATATGATTTTCCTGAATCCGGTATTCCAGAATCCTGCTATTACTGCGCGGATATAGGCAGACAAATCCTCTTCAGGAATTACAATTGTTCCAGGCATACCAAGGTGATGAAATGGATGTGATCCGTACCAGATTGGTTCAGCTACGGTACATCCGGTTTTTTGCGCTACAGCTTCAGCAAGGCGCGTAACCAGAAAAGTATCTTCACCCGAACAAGCATTTTTTCCATGATTTTCCGTGCTGCCAATAGGCAGAATAAGCATATCACTCTTCTTAAGCCTCTCTTCGATTTCATGGCCGTTCATGGTCTGATAATAAATCCCTGAAGGTCTTTCCATGTGCCCGCCATCAGGCGGAATTGTCCATTTGCTCATAACTTTATTCTCCTTATAAAAGTAATATATTTTTTATTTTTTATTTTTCCACCCAGCATGAATTGTTCTCAGCGCTTTCAAGAGACCTCTTCACAAAAAGAAGACTTTCAACTCCATCTTTAAGGGTCGGAAATTTATACTTTCCATCCTTTATCGGGCTTCTTTTCGACTGGAGCTCATCAAAAAAATAGTTATAGATATTTGACAGGGCTTCATAATACCCTTCTGGGTGACCCTCAGGTAAACGGGTATTTTCCTTCTGAAGAGGGGATAAATAGGCGGCACCCCTTTTTAATATATTCGATGGTTCATTCAGTGCTGTATAAATAAGCTCATTCGGCTGTTCCTGTACCCACACAACAGATCCATTAGATCCATAGATCTCTATTTTCATACCGTTACCATGACCGATGGCGATATAGGACAGCCAGTATAAACCTTTTGCACCGGTTTCATATTCAACCATAACAACTGCATTATCATCCAGTTTTCTTCCTTCAACAAATTTATCAACAACTGCGCAAACCTTTCTGATTTTTAGACCTGTAACATAACTGACAAGATTTTCTATATGGATACCGATGTCGCCAAGACAGTTGGTTTTACCGCCCTGAGCCGGGTCGGCTCTCCACTGAGCCTGTCTGTTCCCCATCTCTTCAACTTTTTCAGCCATCCATGCTTCAGGGCAATCAGCTTTGACAAATCGCAATTTTCCAAGTCTGCCCTCATCAATAAGAGATTTCATCTCTTTAACCATTGGGTACCCTGTATAGGTATAAGTAACAGCAAAATGACATTTATTTTTTTCACTTAATTTTTTAAGTTCCAGCGCTTCATCAAGTGTAACTGTTACCGGTTTTTCACAAACTACATTAATTCTGTTTTCCAGACACATTTTGGCAATTGGATAATGCAGATTATTTGGAGTTACAATAACTATGAAATCAAGTTCTTTTTCACTGCTGATAAGTTCTTCGTAGCTGGAATAAACCCTCTCTGGGTCTAAAAAAAGAGACTTACCTGTTTTTATATTATTACCTTCATCCCTTGAAAAAGAACCTGCGACAAGGCTGGCCCTGCCGTCAAATCTTATGGCTCTCCTGTGAACATCCCCAATGAATGCGCCTTCGCCGCCTCCGATCATCGCATACTTAAGCAATTAGACCTCCTTGAAACTTGTCTTCAGACAAAGCCCTATAACAACATTATGCCAATGGTATACCACATTGTCAAGAAGCTGCAAGATTATGCATAAACAGGCTGACAACTATATACCTTCAAAACCATTAAACAGGGCGGCGAAAAGCCGCCCATTCTTACTTAAAGACTATTTTATAATTATCAGACGATACTCCGTTTGATTGCTTCAATTGCCTTTCCGTTATCACCCATTGGAGAAAGTTCAAATCCCACAAAACCGGCGTATCCGGATTCTTTCAGAGCTTTGAAAATATTTCCATATGAAAGCTCTCCCGTACCAGGTTCGTGCCTTCCAGGGACATCAGCCGCATGAATATACCCTATTTTATCTATATTTTTCTGAAGGCGCTCAATTATATTCCCTTTCATAATCTGCATATGATAAATATCAAATAATAATTTGATATTTTCTGATGCGACTGCCTCAATCAGATCAAAAGATATATCTGGGTCTGAGAGAAAATAATTTTTATGATCAACCAGAGTATTAAGCGGTTCAAGAACCAGGGTAACCCCGCCCTTAGCGGCAAGGGGAGCGCTCTTTTTCAGCAGATCATAGGCATTCATGAGTTTCTGTTCGTGGCTTAAATCGGCTTTGATTTTTTTTGCGCTCCCGTCAGCAGGATTAAGGGCATCTGTATGTATTACAAGATTCGGACACCCTATTGATACAGCCTTATCAATTGAACGCCCTAAAAAATCAAGATAGGAAGAAGAATCTTCAGGATCTACAAGTGAGTATTTATCATCACCTGAGAATGAAGAAACTTTAAGCCCTGATTGTTTTACTGCATTTGTAATTGCATTCCAGTCTCTACCTTCCCATCTCCAGAATTCACAATATTCAAATCCATCATCAGCAGCGGCTTTGAACCTTTCTGTAAAAGAAAGTTTACCGTACATCATTTCAGTACATAATGAATATTTCATCAATCTACTCCATCTCACTTATTTTGACAGGTCTGTTTTCCTTAAGTGATTTCATTGCCGCCTTGGCTATTACAACTGAAGCGAGACCGGCATCACCTCCAACCGGAACATCCTTTCCATTCTTTATTGCTGAGACAAACTCACCTACCTCAGCAGCATAAGCCTGCATATATCTTTCAAGAAAGAAATAAAGTGGTTTCTCTTCACATACTGCGTCTTTATTGCTAATTTTATTTGTTGAGGGTTTTTCGTTTTCTACAGCCGCGCATCCTTTTGATCCGAATACTTCCGCTCTCTGGTCATATCCGTAAACAGCCTGCCTTGAGTTATCAATAACACCAATTGCACCATTAGCGAATTTAAGTGTAACAATTGCTGTATCAATATCTCCGGCTTTTCCGATGGCAGGATCAACAAGAACTGCCCCGCTGGCAAAAACTTCAACCACTTCACTTCCGGAAAGATATCCTGCAAGATCAAAATCATGGATCATCATGTCGCAGAAGAGCCCTCCTGAAACTTTTATATATGCAACAGGAGGGGGAGCCGGATCTCTGGAAGTAATTTTCACGATATGTACATCGCCGACCTTCCCGTCAACAACGCTCTTTTTTAAAGCGCTGAAGTTGCGGTCAAACCTTCTGTTGAAACCAATCTGGAATTTTACCCCGGCCTCTTTAACAGCTTTCAAGGTTTCTTTTATCCTGCCAATATCAAGATCTATCGGTTTTTCACAAAAAATATCCTTTCCTGCTTTAGCCGCCTCAATGGTAATCTTTGCATGTGTATCAGTAGATGAGCAGATGAGAACTGCGTCAATTTCTTTCTTTGCGAGGATATCCTTGTAATCCTTAAAGACTTCTTTTACACCAAGATTATTAAAAAACTTTTTACTTTCCTCAGTAATAAAAGGATCAGCAACAGCTGCTACCTCAGCATCAGGGATATGGAATGTTACACTTTCTGCGTGTACACGGCCAATTCTTCCGGCGCCAATTATACCTAATTTAATTTTATCCACAATCTTATCTCCTGTTCATTTAAACCCCGGCATAAAAAATACCGGATAATTATTATTATTATTTTTTTGCAGCCAGTCTTTTTGACTTGGCTTCCGCACTTGCTCTGAGTACGTCAACATAAACCGCAACAATAATTACAAGTCCGATTACAACAAGCTGCATATCTGCAGATGCACCGATAAGGTTCAAGCCGTTTCTTAAAACTGTAATCAGAAGGGAACCAATCAATGTTCCCCAGATTGTCCCTTTTCCGCCAAGGAAGGAAACACCACCGATAATACAGGAAGCAATTGCATCCATGTCAGCAGTGGAACCGGCAAGAGGGAAAGCTGTATTTAGACGGCCAACCATTACAAGCGCAGCAAATGCACACATAAAACCGCATATTGCATATACTATTATCAAAATCTTATTGACATTGAGTCCTGAAAGCCTTGCTGCTTCCTTGTTTCCTCCGACTGCATATATATGTCGGCCCAGAGCTGTGTTATTCAGGAATATGTGTATACCGATATACATTACAATAACAATTAAAAAACTTACCGGTATTCCTAAAAAAATATCACCTGTGCCGGGATACTGTACAGCTTTGGGAAATCCTGATATCGGAGAGGCAGCTGTGATAAGAAGAGCCAATCCTCTGAAAATATTTCTGGTACCAATAGTTGATATAAAGGGATGTGGCAATCTTAGCTTTGTAAGAAGTATACCATTGATATAGCCTACAAAAGTACCTGCACCGAATCCGCTTACAATCAGCAGTACGGGATTCATTATACCGTTTTTAATCATTACTCCCATTACGCAAGCTGCAAATGCGGTTATCGAACCTACAGAAAGGTCAATACCTCCAGTTAGAATAACCATCATCATACCGGCGGCGATAAGGCTGTTAATGGAAGCCTGTCTCATTATGTTTGTGATATTACCAACTGTCATAAATTGTTCAGTACCAAGCGATAAAGCTATACTAACCAGAACAAGGGCAAGAAGCGGTCCAAGCTTGGACAGCACTTCTTTATAATCAATATTTTTACCATTAGCGTTTTTCATCTATTACTCCTTTATGGCGCTGTCATCCCAAGATGCATGCATAATATCTTCCTGAGTAAACTGCTTACTGTTTCTCTTTATTTCAGCGGTGATGTTACCGTTTCTCATAACAATAACCCTGTCACTCATCCCCAGAATCTCAGGTAATTCTGAAGAAATCATTATGATGGCTTTATTTTCTTCGAGTATTTTATTCATCAGATTATAAACTTCAACCTTTGCCCCGACATCAATGCCCCGGGTAGGTTCATCAAATATATATATTTCTGCATCACTGTTAAGCCATTTACCGACAACAACTTTCTGCTGATTACCGCCGCTCAACTGTTCTGCGAGTGTATCCGGACTAGGTGTTTTGATTTGCAATGATTTAATATTATGATCGACTGCTTTACATATTTTTGTGTTGTCCAGGAATAGACCTTTTTTAAACTTGCACAGGCAGGTAATTATCAAATTTGAAAGAATAGAGGCGTTAAGGACCAACCCCTGAGTTTTTCTGTCTTCTGTTAAAAGAGCAAATCTATTCCGTACAGCAGCTTCAGGGCTGTTGATATTCACTTCCTTTCCGTTTAAATACAATTTCCCTTCATCTATAGGGTCCGCGCCAAATATTCCGCGGATAAGTTCTGTCCGCCCTGCGCCTACAAGACCGGAAAAACCAAGTATTTCACCTCTTGAAAGAGAAAAATTAATTTTCCGATATACCCCGTAGCGGGTAAAATTTTCTACCTTAAGGATTTCCTCTCCTTTTTTAAATTCTATTTTCGGGAATTGTTGGGTTATCTCCCGGCCAACCATATTCTGAATAAGAAGATCATTTGTAAAATCAGAAACATTTCCTGTTATTACATGCTGTCCATCCCTGAAGACAGTGACCTTGTCGCATAATTCAAATATCTCTTCCAGTTTGTGGGAAACAAAAAGAATACCAACTCCCTTGTTCTTCAGTTTCCTGACAGCATCAACGAGTTCTTTTACCTCTGTCTCACTAAGACTGGAAGTCGGCTCATCCATAATCAGCATTTTAATATCTTTCGTAATTGCCTTGACAATCTCGACCATCTGCTGATGTCCCATACCGAGTTTTTCAATAGGCAAAGTTGGATCAATATCCTGTCCCAGATCTTTAAGAAGTTCTCTTGCTTTTTTATGCATTGTCTCATAATCGAGTAATCCGGATTTTTTTTTCAACTGGCATCCCAGAAAAATATTATCAGTTACAGAAAGCTGCGGTATATTATTGAGTTCCTGATAAATACAACCAATCTCAAGATCAATAGCATGTTTTGTATTTTCAATTTTTATAGGATTCCCTTTTAAAATTATTTCACCCTTTTCAGGAGTATGAACACCTGTAAGAACTTTTATAAATGTTGATTTACCGGCGCCATTCTCACCAATGAGACCATGAATCTCTCCCTGATAAAGATCCAAAGATACATTATTAAGAGCAACAACCCCTGGAAATTTTTTTGTTATATTTTCCAGTTTTATAAATGGCTGAGTCATTATTTTCTCCCATGATTATTTTAAATACCCTTTCCGTTGGAAAGGGTATTTTCAAATTTAATCAGTAACTTGATTTACTATTATTTGCCAAGCATTTTTTTAAGATCGTCGCTGTAAGCCTGTACGTTTGATGCATCAATCATTTTAGCGCCTGTATCAATTCTCTTTTCAACAGTTTCGCCTTTGGCAGCTTTAATGGCATTTTCAACACCCATATAGCCGATATTATAAGGACTCTGGGCAACTGAACCTTTAAATGTTTTACCTTTCATTATCTCTTCAACTGCAACAGGTATAGCATCAAAACCAATTACCATAATATTCTTGCCTGATTTTTCTACAGCCCTGTTGGCGCCAACTGCCATAGCATCACTGGTACAGAATACACCTTTGATGTTGGGATTAGCCTGAATAAGGTTTTCCATAACATCCATAGCTTTTGCCATATCGCTGTCAGCAGGCTGAATATCTACTACTTTACATCCTGCGGCTTTTGCAGCATTTGCAGCACCATTGCTTCTCTGGTCATGTGTAAGGTCGCCGAGAGCTCCTCTTACGATAACAATTTCAGCTCCTGCCCCAAGTTTTTAGCAATATATTCACCGCCGATTTTACCGGCTGCTTCATTTCCTGTTCCAAGGAAAGTTACTTTTTTACTCCAGTCTGCATCAGTATCTGCAAGAAGGACAGGTATACCTGCCGCATTTGCTTTGTCGAATACTGAAATAGCGGCTTTAGGCTGTGAAGGAGCAATTACAAGTGCAGCGACTTTTTTGTAATCATATCTTCCATCATAGCTACCTGCTGCATAACTTCTGTTTCAGCGTTTGGTCCATTATATAAGACTTCAACGTTAAAATCTTTTCCTGCAGCCAGCGCACGGCCTGAACTATCTTCCAGTAATCACCGGTGTTGTCTTTTACAACATACCCGATTTTCATTTTCCGCTATCAGCTTCTTTTTTACCGCCTGCAAAAATTGCAAAAGGCATAAGAACGCAAATAATAAGCGCAACAAGCAACACTTTCTTTTTCATAATTCCTCCATTATTGAATTATTAAGATAATTATAACACAGCTTTTTAGTTTGTCAACTTTATTTATAAAATGTCTTTACGTATCTGCAATTAGCTTTATGCTGTAAATATTACGAAGATTGAACGAGGTCAGGAATGAGTCCAACTGCGAGCAAAACGCAGTCATTGAAATATAAAAATCAAAAGCTTGTATTAAAACTGTTCAGAGAAAACGATACATTTATCCATTACCGAAGTAAGAGCAAAAAATCAAACTCAGCAAGACAACCGTTATAAAGATATTTGAGCATTTAATTCAGAAAAATCTGATTAATTTAAAGGCAAAGGTGTTTCCGGCAATAAAGGGGAAAAAACCTGATCTATACGGAATAAACAGTTTATATGGATATACAATATCTGTTCATATTTTGGATAACAATATCCGGCTGGCAACTACGGATACAAACGCATCAATTGAAATAAACAGGATAAGTCCGATCAGGGAAGATGAGTCAATAGACACAGTAACATCCATAATTGCCGATTTATCAATGAAGTGACTGCCTGAATTACAGCTCACGCAAATTACTTGGGATATCCATTGCGGCAATTGGGGTTGCTGATCCGGAAAATGGAGAAATACTCACCGCTTCACGATTTCCTTCATGGAAATATAGAACACCAATTATAAAGATAATTAAAGAAAAAACTTCAGAAGATTTTAATTTTCACCTTGATAACCAGATCAGATTTATCTGCCTTGCAGAGCAGGCAATGGGTAAAGCCAGAAACATAAAGAATTTTTTTGTGTTTTCTGCAGGATCTGAAGGTGTTGGCGGCGGAATAATAATAAAAGGTAATATGTACATAGGTAATAATTATCTCGCAGGTGAAATTGGTCACATAAGAATTGACCCTGCTTCTCAGGAAGTATGTCATTGTGGCGGAAGAGGGTGTTTTGAGAATATCATATCATATGATAAAATCATTTCCAGAGCGAAAGAATTATACATGGAAAGCGGAAGTTCTGAAAAATCTGATTCACTTACAATTTCAAATATTTTTAATGACTCAAATAATGGTAATATTGCTGCTATGAAAGTCATGGAAGAATTTGCAGAATTATATGCCGTAGGAATATCAAATGGATGCATGATGATTGATCCTGAACTGATTATTATTACGGGAGAAATAGCTGATGCAGGAGATTTTTTTATTGAGAAATTAAGGGGGAAAATCTCTGATATTTCTCTGAATAATATGAAGAAAAATTATGATATTCAATATACATCTTTTAATAAAAACGGAAGTATTTTAGGCGGAGCAATCCATTCAATAAACTATTATTTTGATAATTGTTTTTTGATATTTAAGAAAGGCATACTCCATTAATCAGGATATAAAATATTCCTGATCGCATCTGCGGCCTTTAATACATCTGTTTCAATATCCAGATGGGTAACAAATCTGATTGTATTCCGGGAAGAATCAATATCCTTATTAAAGAGGTCCCGGCAAGAGAGGCCGAATCCCTGAGCAGTTTGACAAAAAGCATATTTGTCGATGAAGAAATAATTTCAAACTCTTTAATCTCTTCAAATTTTTCCTTAAAAGCTGTAAATTCTGATGATCCTCATCAAGCCTTTCTATATTATTTTCTATCGCATAAAGACCTGCCGCGGCAATAATACCGGCCTGTCTCATTCCGCCTCCAAGGACCTTCCTCCACCTCCTTGCCGTATCTACATTTTCCTTTTTTCCGCACATAAGGGAGCCGACCGGGGCGCCAAGACCTTTGGAAAGGCATACGGAAACTGTGTCAAAAAGGGCTGCAATCTCTGATGCAGGTCTGGAGATGGAAGCTGCGGCATTAAAAAGTCTCGCGCCGTCAAGATGGATGGAAAGTCCCCGCTCCCTGCTGAAAATGGAAGCATCTTTCATATAATCAAAAGAAAGCGCTTTTCCGTCCTGCGTATTCTCAAGGCAAAGAAGTCTTGTCCTGGCAAAGTGAAAATCATCAGGCTTTATCTTCGCGGCAACTTCATCAAGGTCGAGCGAACCGTCGCTTTTAAACTCTATCGGCTGCGGCTGTATGCTTCCAAGGACGGCGGCCCCTCCCCCCTCATGGTTATAACAGTGGGCGCTCTGCCCGGCAATGTATTCATCGCCTCTCTGGCAATGGCTCATTATGGAAAGGAGATTAGCCTGTGTTCCGCTTGAGACAAACAGGGCGCTTTCCGTGCCGAGCATGGAACATATCCTCTCCTCAAGTTTTTTAACTGTAGGATCGTCGCCCAGAACATCATCCCCGACCTCAGCCTCGTACATCGCCTCCCTCATGCCTGCTGAAGGCTTTGTTACTGTGTCGCTTCTGAAATCTATAAACCTTTTTTCCATTTTCTCCATCCTTTTTTAAGGCTCAACATGATTAAGGGTACATCTAAAAAATAAATAGTACTATAATTAAGACAGTTAATAAATAATTATTTATGCTGAATTGCATATAAGGACAAAAGGAGAAAAGTATTATTTTGACTAATCAGATTTCAGGAGGAACAGTTCCTTTAGTCAGGGCTGATGTAATAGTAATAGGAAGCGGATTTGCAGGCCTAAGCGCAGCCATAGAAGCGCATAATGCCGGCTCATCAGTTGTTATCATAGAAAAAATGCATGCCCCCGGCGGCAACTCCCTGATCAGCGACGGCGGTATTGCAGCAGCCGGAACCGAAGAGCAGAAGAAAGCAGGCATAGCTGATACACCCGGACTCTTTTACAAAGACATGATGAAAGCAGGACTTGGAATCAATCATCCTGAGCTTGTAAAAACTGTAACTGATAATTCAAAAGAAGCCTATGAATGGCTGCGTGACTATATAGGAGTTCCATTCCTTGAAAAGATCGAGATATTCGGCGGACACTCTGTCCCGAGATGCTTCACCCCTGAAGGAATTTCAGGCTCCGTGATTGTAAAAAAACTGATACAGAAGATAAAAGAAAAAAATATTAAAATTATGTTTCACACACACTTCACCGGTTTCATCAGGAATACCAAAGGAAAAGTAACCGGGATAGAAGTTACTGAAAACTATAATTATAAAAAAGGGGATACAGGAACTGTAAAACATATTATGGCAGGCAAGGCCGTTATTCTCGCAGCAGGAGGTTTCGGAAGTGATATTGATTTCAGATCTTCCCAGGACCCGAGGCTCACCGGAAAAATCGATACAACCAACCAGCCTTCAGCAACATCAGAAAGCCTTAAGGCAGCCCTGCATATCGGATCCTGCCCGGTCCATCTTTCACATATCCAGCTTGGACCATGGGCATCTCCCGATGAAAAAGGATACGGGGACGGCCCGTCCTTTTCGGAGTACATAGTTTTTCAGAGAGGAATAGTAATAGACCCCGGCACCGGAAAAAGATTTGCCAATGAACTTGCGGACAGGAAAACACTTTCAGACGCAATACTTGAGACAGGACACCCGTGCATAGGTATCGCCGATTCAGCTGCGGTTAAGAACTCGGGATGGAATATTGAAAAATGCCTTAAGAAGGGCATTGTAAAACAGTTTGCATCACCTGCTGAACTAGCCTCGGATTACGGAATCAATCCTGTATCCCTTGAAAAGACGATTGACCGCTTCAATTCATTTGTTTTGGAAAAAAATGATACTGACTTTAAAAAACCGGTTATTGATACCGCATCAGAAATAAAAACTTTACCATTTTACGGCATCAGGCTCTGGCCCAAGGTGCACTTTACGATGGGCGGCATTTTGATAAATAAAAACGCGCAGGTGCTTGATCTTGACGGCAGGCCCGTTGAAGGGCTTTACGCTGCCGGTGAAGTCACAGGAGGAGTACACGGTGCGTCCCGCCTCGGCAGCTGCGCAATAACGGAATGTATTGTTCTTGGAAGAATTGCAGGTATGGAAAGCGCAAAATAGTATTTAATTCCAGGCTTTCAAACCTCTATCTTCATACCGTCCCATGCAGTTTCAATACCGTGTTTTTCCATAAAAGAAGAAAGCCTGTCATGGCTGAAATTCCTGTGGCTGATGTGGGTGATGATCATCCTTTCCGGCCTGAGCAGGTCACGGATACCAAGTACTCCCTCATGGTCGCTATGCCCTCTGCCCTTTCCCGGGTATCTGTCGAATGTGCATTCATAGATAAGGCAGTCAAGTTTCTGATTGAGAAGAGCCTCAACTGTTGCAGGGGGGAGCTCTGCGGATGAGTCTACCATATAAGCTGCGCTCCTGCCCTTTTCTGTAAAAAGGTAGCCGTGGCATTCCCTTTTATAGGGTACTGCAGGATGGCCGGCAAGATGATTTGTATCAAGCGCCAAAACTTTAAGCGTACCGGGCGATAATTTTTCAAGGCTGCGTAAAACCTCGAGCGAGTAGAATTCCCTGTAATCAGATCTACCCATATCAGGCTGGCCTGCGTACATGCCCTCCATTGCCGTCCTGTAACAGTCATCCGGCATATAAACTTTCAAAGGTTTTCCCGTGGGAACATGACCGTTATTAGCCATCGATTCCAGAAGATGAAATATTCCCCCTGTATGGTCAATGTGGTAATGCGTAAAAAGGATAATATCAAGGGCCGTATCGCTTAAAGAGTATTTTTCAAGCATCATCTTGATCTGGGGAGGCATATCGATCAGAACATTTATCCCGCGCTCTGACTGCAGGTGCAAAGAGGCGTTCTGCCTGATATGCCGTCCGCCCTTTTCCCTCGCCTCGCTGCATACAGGGCAGAGGCATCTGAATGCCGGAATACCTTCGCTTGCACCGGTCCCCATAAAAGTAAGTTTCATATTTTCATCTCCATGTGTACTTAAACAGTATTCAAACAAATCAAAATTAAATCAATATTGTAAAAGCCCTTCTTCCATTCAGCAAACCATGGCAGCTGATTTACAATTCCTTTCTTAAATGATAAATCTCTTATTCAGAGAATAAGATGAAAGCAGGGAGAAAAACATGAAAATCGGTATAAACCTTCCGCCTGTGACAAGAACTGAGACTGCCACGAAATGGCTATCTGAATTCGCTGATGCAGGATATCAGGCAGTAGAATTTGACGCTGACATGTTCCCCCTCATTACCGGAGGAAAGCTTGAAAGAAGATGGCTTCCTGTTTTAAAAAATCTTCTCGCGGATTACAGTTTTACATACACAATGCATATAGGGTACGGGATTGACCTCCGCTCCGACGATGATTTTGACACCCACAAAAACACCTTATTCTCTTCAATTGAAGCGGCCGCAGAATCAGGATGCGTGCTGCTGAATCTGCATTATGAGAAAAAGAGCAGTTCAAGTCAGATTGAGGAGAGGTTCCTGAACGCTCATATTGAAGCAGCAGATTTTGCGGCAAAAATGGGTATAACACTCGCAATTGAAAACATAGAAGTTGAGTATGCCGATCCGGTAATCGAATTCGTAAAAAAAGTAAACAGAAAAAACTTTGTCCTTAATTATGATACCGGCCATGGATTTCTGGCATCTTCATTTATCGGCTTTGATTACCTTGATTCAATAAGAAAATCCGCTCCTTTACTCGGACATCTGCACATTTCAGACAATACCGGTATTTTCGAGCCGCTCAGGATAACAAACCGCAGCGTATATGACTCTCTCCCGATGGGATACCGGATTGCACTCGGCAGAGGAGATATACATATTCCGCCGCTTTGGGGAAGGATTCCATATGAAGAGATATTTAAAATACTTAACAACTATGACGGTATTGTGTTATGCGAATTCAATGCGGAACTTTACAGACCTTTCCTTAAACAGATCAGGCAGGATATTGAATCTTTAATTATAAAGACAAGGAGTCAGAAGTAAAATGACGCACGCGGCAAAGCAGATAAGGACTGAAAAAATAATCGGCATGACAGGGACAGTGCTTACAACCCTGATGTTCTCAAGCATGATCGAAGTGGCCTGGAACAATTATATGGATCTTACTAAAATATGGATTCAGCCGTCTCTTACGATAATAAGCAATTCTATATGGCTTTCATACGGCCTGCTGAGAAAAGATATTTTTCTGCTTATAGCAAACGGGGCAGGAATAGTTTTCGCGGTTATTACAATCGCTGCGATATTTGTTTAACCGGGGTTATCAGCAGTCAGAATAATAATTAAAATGAATACTGAAGCCACCCCTTAATGCTGAAGTTCCATTCATCAAATTCAGGATCAGATGAATATGATCTGTTCAGCAAAAATGATGTATTGTAAAAAAGTGAACTGTTAAATGTCCATCCAAGATCTATCGATCCCCCTGTGTTTACAACAGCAAGGTTATCATCAGTAATAAATCCGCCGCTGGCAGAAGCCTTTCTATATGTATAAAGTACATACTCCAGAAAGTATTCTGCTCCGAATTTAAATGATATAATGGGAGACCAGTTTATTTCAGACTGCAGTAATAAACTTTTTAAATCTTCACTGTCTTTCTCCAGTTCATTTACAGAAATCCATCGGTTTGCATTTGAGTCCTGAAATTTCATTCCGGATGACAGCTTCCAATTGAGAAAATATCCGGCTAAACCCTCAAAAGACAATCCTGCTGAAAGGATGTAATCCCTGCGTTCTTCTGAAGTATCTTCACCATTATCATCCAGTACATAATATTCGGAATAATCCTCCAATGCAGCTTTGAGAGAAATTTCCACGCCGAATCTCAGTGATGGATCATATGCCCCCGATAACTGCAGCC
The DNA here is from genome assembly GCA_024233785.1 of Spirochaetales bacterium. Classification (GTDB taxonomy): domain Bacteria; phylum Spirochaetota; class Spirochaetia; order CADAEX01; family CADAEX01; genus JACKPD01. Next base: position 13,299 of record JACKPD010000012.1, on the reverse strand, counting down.
TGTTGATAATTCTGTCTTCGAAATAACTCTCCTGATAAATCCAGGAACCGGAGTAGTTCAGTCGTACTGAATAAGGGAAATCAGAAGGATTCATAATGACAGAAGCGCTCCAGTCCGGCTGAATATAGGAGGAATAATCAATACTGTTAAATGAAAAACTTAAGGTGGAACCTGCTTCATATGCAAACAAATCACCTTCCAAATGAAGGTCGGCTGCCAGATTTTCCCTGTCTTCGTATTTATCAGGATCATTAAGATAATACTCAAAAAGTGCAGCGGCATACCATGAGTAATATCCGGACGGAAGAGTATTCCGCTGGAATGCATCAGCTGATATTCCCGCCGGATATTCTGCCCCGCCGGTATCTGAATATTTCTCTATTTGACCGTAAGTTCCAAAAGAATATGACGGGTCATAAGCTTCTGCTGTCATTACAGTCAGAATGAGGGGTATAAAAAAAAGAGCTATTTTATTGCACATAACAACATCCTTTACCGGAATACTCGTTTTTCAAGCTGTCTAAGTGTTCTAACATTCGGCAGCTCATCTTCAATCCTGCTGATGAGTTTTTCGGGTGGTATATTACTGCGCCGGCCTATTGTAAAGAGAGAAGTTAAATCACTATATTCGCTAGAAGAAATTGAAGAGTCAAGAACAGCCTTTACAATTTGAAGTGACTGCGTTTCAGTCAGCCCCCACTTTGTAAGGCTGATGTACAGAATGGTTGACTGATTATAATTTTCCGGCACAGACAGTGTCATTTTAATCAGCTTTTCAATATCAGATATTGAAACACCGGATGCCAGAAGACTGGATGTTCTGCTCCAGAGATTATGCTTTTCAATAAATATTTCAGCTCCCTGTATATTATGAATTATTGTCCGGGATCTGCTATAAAGAAAAACTTCATTATGAACCGCCTTAGCGATTACCTGAGCTGGAACTTTCTTTATCAGTCCTTCCTGGACACGCGGTTCAATAAAATCCAGCGGGATACCGTTATCTACAGCTTCTCTGCAGGGTATCAATATAATCTCCATAAGACTCCTGCTGTAGCCTGATTTTTCCATCATTGAAACAACCGGAAAAAGTACATTGCCTTCCATTTCCTGAGTCCATGCTGCCTGCGGAGAATAAAACATAATTAATAAAAAGAAACAAATCATGGCCGGCATTTTTACAAAACCGCCGGCCATATCATATTTCAGGGTTCCTGACATAAATTTATCTTATTACGGCTTTTTCCTTTTCATTCCGCTTCCGCTGTTCATTGACATGGAAGTATCCGAACTGCTGCCGTCCCTTTTCTGAACAATGTTGCTATTGGATATACGAAGCTGATTTTGTATTGCAGCCCTTACACACTGGTCAATATTCTCACCTATGTTTTCAAGCTTATACATATGTCTGTTACGGTTTATTTCCTGATACATCTCTCTTGTGCTGCGCATTACAACACCTGCGATCTCACGGTCTGAAAGACCCGCCCTTTCCATTTCCCTTGACTGGAGTGCAACATGGAGAGCAAGCTGAGCCTGTTCATTTAAACTCAAATTCTCATTCTTTTCCACTCCCATCTGAAGTGCCAGTGCTGATATTTCAGCATGAGCGGGATTTGTCCCTTCCCAGTCAAGTGTCCGGCATATCTGAAGCATATTACGGACCTCTTCCCTGTTCCAGTTTCTCTGCTGAAGTTCAATCTGCAGTTTTTCAAGATATTTATTTTCCTGTGCTGAAATATTCCCTGCAATCAACAGCAGAACTGTCAGAATTACCAATGCTTTTTTAATTTTCATATTCCATCTCCTGTAATAATAATATTTTTCTAAATATTTAGAATTGAGTTTTCTCCCCCGAATCCGTCATTCAAACTGATTGGAGCATCCGGATCGGGAACCCACTGCTCCCCGTCAATCAGGAACTGGTATCTGTATTCCCTTCCGGTACGGACCTTTATCCGGATCTCCCATCTTCCGTCCCCGTCTTTGTCCTGAAGTATATCCAAGGCAGGGTTCCAGTTGTTCCAGTCGCCGACAACGGCGACCTCTTTGGCTTCAGGGGCATAAAACTGCAGATAAACGACAACACTCTTTTCAATGTTTCCAACAGCCATAAGAGTGATTGACACTGTAAAAACCACCAGAAGAACAGCTGCCGCGGCCAGTAGTGTCCGGTTTATGAAGAATCCCCGGGAATCTGCACGGAGAGAATCAACACCCCGCAGACATTTCTCCTCAAGGCCTTCTATTACCGGTAAATTAAATTCACCGCAGCCTTCCACCATGTCCAATGATTTTTTAAAAGTTCTGCATGAAATGCAATTATCCAGGTGCTCCCTGTATATCTCAGGAACAGTCAATTTCAGATTATGATATTCATAAATAATCTTTCTGACCTTATCGCATTCCATTTTAACCCCTTAAATATATATACTCGCTTTAAACGATAAAGTTTCAATTCCATTCCAGTGAAACAATAATTTTTTTTAGTTCATCTTTACCGCGTCTGCTTAATGTCTTAACAGTATTTTCAGGGATTCTCAGAATTGCTGCTGTCTCTTTTATTGATATCCCCTCAACTTCCCTGAGTATGAAAACAGACCTGTATTTCAGCGGCAGGCGGTTAAGTGCGGATTGCAGAGCTTTACCGGATTCTCTGCGGATTAAATCATTTTCAGGACTGCTTTCCTGAAGGGTATTCAATTCGTATTGAAGAGAATCATCAAATTGCAGATCCGGATTAGGTGAGAATCTATTACTTTTTCTGACAAGAGTTTTAAGATAGTTTACAGCAACAGTAAACATCCAGGTATAAAACCGTTTTTCCTGATTATATTTATGCAGTTTTCTGAAAATAAGAATAAATATTTCCTGAACAGCTTCTTCTGCTTCTTCCCTGTTACCGGTCATATGATAACTCAGAGAAAATAACACCTTAGTATAACGGGATACAATTGATGTAAATGCATTCCTCTCTCCATTGAGTACTGCCTGAATACTTTTAACATCCTGTTCGTCATCATTCATCCGGGTACTTGTATCCATAAAATATATTTTATAATTGATGACTGAAAAAATTATTCATACATATCCTTTTTTTACTATTCTACATCAGAATATATGCAAAAAAGACAAATAAGTTTCATAATAATCAAATACTGATAATTTATGAAATCAAGTATATTGGATTTTGTATAAATTTAAAGGCTGCAGCTCATGTACGCGGTTACATTATTTTAACATTTTAAATCATTGAATATTTACTATAATAATATTTGCATGTATCATTGAGAAAAAGATAAAAGAGGTATTTATGAAAAAGTATGACATTATCATGATGGGTCATGTTTCAAAAGATATAATGATTTACCCCGATATAAATGAGGAACAGAGGTTTACGGCAGGCCCTGTGGTATATTCTTCAGCATCGGCATCACAGACAGGAGCCGGAGTACTGGTTGTAACAAAAGCAGCCAGAGAAGACTGGAAAGATATTGAATATATCAGAGGGAAGAATATTGACCTTAAAATTATTGAGTCTCCTTTATCAACATCAATTGAAAATATTTACCTCTCCGCTGACAGGGAAAAAAGAAAAGTTACCCTGCTCTCGAGTGCGCAGCCGTTTACAGAAAAAGATATACCTGCTGAAGAAACAAAAATATTCCACCTTGCGGGGCTGTTCAGGGATGAGCTGCCGGAAACACTTATTACTCCCCTTTCAAAAAAAGCATCTGTTGCGATTGATGCGCAGGGACTATTAAGATGCAGCGACGGCGGGAAACTTCTGTTCCGGGACTGGGAAAATAAAAAGATATATCTCCCCAGGATCACATACCTTAAAACAGACGCAGCTGAGGCAGAGATTCTTACAGGCACTGATGACAGGGAAAAAGCGGCAAGGATACTTGCAGAACTCGGGGCAAAAGAGGTAATGGTAACACATAACACAGAAGTACTTGTTCTTGTTGAAGGTAAAATCTACAAGGCTCCCTTCAATCCTGAAAATCTTTCAGGGAGAACAGGCAGAGGCGACACTTGTTTTGCCTCATACCTTGCACGGCACCTTACACATGGACCGGAAGAGGCGGTAAGATACGCTGCAGCCCTTACAAGCATAAAAATGGAGAAACCCGGAAGATTTACAGGGACTATCGAAGATGTCCTTGCAAGAATGAAATAAAAATGAGACCGCTTGTAACTGCACACTCAGGATGTGAAAATACAAAACCTAATTCACTTGAATTTATTCTCGCTGCAATTGACTGCGGGGCTGATGCCGCTGAAATTGATGTGAGGATCACTAAAGACCGGATTCCGGTATTGTCCCACGACAATGATTACAAGGCATCATCTTTTACAGGAGTAAAATCAATTGCAGAAACCGGGTATGATAATTTAAAAGGAATTGTTTCACTGTCTGATGTACTTGAAGAAACAGCCGGAAAAAATATCCAGTTAAACCTGGATATAAAGGATTTCAGCTGTATCGAAGAAGTGATGGAAATATTAACCAAAACAGGTTCAGAGCGGAGGTGTGTATTTTCAGGATATACAGCGCAGCAGGCGGCATCTCTTAAATCTCTTTACCCCGATGCCGGTTTCATGGTTAATATTTCAGAGGAATTTATCCCTGAAAATGTTATTGCACTATATAAATCTGATAAAGAATCCTATATAGATTATCTGACAGATATATACAGGAGATCCGGAGGCATCTGCCTTAACATGGGATCTGACTGCTGCGATGTACAGATTGTGGACATACTCCGGAAAAGATATGTACCGGTTTCCCTCTGGACTATTGATGATATCAGTCTTATGAAAACTTATGCTAAATCAGGTGTTTATGCGATAACTACAAGAAATGTAAAAAGACTGCTTGAAATTATTTCAGACTGAAAGCATATTCAATTCTTTTATCAAGATAATTGTTTATAAAATCAAACAGGTTTCTGTTTTTTGTTTCAAGCTGAGATCCCGCGACATCAGCTTTCAGAAAAAGAAGAAGATCGGGGTAAATACCTGAATACCTCTCTGCAAGCATATCAAAATCCCTATCTATATTTACGTTATCCGGCTTGAGATAAATATGCGGGATCCCGTGAGCCTCAACAATTTTAAGGATATAATCAAGTTCCGCATCCCCTGGATGTCTGCCGGCAAAGAACTCTCTTATCATTTCAACACCCGCTGACTCGTGTCCGGGACAGGATGTTATACCGTCATCTTCCCTGAATACTTTGCTTTTAGCTATGTCATGGAAAACAGCAGAAACTACCAGAAGATCCTTTCTTCTGCAGATTCCGATGAATGAGTTGAAATAATCACCTGAATGCCGGATGTTGTCCAGAATCAGAATAATGTTTTCCACAACACGCTTAACATGATGAAGCACAGGATCATTGTCGTGGAACCCGTCATTTTCCCGGATATCCGAAAGCCGCTCTATTTCCGGGGATATTGTTTCAATCTCCCCGGAATATGAAATCTTTATTATATCATCAAGCGAATTCAGTGTTGTACTGTTGCTGTACATATGGACTATTCAAAGAGAACCGGAGTGTGATCAGGATCAATTTTAATATTGATTTTATCCCCGGCTTCAGCTCTCTCTTTTACGCTTCCCCTTGCCCGCAGCCTTATGCCGTCGAACTCTATTTCATAATCAATCATGTCGCCTGTATAGGAGGCCCTTGTAACAAGAGCAGGGAATATATTTTCCCCAGTTTCGCCTGACGGACAAAAAAGAATGTTTTCAGGCCTTACGGCGGCTTCGCATTTTTTCCCTTTTTCCGCTTCCGGTCCGCTGCACAGCAGTTTCCTGCCGCCTTCAGTTGTCATCAAAAGGCGGCTGCCTTTCGTTTCAGATATTTCTCCCGGGATAAAGTTTGTTGTTCCCATGAACCCGGCTACAAATTTATTTTCAGGTTTTGAATATACCTCGGTCGGAGATCCCTGCTGCATTATTATTCCCTTATTAAGGATAACTATCCTGTCGGAAATAACCATTGCCTCTGTCTGATCATGCGTAACATAGATTGTTGTTATTTTAAAATTTTTATGGATCTGTCCTATTTCAAACCTCATCTGCTCCCTTAGGAGCGCATCAAGATTGGAGAGAGGTTCATCAAGGAGAAGAATATCAGGTTCAAGCACTATAGCTCTCGCAAGCGCAACTCTCTGCTGCTGGCCGCCAGAAAGCTGCCTGGGATATCTGTCCCCGAAATCTTCAAGCTTTACTATTGAAAGTCCTTCCATAACTTTTTTTTGAATTACGTTATCCTTCATCTTTCTCAACCGCAGACCAAATGCAAGGTTTTCAAATATTGTCATGTGCGGCCACAGTGCATAATTCTGAAAAACAAGGCCGATCCCTCTTTTCTCCGGGGGAATTTCAGTGATATTTTTTTCACCTATATAAATATCGCCCTTTTCCGGATTTAAAAATCCTGTAACACATCGAAGCGTTGTTGTCTTTCCGCAGCCTGAAGGTCCGAGAAGCGTAACAAGCTCGCCGTCCTTTACATCAAGGCTGAGGCCGTTTATAACAGCTGTTTTTCCATAACTTTTATATATATTTTTTAATCTGAGCTCAGACATTTTTTTCTCCGGATTGCATTAACCCATTCCCCCGACATATTCTGCCTTAAGAAGCTTCTGGACCAATGACATAAATATAATACTGGGTATAAGGAGCAGTACTCCTATTACCGATGCAAACTGCATATTTGTTCCGCTTGCCGAATAGAGCGTCAGCGGAAGAGTATTTACAAATGGAAGACCTATAAAAAACGTTCCTGTAAATTCATCAAGCGATGTTATAAAAACAAATACAGAACTTGCAAGCAGCCCCGGCGCGGCAAGCGGCAGCGTAATTTTAAGAAAAGCTGTTCTGCTGTCTGCTCCGACACTTCTGGCTGCCTCAATAAGATGGTTCGGTATTGCTTTGAATGTTGAACTTGTTATCCATATCCCGTAGACAAGCCCTACCAGGACGTGGACTAAAATTACACCTGTTACAGTTCCGGCCAGCCCCCATTTAGTAAAAATACTTAAGAGGTTTACAAATATCGGCTGCTGCGGAAACGCGTTAGGCATCAGAAACAGCAGAAGAAGCAGGCTTGCGAACGGCACCTTGAATTTGGCAAGGGCATAACCTGCAGGAATTGCTATTGACATTGAAATAACAACTGTTACAACCGCGATTGCAATACTTCTTAGAAATGCGGGAACGATGCTTACAGCTCCTATGGCAAAACTCATCTTCAGGCCCAGGGCCTGCGCCCAGTAAGAAAATCCCACCTTCTGCGGAAGCAGATTGGGCCAGTACCACTGCTCAGCGACAGACCAGAGAGCAAGGCTGAGCATCGGCCCGAAAAGTATTAATAATGAAAGCACAAACAGAAGCAGGTCCATTGAAAATTTGAAATAATATTTTTTACTCTTCATTTTTTCCCTTTCAGCCTTGAGGATGCGAAATCTTTGCATCCCTCATATTCATTTTCAGGTAATAAACCGCGGTAACAATAACCATAATATAGGAAAAGACCCCTAGTGCATTTGCTACCCCGAAATCTCTGTAGTAGTTGACCCTGTGAGCAATATCAACAGTAATAGTTGTCGGTATTTTACCCCCTATAAGCATATAGGGCAGTGTGAAGGTTCCGACTATCTGTGAATAGACAAGCACAAGCGCGACAAGAATGCTTGAACTGTTCATCGGAATAAGTATTTTTATAATTATCTGATGCAGTTTAGCGCCGGCGCTTCTCGCAGCCTCAATATAGCTGTTGTCTATCATCTGAAACCCGCCGAATATTATCATCACGGTAAATGGAATAAGTTTCCATGCAAATCCGAAAGAAAGACCTGCGAAGTTAAACAGCTGCAATGGATTATCAAGGTTTACAAGCCCGACTTTTCCCAGAAACAGATTCAATATTCCATGGGGAGCAAGGAAGCTGTTCATCATCTGTGCTACAACAACAAACGGAATAAAAATCGGGATCCTGTACAGCTTGATAAGTGTCCGTGAAATAAATGAATCGTTCAGCCTGAAATAAACGGAAAGCAGAACTCCGAGCAATGTCGCGAGAGTACTGTTAAAAAGAGTAACCAGAAAGGTAAAAGTAATATCCTTATAATAAAGGTCAACAGCTTTTTTATAGTTAGCTGTAGAGAAAGCCCCGTCCAGTTCAAAACTTTTAACAAAAGAAAGAATAAAGGGGTAAGCGTACATTATAAGAATAAACGCTACTGCCGGAAACAGCAGGAATACATAGGAAGGGAGACGAACTGCTCCCTTCCTTCCGATTACGGAATCACTCATTATTTCCTGACCCATTTCTCGTATGATTCAAGCATTGCTGTGTGATAATCAGCAAGCGGGAATGAAAGGCCTTTTTTCTGCAAATCTGCCGGAGTTACATCGCTGTAAATCTTTTTATAGACTTCCGGCGGAACTTTTCCTTCAAGGAAAGACCCGTCAATTCCGGGATACCAGTTGAATTTTTCAACAATCTCTTTTCCCTGTACTTCAGGTGAAGTTGCGTATGCTATGTATTTTTTGGCAAGTTCCGGATTTGCGGCTTTTTTGGGTATTACATAATACATCGGCTGTCCAGGCATTCCCGGATCAGGAAGTATCATTCTTGTTTCAGGATTAAGTTTACCTTCCTTCATGAAGGTAAAAAACATATCAACCCAGACCGGGCCCATCCATATTTCGCCCCTGTTAAGCGCATCAAGTGTACCGACATTTCCTGCAGTATAGGTAACATTCTGGTTAAAATCCTCAAGAGCTTTGTATGCTCCTTCCCAGGATGCGATTTCAGACTGCTCTACAGGACCTGTGATAGCAAGTTTATCATATCTTCCTGTTTTCCAGTAAACCCATCCGACAACAAATGAAACGCCTGATGCTCCGCCCTTGACTCCGTTGTACCCGAATTTTCCGGGGTTTTCTTTAACCCATTTCTCAAGTTCAGCATAGGTTTTCGGCGGATTTTTCACAAACTGCGGATTGTAGGCTATCGCAGTCTGGCTGTGAAACATGGGAATGGCATAGCCTTCAATATTAACTCCGAGAGTATTTTTTGCAAAAGGCGATGTTACATATTTCCAGGAATCATTTTCCTTTGCGTATGGGAGAAGAAGGTCCTTGTCCATTGCCCATTTCATGAAAATTTCATGAACGATTGCAACATCAATATCCCATACTTCTTTCTTTGATTCACTTTCCGCAAGAAGTTTTTCATAGATTCTCTGGGAACCGGCGTTTCCCGGGCCGGTATGAACAGAGATCAGCCCTGTGCCGGGGTTCTTAGCCGCGAACTGGGGACCTAAAACATTCTGCTGGATGGCAAGCATGTTAGTGTCTCCAGCTGTCATTAGAACAATCTTTCCGGCTTCTTTTTTTCCGCCAGCGAATACCAGTCCTGCTGTCAGCAGCAGAACAAGCAGAATAATAAGACTTTTTCTCATAATTCCTCCTGATTTTTTATGTTATATTTATGGAAGCGTTTACATTTTAGTAACAACTCCATTATAACCTAAGATTAACGGATGTCAAGTTTTTTTATCCGGCTTCATCCCCGCCCGGCACGATTCCCTGATAATAAGCTCTGCCGGCAGTATTACCCTGATATTGGGCCTCTCACTGTTTTCAATCATTCTGATAAGTGATTCCATTGCTACAATTCCGATTTCATACATAGGCGGTTTAACAGTTGTAAGGGACGGTGTTAAATATTCGGCAAAAAAGTTGTCATCAAACCCGACTATGCCGAGTTCTTCAGGCACCTTTATCCCGTTTTCCCTGCAGTAAAGCAGTACACCAAGCGCCATTCTGTCATTGGCAGCGAATACAGCATCTGCTTTGTTTTTTGCAAAATATTCTTTTGCCGCATGATAACCGCTCTCTGTTGAATAATCCCCGTCAGAAAGAAAGAGATTATCAAGGTTAAACCCTTTCTCTGAAAGACCTATTTTAAGCCCCGCAAGCCGGTCAATGGAATCCACATGAAGTTCAGGCCCTTTTATAAATAGGATTTTTTTATATCCCTCTTCAGCAAGGTATGAAGCAACAGCCCTCGCCCCTCCCACATTATCAACTTTTATAAAAGGATAGGTTGAAACAGGTTTTCCAATAAGAATAAAAGGAAGACCCATCCTTTCCATTTTACCGTAAAGGGCAAGTTCCTTCCCCGTTTCTTCCATATTCCTGAAAATAACACCGTCAACCTGCTTGCGGTTTACAAGCTCTGAAACAGAGTCGATATATTTACGTCTCTTTAAAATTATATTATATCCTCTGGAATCTGCAACATCTTCTATAGCATCGATCAGCTTTATATAGTAAGGCTGTTCCTGCCATTTTTCAGGGACAACAACAGCTACAGTGTTTGTCTTTCCGGCGGAAAGGGCCCTTGCCATGGAATTGGGATGATAACCGAGTTTCTCCATGGCAGCCTCAACAGCTTCAGCAGTTTCAGGTCTTACCCGTTTATCATGATTCATAACCCTTGATACCGTAGCCCTTGAGCATCCGCAGTATTTCGCGACATCATCGATTGTAAGTTTTTCAGGAGTACCCATATATATATTATGATACAGAATGCTTTATTTTGGAAACCGTTTTTTTTGCTAATCCCGAATCAGGCTTCTATTTTATTGAAAAGATAGTAATCCCTCGCAAATGCCGCAGCGCCGAGCATGGTCATGCTGTGCCTTGAGTCCTGGAAAATAATCCTGAAGTTTTTTTCAAGCCCGTTAAGGGAAACAGAATTAATTTTCTCATTAAGCCTGCCTACAAAATAATCTCCGGCATTGGAATAGTCGCCCTCAAAATATATGACTTCAGGATCAAACATAAGAAAAATATTTGAAAGACCGATGGCAAACCAGCCTGCGATTTCATCTATAAGATAACAGGCAAGTTCATCATGCATATTGGAAGCTCTGAAAATATCAAATATTTCAGGGGTCAGATTTTCAGGATTATTTTGAAAAATCAGCGAAGCCGGATATCTGTTTTTCAGGGAAACAGCTTTTTTAACCAGTCTTTTACAATCAATATAGGTTTCAAGGCAACCGTATCCCCCGCAGTAGCACTGCTTTGTCTCAGAAGCAGAGACAATGGTGTGACCGATCTCCCCCGAGAGATAATGATGCCCCGAGAAAAGCTCTCCGTTTGATACAACACCTGAAACAATTCCGTGCTGCCCGGCATCAAGAAGTACATAATTTTTAAATACAGGATCTTCTCCCTCTATTTTTGCGCTGTATGCCTTGAACCTTATCCAGCTGTCAACATGGACTGGAATTGAAAGCCCGATTTTTTCAATGATCATTTTCTTTATATTCCTGTTGCTCCCCCAGGAGGGAAAATGGGTAGCAATATAGCAGATCCCATTCTCAGAATCAACAATTCCATGAACCGCGACCGATATTCCAAGAAGCCTGCTGCTGCCATCCTGCTGATCAGGTGATAAATATTCTTTCACTATCCTTCCGATAATTGAAATTATAATTTCTAGTGATTCGTCTTCGCCGGTTTCAATCTTCTCCTCCAGTATTATGGATAGAGAAAGATCAAATATTTTCACATTTATAAACCCTTCGATAATATAAAAGCAGATAATATGTCCATACTCCCTGTTCAGGGAGTAAAGCCCCGGCCTCTTCCCTCCCTCATCAGTTGAATCCCCCTTTCCGCAGGCAGCCAGAAGATTTAGGGCAAGAAGCTTTTCATTTATCTTTGTGACAGTAGTCCTGCTCAAATTTATCTTTGCTGAAATTTCAGAGACAGAAAGGGCTTTATGTTCACCATAAAGATTTAGCATCAGCTTGAGATTGTTGTTTCTAATTGTTCTGGGCCTGTTGCCCGTCTTTTTAATCATGTTATCTATCCGTAATTTCTTATAATACTAACACGGGATAATCTATTCCACAAGTTTTGTTAAGAAACTATGTTATGTAACTTTGTTATATATAAATCTTGACTTATAACGGAATTATGCTAAAATAACAAAATAAAAATTTATGGAGTAACAATGATGCTCACAGCAAATATTTTTTCCTTAAACAGGATTATATCACCTGAACTTTCATTAAAGGAATTCATTGATTTAACAGCAGATTGCGGCTTGAAATATATTGAACTCCGCAACGATCTGGGTGATGGAAAAATTATTGATGACCTTAAACCTGGTGAAGTTAAAAAAATGTGTAAAGACGCAGGAATTGCAATTGCAACTATAAATGCGATACAGAAATTCAACCTTCCTTCCAATTTCAAAAAAGCAGAAGAAGAAATAAAAAGGACCGCTGAACTTTGTGAGGCAATAGCCTGCAGTGCTATAATACTCTGCCCCAATAATGACACAAACGACAAAAGAAACGCTGAGCAGTTTATTGCGGATACAGCAGAAGCACTTTCTTCCTATTCGCCTATATTTAAAAATGCAGGAATAACAGGTCTTATTGAACCTCTCGGTTTCGGCGAATGCTCCATCAGGGGAAAAAAGGACGGTATCAAGGCAATAACACTCTCCGGCTGCGCAAACCCCGGAAGCAAAGAATGCTGCTACAAGGTTGTTCATGATACATTCCATCACTATCTTGGGACTGACAAGGAATATTTTCCGCATGAGACAGGGCTTATCCACATATCCGGTGTTGAAGACAATATTCAGGACAGAGAGATGAGAGACAGCCACAGAGTTCTGGTTACAGACAAAGACAGGATTGGCAACAAAAAACAGATCAAGGATATGGATACACAGGGATATACAGGAATTATTTCCTTTGAGCCCTTTTCAAACATGATACAAAAAATGGATAAAACCGCGCTGAAGAAAGCGATTACTGAATCAATCAGGTTCATACTGGATAAATAATTGAGTGGTCACTTCATTACATCTATCCGATAACAAATTCTCAGGTAGAATTTAATTTTTACTTCAGAAATATGGATAGATTTGAAAAAAATCAGGCAAAACACAGAAATGCTCATAAAAGCAGGAGATTGAAATGAAAAAAATTAAAATCGGTTCAGTAGGACTTGGCCGTCTCGGCCTCCGCCACGCGGAAAACATTGCGGGTAAAATTGAAAATGCTGAATTGACAGCTCTCTGTGACCTTAATAAGGACATGCTCTCAAAAACTGCAGACCGTCTGAATGTAAAACACAGATTTACGGATTTCAGTCAGATGATAAAACTTGAGGAACTTGACGCTGTTGTTATTGTATCCCCATCTTCTCTTCATACCGGGCAGATCGCATCCGCCCTTGAT
>JACKPD010000011.1 GCA_024233785.1 Spirochaetales bacterium | reverse complement strand
AACCTGAAAGAAGAACACCAGATAAATATTTTTCATGAACTTTTAAACAGGCTTATATACAGAAGCATACATGGACATGATCTGATCCTGAGTTATATGGAAATTGACGAACAGATACAGGGGCTCTCTGCCGTAGTAGAAAAAATATTTGACGTAGAAAATCAGGATGCATATTTTGCTGTTTTCTACCTGCCCAAGAAGAATAATACATTGATTATTGCCCGCAGCCAGAAGGAATCAATAGACCTTTCGCACATCCTCTCATTTTTTGGCGGCGGCGGACATAAAATGGCTTCCTCCGCAACAGTAAAGAATTCGGAAGGCGATTCAATTTATAATGAGCTGACAGCTATTCTTGAAAAAACACTTATTTCAGCCAAAACTGCATCAGATTTGATGTCAAAAAATGTCAGAACTATAAATGAAAACATCAGACTTATTGACGCTTCCATAATTCTTGAGCAAATCAACTGTACCGGCGCGCCTGTAATAGACGACAACGGGAGCCTGACAGGGTTTCTTACTCTAAGGGATATAATGAAAGGTAGAAAATCTCAGCAGATGCATGCCCCGGTTAAGGCATATATGGCTAAAAATGTTGTTTCAGTCGACAGCTCGTTTACTCTTAACGAGATACAGAAACTGCTGTACAAGAAAAACATAGGGCATCTGCCTGTAATTGATAACAATCAAATCAAAGGTATAATAACAAGAACAGATATTCTGAACCACATCAACGCAGTAAGTCAGCTGAATTCAGCAGCGGTTGTCTGATTTTATTATAGCCGGCTTTGAGTCAGCTGTATAAAAACCGCTGTTCAAAAAAGAGGATTTATTATTTTTTTCTTCTGGAATTAACAAAACGCTGAAAATCGTTAATGTTTTTAATTACGAGTTTATCATTCTGTATTTCAATCTTACGCTGTGTGACAAAGTGGTTTATCACCTGTTTACATTCAGAGGTTGAAAGACCGCACCAGTGGGCAAGATCATCTACATTTGTATTAAGTACAATTTCATTCATGGATTTGGATTCTGCAGACTGGGTTTCCGACAGCATAAGAAAAACATCAGCAACCTTTGCCTGAGGGTCTGGAAGGGTTAAAATCATGAACCTTCTTTTCTGGTCATATATCCTTTTAATAAATGTCTGAAGAAGTTTCATGGCAATCTGAGGATTACCCCTGAGCAGGATTTCAAAATTCTTTTTATTAAACTCCAGCACTTCAACATGGTCTATTGCGATTGCACTTGCCGAGCGCGGTGCTTCCTCAAGGATCGCCATTTCACCGAATATTTCTCCGGGATGAAGTATGTCAACTATTTTCTCAATATCCCCCATAATCTTGACAATCTGGACCCTTCCGGACTGGATCAGATAAAAAGAATCGCCAGGTTCATATTCACAAAAAATCTGATCTCCTTTCTGAAAAGCTACCTTAAATCTGTCGAATTTTGATAAATCGATATTCATTAATTTCCCCCGAGAGCTTTAAGCGCATTTTTAGCTTTCCGTTTTATTTCAGAACCGTCTTCACACATGGTTATAACTTTTTTATAAAACCCGGCTGCTTTCTGTTTGTCATTCTTTGCATTGCAGGATAATCCCAGATAAAGGAGAAATTCAGGTAAATCTGGATGCTTGGGAAATTTCTGTATCATCCCTGTGAAGTGCTTAATACAGTCATCATATTTTTTAAGGATAAACAGCGATTTGCCAATTTCGTTTACTGCCCTGACCATAAATTCACCGTCAGGATTGTTTGATATATATTGTCTGAAATTATTTATCGCGTCTTCATATTTTTCCTGGCTGAAAAAACTCAGGCCGTCATAATATAACTTTGAATCCCTGCTTTCTTCTGCCGGGGCAGCAGGTTTTTTAACAGGCTGCGGCTTCTGTGCTGATGACGCAGGTGCTCCGCCTTGCGGATATTTTTCTATCTTGATCAGATACTCTGTAGCCTGCCCCTGATATGAACCTGCAGGATAATATGTGAGATATCTGCGGAAAGCATAAAGTGCGGGTTTGTATTTTTGATTTTTATAATAATATTCGCCGATGTTGAACAGACCTGTCTCTGCATCTGTCTGTTCATCTATTGACATAAGACTTCTTACTTTTTTATGAAGTCTTCTAAGCTGGTTTGAGAAAACCTTTAGCATCTGCATATTAATTCTTGGATTTGTATATATAAGATTTTCAAACTCAGGAACAGTAAAAACCATAACCACAGAATCCGTTAGTACATCTGCGGTTTCTTCCCTCGGATATCTGCCGAGAGAAGATTTAACACCGAAAAATTCTCCGGTTTTTACCATTTCACGTATTTCCTGTCCATTTTCTATATCAATGCTTATCAGACTTACCTTTCCAGATTGAAGAATATATATTTTATCGCTGCTGTCACCTTCAAAGTAAATAATTGATTTGGCCTTGTATTTAACAACCTGAGGCACAATACTGCTCCTGTACCGATATTTAATTAAAAATAATTATAACTAAATTATCGGTAATATTTTTTTTAAAAACAATCAATATATTAAATAATAATTGATGTTAAAATGCAAGTAAGATATAATTTCTAAAATAACAAGATATGTTAAAAAAAATCGGCGCAGATATAATAAACACATTCAGGGAATTTTCCTATGCCTCAGGGTTCTTTCTATCAATAATAAAAGAATCCTTTTTTTTCGGCAGGCAGAAGCATGTAGGATCAAGAGTCCTTATTATGCAGATACTTTTTACAGGATTTGAAGCTCTCAATGTAATTAGCCTTCTCGGGGCCGCTCTCGGTGTTGTAATAATAGTACAGGGGCTTTCAATACTCCCTCAGTTCGGACAGGGTGATCTCATTTATACAATACTTGTTGCTGTAATTACAAAGGAGCTCGGCCCTCTTCTAACCGCATTTATTATTATTGCAAGGTCCGGAACCGCAATTTCAACCGAACTTGGGAATATGGTTGTTTCACACGAAATTGAAGCATATATATCAGTCGGCATTGATCCGGTATCCTATCTTGCTGTTCCAAGATTCCTGGGTGTTACAATTTCAATTGTCCTTTTAAATCTTTATTTCAATGTCTCGGGACTCATCGGATCATATTTCATATCGCAGTTTATCAGACAGGTGACATTTGTTGAATATTTCAGAAGCCTGCTTGCCGTATTAAAACCGGGTATAATTTTTATATCTTTTTTTAAAAGCCTGGTATTCGGTGTCATAATTTCCTTTGCGGCTACATATAACGGATTCAAGGTCCAGGGAGCTACAACAGAGATTCCGCAGGTTGTTATAAAATCTGTCGGACAGGGGTTCACTCTGTGCATAATAGCGAACGCAATTATTACAGCGCTGGGGTATTTATGGTTTTAATTTCATCAAGGATAAATTATGCCTGATATAAGTTATTCCATTGAACTTAAAAATATTTCGATTATCCGGAACAGCATTAAAATTCTTGATGATATTTCATTTAAAGTACCTGAGGGAATTACAACAGTTATACTAGGTCCTTTGGGATGCGGCAAAAGCACGTTTTTAAAAACACTTGCCTCAATTTACCTGCCGGAAGAAGGTAAGCTTATTATCAACAATAAACCCTATAATTCCATTTCTTCCGAAAAAATCAAACAGTTCAGGCGTGATACCGGGTTTGTCTTCCAGGACAGCGCGCTCTGGTCCAATAAATCGCTGTATCAGAATCTTGAACTCCCGCTAATTTATCATTACCCGCATATGACATCAGATGAAATATCACAAATAATCAGGAGAATACTTGATTCCCTGGGGTTTGATGACAACCTGAATAAAAGGCCTTATGATATTTCATCGGGCAACCGCAAACTTATTTCATTTGCAAGGGCTCTTGTTACAGATCCAGCCCTGCTTATGATTGACGGTCCGGAATCATCACTGGATTTTTCATCTCTGGAAAAAATCAGGAAAATATTGAAGGAACTTAAAGAAAAAAACAAGACAATGCTGATTTGCACCTATGATGAAACAATAACCTCCATGCTTGCAGATTATCTTGTAATTCTGTATAGAAACCGCATTTACTCACACGGCCCTTACAGGGATATTATAAGATCAGGGGATCCTGTAATCAAAAAAGTATTATCACACGTACTTGATCGTATATCAAATTTTGACGATGATTTACTTAATCTGATGAATCAGGATAAATCTGACTGATCCAGTAATTATGAAATAATCCGGTTTTTCATGATTGACAATAAATTTTTTAGAAGGATAAAATAAAAACATATGAAATTCAAAATCAAGTATGCAGACCAGGTTGTCGGAATATTTGTTATTCTCGCTATCATTTCTGTGTCAGTTCTTCTGATATTTATGGGTATCAATCAGAGGTGGTTTTCTAAAAATTACTATTACAATACACGCTTTTTATCAGCAGACGGCCTGAAAGTGGGAATGGCTATTAAGCTGAAAGGGTTTCAGATAGGACAGATTGATAAAATCAGTCTAAGCAGCAGGAATGAAGTTGAAGCTGTTTTTTATATTTACAGCGAATATATCGATAAAATACTGCCGAATACAATAATTCAGAAAACTACAAATCCGGTCGGCATCGGCAGTGATCTTCTTATTCACCCGGGCAAAGGGGCCGGTGAACCGCTGCCTGAATTCAGTTTTATTCCATCTTATAACCTGCCCGAAGCAAGAGAGCTGATTAATTCCGGTGCTGTTGATATTCCGCAGGGAGACAGTACGGTAACAAGAATAATCAACCAGATCGACCCGCTGCTTTTCAAGATAAATCTTCTGCTTGATACAATTACTGAACTCTCTTCAACAGTCAATAAAACTATTATTGGCGAAGATAAAGGACCGGCAGGGAAAATAGTAAAAAATGTCGAAGGAATTACATCTGAGCTGAATAAAATACTTAGTGAAACTTCAAAACAGATTGCAGACCTTCTGGCTAATCTTAATAACATGTCAGGTAATTTCAGCCTCATGTCTGATCACCTGGCAGACCCTACAGGTATTATTCCCAAGCTTATGGGGCCTGACGGTTCTGCGGCTGCAATTCTGAATGATGACAGGCAGCTGTATTATCAGCTTACATCTATACTTGAAAATCTTGACAGAACAATGATTGAACTTAATAATTTCACGGCTTACCTTAATCAGTCCACACCTCAGATTACAGGAATACTTGAAGAAAGCAGAGGGGCGCTTAAGGAAGGAACTGCGGTTCTTGAAGGACTTAAAAACAATCCCCTTTTAAGAAAAGGGATAACACAGCAGCGGGTACAGGCTGATACGCTGCAAAGTACACGGGAAGAGGATTTCTGATGAAAAGTAAATATTTTTATGTTTCCCTGCTCAGTTTATTGTCTTTTGCTTTTTTTCTTTCATGTTCATCAGCTCCGGCAAAGCCTGATGCCGTAAGTTCAAGAAAAAACAGGGCTGCTGATATCACAGGTTTCGGTAATAATTATTTTATACAGGGTCAATACAATCAGGCTCTTGTGTTCTTCAAGCTTGCACTTGATGAAAACACTGCTGTGGATTTTGAACCGGGAATATCACGGACAAGCAATTCAATCGGGAAAGTATATCTTGTTACCGGGGAATTTGATAAAGCAGAACAATACCTTAATGACGCATATGAAATTGCAAAAAAACTTGAAAACAGGGAACTTACCGCAATTTCCGCACGCAATATGGCAGAACTCTACATTGAACAGGGGAAAATTGAAGAATCAGATGCTCTGCTGAATGAAGCTCTTTCAAATTCAGAATCATATCCTTTGATAAAAGCGGAAGTTTATCATACTGTTGCGATATCTTTGAGAAAAAAAGGTAATTTCAGTGAAGCAATTTCATATATTGACAGAGCTTCTGAAATCAACCTGAGGGAAAAAGCACACTCCAGCCTTGCTGCCAACTATTATCTTGCAGCATCAGTTTATTCAAGACAGAATAATTTCAGCAAATCTGTAGAAATGCTGAATAAGGCAATTGATGAGGACAGAATAGTTGAAAACAGCTATGGACTTGCAAAGGACTATAAGGCGCTGGGCATTGTACACCTTAAAAACAGCAAACCTGAAGAAGCATACCCTTTTTTCATTAAATCAATCAAAATATTTGACGTAATTGATAATAAATCAGAGATAAAAAGCGTACTTGAATATCTGATCGAAATTTCAACGCTTCTTGACCGCCCTCTCGATGCAGCTTATTTCAAAAGCCGGCTGACTGAAATACCAGAGAAAAAAGATACTTACAAGGCAGCAAGATGAAAACAAGAAAAATAACTGATGCATATAAGGAATTATTAAATATACTTTTTTTTATTCTGGTTTCCGCAGGATTAATTGCAGCCTCGTCATTTATAATAGTTACACCTATGTGGATAGCAGCGACGCGATTCAAGAGCGCCTTTACACTCCTTTTATTTACAGGAGCCGCCGGCTATATTGCTTATAATGCAGTCACTGGAATAAGAAAAAAGAGATTTTCATTGAAATATTCCGGAATTTTCATTACGAAATTATTACTCCTGATATCCGCAGCCGTTCTTCTTTTATCTTCAATCCTGCTCTTTAAAAACGGAATCTATCTCCAGGGAATTCTGATTATCGGAACACTTTTTTTAATTTCCGGATTATTCAGATTTTTTAATATTTAAATGTTTTCTTCAAGATTTTATTTAATAATTCTATTATTATTTTTAACACCATTTTCCGCATATTCCGAATATCCGGTAATTATGAATCTCGGCAGCGATGACTATATCTTCAGACAAATTACATCCGATATTACAACATCCTATGTTTTAAATTCTTCAGGCACAGGCGAAGTCCCTCTTGCTTTATACAGCTACAAACCCGGAAGTAAAGAAAATCTTTTCATGATTGCATCCCGTCTGAACCTGCCTTATGAAGCTATCACAACTTTAAACAGAATTTCTTCTGTAAGCGAATTCGCAAGTAAAAAAGAGATATTAATACCTAATCAGCCTGTGTTATTTGTACCAGAAAAGCCGTCAGGAGATGTGGAATATCTTCTTTCAGCCAGATTTTATGACCGTTCAAATGAAATTCTTGTAAACTACAGGGAAAGAAAAGAAAAATTCACTTATATTATTGATGGAAGATTCAACAATACGGAAAGAGCCTTTTTTCTTGATGCTTTTTTCCGATTCCCGCTGGATAAAGGGAGAATTACATCATATTACGGAATGAGGCTCTCCCCTATTACAGGCGAACCATCATTTCATCCCGGAATTGACATTGCCGCCCCAGGCGGTACACCGGTTATTGCAGCTGGAAAGGGAATTGTGACTGTATCAGGCTATGACAAAGTGCTAGGCAATTATATTATTATCAAACATCCCGGTACTTACCAAAGTGTATATGGACACTTGAAAAAATCTTTTGTAAAATCAGGCAGTCCAGTTAATGCAGGCACAATTATCGGAGAAGTCGGCAATACTGGCTATTCAACAGGGCCCCACCTTCATTTTGAAGTAAGGGGCAGAGATAAAGCTGAAGATCCGCTTATACTTATTAATAGGAAAAAGTAATAATATGAGAATTAATACTTTATTTTTAACACTTTTACTATTTTTATCCAGTCAGGTTTATTCCGAGAATATCCGGGGACCTGTCAGGAATATTGCTGTAATTAATCAGGAATTATCAAAAACTGATGAGATCAGCATATCTCCAGAAGATATTATTGCCTTTCAGCTTGATAATAACAGCAGCCTGCCTGTAAAAATACAGATGGAAATAAGACTTTCTGAAACACTAAGGGAATATCCCAGTAATTTTGCTCTTTTTGTGTATAACAATATTTCCCCCGAACCAGCAACTGAAATATCAAGTTATATAGGCGATACAGTAAAATATTTTGTATTGTCTGATAAAAGCAGATTTTATGTTGAATTCTATTTTTCAGCAAAACCATCCAGAAATGAAATAATACCTGGAACTCAAATACTGGCCCCTGATGATTTCAAGAAATCTTTTTTCCCGCTTTTATTGACAGTCCTGCCTGTAATGAAAGGTATTCCAGATGTGCTTCTTGATGAAACTATCAAAATTAAAACTGTTTTTATCTATCCTGACAAAGGAGATCTTCTGGTAAATGTCTTTGAAGGCAAAAAAAACGGATCCGATAAAATAAAAGACTTCAAATTATTTATTGATAATAAACCCTATGAGAATACTGAAAATATCAGTCTTTCTACAGGTGTAAAAAAAATAAGGATTGAAAAAGAAGGATTTATCCCTTTTGAACAATCTGTTGTAATCAACAGAAATGAAAAAAGTACAATTTCAGCTGTTCTTGTAAAAAAAATGCCTCATGTTGTAATTCTTGCCCCTTCAGAGGCAGAAGTTTATTTTGACGGTAATTTGACATCACAAAAAGAGCTTACCAATCTTAATGAAGGAGAACATACGATTATTTTCAAACTGGGCCAATACAGCCTCAGTAGAAAAATGGCCCTGGAAAACGGTAAAAAATATACTATAAATTTATTGCTCGATATTGATGTAACTGTAGAATAAAAAGTATTAAGCTTATATTCAACAGGCCGATAATAAAAGTGTCGTGATAATATAGTTCCCCTCCCAGTTAACTATATTATACTCGATACCTCGAGGTAGACCGGTTCTTTTACAGGGCCGGTCTGTTTTTTATCTTGACAAAGGTCCCCTCTGTTTTTAACCTATGAACATGTTATTCACTAAAAAACAAAAATTACTTCTTCAGATATTTGTCGCTTTAATTACTTTTTTAACTCTTTTATCCGGTATAACGTTCGGCGTAATGTTTGCCCTCACGCGCAATATTTCCGAGTCCAATTCGATCGGTGAATATCACCCTTCACTACCGTCCCAGATACTTGATATACACGGAAATCTTATAACAGAATTTTTTTCTGATGAGAAAAGGGAGATTATCCCTATAGATGAACTTCCAAGACACCTTATTCAGGCTCTCATAACAAGGGAAGACAGGGAATTTTTTCAGCATAACGGCTTCAGCCTTAAAGGGATAATCCGCGCAGCATGGAAAATAATGACACGCCAATATGTATCAGGAGGCAGCACTATAACGCAGCAGGTTGCAGGGAAACATTATGCTGACCGTTCGCAGAAAACCATAAAAAGAAAAATTGTTGAATTATGGTGGGCACTTCAGCTTGAAAAGACCCTGAGCAAGTACGAAATACTTGAATTATACCTTAATGAATCATATTTCGGTCATAACACATACGGAGTAGAAGCCGCATCTCAGTTTTACTTCCGGCATTCCGCAAGAGACCTTACTATAGCTGAATCTGCAATTCTGGTTATACAGCTAGCCAATCCGGCGCGGTATTCCCCGATAAAATACCCTGCAAGAGCGCGTGTTATCCAGAAAGAGGTTATTAATCAGATGGTTGACCTCAATTATATAACACGTGAGGAAGCTGAGTTATCTTTTAATGAATACTGGAATAAAACATATGATCCGCTCCGTTCTTCTTCCGAAACTGCCTACCTTGTTAAAGATGATAAAGCTCCCTACTTCAGTGAATATATAAGACAGGAGCTGGAGGATATTTTATACGGTTCTCTTGATTATTTCAGGGACGGACTTGTTGTACATACGACACTGGATCTTAAATATCAGCAGAAAGCAGATAAATACATGCAGGATGGTTTTATTTCAATGAATAAAACATATCTTGAAAACGCAGGAACAAGGACAAATTTCGCAGATAAGGAGTTCCTGCCAATAGTCGAAGCACTTGCCTTGTTTTTTGATCTTGACAGTATAAGATCAGCCGGCTCGCAGGATAAAAAACTTGCTTATGATAATTATTACGAAGTAGTTAACCCTGCCATTAATGCTTTATCATTTCTTTTTGATTCTTCAGATTTAAGATTTATTTCCAGAATGGGCCAGGCAAATCAGGCGGGGAAAATCAAACGGAACACTGTTGAAGGCGCTCTGATTTCCATAGATAACGAAACCGGTTATATAAAAGCAATGGTAGGAGGAAGCGATTTCGAAACCAAAAAACTTAACAGGGCTGTACAGGCAAAGGTTATGCCTGGTTCTGCTTTCAAACCATTGTATTATTCTGCTGCAATATCATCAAAACTGCTTACCCCTTCCTCAATGCTTTATGACAAACCTGTAATGTTCCGGAATGATGACGGCACACCGTATGCACCGAATAATTTTCTTGGAGAATGGAAAGGGCCTGTTTCCGTAAGGTATGCACTTGCAAACTCAATGAATATTCCCTCGATTCAGGTGCTTGATTTCATTGGATTTGACGCGGCAATCAACAGGGCGGCACGCCTTTTGGGAATAAAAGATCCTGATGATATTGCAGATACATTTCCAAGGAAATACCCCCTGGCATTGGGTATTATCGGGGTAGCGCCTATCCAGATGGCAAAAGCATTTGCCACATTTCCAAATCAGGGCAAAGAAGTTACACCGATCGGGATACGCTATATAGAAGACAGAAGCGGAAAAATAATTCTTGAGCCTGAACGGGAATTAAGGGCAAATCAGAAACGCGAGGGAGAGAGGATTCAGATTATGAGTCCGCAGGCTGCCTATATTATGGTTGATATGCTGAAAAGCACTGTGGAATACGGTACACTTGCCAACAGAAGAAGACTTGTTAACGGTTTTCCTATGGCTTTTGGGGGAAAAACCGGAACAACCCAGAACTGGTCAGATGCGTGGACAGTCGGGTTTTCTCCTTATATGACTACTGCAATATGGTTCGGTTTTGATATGCCTGGCAACTCTCTGGGTCTGAATCAGACAGGAGCACAGGCTGCAGGGCCTGTCTGGGCAAGATATATGAAAGATGTTCATGAAAACAATCCAGAAATGCCGCCGGTAGAATTTAAAAAACCAGGCGGGCTTGTAGAACTTTCGGTATGTTCTGTTTCCGGGATGCTGCCGACAGAATACTGTAATGAAGGAACAAAATCGGAAATATTCATTGCAGGAACTGAACCAAGAAAATTTTGTACGCTGCATCAGTTTAAATCTGACAGAAATGAGGAACTTATTAAAAAATTGCAGAACAATTTTTACACAGGTTCTGCTGATCTTGAAAACCTGGAAAAAGAAATCCTTAATTTACAGGATTATGAGACTCTTAAATCAATGTCTGAAATGGATAATAAACAATCCGGGGTAGAGACTAACTCTGATAATTCAGGTAATATAAGCACGGATCTGCTTGATTGATGATACAGGGCGGCTGTTTATGGAAGTGAAAATCGAAGATATTATACTGAAAAAAAGGATTAGAAAAAACCTTGGAGACCTTCAGCCGCTTATGGACAGCATGAGTAAATTCGGCCAGCTGAACTCCATAGTGCTGAATTCCAAAATGCAGCTTATAGCTGGACAGAGAAGATATGAATCAGCCAAACGCCTGGGCTGGAAATATATTAATGCTGTTATTATTGAAGTCAACAGCAAGGCTGATCTTCTTGAAATGGAAATTGAAGAAAACATACAGAGAAAAGATTTTACTGCGGATGAAATTTCCGATGCTTATAAAAAACTTTCAAGACTGAAAAGCAAAAATATATTCAGACGCATCCTGGGATTTTTATCCGATCTTTTCAGTAAATTATTTTTTAAGTTCAAGAAAAAAAGGCAAAATAAAAAATTCAAATAAACTTCTTGGACAGGTGCTAACGGTATTTTTTAAAATCATCGATAATTGACATCTTTTTAAGCTTAATAAGCGCTTTTTCCTGGATCTGTCTTACTCTTTCCCGTGTTATTCCCAGAATCTCTCCTGTTTCCTGGAGGGTGTGAGGGCCGTCACCTTCGAAACCGTATCTGAGCATTATAATCATTTTTTCCCTGTCAGAAAGCTGTTCAAGTATTTTGACCATTGTTTCATGAAGCATTTTCTGAAACACTGTTTCCAGAGGGCTCAGGGTCTTTTCATCTCTCAGAAAATCACCCAGTTTGGTTGTGCTGCCGTCATCTATTATTGTATCAAGTGAAGATGTCTCATTGGAATACTGCATGACTTCCTCAACTCTTTCCGGAGACATATTTACGTATTTGCTGATTTCATTGTAATCAGGTTCTTTCCCATTTTCTTTTGTAAGCTGTTTTGCAACAAGATAGCATTTCTTTATGGTATTAAGCATATGGATGGGTAATCTTATTGTCCGCCCTTTATTTGCAAGGGCTTTAATTATCGCCTGTTTTATCCACCATGTTCCATATGTTGAAAACCTGCAGCCCCGGGTATAATCAAATCGCTCTACAGCCTCAATAAGGCCTATATTACCTTCATCTATCAGATCAAGAAGGGTAAGGCCCCTGTACTGGTATTTTTTGGCAATAGAGACAACAAGACGCAGATTAGCCCTGATCATCCTTGACTTCGAATGATTAAGTTTTTCTTTTGTTTTCAGAATCAGGTTATTGTCATCAGGGGTATTGCTGTATATCTCTTCAAGTGCATTTTTATAATTTACAATTTCCTTGCCGAGTTCATATTCTTCGGAAATTGTGAGGAGTTTGATTTTTGAAATTTGTTTTAAATAAAGAAGCAGCGGATCAGGGTTTTTACTTCTCTCTTTTTTAATGTTGTTTAACCTTCCGATGCCGTTACTATTATCATTTTCATTATTGAGTATATTTTTCCCGGCTTCTATTTTTTTCATTTATTGTACCTGTAAAAAAATCAAAGTCTGGGAGCTTTCTCCACATCTATAGGCTGACCATCTTTATAAACTGAGAAAAACATTGCCGGCTTATTGTCATAAACATTAAACCCTATAATACCTAATTCAGAGCCTGGCGCAACCGAATCTCCTACAGTCACATTTGTTTTTTCACTTCCACCGTAAACATACACATATCCTGAAACAGATTCAACAAAAATTACTCTTCCGAAGCCCCTGTAAGGCCCTTCCCATACAACTTTCCCTGATGATACAGAATAAACAACATCTCCAATTTTAGCAGAAATTCGGGAACCCTGAAGTTTGCCTGACATTTTTTTCATTTCACCATTAACTGGCCAGTAATATCCGGTTTTTCCATTCTCTATTTTTTTCCCTTCAGCAATTCCTGAATCAGTATTGTATTTTTCGATTGTATTCGGGGTATCAATATCATTAAGAAGCGGGATCTTTATTTTCTGTCCGATTTTGATTACTGTTTTTTTGGTAAAACTGTTCTCAGTCAGAAGAGTTTCTATTTCAATATTGTTTTCTCTTGCGATACTGTAAAGAGTATCACCCTTAGATACAACATATTCCTTACTGTCATAAGCTTTTGTTTCGGGTATTATAAGTTTGTATCCGGCTTTAATTCTTGATGGATCATCGATCTTGTTTTCTATAAGTATCTTATCAAGTGAAACATTGTACATTCTTGATATACTGTATAATGTTTCCCCTTTTTTAACAGGATGAATCTTCTCCCCTGCAAAAGCTGAAATATTTGTAATATTTATCAGAATTAAAGCAAAAATCCATTTCTGCATTAATGTTCCTTGTATTTAAGATATAAATGTATTAATAGAATCGGAAAAGGTATGCTTAAACTGAAGTCAATATCCTGCATGATAAACTCTGTAAATATCAGAATCAATAATCTGTCATTTCCTTCGGGCGGAATTTTGATTCATCAGGCCAAATCAACCAATTTATGCTAAAAAGACCGCACCTTGCAGTGCAGTCTTTTTTTCGGGCTGGCCGGATTCGAACCGGCGGCCTCTTGGTCCCGAACCAAGCGCGCTACCAACTGCGCTACAGCCCGTATTTTACACTTAAATTATTTTCAGGTTGAATATATGAAGCACGGTATTCAACAAATGAAAAGCTCAGTCAATATACATAAAATATTGTTTTTTGTCTATTTTGATTGCAGCATTTTAATAAAATAAATAGCAAAATAAACTTTAACTGTGAATTTTAAGCCGTAAACACCGGGACAGTTACTTTCTCTAACTTTTATTTTTCCTTTGATTGTTTATTAAGAATTTCAAGAACCTCATTCCGGTCAGATGCGTTAAATGAACTCATCGATACTTTAATTTTTTTCCCGTTATCCAGCAAGATAATCAAAAGGTTTTTTTCACAGTATATCTTAAGGATTTCACTGTAATTTACATTAAGTATACTCTGAAACGGAGCAATTCTGATTTCGCATCTGTCTTCAAATGTTTTCAGCACTGTCATATTTCTGTAAATAAAATATAAAAACATGGGAATAAATAAAACTACAGCAATTTTTTTCTCCGGGAAAAAAAAGGAAAGCAGCAATGCCCCTGCTGCGGCAAAAGACAGCCATAAATAAATTTTTATCAACAGACGGTTGTACTTGAATTCCCTCATCTTTTCTCCCTCAATAAAATAAAAAAAGGGTAAGTCCTTATATAACAAGTACTTACCCTATGGGCGATGACAGGATCGAACTGCCGACATCCTGCTTGTAAGGCAGGCGCTCTCCCAGCTGAGCTAATCGCCCTTACAAAATGGACAATATCATATTGTTTTTTCGATGTCAATAATATCGTTGAAAATATTTTTTTGTTTTTCAATATCCTTCAGCCTTGTGTTTATGTCATTGAGTTTCCGGTTTAATGTCTCGATTGTTTTAATTATCTTCTTTTTCTCGGAAACAAGTCTTGCAGAAACATCGTTAGATGGATCTTCAGATTCTCCTGCAGATAAACCTCCGGAAAATTCATTCTTTTTCCCCGCAAGAACAGATTTTACATAATCAGGACTCTCCCTGTTTATAAAAAGTTTTTCAGCTTCATTTCTTTTTTCCGGTATTTTAACCGATGCTACGGTTTTCATGTTTTCAAACCCGATTTCCGGGGAAATATCAAGTCCATAAACACTAATAAGGGCTGATGCAATATGGCGGTGAATGCCAAGCTCCCTGTCTGTATAGTCGTCAAAGCTCAGGTGCCGTTCTATGCACATGTTTTTGGCTTTTGAAAGAAGACCGCCAAGTTCTTTCATCAGTTCCCCGTTTTTTTTAATGTATTCTTCCCTTATTTTTCTGGTAAATAAAGCGAACTCCCCGTCACTTTTAAAAACGTTTCTGTAAATATTTAATTCTTCGGCCTTTTTAAGCAGATTATGAAGAATTGCCCAGAACTCTCTGGTGTGGCACCGGCCGGAAAAGGGAGTTCCGGCGGCAGAACAGTGAACATGGTGGGCAAATTCATGTATTGCGGTATACATGGTGTCGTTATCCCCTTTCATATTCCTGTTGTGGATTATAATTTCCCGTGACTGAGGCTTATAAAGTCCGTCAACCTTACTGCTTTGTTTGCCTGACAGAATAACTGTAAAATCAGGAGTAACTGCCAGCTTCTGCAGGTTTTCTTTTATCTGCTGCTGATTCATAATTATCTAATTATCAAGAGAAAGCCCGGAATAGACCGCCCTATGAAGCCCTGTGATAAAGATATCATCATTATTGATATCCCTTAAAAGCTTGATAGAAGCCCGCTCCTGAGCCTGGTCCCAGGTAAGCCCTACTTCCCGGTATTCTTTTGTTTCATATGAATAAATATTGCTTCCTTCCTTCATCAGGGATATTGAAGCTTTTACATTTGTTATATACAGGCCGTGGGTGTTTTCAGGAAGATTCCTGAAATACATGGTAAAAATTATTGAATGCTTTTCATCTCCTGTCCCTGATGAAAGACGGAGAGCAAGTTCTTTCCTGGAAAAAAGCGCTTTAACAGAATCGGGAAGACTTTCTATTTCAGCATCGCCTACAACGACAAGTTTAAGTAAAACACTTACCTGGTTCATTACTGCTGACAGCTCTTTCCCTGGAACTGATACCTTTTTTCTGAATCCGTCCGGATTTATGCCTGCATTCTGCATGGAAATTAAAGCATATATAGTGTTTTTACCTGCCGGGAGAAGATTAAAACCAACCTTTCCGGAGAATTGCCCATCCTTGTCTGTAGTAATATCAGTCAATTTCGCACCGTCAGCCTTGTTGATAAAATCAATTTTAAGCGGTCCGGGGGTGCGTCCGTTTTTGTCTGTTACAGTTACTTTAATATCTTCAAGTCTTCCCGGTTCAGTTACAATTACCTCCGGTTCAACCTTTAGAACGATACCTGACAATACTTTTGAAATATTTTCTTCAAGCAGATCTATTAAAATACCATTTTGGCCATTTATAGCTGCATTTATTGTCCCTTCGTACGGGGATTCCGCAACAAGCTGCCAGCCTTTTCCTAAAGACGAGAGTATTTCAAAATCACTTGAATCCGGTGATAAAAGGACAGGCGATATGACACCATTTACGCGGGAAGCAATTTCTTCCTTTTCCTTCCTCTGTATTTCCGCCCATCCTGCCTTCGAGATTCTGTAATAAAACCATGAACCTTCTGTTTCAGAAAACCAGGAATCAAAAACCTCGATCTCCTTGAAATTTCTGCTTACAGACTGATTTATCTGAAGTTCTGTTGATTGAAAGGATTTTCCCTCGGAATCTTCTTTTACAGTAAAATCCTGAGTACTTTTAATATTGACAGAAATTGCTGCTGCCAGAGCGTTTAATGCCTTTGATTTTGCCAATTCATAGTCAGCTGACTGATTACCTGTATTTGAAGAGCCAATCCCTATAAAATAATCACTGTCTACAGGATAGCTGTCGATCCATACAGGACGGGATTCCTGGCCGGTATTTTTTTTTGAAACCCCAGATGTAGTTGTAATACAACTGTTAAGTAAAATGACTGATGAAATGAGTATTCCAAAAAAGTAAGCAGTTTTTCCTGAAAACATATAATTCCCCTTTATATCATGGAGTTATTGAGCTGATGAAACACCTAGCGAATAATAGTTTCTCATGTCCTTGTCCCACCATCTTCTGATTATATAAAAACCTTTTATATAAGCGGCAGAATGTTCTGTTCCATTTCTTCCGTAATAACCCTGATCTGTTTTTGATACAACAGATACCGATTTCTGTTTAATCATCTCCTCAATCGCATTCAGATCAGCATTTCTTATGGACTGTGATATCCTGCTGTACCGTTCTGATATACCTACACTGAAATTATAATCTTTGTTTTCAGGTAGAATATTAATCCAGGCAGGTTTTTTTTCTCTTACAGATATCTCAATACCTGTAAAATCATAAAAATTATCAGAATCAATGTTTATTAAATCACTTTGTTCAATCTCAAACAATGCGCCTGAAATATTTCTGTTTCTGAAATTATAGCGCAGTTTAAGTTTTTCTTTAATGTTTTCCTCATTTAATATTTCAGTTTCAATAAATAATTTTCTTGATATACCCTGAAAAGCAGCGCCTGACTCAAGATAAATACCGAAATAACTGACGTCAATATTATGGAACAGAATTACAGACTCAAAAGCGCTTTCCAGTATAGCATCATTCTCTTTTTCTATATCAGTATAATGGGCAGAAAATCCGTAAAAAAACAGGCTGCCCCTGCTGTAGGGGGTGTTGCATACACTGTCAAAAAAAATGTCTTCTGATTCAATTGCCTTACCATAATTATCAGGGCCGGTTTGGTTGGCAGCTCTTGTTTCTCCGGCGCAGGATAACTGGATTAGTACTGAAACAACGATTAATGACCTTTTCAAGATAGATTTTAGAACCAATTTTCATTTTCCCGAATTTAATAACTGCGGACACTTTGCGGCAGGAATTCCTGGAATCGCATTTTCCTCAGGTGTTTATAATACTGTTTTCAAGGTGCCCGCAGTAAAAACCCCGGCAGAGCCTATAACCGAACTTGCCGGGGATTGTATTTATCTGTTAAAGATTAAAGATTCATACGAAATTAAATCAAGTATAATCATTATTCCTTTACAGGGTTTGATTTCGTCGGATTGCTCTTTAATTCAAAATTAAGCTTCTCAAGCGCTTGTGCTGCCTTGAATTCAGAAAAAGCGGCTTCTTCATTTCTCTTGAATACTTCCGCTGCATCAGCTTGAAAATTGGATGTTTTATATTCAATTAAGGCATAAATTGTACCGTCTTTTGCTGCATACATCTCTTTCGGTTTCGCGCCCTGAAGTTTTGTCTCTGCAATCTGTCTTGAGACAGTTTCCACGAATTTAATTGTCTGTGTACTGTCTACCCCTGATTCCTGCGCATAATCAGTTATGGCATTTTGTATCTGAAGGCTTGTCTGTCTTGCAATATCATCCCTTGCTCTTGCAAGGGCCATTGTTCTTGACATATCAAGAGAAGACATTTTAGCAACACCTACTCCGTAAAGAGCATCCTCTGCTGTAGGGGGCATAAGAAAAAACTGAGGAACATCAGCCATAGTCTCTTTTACAGCCTTTTCCTCAGCTTTTTTTTCTTTAGCCGGCTTGGAAGCACAACCGATTACAGAAAGAACAGATAACAATGTAAAGATAACAAGTAATTTTTTTAACATCTCTTACTCCTTAAACAAAAAAACAATTTAAATTTAAATCAGGCTTATTATGTCAAAAGCTGAACTTATAAAATATTAAAGAATCTTGACTGTTTTTTAGTTACATAAATTATAATCATTTTTGTAAATATTGTCATCTGCGGATATCAAAAGATATTCAATATCCAATTTTTAACAGATAAAAAAAGGGACTTGATTCAAGTCCCTTTTCGTTATCAGTAACCTTTAGTCGACTGCATTTTTCTCAGTTTCTTCTGTTGTTTTCTGATGATTGCTTTTTTCTTTCTGTTGTTGACTGTGGAAGGTTTTTCGAAAAACTCTCTTTTTTTCCATTCTCTGATTATACCTTCTTTCTCAACCATTCGCTTAAATCTTTTAAGAGCTTTTTCGAGCGGTTCTGTATCATCTATTCTCACAAAAGCGATAAAAATCACCTCCCTTTGGCCAAATCCGAAAAATCAGAATTAATAATACTTAAAATTTCATCTTTGTCAATCAGCGGATTGACTGTAAAATATTCAGGATCAACAGGAGTCATCTGGTTTCTAATCTCCCAGTGGAGATGGGGGCCTGTAGAGAGGCCTGTGCTTCCGACAAGGCCTAATACCGCACCTTTGGAAAGAAATTGATCTGTCTCAACATATATTTTTTCAAGATGATAATAAATCGTAAATAATCCTGGAAGATGCTCAATTATTACACTGTTTCCTGTAAGAAGACGGCTGCCGCAATATATAACGCGGCCGGACGCGCTGCAGTGTACAGGTGTACCCGGTGTTATTGCCAGATCTATCCCGTTATGGACAGAATTGACATTTTCACCGCTTTTATATATGAAATTCCTGATATCACCGAAGAATGAAGTAGTAACCGGATTATTCATAATCGGTTTCATGATATTTGTATCAGCAAGAATATTTTCACTGTTAAAGGTATTCAAATATCCTATAAGTTCAAGTGTTTCTTTTTTCCGTCTTTCAGAATCATCTGTACGCAGATCAGAAAGGTTTTGATTTAATGAAATAGTCTCTTTTCTATATGCCCTTTCTTTAAGAAACACAGAAAAATCCCTCTTTTCAGGATATTCCCCCTCAATATTTACAGATAGCAGATATTTGCCGCTCCTTAGGGCAGGGTCGAAACTGATAATGATTATAAAACAGTCAAGTCCGGTATTGCTTTCTGATGAAAGCCCCTGAATAGAATCAGTTTTATACCTGAATCCCTGAAAATCCTTGATCAGAATCCCTTTCTCATTTTTAAGTTCAGCTGAGATTTTATTTACAATATCAGAAGTTACAGCAGTAACCCTGACTATCTCCCCCGGAGAAGATTCTTCCTGACATTTTATTACAGTCTCGGCAGTGGCACAAAATGATAAGAAAAGGAAAAAGAATGAAAAAACTATCCTGGGAGACATCAGATGATTCTTTCCATGTCAATAATATCAAGCTGGGGTATATTGTTGTTTATGAAATAATTATTCCTTAACCTGAAAATTATATCTACCGTGTCATCAATTGAAACATCCCTGCCTGCTTTTTCAGCTCCGTTCCAGAAAACTGCGGGCCAGGGTATATTGCCTGATTCAAGGACAAGCTTGAGATGACCGGCTGCTTTATTACCCATAATTTCTATATTTTTTACCTTTAATGATCTGGCAAGAAATAAAAGAGCAGGATTCCCCTCTCCGAAAGGCATCATTGCGCTGACTACATCAACAATTTCCTGGTTAAGGTATCCTGGCGGAAGTTCAGCATCTATATCAATAATACGGTCTTCCCTGTTAATTCTGGTACTGTTTTTTATATAATCCAGAAGTCTCTTTTTTAATGTATCAAGATTTTCCTTTTCCATGGAAAACCCGCCGGCAAAATCATGGCCGCCGAAATCAAGAAAAAGATCACTGCAGAAATTCAGCATAGCCATAATGGAATAGTTGCTCATGCTCCTTACAGAACCGACAATACGGTCATCCATAACAGTGAAAACAATAGCAGGCACCTTGAAATAAGACGCAAACCTGGCTGACAGTATCCCAGTGATCCCCCTGTTAACCTTGCTTCCTCCGGTAACAACCAGAGATTCATCCATCTCTTCGTAGCTTTTTTTCGCAGAATTAAAAAGAAGATCCCAGAGGTTATCTCCCAGCTTTTTTCTCTCCTTGTTAAGTGAAATAATTTCATCAGCGAGGGCCCTTATTTCTTCAAGATCTTCAGAAAAAAACAATTCGGCAGCTTTTTCAGGTACACCCATCCGCCCTGTCGCATTAATGAGCGGTGTAATATTCCATGCTATATCTGATGTTGATATATTTTTATCAAGCAGTTTTTGCCTGAATAGAAGCTCGTGCAGCCCTTTATTGGCGGTCTTCTGTATGTTTTTAAGCCCGTGTCTTACTATTATCCTGTTTTCATTGACAAGCGGCATCATATCCGCGATCGATCCGATTGTAACCATATCCATTATATTTTCAATTCTGTCATTCAGGATCTGGTTTTGCTTTAAAACAACTGCGTTAAATAAATTCAGAAGTATATCAAGCTCTGTCAGCTGATTTTCGCTGTATCTGCCTCCCCTGCTTACCTCTTTCATTTTCAGAAGACTCATCCCCTTAAGCCGGGGGAAAAGTTCTGTTGCCTGATCAGCAATATCAAAGGCATTGAGCTCCATACTGCTGCCGAATATTTCACTAAAAAGCCTTTTCTGCTGGGGCAGCGAATAAACAATAATAATTGAATCACGCATATATTTAATCAGGCCGGTCCTGCCTGGATCATTTATGACACCCGGAACAAAAACCTCCCTTACCGGGTCGCTTGTGTTAACAAGGTTGAACATTCTTTGAGCTTCCGCGGTAAAAGACCCCCCTCCGGCCGGAATTATATTCAGGATGCATATATTTTTTTTATAAAGCCCGGTATCGGAAAATGTCAGCGCCCAGATAACCTTGGAAACTACCCCGCATCCGGCAAGGTCCCGGAAAGGATAGCCTGTATCTTCAAGTTTAGGATTTATAATCGCAAACGCCTCAGGGATAGATTCCCCAGGAGTATGATGATCGATAATAATTGTATCTATGCCCAGTGAAGCTGCGTATTTTATCTCTTTGGTGCTTGATATGCCGCAATCGACTGTAATAATCAGCGTGCCGTCATTTTCAGCGAATTCCCTTACCTTCTCTTCCGTAATACCGTATGGTTCATCACCGGAAGGGAGCGACCAGCTTACATCAATACCCATCTCTTTCAATTTTTTAACAATCAGGACTGTTGATGTAATTCCGTCCGCATCCCTGTCCCCGAATACAATAATCTTTTCACCTTCATCAGCAGCAGCATGTATACGGTCAACAACATCTTCCATTTCGTGAAACAGAAAAGGATTATGAATATATTTAAGATCTTCCTCAAGGACGAAAACGATGTCTTCAGGCTTTGTTATTCCCCTTCTTACAAGTATGGAAGACAGGAGAAGGCTTATGTTATATCTTGACGATATTTCTTTGACTGAATCCGAATCAATCGGTTTTTTATTATATTTCATTAAGTATATTATTACCTGTTTTACCTGGTCCAGCATAAGCTGCCGAAAAATCAGCCGAGATATTCTTTACCTGTCCGCAGGGTTGAAAGACTGTCTTCCAGATATTCCTGTATTATACTATATAATATAGACTTCAGGTATTTCAATAAATTATTTTCGATTCCTGCCTTTAATGAGAGCCCGATTTCATTTTTTAATGAATAATCGATATATTTCCTGATTCCCGGGACAATTTTGATCATGGAATTATTCAAATCAGCGCAATCAGTACAGATAAAACAGCTGTGATGATGATTGTAAAACATTGTCTCATTATCTATCATGCTGCGGCTGCAGAACCCGCATTCATCGGAAATGAAGTTTCCGCCTATAAGTACCGTGCTCCTCAGCAGGTACTGAACCATCATTCTGTCATCAAGCTCAGAAGGACATTTTTCAAGAAGATCAAGAGATGAAGAGAGCAGCTGATAAAGTTCCAAAGCCCCTTCCCCTCCTCCGTGAGCCTTTACAGCTATTTCAAGCCAGCACAGGGCTGTATAATATTTTTTCAGATTATTTTTTATGGAATCATAAAATTCTTCCGGCGTATAATCAATAATCTTGATACTCCTGCTCAAAGGATCAGCATAGATATCAAAATGTCCCCTTGTAAGGGGCTGAACGGCAGGTCCCAGTTTACTTTTCCCTTTATAGCCGCCATAAGAAATTGTATTAATTATTCCTTTCTGTGGCGAGAAGACAACACTCCCCTTGTGATAATCATGTATCCTGTAATTCCGTATAACTATTCCATCTATTTTTAGGTTTCTGTTCATCCTGAAAGTTCTTTTTCCTTGACAACATTATACAATAATAATTAGCTTTAATATAATTATTGAATAATTATTTAACTTATTATTTTATCAGGAGTTTTTATAATGTCTCAAAAGGAAATAATACCTGCTGGTCAGCATCTGCCGGACAAACTATATATTATTCCCCTTTCTGGCAAACCGATATTTCCGGGTATATTTACACCGCTTATGATTATGTCAAAAAAGGATATTGCGGTTGTTGAACAATCCCTTATAAATGACAGTATGCTCGGCCTTGTTTTGCTGAAAGATGAAGAATCATCAGAAGTTTCACCTGAAGAACTTTATACAGTCGGTACGGCCGCAAAAATTGTAAAAAAAATCAACCTGCCGGACGGCGGAATGAATATTTTTATATCCACAATTAAAAGATTCAGAATAAAGCATTATATATCGGAAATTCAGCCTCTGACAGCGGAAGTGGATTTTATGAATGATGAAGCTGAAAAAACAATGGAAGTCAAGGCGCTTACCCGTTCCATTATTTCCGAAATGAAACAGGTTTCAGAGAATAATCCCCTATTTTCGGAAGAAATGCGGCTGAATATGGTAAATATTGATCAGCCGGGAAAAATTGCCGATTTCATAGCATCAATTCTAAATATTGACAGGACTGAGCAGCAGAAAATACTTGAAACACTTAACGTAAGAAAAAGAATGGAACAGGTACTTGTTTTTATTAAAAAGGAACAGGAACTCCTGCGGATACAGAAAAAAATCCAGCTCCAGATTAACGAAAAAATCGAAAAGAACCAGAGGGATTATTTCCTGAGGGAAGAACTAAAAGCTATTAAAAAAGAACTTGGTATGCCTGTTGATTCAAAAAGCAGTGAATACATAAGGTTTAAAGAAGCAATCGAAAAACTGGAGCTTGAAGGGGAAGCTAAGGAACAGGTAGAACAGGAACTGCAGAAATTCTCTCTCATGGAACCTGTATCAGCCGAATTCGGCGTTACAAGAAATTATCTTGACACTATAGTGTCGCTGCCCTGGAATAAACCTGAGCCGGAAAATCTTGATATAATTGCGGCCAAGGAAATCCTTGACAAGGACCACTATGGTCTTGAGGATGTAAAAGAAAGGATAATTGAATACCTTTCTGTCAGAAAGTTAAAACAGGATACTAAAGGTTCAATTATTTGCCTTGTAGGCCCTCCTGGAGTCGGAAAAACATCAATAGGAAAATCAATTGCAAGGGCTATGGGGAAAAAATTCTTCAGATTCTCTGTCGGAGGAATGAGGGATGAGGCTGAGATCAAAGGCCACAGGAGAACCTATATCGGAGCTATGCCCGGGAAAATAATACAGGGACTAAAAATAGTAAAAACAAAAAACCCTGTATTCATGATAGATGAAATTGATAAACTCGGCGTCTCCTACCAGGGCGACCCTTCATCAGCTTTGCTTGAAGTCCTTGACCCGGAGCAGAATATAAGTTTCAGGGACCACTATCTTGACCTGCCGTTTGATATATCCCATGTTCTTTTTATAACAACAGCGAACACTCTCGATACTATACCTCCTCCACTGAGGGACAGGATGGAGATTATAAGGCTTGCCGGTTACATTAAAGAAGAAAAAATTGCAATCGCAAAAAAATACCTTATACCTAAAAGCCTATCATCCAGCGGAATAAAAAAGCACCAGGTAAAATACGATTCCGCTGCTCTTTCAGTAATAGCAGACCAGTATGCCCGGGAGGCGGGAGTGAGAAACTATGAGAAATCACTCGACAGAATACACAGGAAAATAGCAAAACAGTTTATACTTGATGATTTAAAACCGCCTGTTAAGATTACATCAGAGAGTATAGAAAAATATCTTGGCAAACCCAGCTTCAGACCGGAAGAAATCAAAAAGGTAATAAAACCTGGAATGGTAATCGGCCTTGCATGGACTAATTTCGGAGGGGATACCCTGATGATAGAAACTGTATTTACAGAAGGGAAAGAAGGATTCAAGCTGACCGGCCAGATGGGAGATGTAATGAAGGAATCTGCCAATATAGCCTATACATATGTGAGAACTCTTGCCCCTCAATACGGTATAAAAAAGGATTTTTTCGAAAATAATATTTTTCATCTTCACATACCGGAAGGAGCAACTCCCAAGGACGGACCGTCTGCCGGTATAACTATGGCTTCGGCATTATTCTCGCTTATGAGAAACAAAATAATAAAAAAGAATTTCGCTATGACAGGAGAACTCTCTCTTTCAGGGGCTGTGCTGCCGATTGGCGGACTTAAGGAAAAAACAATCGCAGCTAGAAGAAATAACATTAAAAACATAATAATTCCGCGTCAGAATGAGAAAGACCTTGAGGAGATTCCCGTCCATATAAAAAAGGGAATAAAATTTTATCCTGTTGATTATTTTGAAGATGTTATCAGGATAATATTTTGAAAAAATCCATCAGGAATTTGTATTCAGGCATCAATTACTTTATATTATTTATCTCCATGCTTGTTGTTTTTATTTCCTGCGTAAAAAGTGAAAATTTATTTATTGACGGAGATATAAAAATAACAGAGAAAGAATTTCTTTTAACTTTAGATAAGCTGCCTGATGATATAAGAGACAATATTCTTAAAGACAAGAAAACTTTCATCTCACTGTTATCGGAAGTTCTGTCTTTGGAAAAGGCAGACGGGAAAGAAAACCAGCTTTTCTTTCCCGCTGATAAAAAAAATCTTTTAAACGCAGATTTTGAACCTTCAGATCTTTTACCGCTTGATAACGAAGGTTTTCTGCTTAATAAGGAAGGGATGAAAATAAGAAAAACTGTCATGACTGATCTGAAGGAAATGATATCAGACGCATCAGAAGCAGGACTTAAAATTGTAATATCATCTGCATACAGGTCCTATAGTTATCAGAAAAACCTTTATAATTATTATATTGGTATTTACGGAGAAGAAGAGACTGCCCGTTTTTCCGCCCCGCCTGGAGCTTCGCAGCATCAGCTTGGAACATCTATGGATTTCGGAAGTATAACAAAAGATTTCATGGACACGGATGAAGGAAAATGGATAAAAGAAAACAGCTGGAAGTACGGTTTTTCACTCTCATATCCTGAAGGACATGAAAATATTACCGGATATGAATTTGAACCCTGGCATTACAGATATATTACAAAACCGGGTGCTGCTCTTGAAAGAGATTTTTTTGGAGGCCTTCAATACCTGTTTATTGAATATCTCACAGACAACAGGGAAATGCTGCTCTCGAAAAAAACTAATTAATAATTGCAGATATTATAACCCCTGTATACGTCCCTATCCTTTCTTCCTTCTTTCAACAGCAAGCATGCATATTTTTTCGCAAAGATCAGGAAAACTGATTTTCATTACCCCGGCAGACTGAGGCAGCAGGCTCGAGGATGTCATACCAGGCAGTGCATTGACTTCAAGGCACCACAAGCTGCCGTCAGGCGCCATCCTGAAGTCTACCCTGCTGTAGTCTTCCATTTTCAGGGCTTTATGAGCTTTTACAGCTGTATCCATAACATATTGAGTCTGTTCAGCCGTAAGGTCAGCAGGGAATATTTCATCAGCCCCTCCCTTCTGATATTTGCATTTATAGTCAAATATTTCAGACATCTTTGGAATGATTTCGCCAACCCCGAGAGGGATATCATCAAGAACACCGATTGTAAGTTCCCTTCCCGGGATAAATTTTTCAATAAGAACTTCCCTGTCGTGATAAGATGCGGTTTTAACGGCCTTATCAAATTCATCAATTGATTTAACAATGGAAAGGCCGACAGTTGACCCTTCACGGTTAGGTTTTACAACCAACGGCAGCCCAAGCCTCTTCACAGCTTCTTCTGCGGAGACCGGTGCCATAAGCCAGTCCGGTGTAGGAACATTATGGTATCTGAAAAGGGTTTTTGCTACATGCTTATCCATCGCATAGCAGCATGGCATGTGTGTGCTTCCTGTATAGGGTATCCCTTCGATATCAAGATAACCCTGGATTGTACCGTCTTCACCCGCACCTCCGTGAAGAGCAAGAAAGCAGATATCAAAATCTGACAGTCCGCCTGAACGGATAAGACTTCCAAGCCCTTTCATAAGCGCTTTTTTGTCTGAATCCGGCGGCAGCTCTTTTACTTTTGCATCAAGAAAACTCAACTCAGCTTTTTTATCAAGAATTCCGGATGCGGTATCTACTGCAATAACATCATGATTTTTATATTTAAGAGCCTTAAATATCTGAGCGCCGCTGGCAATCGAGACATCCCGCTCTGAACTCATCCCGCCGAATATTACTGCAATTTTCATATTTTCTCCATCTTAAATACAATTTACTGATTTTAGCAAAGCGTAATTATAATGTCAAAATAAATATAGGGAAATCTGTAATTGTTTTGAATTTCCTGATAAAATGGTT
Organism: Spirochaetales bacterium; assembly: GCA_024233785.1. Lineage (GTDB taxonomy): Bacteria > Spirochaetota > Spirochaetia > CADAEX01 > CADAEX01 > JACKPD01. The sequence goes on along the minus strand of JACKPD010000011.1, from coordinate 47,425 downwards.
TCATGATAATTCACTATGATTTTCAAAAAAGTCGGAAATACAGATACTTTTTATTGCTTTTTTTATATATATTAATTATGGCGGCAGGGCAAATATCAGCAAAATACGGTTCTCTTCAGTCATCAGAATATGAATTACCGGTAAAAACAGGTCTTAATATTTTTCATATTTTAAGTTATTGCTTTCTAATTTCAAGGGCCCCTTTATGGTTTTTTATCCTTAAAAAATCAGATATTTCAACTGCCTATCCTGTTTTATCTTTAAATTATATACTTATTCTATTTTTTTCAGTAATAATATTCGCAGAAGATGTCACACCAGGTAAACTGGCAGGTTCTTTGCTGATAACCGCGGGGGTTCTGCTGGTACTGTCCGGTTCAGAATTACAAGTAAAAAAAACAAAAAAACAGGAAGTGTAATTTGGCAGCCGGTTATTTTTCTGCTCTGGCAATGGTGATTTTTACCGCGGCGGGGCATCTTATTTTTAAATATTTTGCTTTAACAGTTAAACTTCAAAAACCTTATATAAAAGTAATTGGAAGTCTGGCCAATCCCTTTTTTACGGCGGGAATACTCTTTACGGCAGCCGCTCCCCTTTTTTATTTTAAGGCGCTGGAGACACTTGAACTTTCAAAAGCATTCAGTTTAACAGCTTTAAATCAAATAATTATTCCAATATCAGGATTAATCCTTTTCAAAGAAAATTTCAGCATAAAAAAAACATCGGGAATTATTTTAATTGCGGCGGGCATTATTGTATGGAATATATGAATACAGAAACCAATGCGGGCAAGGAGAGTTACCCGAATAAAGCCTGCAGCAATGAGACGGGAAAACAGGATAATAAGTGCGATTTCACAGAACTCAGTGTTGTAATACCATCTTTTAACGGAAGTTCTGTAATTGAAAAAACATGTATGGAAACTATTGCTGTTCTTGATAGGATAACTGATAAATGGGAAATTCTCATAACAGACGACGGCAGTACAGACAATACCTGGGAAAAGATTAAACTACTTAACAATATGGATAAAAGGATTAAGGGTATACACCTTTCTAAAAACAGCGGCCAGCAGGAAGCAACCTATTACGGACTGTTATATTCTGAAGGCGGCAAAGTAATCACAATGGATGATGATTTGCAGCACGACCCCAATTATATACCGCAAATGTTCGGGTTTGGGGACGGAGGATCCAGCCCAGACAGTAAAATCCCGGGGGACGGAGGATGTTTTATAGTATTTGCTTCATCCCGCAATATATATTCCATAACAAGATCATTGGGATCATTAATACACGATCTTTTTTTCTTTCTTTTTTTCAGCAAACCATTCGGCGTCAAAATAACCAGCTTCAGGCTTCTCTCCAGGGACCTTCTACAGAAAATTATCACTTTAAAAAGAGATTTTATTTATATATCAGCAATTGCGCTGAGATTAAAACCCCGTATTTACACATTGCAAACTGATGCTGCCATGATTACCAACAGCAGATACACTCTCTTTAAGCTTTTACGCCTTTTTTTTCTTCTTGTTGTGCATTATACCCTCCCTGATTCACTTTATTTCAGTATAATAAAACTAGTAAAGAATTCCCGAAAATTGAAAAAGAGGAAAACCCCGGAATTACTGACCGTTGGAGAGGGGAAAATATCAGTATCAGAGACAATTCCGGTAAACTTATCAGAAAGAGTAAAGGACTGATTAAAATGGATAAAAAATCCATATTAATACTCGGCGGCGGCAGCAGCCAGATAAATCTTATTAAAAAATCAAAAAGCATGGGCCTTTTTACAATTCTGGCAGATATAAATCCAGATGCGCCTGGAAGGAAATTCTGCAGTAAGTTCGAAAAAGTCAGCACTTTTGACTATAAGGGAGCGCTAAAGGCTGCGGAAAAAAATTCAATTGATGCTGTTGCTACTGCCGGAACTGACCAGCCGGTATTTACAAGCGCATATATAGCACATAAACTTTCACTTCCCCAGTTTTTAACACCCGAAAAAGCACTTGCGGTGACTAACAAAAAATATATGAAAGCTGTTTTTAAATCAGCAGAAATTAAAACAGCCGACTATATACTTTTGGATAAAAATTCAAAAAAAACTGATATTCAGGTTCTCAAGCCTCCCTTTGTCCTTAAACCGCTTGACAGTCAGGGACAGCGGGGTGTTATGAAATTAAACACCTGTAAGGATGTCCTTTCCAATATTGAGTATGCGCTATCTTTTTCAAGAGAAACTTCTGTTATTCTTGAAGAATATTATGATTCAGATGAGATAACATTAAGCGGATGGGTAAAAGAAAACAGGCTGTATATATTGAGTGTGACAGACAGGGTTACTTTTAATAATTTACCTTCTATAGGTATTTGCTCATCACATCAATATCCTTCAGCCTATGTTTCTTCCCGCAAAGATGAGATAATCAGGCTTACAGAAAATATAATAAAAGCTTTCAAAATTGAAAACGGACCAATATATTTCCAATATCTGATAGGCAAGGACGGGATATATGTTAACGAAATAGCATGCAGGCTCGGGGGAGCGTATGAAGATGAATTTATGCCTCATGCATCAGGAATAGATATTGCAGAAATATTAATTAAAGGTTCTTTAGGAGAGAAAATTCCGGATAAAATATTCAGCGGAATAAAACCCTCTGCATTATTTTTCAACGGAGAATATTTCACCACCCTGCTCCTTTTTTCCAAACCAGGTCTGATTAAGCAGCTGTCATTTCCTGACTATGCGGAACAGGATAACAATATTATTTCTGCAAAATTCATAATTAATAGCAATGTAAAAATAAATCCTGTTGCGAATTCAACACAAAGAGCTGGATATGCAATACTGAAAAATTGTAATATAAATACCCTAAACAGTTCTATCAAACAGTTTATTGATAACACGAAAATTATTGATGATAAGGGATTAAATCTTTTAATCAGTGATTTTAATTTACTGAGTTATAAAACAAGGAGACGTTTTAGTGTTTAAGCAAAAAGTACTGCCGCCTATAATATTTTTATTTTTGCTTTCCGGAATACTTTTTATTGTTTCATGCAGCGGAAAAAATGATACCGGGGACAATAAAAAACTGGTTATCGCGGAACAGTTCGGGCTTGCTTATGCCCCGCTTCAGATAATAAGGGCAGACAAAATTCTTGATAAGGAACTTCCCGGATGGGAAATAAAATGGGAAAAACTCGTAAACACAGCATCAATAAGAGAAGCAATGCTTTCAGGAAACCTTGATGTCGGATTTATGGCAATCCCTCCTTTTTTAATCGGGTACAGCAACGGTATGAAATGGAAAATGTTTACAGGATTAAGTTCTGTGCCTGTCGGGCTGGTAACATGGAAGGATAGTATAAAAACACTTTCTGATTTTACAGACAACGACAGAATAGCACTTCCACAACCCGGAAGTATTCAGCATATGCTTCTTTCAATGGCGGCGGAAAAACACCTTGGTAATGCCGGCTATTTCGACAATATGCTTATTACAATGGCGCACCCTGATGGAATGAATGCGCTTTTACAGAAAAAAGATGTTACAGCCCACTTTACATCACCCCCTTTTATTATGCAGGAACTGAAAATACCAGGGTTCAGGCTGATATTAAACGGGAAGGAAGCGGCCGGCAGTGATTTTACCTTTGCTGTCGGAACAGTAACAGACAGCTTCTCATCCAAAAGTCCTGAAGCAGTGGCAGCAATTATTAATGCAATTAAAAAAGCATCGGAAATTATTAAAAATGAACCGGATAGATCTGCTGAAATACTGTCAGTGGAATATCAGTCAGATAAGGAAGAAATACTGGAATATATTAAACGGGACGATATTATATATTCTACAGAAATAAACGGTACTGATATTTTTATTGATTATATGAAAAAAAGCGGTTATGTTAAGCCTGAAATAAATTTTACCGGTATTTATTATAAATGAAAAAGCCAATACTGTTAAAATTTCTCTGGGTATGTTTATTTATTGTCCTATGGGAAACAGTAAGGCTTACCGGGAATTTTTCACCGCTAGTCTATCCATCACTATTATCAATAATAAAATCCCTTTTCCATGCATTTTCCAGTGAAGGTATTGCAATTCAGCTTTTACTTTCTTTCGCAGTTATTGCTTTTGGTATTACAGCAGGTATTATTCTTGCCATGATAGCTGTAATGGCAGCGCATTCCTCTGCAATATTTGAATCATTTCTAAAATTTGTAATTTCAGTTTTCCATCCACTTCCAGGAATAGCACTTTTACCAGTACTGCTTTTATGGGTAGGTACAGGAATCGAATCAATACTGATAATTGTCCTTCATTCCGTTATCTGGCCTCTGATTACAAACCTGTATACAGGCTATAGATCAATTCCGGCAACATATACTCTTGTCGCAGATAATTATTCAATGGGGAAAAAGGACAGATTTTTAAAAATTACTCTTCCGGCATCTCTTCCCTATTTTCTTGCAGGTTCACGCATAGCATTTGCAAGATCATGGCGCGCACTGATAAGTGCAGAAATGCTTTTTGGCGCTGCCGGAGGGAAAGGCGGCATCGGGTGGTTTTTATATAATAAAAGGGTTTTTATGGATTCATCAGGGCTGTTTGCAGGACTTCTCGTTATTGTAGTTGCAGGAATACTGACTGAAGAAGTTTTTTTCACCATTCTTGAAAACAAAACAGTGAAAAAATGGGGAATGTCCATATGAATGATTATCTTGAAATTAAAAATCTTTATTTTTCATATAATGATGATAATCAGGGAATAAAGGAACCCAGGAAAGTCATAGACAACATTTCTTTCAATATTCAGAAAAAATCTCTACTCTGTATTCTTGGTCCCTCTGGATGCGGAAAAACTACACTCCTGAAAATTATCGCGTCATTGGTTCCTCCATCTGCCGGTAAAGTGCTTTTTGACGGGAAAGTACTTAAAAATCCCGATGCAGGCCGTATTTTAATATTTCAGGACGATAATCAGCTTTTCCCATGGCTTAATGTTATTGAGAATATTTCAATGCCCTTGAGATTATCCAATATAAACGGCAGAGAAAAGATTGCATTGGATATAATAAATAAGGTACATCTCACAGGATTTGAAAACTATTACCCGCACAGACTTTCAGGAGGGATGAAAAAAAGAGCTGGAATTGCCAGGGCGCTTGCAACATCACCGGATCTTCTTCTGATGGATGAACCATTCGGGAGTCTCGATGCCCAGACAAGAAAAAAACTCCATAAACTTGTCCTTGAAATTAAAGAAAAAACTGATTTGACAGTTATATTTGTAACACATGATATCCATGAAGCTATTTTTCTTGCAACAGATATTGCTGTTATGGGCAAATCAGGTACTATCGCTTATCAGACAAAAAACAATTTTTCAGGAATTTCAGATTTTTCAGTTACCGGATTTTCAGACTTTTACAATAAACTTTATTCCTTTATTGATGAGCCGTAATTCCTTAATAAATCCTTCCATCTTTTTACAGATACAGTTCAGCCTGGATGGACTTTATAAATTTTCACCTGGTATTCTCTTTTTTTCATGTAATCAACAATTCTGACCGGATATATTTTATTTCTAAAATCTTTGACAAGAGTACATTTGTTATCAAGAAAAGAGACTGCATCATCATAATAACTGTAAATGTTACCATAAAGATCGTTCCATACTGGTCTTTCCTTCGCTATAATATCCAGTTCTTCTGTCCAGATGATATATTCAATTTTGTTTAATTCAATATAATCACTGAATTTTAATTTTTTTGCTATTACCTGATCAAGATCGCTGTATGAACAAAGTCTCCCGTAATCTAAAGAAAAAGCCAGATTTGTGTTTGCAAGAACTTTTCCGCTATTACCTGTATAATCTGCTATTTCCATGGAATACTCATTATAGCTGATATCTTTCCAGCTATTTACCTCTGTATATGCCTTTGTAATCTGGTAAAACAATAAAAATGAAAAAGATATTAAGAGAATGAATGGAAAAAAAACAATATTATTTTTTGTTTTAGCTGTTTCTTTGTTTTTAAAATTATCCTCCGTCCCTGTTTTCATCTCAACAGGGAGTGCAACCTTCCCCATTCTCAAATTAAAAAGGATGTCTGCCTCCGTCCCCAATAAAATCCATAACACTGGAAAGAGGAAAAAGATTGATGGAGGGCTGTATTTTCCAATAATAATTATTCCTGCAGCAATACCGGCAGAAAATATTACTAGAGGTAAAATACGGTTTTTTGAATTTTTTATTGAAAAAGACAGAAAAAAAGCAATAATAAGGGCTGCTGCAAATAAATGAAATTGGACTCTGACATCAGGGAGATAATACGTTCCCTGGACCTGATTATATATCTTGTATAAAAATCTTGGAAAAACAAGCAATTTAATAAATAAAGAATCCCCTACACCGTGACTTGATCCAAAATTATAATAGTGATTAAAAAAATCCTTATCCATGATTAAGCTTACAGATAGAGCTATTGCACCAAAGATTATAGTGATAAAAATAAATATTGCGATATTTCTCAATATTTTGGAGATTTTATGCTTTTTATATAAAAGAGTAACAGCAAAATAAGGAATTACTCCTGTAAAAATAATAAAACTGTTCGGATGTATAAAGATGGAAATACCGGATAAAAACGATGACGATAAAATAACTCTCCTAAAATTATCTTTATTGATACTTGAAATAATAACAAGCTGTATCACCGCAAAAAGATAAATAATTATTTCCTGTCTGGCAAAACGGGATATGTAGATATACTGAATATCAGTAAGTATTAAAAGTAGAGTAAATATTCTGATAAAACTGGAACTGATATATTGTTTTATTAATAAATTAAGAAAATAGAGGACGCAGACTGATGCTATAATCGAAAACAACCTAGCTGTATTAATTGAAAAATCCATCATTAGAAATGGTGCCTGAAATATATGAAACAGCAGCTTTACCGCATGCGGAAATCTATCTGTTGACCTGAAAAACTCTTCCGTAGCAGCAGGATTTTTTTCAGTTATTATTGAACGTGTAAGGGAAGCCAGCCATGCTTCATCTGAATGTACAAAAGGATATGAATCAAGAAAAAAGAGATTGAGAAAAAAATAAAGTCCCAATAAAAAAAATATCAGTTTACTTTTTGATTGATTCATAATTTAAAATATTTTATCAGCAGTTGAGAAAAGTTTACATAAAAAAGCTGCCGTTCTGAATATTCATTTACGGCAGCTCTATTAATTTTCAATAGCAGGAAGCTATTGTCATCTTAAAACAAATTACTTATTACTGGGCAACTACAGGATAACCCTGGTTTGTCCATCCCATTGGGGCATTCTTGGGAACACCCATTCCGCCTTTCAGGGATACAGCGTCATAACCGAGAAGCCTTAAAGCTGCTACAGTCTGCCCCGCAGTCTGGCCTGAATAACAGTAGATTATAATTTTTTTATCTGAAGGCAGGGACTGAAAAGAAGAATCCATACCTGATGCAAACGGTATATTAATCGCACCTTCAATGTGCCCTTTCGCATAATCTTCAGCTCTTCTGATTGATACAAAAACAGCTGATTTATCTTTAGCATCAAAAATAGCTTTAGCATTTGCTTCGCTGATAATATTGCTGGCAAAAGGTGTGTCCTTGATCGATGCGAATCTCTCAAAATATTCAGTAACTTTTTTTGCTATAACAGGATTCACATCATATTTTTTTGACATATTAAGCTCAGTTGCTTCAGTTGTTGTAATAGCCTCATAGCCGGGAACTTTTGAAATTCCGAAGTTCCAGCCGAAAGCCACAGATTTCACAGGAACACCAGCCGCGTTCATCAGCATACCTGCCTGAGCAGCTGTCTGACCTGAATAGCAGTAGATGTATACATTCCCTTCATGGGGAAGATATGCAAGTTTTTCAGCAACAGGCATACCCCATGGTACACTAACTGCCCCTTTTACATGGCCTTTCGCATAATCCGCCGCTGATCTTGCATCAATTACAAACATCTGTTCACCAGCTTTTACTTTTTCAACAAAGTCAGCTTCCTTGATCTGATAGTTTGTATGTGCAGCCAGATCTGCATAATAATTTTTTACCGCTTCTGCAGCATAATTTACTTTCATTTCTGCAGCAGGGGATGCGGCAGGTGCTTCTTTAGCTCCTGTAGCCCAAACAGTAGATGCTGTAGTACTTAGCAGCATTATAAGCGCGATCTTTAAAAATAAAAATTTTTTCATTAAAATACCTCTTCTTATTATTATAATTTTTTTATGAATTATCTGATGAATTAATCATATAAACCGGTTTTTCCGGTTTAAACACTGGATTCATGGGGTTTGCAATCCACTCAACCCATGCTCCGTCATATAATTTCAGGTTTCTGTAACCTGCGTTATAAAGAGCAAGATATGTCTGAGCACCTCTTATCGAAGTTTTACAGTACATATAAATCTCCTTATCATAGTCAATCTTCTCCTGAAGATATCTTATCCTTATCTGCTGCACCGTCTTATAAGTGCCGTCACTGAAATTATTATCCTTATAGTCTAAAAGAATTGATCCTGGTATTGTACCTTCTTCATATTCTTTCTGTGACCTTGTATCAATAATTACAGCTTCCGAACGCGGATTATCGACAAGCTCCCGCAAATCATCCCTGACTGCAATCATATTCTTTCTTTCTTCTGTAATACCATATGTCTTAGCTTCTCTTGAGGCAGCCTGATCTGATACTTTTGCACCAACTGACAGCAGGGCGTTAAGACCGCCGCTGACAACCTTTACATTATCATTTCCATAATACTTCAATGTCCACCATAATCTGGCAGAATCCATATTGTCGTTATTATCATATACAACAATCAGCATGGAATTATCGATACCCTTTCTGCCCATCAGTTCTTCGATCTGAACAGCTGGAGCCAGCATATTGATATAGGGTGTATTAACTACTATGTCTGCTCTTGAAATGTTTACAGCACCCTCAATATGTCCATTACTGTAGTCAGGGAAATTTCTGGCATCAACAAGAACTGTTTTACTATCACTGATCAGGCTTAAAGCTTCCTTCGCAGTGATTATTTCTGTATTTATTTCACCAGGGGCTTTCTGTCCGCAGGAGAAAAGCAGCACAGTTAGCAGTAAAACTGAAAAAAATATTCCGTATTTTAGTTTCACAATACCTCCTTATATCAGACTCTTGAGTTTTTCAACAATCGCAGGTTTTGAGCAATCCATAGAACCGTCAATTACTACACCATCTTTTGTATAAAAAATAGTCATTGGCGATGCTGTACAGTCAAGTCTGTCGCAAAGTGATCTGCCTTTATAAATATCAATAAAATTTAGTTTAACCTTATCTTCGAATTCTTTTTCAATTTCCTGAAGCATTGGCATAAGTTCCCTGCTGGGAGCATCAATAGCTGAATAGATATAAATCATACCAATTTTTTCTTTCTGCATAATCTGATTTCTGAACATTTCAGATTCCGCTATATATTTTTCAGCACCAACACCGGCAATTGAACCGTCACCTACAGCAGTAGCGACCTGTTTAAGTTCTTTTTCCCTTATATCACCGCAGGCAAATACACCGGGAATATCAGTCCGCATTTTTTCATCTGTTGTTATATAGCCCTGTTTAGTTAGTTTCAACTGATCCTTGAAAATCTCCGAATTAGGGAGATAACCAATAAATTCAAAACATGTATCAGCAATTACTGTATCAAGAGCACCTGTCTTAAGATTTTTTAGTATTACTTTCTCAAGTCTCTCCTCTCCTTCAAAGGAATTAACAACTGTATTCCATTTGAATTCCATTTTAGGGTTAGCAAGTGCCTGTGCTTTTGCAATCTCATTACAGTCCATTTTGCCAGTATCATGAATTACTGAAACAATTACCTTTTTTGCGAATTTTGTAAGAAACATCCCTTCTTCAATAGCAGCATCACCGCTTCCGATGACCATTACAGTTTTATCTGTATTTGCCGCAGCGTCACATGTGGCGCAAAATGAAATACCTTTATCAAAAAGAAATTTCTCTTCGTTTACAGCTCCGGTTGTTCTTGGTCTTCCTCCGGATGCTATTATTACGACTTTACATTCAAAAATATTTCTGAAAGTTTCAACTTCCTTGATTTCATTTTCCATTCTGACGGATTTAACATCTGTCAGCTTGAAATTAACGCCGAAGTTCTTAGCCTGCTGATGAAACTTGTTCATCAGTTCAAGCCCGGTTAATGAATCAGGAAAACCGGGGAAATTCCCGATTTCATTTGTATAAGTAGCAAGCCCGCCTATGAGCGCTTTTTCTATTACAAGTGTATTTAGTCTTGCTCTGCCGCAGTATATCGCTGCCGTTAATCCTGAAGCCCCACCGCCTATAATGACGACATCGTATCGTTCTCTTGTTTTTTCTCTCATTACTTTTCCTTAATTTTTAATTACATAAAATATTTAACAAGCAATTTGCTGCCGATCATGGCTCCTATAAAAAGGAAAAGACCAAATACCCAGCCGGAAAGAGACAAAGATGATATACCGCTGTAAAAAGCTCCTATATTGCATCCCTGTGCAATTCTTGCCCCGTAACCCATTAATAAACCGCCAAGTATTGCAGCAAGAACCTGCCTTGAGGATTTGAATTTTTTAAATTTGAAACCGGATGCTATCAGCGTCGCGAAAAGAGCCCCGGTAATAATGCCTACATTCCTCATTGACGCAAAATCATTGAGAAAACCCCGTTCCAGAGTATTTTTAGCACCTTCACTGGCAAAATAATACCATTTATCTACCGAACCGCCTGCAAATTCATATATCCAGGCTCCCCAGTTGGCAAATGCAGCAGATACACCCCAAGGGTTTCCTGTCACAGCAAAAGTCACAATCTGGAAAACTGACAGTAATATGGCTCCGGTTAAATACGGCCAGGCATCTTTTAACCACAGTATGTAGTAATCATTGGTTTTAATTTTATCAGTCAGCTTCATTGATCCCTCCAGGGGTTATTTTACTTTTTCGATTATAACGTCCCATTCGCCGTCACCGACTTCCTCAACTTCAACATTGTGGCCATCAGTTCTTGCCCATTCAGGGAGATTTTTCATTGCACAGCTGTGATCTATCTGAACTATCAGGATATCGCCGATTTCAAGTTCTGCCAATTTTTTCTGTGCTTTTACGAGAGGTACCGGACATGCTTCGCCCAGACAATCAAGTTCTACTTCTTTCATTTTAATGCTCCTTAATTTTAATGACTTTGTTCAGCTTTTCTTTTGCCCCATTTATCAGCTGCAATCCATAGAAAAGCGATAATTAATAACTGTATTGTTACAGCCCCAAACCATCCGAATACATCGGGAAGGAATACGGCTTTCCCCTTCATAATTACATTAAGCTGCCACCATCCGTAATCATGGGCAGCCCAAAGTGACCCTGCAACAAAAAACACCAGAGAGAGTATCTGCATTGCGAAGCCTTCACCAACTCTCATCAGTGTACCTGACGCACACCCGCCGGCAATAACCATTCCTATTCCGAAAATCAATCCGCCCAGCACAGTTGCAAGACTTACAGGAACCACAAAACCCTGTCCCGGGATCGGCATTCCATTAATAAAGGCACCATACTTTATCGCAGTAAATCCCAATGTAGTAATTGCCAGAGCGGCAAGAACGGATTTGGTGAGATTTGTACCTCCGGTTAAGTAAGGATCCCGCATTGAGGCTGTAAAACAGAATCTTGTTTTCTGGAGAACAAACCCGAAAACATTACCTGTGATCCAGAAAAATGCCAGTGTTTTTGAGATAAAACTTAATGCAAAACCCGATATTACGATAAGCACAAGAATTCCAAGACCTGGCAATATTTGATCTTTTTTCGGTTTTCTCGAAGCAGTCCTGCTGCTTCTTCTTATACCTGATATACTGCCAGAAGCTGTAGTACCAGACACAGAAGTATTAGTTGTGTTTTTTTCATCTCCCACTTTGTGGATCTCCTTTTAAAAAGATTTATATCATTTACGTTATATGTTTGTATATTAATATATAAAATCAACAATGTTATATAAATAAAATACATGAAAATACATATATTGGTCAATATTCATTAAAGTAGATTCGTCTAATTTAATGAATTAATATTTATTGACAATAATCTTTTAAATATCTATCTTTCTTAAATTATGGAATTATTATCCCCTGCAGGCAGTATAGAGAAATTATTTTATGCATATGAATATGGCGCTGATGCAGCTTATATAGGACTTAAAAACTTTTCGCTAAGAGCAAAAGCCGATAATTTCAGAAAAGACGAATACCTTGAAATTAAGAATATAAAAAAGAATAAAAAACTATACGCGGCACTTAATATCTATTTTCATGATTATGATATAAAACAGCTTGAAAGTGAAATTGATTATATATCAAATTATCCTATTGATGCCTTTATAATTAGTGATATCGGCCTCATTCCCGTTATGAAAAAATATTTTCCCAATACTGAACTGCATTTGAGCACACAGGCAAATTGTGTTAACACAAATTCAGCAAAGCTTTACAGAGATATGGGATTTTCAAGGATAATCCCCGGGCGTGAATTATCTCTGAAGGAAATTGAAGATATAAAAAGAAATGTTGATAATCTTGAAATTGAAGTTTTTGTTCACGGAGCGATGTGTCTGGCTTATTCCGGAAGGTGTTTTTTAAGCAAATATCTTGCCGACCGCTCTGCAAATAAAGGCGATTGCGCCCATTCCTGCCGATGGAAATACAGGGTTCTTGAAGAATCCGAACGACAGGGAGAGTACTTCCCATTAATTGAAGGTGAAAATTTCACATCTATCCTCTCTTCTAAAGACATTTGCATGATAGATCATATAAAAGATCTTCAAAATGCCGGCATTGATTCCCTTAAAATTGAAGGCAGGATGAAATCAATATATTATACAGCAGTAGTTACCCGTGCCTACAGAAAAATGATTGATTCTATATCAGCTGCTAATGAATTTAAGGGACGGAGGAATAATTTTATTGATAATAATTTAGATCAATATGTAAATGAAATTTATAAAGTCAGCCACAGAGAATTTTCAACTGGTTTTTACTATTCAAAAGAAGAAATTGAAGAATCTACTTATAAATCTTATATGACAGAATATAATTTTCTTGGAAGTATTAGTGAATTGATAAAAAACACATCTTTCCACAATAAATATTGTTATCTTCTTGATGTAAAAAACCAAATTTCTGTAAATAAAGAAATAGAATATATCGGACCGGATCTTCTTTATATGATAGATACTAATTACAGTCTTTATAATGAAAATTTTGATAATGTATTAAAAGCAGATCATGGAAAAATATCATATCTTGTAACTGATAAAAAATTAGAAAAAGGATTTATAATTCGCGAAAAACATCATTAAAAAAATATTTTAACAGTTTCTCTTCTAATTTATCAGGTGGATCAATAAATTCAAATTTTTTATAGTTTATTCCACAGTAATAATAATTCTGGACTTTTTTAACAATTTTTGCAGCAACAGGATTATTCGCAATATATTTATAAGTATTTATGAACTCTTTTAAGTTTTCGATAATACTACTTTTAAATCTATCATACCAAACATGTCCGATATATCCATATTTTTTATTATATCTAATTGCAAAAACACTTAATATCCACTGCATAATTTTAGATAAATTTATATTTTCCCCAGGTTTAATCAATAAATGTATATGATTATCCATTATACAAAAGTTTTTTATTTGAAATGAATACTTTTTTTTAGCTTTTTTAAGTACCAGAATGAACATCTCTTTAATTTCAGTGGTATTAAAAATAAATTCTTTCCTGTTTGCTCTAGCAACTACATGATAAAAAACATTTTCTTTTATTTTTCTTGGGATTCTCATGTATTAATTAACATATATAATAACTTTACTGCTTCAAAACATGGATTAAAAGTTATACTAATAATCCATGTTTTTCATACATTGAAGCCTGTATATCTGATTATTTGGGACCTCCGTCCCTTTGCAAAATTCAGCTGTGCAATTGAATATGTAAATCTATTCCGGTTTATAGAGATTTTCCGGAACTACTCTAACCGCTCCTTTATCAGCAGATGTTACAAAATATGAATAGGCTTTTAGAGAATCAGATACAATTCTATCACGGACAGGTGTATATGCAGCTTTTCCTCTATTTTTTTCTTCTTTTTTTCTTTTTTCCAACTCATCAAGGCTGATATTAAGATTTATTGACCTGGCAGGTATATCAATTTCTATGATGTCGTTATCTTTTATGAGGGCAATTGTACCTCCTGATGCTGCTTCAGGTGAAACATGGCCAATTGAGAGGCCTGAAGTACCTCCTGAGAATCTTCCGTCAGTAATTAATGCACATTCCTTGCCAAGATGTATAGATTTAATGTATGAAGTCGGATATAGCATTTCCTGCATTCCCGGTCCGCCTTTTGGGCCTTCATAAATAATTACAACAATATCTCCTGCTGAAATTTTCCCGCCCAGGATCGCATCACAAGCAAGTTCTTGTGAATGAAACACTTTAGCTTTACCTCTGAATTTAAAAAGTGAGCTATCTACACCAGCAGTTTTTATTATTGATCCCTTCTCAGCAATATTGCCATAAAGGACTGCAAGTCCTCCGTCCCTGTAATAACAATTATCAACACTTCTAATGCACCCATTTTTATTATCAGTATCAAGATCTTTAAATGTTGAGTCCTGTGAGCCTAAAATAAGATTAAATACACCTCCAGGCGCTGCTTTGGCATTTTCAAATGCTTCAGGACTAGCCTTATCGCCTGATATATCATAATCATCTATCGTTTTTCCCAGTGAAGGTGAATCAACCCTCTTTACTGTTTTATCAATTAAACCGGCGCGTGCAAGTTCAGAAAGTATTCTTATAATACCTCCAGCCCTGTTTACATCTTCAACATGATAGCTTGAACTTGGAGCTACTTTACATATACATGGGACCTTTCTGGATAATTCATCAATGTCCTTCATTGTAAAATCAGTTTTTGCTTCCTGCGCTATTGCAAGAAGGTGAAGTACTGTATTTGTTGAACCTCCCATTGCAATATCAAGTGTCATGGAGTTCAGGAAAGCATTCCGTGTACCGATCGAGCGGGGCAGAACAGAATCATCCCCCAGTCTGTAATAGCGGTCAGCATTTTCAATAATCTGCAGGGCGGCCTTTCTGAACAGCTCTTTTCTCTTTTTATGTGTTGCAACAATTGTCCCATTTCCTGGAAGTGCAAGTCCAAGCGCCTCATTAAGACAATTCATTGAATTAGCAGTAAACATACCGGAACAGCTCCCGCATGTTGGGCAGGCGCTCCTTTCCAGTTCATCAACATCGCTGTCAGAAACATTTTTATCAGCACTTTGGACCATTGCATCGATAAGATCTATTTTTTTACCTTTATAATTTCCTGCCTCCATCGGCCCCCCTGATACAAAAATCGCAGGGATATTAAGTCTCATAGCAGCCATAAGCATTCCGGGGGTAATTTTATCGCAATTACTTATACAGATAAGAGCGTCTACCCTATGCGCATTGCACATATACTCAACACTGTCCGCAATTAAATCCCTTGATGGCAAAGAATAAAGCATCCCGTCATGTCCCATGGCTATACCGTCATCAATTGCAATTGTATTAAATTCTGCCGCAAAACAGCCTTGTTCTTCGATAATTGATTTTACATATTGTCCAATTTCATGCAGATGAACATGTCCCGGCACCATCTGAGTAAAAGAGTTGGCTATTCCAATAATAGGTTTACCCATCTGACTTTTTTTCATTCCATTTGCAATCCAGAGACTTCTTGCCCCTGCCATCTTCCTGTCATCCATAGTCAGACTGCTTCTCAATTTATTTTTCATTTGAGCTTTTTTTTCCATAACACTACCCCTTTTTAGATTAGAATCATATTTCTTTAACTGCTTTATAAATTAGTTTAAAAAGTTCCGGTATTTTTTCAATATTTACAGACGAAAATGCAATTCGCAGATATTTTCCCGCAATTGAGATTGTACCTGTGGAATATTCTTCAAGAAGATATTTTCGAAGTTTCTCTGCGTCTTTTCCCAGCAATTCGAATGTCATGAAATACCCTGAATTAAAAGGAAGGATCTTTAGAGGTACATCTGATGGTATATCTTGAACAATTTCTTTTACTTTTAAATACCTTTCTTTCATCCGTTCTCCGGCGTAATCCTTTTCCTGATGATAAGTTCCGCTCGAAAGACCTTTTAATAAAAGATTTTGAGTGAGGGTACTGCAGCTTGAAACAGATGATCTTATTGCACCCATTGTTTTTTGCTGAAGGGCTTCATACTGTTCTTTTGTTATCCCTTTTCCCCCATAGGTTATAAAACCTGTTCTGAATCCCCAGACTAGTTCTTCTTTTGTTGCACCGTCAATTTTTACCGCCAGTATATTTTCATGAAGATTGCAGAGTTTCCCGAAAAGGGATTCAGTGGATGTATTTTCTTCAAAAAAAAGTCCGAAATACGCATCATCGCAAATCACAAGAATTTTATGCCCGTTTTCTGCAAGTCTGTTAAACATTGATATAATTTCATCAGATTCTTCTACAGAAGGAGAATAACCTGTAGGATTATTCGGGAAATTAAGAATAACAGCTGTTTTTTTATTCCCGGTTGATTTAATAGTATTTTCAAGTCCTTTTATATTTATCTTATCATTATCAAAAAACGGATAGTTGACAATGTTTCCCTGCCTCCGTCCCTCAATAATAAGTTTATAATTACCCCAATACATATCAGGAACTACCACACTGTCGTCTTTGTCTACAAAAAGGTCGGCGGCTATTGAGATTCCATGGGTAAGACCTGACGTTACAATTGGAAGAGAAATAAGAGAATCTCCGATTGAAGGATTTTTTTTAAGCATCTCATCTTTCCAGATTTCCCTGAGTTTCAATATCCCGGCTGTAGGTGAATAGCTGAATATCTCTGATGGCTCTAGCCCGCTTATGTGTTTCATTATTGATGGCAGAAACATAGGTTTATTATCGCTTGTCGCCATACCTACAGTTGCATTATATTTTTTTGCCTTGGTACCGGCTTCTGCGGCCTGTGAAACAATTCCTTTTGGAAAAAACATTCTTTTTCCAAGGTCAGAAAGAAGGGTATAAATTGTTGAATTATCAAGTATTGTATTAAGTTCTTTTACAATTGGTTCCATAAGAAACTCCTTCATATAAATACATAACCATATAACATCGTTATTTTGACAGATAAACTCCAACTTATCAATATTTATTATTATACCCTACCTGTCAGAATAGTTTTAATAATTGCAATATTCGCAATTATTGATTGACCACAAAATCACATAAGGGATAATATTATCTTTGCCTGCAGGACTTTAATTAAAAAATCGTCATACTGTATTCATGCGGGTGTTATTGCAGCATGGGACAGAATATGATTACAGTTCAATAATAGCTGTAAAAATTATTACTGTAGAATAAAACTATTTCAGGAGTTTTTATGGATCATTTTGGTATTTTTGGACTTCTTCCTCCGTTTCTGACTATTGCACTGGCTCTGATAACAAAAGATGTAATTATATCGCTTTTCATCGGTATATTATCAGGAACTCTGATTGTTGCAGGGGGCAATCCTGTTGCAGCAGGTATGGCACTTACAGACTGGATTGCAAATTCGCTTGCAGACGGCTGGAACATCCGTATTTTTCTTTTTTGCGGACTTCTCGGAGCACTTGTCGGAATGCTTTCAAAAACAGGGGCAGCTTTTTCATTTGGAGACTGGGCGGCAGGCAAACTGAAAACTAAAAAACAAAGCCTCATGTTTACATGGTTTTTTGGCCTTATTGTTTTTATAGATGACTATTTTAATTCCCTTACTATTGGAACAGTTATGCGTCCTTTAACTGATAAAACAGGTACTTCCAGAGCCAAGTTAGCTTATATTCTTGACTCAACCGCAGCTCCGGTATGCATTATTGCTCCAATATCATCCTGGGTAGTTTATGTAATGTCAGTAATAAAGGATTCAGACGGGTTTTCATCACTTGGAATAAGTGAATTCACCTATTTTATTAAATTAATTCCTTACAACCTCTACGCAATTTTTACAATTCTACTTGTTGCAGTTATCATAATTACAGAAAAAGATTTCGGACCGATGGCTAAAAGTGAAAAGAGAGCTCTGGAGGATAAAATACTTTTTGATGAAATTAAATACGGCCTTCCTGCAGGTAAAATCGAAGAAGACCCAAGAGGGGCAAACACCCGCCCAATGGATATGCTTTTGCCAATAATTGCACTAATAATATTTGCTGTTGTTTTTTTCCCTTTAACAACCTGGTTTGCAGCCATTGACGGAGAATCAATTAAAAACCTGCCTGATGCAGTTAAATCAATTCCTCTTTCCAGTGCATTTAATGATACCGATGCATCTGCCGCACTTATGTATGCAGTGATATTTACTTTGGTTTTATCATATATATATTATATTTCACGGAGACTTCTTACAATTAAAACAGCTGCATCAGCTATTATTGAAGGCATCAAATCCATGGTTCCGGCACTCATTATACTAGCCATGGCATGGTCTATAGGATCATTAATAAAAAGCACACCGGATGAAGGCGGACTTGGCCTCTCTTTATTCCTGTCTGAAGCTGTTGTTAACGGCGGCTTCCCCTTATGGCTGCTTCCTGTAGTGGTATTTATAATTTCCTGTCTTATCTCTTTCTCCACAGGCACCAGCTGGGGAACATTCGCAATAATGATTCCCATTGTAATGCCAATTACAATAGCGCTTGCCCAGTCCATGAATCTAGACGGGAATTCGCTTTTAAACGCAACATTGGTACCAACAGGCGCAGTTCTTGGAGGGGCTATTTTTGGCGATCATTCTTCCCCGATATCAGATACCACTATTCTTTCTTCGACCGGGGCCTCTTGCCCCCACCTTGAACATGTCGCGACACAGGTGCCATATGCACTTTTTATTGCATTCATTTCTCTTGCGGGCCATCTTGCTTCAGGTATAACAAATAACTTATTCGCCGGATTAAGTTTAACGATTATATTATTTTTTGCTGGACTTTTTATTCTTGCTAAAAGATATGGAAACAATAGCTGATAGAAGAGTAAAAAACAAACTGCTTTAAAAAACCTGTCTGAACCGGTAATGCTTAAGAGATTTAGTTAATCCGGCAGGCAGGTATCTTTTTATAATTTCTCATTGCTGAAATATAACCGGAAAGTTGTTCCGATCCCGACTTCACTCTCAACCTCAATCTTTCCTCCGTGAGTTCTTGCAATATGCTTTACAATAGCAAGGCCGAGCCCTGTCCCGCCTAAATCACGGCTCCTTGATTTATCTACACGGTAAAACCTGTCAAATATTCTGTCTATATTCTTTTTAGATATTCCAGGGCCTGAATCAGCAACTGTGATTATAACATTATTATCAACAGCCTCTGCTTTTACATTAATAACTGTATCCGGATAACCATACTTGACTGCATTATCAATAAGATTGGACACAGCCTGTTCTGCAAGAATTGGATGGGCAAAAAGCTCAAGTTCATCATCACAGTCAATAATAATGCTCATATTTTTCTGTTCCGCGATATATGAGCATGCCGATGCCGAGCTGCCGATAAGATCAGTAACCGGAATAACTTCTTTAGTAAGTTTTACCAGTTCATCATCTACTTTAGAAAGTGTAAGCAGATCTTCAATAATTTTTTCCAGCCTTACTGCCTGCCTGTTTATTACTGAAAGAAAATTCCTGAAATCTTTTTTATCTGAAACCTTTCCGGCCAGCAGGGTTTCCACATATCCAATAATTGAAGTTACTGGTGTTTTTAATTCATGGGAAACATTCGCGACAAACTCTTTCCTCATTTTCTCAAGTCTTTTAATACCTGATATATCATTCATAACTAAAAGTGCGGCATTCTTTTCTTCTCCGAGTTTTTCTATAAATGAGACATGAACAAGATAATAAAGCTGATCCTCTTCGTTAAGACAGACTATCTCTTCCTGGTATTTTCTTGTCTTTATACCGTTTTTTACAATTTTCAGTATCTGCGTATTTTTTAATATTGAATTTAATTTTCTTGAGCTTACTACTTTCTCGCTGTCAATAACATCAACAGCTGAGGGGTTAATTTCTCTAACATTCATATTTTCATCGAGGAGAATAACCGGTTCAGTCATGCTGTTAAGCATTGCCTGGAGTTCGTTCCTTTGTGATGTTATGGTATTAATTTTATCCTTAAGCTGCTTACCCATAATATTTATGGATTTACCTAAATTCTGTAATTCAAGGTTCCCGCCTTCCTCAAGAGATATGGAAAAATCTCCTGAAGCATAATGTTCTGCCACATTTTTTATGGAATTAATAAGACCGCTTGTGTTTTTTGCTATTAAATAGGCAAAAATAGTTGCAAAAAAAAGTATAATAAATGTAGAAATAGCAAGTCTGATATATATAAATTTAACCTGACGCTTTATATCCTCAACAGAAATTGAAGTTCTTACTATAAGATTCCGGGTAGGGACCGGAATTGCAATGTAATACATCTCTTCATTCATTGTTGTGCTGTACCTTACAGATTTTCCTATAAAGCCGCGGAGTGCATCCTGTACCTCGGGTCTGTTGAAATGATTTTCCATAACTGACGGGTCGCTGTGAGAATCCGCAAGAACACTTCCGGAATACTGGATCAAAGTAAGGCGGATTCTTGTCCCTGCAGAGGCCCTGAACGCAAAATCCTGTGCGTTATAAAGTGATACAAATCCTTTTTCGGGCAGCATGTTTACTATTAAGTTACATATTGTCTCCTGTTCTTTTGCTGTTTTATCATTTATCATCTGAACCAGCGTCCTTGTAGATAGAAAAGCAGAGACAAAAATTGACGCAAAGATGAGAATTATCTGAATTGTAAAAAACTGAAAAAATAGAGTTTTATTTCTCATTATTTAAGGTTTATTATTCTGCCTGGATTCTGTAACCGACACCCCTGACTGTTTCTATAAACCGCCCCTGGCTGCCGAGTTTTTTTCTGATCCCCAAAATCTGTACATCTACAGACCGGGGAGTTACAGGGTAATTCCCCCCTTTTACTGCATCAATTATCTGGCTTCTTGAAAAAACCCACCCTGGATTGGAAGCAAGAAATTTAAGTATCGCAAACTCGGTAGCTGAAAGATTAACAAATTCACCTCTTGCAAAAACTTCATGGCGTGGAAGGTCTATGATAATATCATGTATTTTAAAATGTCTTTGTGCTGCAGGTTCAGTTCCGGTTTCATTTTTTCTCCTCATGGCTGCGTGAACCCTTGCAATAAGTATTCTGGGGCTGAAAGGTTTTGTAATATAATCATCAGCCCCAATCTCAAGCCCTTTGACAACATCTGTGTCTTCAGCGCGCGCAGTAAGCATTATTATCGGGACATCACGTGTCGCAACGTTTTTCTTCAGATATCTGCATACTTCAAATCCGTCGATTCCCGGAAGCATAACATCCAGAATTATTATATCAGGATATTCACGCTCAGCAATTTCAATCGCCTCTTCCCCGTTTTTAGCCTTAAATACTTCCATGTTGCTCATTTCCAGATTAAAGGCAATCAGTTCCCTGATATCATCTTCATCTTCGACAACAAGCAATTTTTGTTTTTTATTCATTACTTTTTTTTAACATATCTTTCAATGTTTTTCCACCTTATAGAATTAACTAAATAAAACTGCAGGTTTATATTTCAGTTTGTTTTACAGTACGGGAATATTATATTATATATAACTGCTTATTGACATTATTTTTTTTTTATCAATATCATTGATTGTTATAAAAACCAAAAATATGAACACCATTGATTTACTTGAAAATTTTCCGGTTATCAGCAGTTACATTAACCTGATTGATCAGCTCTACCGCAGTATAGATATAAAAACCGGCATTTTTGCTTCTGATTACTCAATTAAATGCCCTAAGGGATGCGGCAGCTGCTGCAGCATTTACGAACCTGAAATATATTATTCTGAAGCCTTATTTGCCGCATTCTGGATTATCAAAGAAAACAAAAGCCTGTCATCTTTATTTCAGAATATTGAAAACAGAAAAAATTGTATTTTTTTCGATGAAAAAAACGATTACCACTGCCTGATCTATCCCGCACGGCCGTTATTATGCAGGGCATTTGCATTTTCAGGTGTTTTGGATAAATACGGAAATCACAAATACAAATCCTGTAAATTCATGAACGAAAAAAAAGAATTTTCCGGAAATTTTATTCCTTTAATGACTAATGAGGGAAATACAATATTATACAATAATGAAATGGAAAATCCCCTGCCGCTCTCGGTAGCTGTTGAAAAAGCCTGGCAGAAAATTGCTTTTATCATTGATTCGGCAGAAATGGAAAACACAAATACTGACATATCCAGAAAGTATATCGCTGGTTATGAAATTGCCCCGGATGACAGGCATCCTCCAGATACAGCACCTCAGCCGGCAGCATAAATACCTCTATCGTATCACTCATAATTTTATAAATACTATTGTTATTAAAAAGAAATAGAGCGCTTTCTATTATCTATATTTATGTTTTTGATATATAATTATTTACCAATGAATGCATTTAAAATTAAAACACAATTTCATTTTTTTAATAATATCTTTTCTTTCTTTTTATTTTTTCTCACGTTTATAGCTGGATGTGAAGCTGTAGAAGTAATTAAAAAAGATAATCCTGCAGAGAACAGCATAAATTTAATGACTGCTGTTTCAGCATATTATGACGGTGATTTTAATGAATCTGTCTCCCTGTTTGAAAGAATTATTCTGGAAGATCCATCAAATTCCGATGCTGTACTTAGTCTGGCAAGGCTCTTCGAAGAGTCAGGACGCCTTTCAGAAGCAGCAGAATTATTAAAATCAGGAAGTTTCTTATCTGAAACAAACAATCAAAATGAACCCGATTCTAAAGACAGTAACAGGACATTTTCAAATTGGGAAGACAGCGCCCTGCCGCTCTTTTTATCCGGAAATAATAAAGGGTATGTTGGTAAAACTGAATCTTTAATCCGGAATATTACTTTAAATTCCCGGGATGATATTGAACAAAAAAAATCACAAATGGATGAATTATCAGAAATGCTTTTTTTTACCGGATGGGCATATCAAAATAGCGGCGAAACAGATAAAGCGATATACTCATTTGAATCTTCCATCAGAATAAAGGATTACTTTCCTCTATCGCATTTTGCACTTGGAATACTGTATTTTAAAAATAATGATTTCGATTTGTCTGAAAAACATCTTCGTACAGCTCTAAAACAGGATTCCAATATCACACAGGCACGGCCTTATCTAGCTAAAACCCTTCTTGCTCAAAACAGGTTAAAAGAAGGATATTCAGAGCTTCAAAGATCAATGGCAATAAGACCGTGGGACAGGGAAACAGAAGATATCCTCACAGTTTTTGAAAGAAATAACCCTGCAATTATTAAAGAAAAGGAGGAATTTACTGCAAAAAAAAGAATTTCATCCTCCGTCCCCAAAGCAATTTCAATTACTGACGGAAGAGACTCGATGCCGCAGGTAAGAGTGGGACTTGCAGAAAAATTAAGTGAATTATTTATCAAAACAGGTGGGGATTTCATTATAATTTCCCGGTCAGGGGAACAGCTTCTTAAAGGTAATAATAATCAGATTTACAGAATTGTCTTTAATAATAATTATATCGAAATATTCTCTTCAGATAATGAAGCTGTTCTAACTGTTTCGAAGCCGGTCTCGCTTGTTTACGATAATCCATTTCTGACTACTCTTATATTTGATATTTCGCACAGCGGCGGATATCAGTCTGCAGGACAGGAAGACAGGGCCTATAGAGGCAGGATATCCTTTATACCTTTTCAGAATAATGGAATTACAATTGTTAACACGCTGCCTCTTGAGGAATACCTTTATTCTGTAGTTCCATCAGAGATGCCCTCTTCCTGGCCTGAAGAGGCGCTTGCCGCTCAGGCAGTCGCTGCCCGCTCTTATACACTTGCGAATATGGGAAAATATGAAAAACGGGGATTTGACCTTTCCGGGTCTATTCATTCCGCATTCTACCGCGGGCTGTCCGGTGAAAACATTAAAACTACTGCTGCTGTAGAAAAAACCCGAGGACTGGTTCTGAAACATGATGACAGTTATCTCAATGCTTTCTATTCCGCCAATTCCGCAGGAAGAACAGAATCAGCGGAAAGTGTCTGGAAAATGAATGCTCCGATAATTGGAGTAACCGATCCTCAGCTTTTATTTAAAACCAATCCTCCGTCCCCAAGTGAGCTTACCAGGTGGATATTATCAGAACCTCCGTCATACAGCTCAATTCCGCCCTTTTACTATAAATCTTCATACCGATGGAGAATTATTGTTCCAAGAGAGGAAATAGAGGCAAGAATCGGGAAAGATATAGGTACAATATTAAGGATTACAACCCGGGGCCGGGGTATGAGCGGAAGGGTAAATGAGGTTCTTGTTGAAGGGAGCAAAGGGAATGAAATAATACGCAATGATTCGATAAGAAACCGTCTCGGCGGATTACGCAGTAATCTTTTTATTGTCATGCCTAAAATGGGCGAAGATATGGTTCCTCAATTCTTTATTTTTGCAGGAGCCGGATGGGGGCACGGAGTCGGGATGTGTCAGACCGGAGCGGCAGGGATGGCATCTGAAGGATTTTCAGCGGAAGAGATCCTGAAGCATTATTATCCGCTTGCTGATTTAATAAATGAATATTGAAAATAATTCTAATCAGCTTTTCAGAAAAAGTATTTTCACCATCAGCCGGATATTACCTCTTTAAGTGTTAAAACATAATCCCTGATTTCATCTCTTACCCGTCTGTAAATTTTAAGAACATCCTCTTCATTTACGGCATTTTTTGCAAGACGGGGCGGGTCATCAAAACTGTGATGTATAATTTTTGTTTTTGCCGGGAAAAATGGACAGTTTTCTCCTGCATGATCACAGACTGTAATAACATAGTCGAAATTCTGGTAAGGAAGTTCTGATGTAATTTTACTTTTATGAGAGGATATATCTACTCCGGCTTCTTTCATAACCTTTACCGCGTTCATATTTAATCCATGTTTTTCAATTCCTGCAGACCAGGTTTCCGCGATATCCGGAATAAGGTATCTGGCCCAACCTTCGGCCATCTGGCTTCTGCAGGAATTTCCTGTGCACAGGAACAGTATTTTTGGTTTTTCTTTCAATTATTTCCAACTCCCATATACTTTTTATTCCGGTCAATATTCATCCTAATTACATTCTCAATACATCCTATAAAATCCAGCAGACATTTGCATCTAAGCGAATAATATACAGTTGTCCCTTTTTTTGTATCATCAATTATTCCTGCATTTTTTAAGATGGAAAGATGTTTTGAAGTGGTTGACTGGTCAATACCTATCATTTCCGCAAGTTCACATACACAGTAAGGTTTTTCATTAAGCTTATCTACAATGAATATCCTTGAGGGATGGGAAATGGCCTTAAGAATAGCTGCCCGCCCCTCGCTTTTATATTTTTCATCTTCTGTCATTATTACACCCTGATATATTTTACATTTATATTAAATGATTAGCAACCTGATATATTGACAAATCACCTCATATATGGCTATATTGCCATATTAGCTTAACTGTTTAAATCTATACAAAGATGGATTAGCAATTTGAACATAATATAATTTATAAACATAAGGAGAAAATATGAAAATCCAAATTCTTGGTACAGGCTGTCCCAAATGCAGAACACTTGAATCCAATGCCAAAGAGGCCCTTGCCGAAACAGATCTTGATGCAGAAATTGTCAAAGTATCAGACATAAACGAAATAATGGAATTCGGAGTTCTGATGACACCGGCTCTTGCCATAGACGGAGATGTTAAAAGTTCAGGGAAAATTCTAACCAAAAATCAGATAATTGATATTTTAAATAATTACAACAATTAAAGGGTATTAAAAATGGCTAAAAAAGCGCTGACTCAGAACAGCAGATTGCTTATTCTTTTATCTGTTTTTATTGCGTCTTACTTTATCCCGTTTTCAAATACTGCAGTTCAATCCGGTATAAGCGAAGCTTTTTTTATGCTTCAGGAATATGCCAGAGAACATGTCCTGTTATGTCTTGTCCCTGCTTTTTTCATTGCAGGAGCAATAATGGTTTTTTTAAACCAGCAGGCAGTTATAAAATACCTCGGGCCGAAGGCTAATAAATTTACCGCATATTCTGTTGCCTCTGTTTCTGGCGCAGTTCTTGCTGTCTGTTCATGTACAGTTCTCCCTTTGTTTAAGGGAATATATAAAAAAGGCGCCGGAATCGGCCCTGCGGTCTCTTTTCTATACTCAGGTCCTGCTATCAACATACTGGCGATAATCCTTACAGGAAAGGTTTTAGGCTGGCAGATCGGTCTTGCCAGGGCAGTCGGCGCTGTTTCATTTGCTTTCCTTATCGGTTTTCTTATGCACTTATTCTTCAGGAAGGATGATGAAAAAAGAGTGACAGATGAACGCATGTTCAGTCAGACAATAAGTGATGACAACGGCAGAACTCTCGGAATGAATATACTCTATCTTTTTTCTATGGTAGGGATTCTTGTTTTTCTTAATTGGGCCCAGTCCAGAGGGACATTTCCTCTGTGGGACTTTATTTATAATAACAAGTATTTAATTACTGGTATTTTCTTTACAGCACTCATTATTATGCTAATCAAATGGTTTTCAAAGGATGAAATTAAAGAATGGGTAATTTCAACCAGGGATTTTTCAATTCAGATAATTCCTCTCCTTTTTTCAGGAGTTCTGGTTGCAGGCTTTCTATTGGGAAGACCCGGCCACAGGGCTTTTATTCCGACAGAATGGGTAGCCGGACTTTTAGGAGGTAATTCAATAATATCAAATTTAACAGCTTCAATTTCAGGAGCTTTCATGTATTTTGCAACTCTCACAGAAGTTCCGATTATGCAGGGGCTTATAGGAGCAGGTATGGGTAAAGGTCCGGCTCTTGCACTGCTGCTCTCAGGCCCTTCACTTTCCCTTCCTTCAATGCTTGTAATTCACAGTGAACTGGGCTTAAAAAAGACTATTGTTTATGTAAGCCTTGTTATAATTTTATCAGCTTTTACCGGAATGGCTTATGGAATAATATTCTGACATTTTTTTAATTAAATTATGACTTATATTAAAGTTATAAATATTTTCAAAACAGGAACAGTTAGAACCATTAAAAGCATTGAAAAAAACCAGCATGTATTTGCGAGGTCGAGGTCCAGATCATAAAGCGTGCACGGAATCATTGCAAGTATAGCAACAGGCATTGATGAAAGGATCAATACCACCTTTAACGGCAATCCGCTGTCAATCTCACCGAGCCCTGTGTATTTTGCAAATAAAAAAGTAATAAAAGGGACAGCAAGATATTTTACCGGCAGTACTGCTGAGGCTTTAAATGCGAGTTCTCTCATTTTACCGAATTTCAAAGCCATACCGATTGTAAGAAGCATTGTGAATGAGGAAAGCGGAATTATTACCGCATTTAAGGGTTTAAAAAAATCAGGGCGTTTTATTCCTGACAGATTCAAAATAAACCCAGTCAGAATACTGATTATTACAGCAGATAACATGGGATCGAATTTGACGCCTAATTTTCTATAATTATGATTATTATCTTTTCTGATACCGAATGTCCGTAAAAAAGGGAATCCGATCAGATAATAAAATAAGTCCTCAAAAAGTTTATAAAACGGGACAAGCGCGAATCCTTTTTCTCCAAGAAAAGAATAACAGACAAGGGCTCCGATGTTCCCGATATTTGTAAAAGAACCGCAGGCGACAAATGCTCCGCTTTCTTTTCTGCTCATCTTCATGTAATTTGCTGTGATCAAAGCAAAGATACCGCCGGAAGTCAGCGCCAATAATCCTGATAGAGGCATAAATAAAAGCTGATGTTTCCTTAAATCAAGAATCCAGATTGATCCGATAAAAGCAACAGGGTTAAGAAAAATAATAACCAGCCTCTGCAGTATTTTTCTAACCTTGCCATTATTTATTGACCCGTATGGAAACAACGAAGAAAATTGCAGTAAATAGCCTGTTGTCAGCCCGGAGAATACAATAAATAATGAATATAATATTTTAATCATCCGGTGTTAATCCTCTGCTAAATATTCCTGTAGGGTGTTATATATTTGACTTGATTTTTTATTCAGATATGCTAATATTGTTAATTATTAAAAATTACAAATCAAAATAGTCTTATCTTTCAATTATTAAAAAGTCATATTATTAAACAGAAAAATTATTAAAATGTCTACTAAATACACGGTCCTGGGAGACTTTAATGAGATATACAATATCAGACTCTAATTTACCGCTTTTTTTCTCTGTAAAAATCAGCGGGGGCATTGATCCTGGAAAAATAGAAATTATACTTGATGAAATCCTCTCTGACAGCAGGTGGAAGGCCGGAACCGGCCTGTTGTATGACTACAGCGAAGTAAACATGTACTGCTTCCCTGTTTCAAGTGTTGATAGAATATGTAAAATTGCTGAAAAAAACATGGAAAAACTCAAAGGTTCGCTCTGCGGTGTAATCGTGAATCCGCTCACAGATAAAACAATATTAAGTGTTTTTGAAACTATTTCAGATAAGAAATCGAATCACTTTGTAAGGATTTTTACAAATACTGAAAACGCATACAGCTGGATGAAAGATGCTGAAACTAATCTATGTAATATCAGCGGCTGATTTAATTATAGATTTTATATAACCATAAATTTAATTTGTTATTTTAAAATATCTAAAAAAATTACTATGTTTTTAAATGCTTTTTATTATAAAAAAAACATTATAATTAAAAAAAGTTTTAAATCCAATAAATATAATAATAATATATCTTTCTACACATAGAAACCAAAATGAGCAAAAAAAATGCTTCGAGCGTTTAAACCCAAAGCATTAAATCTTTACATGATAAACAGTTACATATGGGCGACGGCAGATTCGAACTGCCGACCCCTTGCGTGTCGAGCAAGTACTCTAACCAACTGAGCTAGCCGCCCTGTTTCATGTACCTTTTAGAACAGAAGTAATACGTTCCAGTACCTTTATTCTGTCCAGAGGTTTTACTATATAATTTTTTGCGCCTGAAAGTAAAGACTGTTTTACAAGTTCCTGCTTGCCAAGTGCGCTTATCATAATAATAACTGCTTCTGGATCAAATTCAATAATTTTCTGAAGACAGGTAACACCATCCATATTCGGCATTGTTATGTCCATGGTTACAAGGTCTACATTGGGATGAAGTTCTTTATATTTTTCAAGTCCTTCAAGCCCGTCTTTAGCAGTTCCGATAATTTCAAATCCTTCGGATGTAAGTATCTGTGAAATCTGCTTTGCTACAAACATTGAGTCATCAACTATTAGTACCCTGTAAGCTGATCCGTCAGGTTTCATACCGTCAGGTTTCTTTGTATTGATATTAGGATAATCCATTTTTGCTCTCATATACAAACTCCTCTAAGCTTTTTCTTTGACTGCGACATTTATTTCAATCTTACCTTGTGTAAGCTCAATTGGTACTATCAGCGCTTCAACACCGCTGTCGGAGATAACCATATCTCTACCGGTGACTATTGATGGAGGGGTAAGATCGAACCTGAAACCAATTTCGTGCAGCTTTGTTACTGCCTGCCCGGTTATCATGTTGGCAAGCTCCGTTATGGTAGCTTTTCCAAGTTCATCCAATTCCGTAAGTTCTTCCATATTCATTTCAGATGCAATTTTCAGGGCAGTTTCATGACTCATGTCAAGAAGGACCCTTCCTTCTACATCTCCCGCAAGACCAATTATTGTCGCGACTCCAAGGACAGGCTGTGAAGTCGATTTCAGATAAAGTTCTCCACGTTTAATTTCAGTATTAAGAACTTCCTTAAGCACATTGAAAGCGGCTTCTACAAAAGGGTTAATATACTCTACTCTCATAATTTCTCCTTACAATTAAATACCTGCATTTTTACGGTAAAAAACAATACCCTGTTCCTCATATTTGTCTAATCCTTCGAGGACAATATTTTCATTATCGCCGGTGATAAGTATACCGTTATTCTTTAATTTTTCAAACAATTCACTTAAAATTCTGAATTGTTCATTATAATCGAAAAAAGACAGAACGTCCCTGCAAATAATCATGTCTACATCAGGATAAGGATTATGATTTTTGACATCATGATATTCGAAATAAATAATATCTCTTAACTTTTGTGATATTACTCCTCCTTTTGTTCCTTCAGAGATAAAATCATTCAGATATCCGGGTACAGAATTCCTGTCTACAGTTATATTAGGCGCATTTGAAATACTTAAAAGATCTTTATCATTAGCCCATATTTTAATGGCAGCATCAGGATTCTGTTTTCTTGCGACCGCTGCAACTGAATATGTTTCATACCCGTTTCCGCAGCCGATATTCCAGATATAATAATTACCTTTAATATTTTCGGGAATTATTTTCATTAATGCCTGTGCTGACGCCTGGTCAAAAAATCTGCCTGTATTTCCTGAATAGAAAGTCTGCAGAAATTTTTCAGCATCTTCTACACCTGACAATTGTACATTTTCTTCTGATTCCCTTCTTTTTTTCAGCCATTCATCATACCTTCTGAAAAACCAGGCCTCATTTATATCAGTAACATGGAAGTTTATAAAGGTTTTAAGAGTTTCCTTTATAAAATCCTTGTTAACATCAGTTTCCGTTTTTACATCCGCGGTCCGGTAAACAGTTTTTTCAGGAATAGAACCGGAATCAATTATTTTTTCGTCAGAAACCGGTTCCTGTTCTATATCATTTTCCTGACCGAAAATTCTTTCAATGTCAAGGATAATATATATTTTGGAATCTTTCTCGACTATACCGTTTATATATTTGATATTGATATTGCTGAAAATAGGATGAGGAGTCTGTATTGTAGATGACTGTATCCCGATTACTTTATTTATGGAGTCTACAATTACTCCAATTTTTTTATCGTCAACTGTTAATACTATAACATCTTCAAGGTCATTATAATTTTCATCATAAGAAACGCTGAACATAATTCTAAGATCTATAATTGATATAATATCGCCTCGAAGGTTAAATACTCCTCTTACATACGGTTCTGAGTTGGGAACAAATGTAAATTTATTGACTTTCTGAATTTCTTTAACCTTCATTATATCGATTCCGTAATCTTTACCGCCAAGTGAGAAAGAAACCATTTTATAATCAATATTATCTACTGCCTCTGCTTTATTATATTCTTCTTTTAGTTCCCATATATCGGTATTCATTGTTATTCCTTATTTAAAACATTCAAAGTCAATTTATATAATTTCTTCTCTCACGGGCTGTCCGTTCTTTTTTAAAGCAAAGTTCAAGTATCTGATTAATATCAAGAATCAGAGAAACCTGTCCGTCTCCAAGAATGGTCGCCCCTGCTATCCCCGGAACATTTGTATATTTATCTTTCAATGGCTTTATTACCACATCCTCTTCACCGATCAGCTGATCAACCATCAATCCTATCTTTTTATCACTGCTTCCTACCACTACTATATAATGGGTGTCTCCGTTCTCATTAGCCGGTATTCCAAATAATCTGTTTAGACGGACAAGGGAAACTACATCATCCCTTACATCAAACACTTCATGATTATCAAGGAATTTTATATCATCAGAAAATATTCTCTGGCTTTCAATGACTGAAGTTATTGGTATGGCATATATCTCTTTCCCAACCTTTATAAGAAGCCCCTGAATAATAGCCAGAGTCAAAGGCAATCTGATAGACAAGGTTGTTCCTACCCCTTTACGTGACCATACTGTGACAGATCCATTCAGTTTTTCAATCTGTTTCTTTACAACATCAAGTCCGACTCCTCTGCCTGATATGTTAGTTACTTCAGCGGCAGTAGAAAATCCAGGTTCAAAGATCAGGTTAAATGCTTCTATTTCTGTAAGGGCTTTTCCCGGGTGAATAATACCCTTATTGACGGCCTTATCCCGTATTACGTCTAAATCTATACCTTTTCCATCATCCGATATTTCTATCAGGATCATATTGCCTTCGTTTTTTGCTTTTAGAACAATAGTTCCTTCTTCATTTTTTTTATTTTCGATTCTTTTTTCCGGTAATTCGATACCGTGGTCCATAGAATTTCTTACACAGTGAATCAGCGGATCAAGCAGCTGCTCAATTACAGATTTGTCAAGCTCTGTATCTTCTCCTTCTATTACCAGCTGTATTTTCTTATCCAGTTTTTTTGATACATCCCGTACAAGTCTGGGAAATCTGGAAAAAATCTGTGAAATGGGAACCATTCTTATCTGAAGAACTCCTTCGTGAAGTTCATTAGTGATTCTTCCAAAATTCTGGGAGGTATTTACAAGTTTCGTAATTGCATTTTTAAGAGTTGATTCAATATTGTTTAAAGCGGTTTTTGCTATTTCATAATCCGGGGATAATTCTTTTTTAACAGCTTTAATTTTTACACCATCTTTTAGATATTTTTCAACTCCATCATATATATCATTTATAGTGTCATTCATTTTCTGCTGTTTTGTGTGCAATTCATCAAGAATGCCTAAAAACTGGGAACTTATCTGATTAAAAGTTGCTTTATTGATTACTGTTTCACTGACAAGATTTAGGAGATTATCGATACGCCTTGAATCTACTTTTAATACCGTAGAATCGGTGCTTGTCGGTTTTTTTAATTTCTGAAGTTTTGTTTTATCGCCGGCATCATCGGTGTTATCTGTCTCATCGGATTTTTCCATCTCTTTCCTGCTCTCAGGAGGAACAATAGAAGTTTTTTTATCTTCAGTAACAGAATCAATAATCTTTTCATTTTCTGTTTTTAAATTTTGAAAATTATCATTTTTTTGTATTTCAGCAATATTTATTTCAGTTGTGACATCAGCAATAGTAATTATTTTCTTGATTTCACCTGGATCCCTGTTTGTAGTAATAAAAAAATCAACTACAGGATAATAATTATCTTCATATAACATGTCAAAATCAGGTTTTGTTAACAATACTTTGGATAAATTTTTAAGTTTCGCAAAAACCTGAATTCCGCCTATGGAATTCATTGGATTATCTTCATTATAGAAGACTTCGACATCATATATTTTTTCATCTTTACCTGATTCATTAAAAAGCTCAAGTAATTCATATTCTGTAAGTTTTTTTGAATCCTTTACTGTCGGCGCAGCCGTTTTCGATTGAATATCAGCTTTTTTCACCGGGCTGGTTTTTTGTTTTTTATCTTTTAAATTTTGTTTGTCAGAGCCTGAAATTAATGATTTAAGGATTTCCTTTATTTCCGCACAGTCTGAACCATAAACATCACCCTGCGTCCGTGCTTCAATCATTGCTTTGACAATATCCAGAGATTCGAGAAGTATATCAACAACATCACTGTCAACATTTATTTTTTCGGCTCTTATATCATCCAGAAGATCTTCCAGAATATGAGTAAATTCAGATATCTCAAACATTTCAACTGCACCTGAATTTCCTTTAAGTGTGTGTGCAGCCCTGAATATTTCATCTATGGCTTCCTTGTTTCCGGGATCATTTTCAATTACTAAAATATTTTTTTCAAGATTTTCTAACTGGGCATTAGCTTCAAGAAAAAAATCTTTTAACAATTCTTCATTTGCAGGATCTAAATAATCGCTCATATCATCTCTGTATTTAAAGGATTTGAAGACAGCTTAAGCTATATTTTCTTTTACACTATAAATCATAAACAGTTTTTTTTCAAACTATAAATATAAAAAAGCCCCCTTATCGGGAGCTTTTTTATATATCTAGCAGTTAAACAATTATATGTTCAGTAAGATCATCCTTCATCTACGTGCATTTTTTTCTGTTCAAGATATCTAAGAACCTGCTGCTGACCAAGTCTTTCAAATTCAGCTGTTCTTCTAGATTCTTCTCTTTCTTTAAGAATACCCCAGATAGCTTCTTCATCAACATCTCTTTCGATTGTAAGAACCGCTTTATCATAAACAACAGAGATATCCTTAATATATGTAATTATATCCCCGCCTTCCTGTGAAGCATCTTTTAAAATTCTGACTCCTGCCAGTTTTACCATTGGTGTAGCTTTCGGATAAAGAGGTGTCTGATAAACATCCCTGTTTCTTACTTCTGTAATGTAATTAGGATTCTTCCAGGTAATAGTTCTCCAGCCTTCAAAGTTTAGATAATCCATGAATATGGCTTTTTCTTCGTTGTTCTGATCTTTCAGTATTACTTCAAGACCGTTAGGGAAATTTGATCCGTAAACATTCATGGAAAGTGATTTAATTACACCGACATTCTTAACAACACCATATCCGTCGATAAACTTTGAACCGTATCTGTCTGTTTCGTCTTCTACAAGTTTGCCGTCACCTTCAATGTTTGTCTTTTTCATGTAGGCAGGTATCTCAAACGGAGGTTTGATCAATGCCCATGAATTAAATGATTCATCAGGAAAATGAATCCTGATACCAATAACTTTTTCTCCTGCATATTTTTTTGCTTCTGCAATTACAGGAACCTCTTTTGTCATGGACAGGGCCTGATTTATAACTCTTCTTGATGAAGATGCAAGCACAACATCCCAGTTATTCAGAGCGATTGATGTTTTCATCTCCGCTTTTTCTGCATCTGAATAAGATGTACCAGCTTTATCTGAATAATCTACCAGTGTTCTTGCGTTTTCTTTAGGATCCTGTTCAGGATAATCTGCTGCCAATTTTGAAAAGTCAATCAATACAGCTTCTTCAGCAAATGAAATTGCACTAATGAAGAAAAAAACTGTTGTTAGAAGGATGAAGAACCGTTTCATCTATAGCTCCTTTTTCTTTAATAAACCTTAAATACAATTATAAAATAGGTACAGATTTTGTCAACAACTTTTATTTTTTTTTAGATTTTTGTAATTGCTGGCAAAACTTCCATTTAATTGTAAAATAACCGGTTTTATTCCCCGTCCTCAATTAAAGTTTCTTCACCCGATATTGTAACAACCACCTTTTTTACATAGGGGAAATTAAACTTTATATTTTTTTTTAACAGTCTAATTCCGGTATCGAAACCGTGTATTGCCTTTTTATCAGGAAAAAGCGCCTTAATATCAAGATCAAGGTAAATAATTTTGTTTCTATATAACATTTTTTCCAGTTTTGTACCAGAAGAAAATAAAGAATCCAGCTTCATATTAAGAGGACCCAGCAGCAATTCCCGTGTAAATATATCTACATTTTTCTCCCTGTTTATAAATCTGGGAATTCTGCGGCTTTCACCTACTGTTTTGCTGTTATTATGTTCAGGAAAGAAAAAAATTCTTTCTGTTTTATGTAAATTTACAGAAATATATATTGCAAACGATATTATAAATACTGCCAAAATGGAAATAGCAGATATCATCCTTAATTTTTTACTCAATTCAATTTTCTCCGCCGGTATTAATCATTTCAAGATTGTCGATGAATCTTTTTATCCCATTATAAATACCTTCGGTTATTTTCTTCAAGTAATTTTTATCCGAAAGATTTACAGATTCTTCCTTATTTGATACAAATCCCACTTCAATCAGAACAGAAGGCATTTTGGCATTTTTTACAACAAACCAGGTTTCTTCCTTCAAACCTCTGTTTAAATCCTTACTGCCAATTGATTTATCAAGACCATCAAGTATGTTTTGCGCCAATAAAATACTTTCTATTGTAAATTCCTCTTCAAGCATTGTGTTGAGGATAGGAAGGATATCTTTGGTTTTCTTGTCAGCATTGTTCTCATCAAGCAGGTCCCGTCTGTATTCGGGCGGAAGATACCAGACCTCGAACCCTTTCGCGTTTTTATTGAAAGATGCATTTGCATGTATAGAAACAAATACAATTGCCTCGTTTTTTCCAAGTTTGACATTATTTGCTTTTTCTACCCTGTCATCTAGCGATGGATATGAATCATTGTTTCTGGTAAGAATTATTTTTTTATCCCTGTAGGCAGAGGTCAGCCTCCTGTTTAATTCAAGCGCAATATCAAGAACAACATCTTTTTCATAAACAGTATAATTATTCCCATCAATTTCATGTCTGCCTATTGCTCCGGAATCCCTTCCCCCATGCCCGGGATCAATAATTATTGCAGCAATCCTGTGCCCCGAAGGTTTAACATCAGCCGATTCCTTCTCTACCGGTCTTGGGGAAGAGGTAAAACCGCTCTTTGAAAGAATTGTTTCAGCGGTTTTACCGTCAATTATGATAATTCCTCCGTCCCTGTATATCCCGGAGCCTGTTATTTTTTCCTTATAGTTATATACAATGAAATCTTCTCCCGGCTTGAAACTGAAAATGTCATCTCCATACTTAAGTTCTCCGGTATCAAGTATCGGGGACCATCTGAACGAAAAATTATTTTGTTTAATGAAATCCGCCAGAGAGATATCATCAGATGCTGCATTGGCATTTAAACAGAGTATAAAAAGAAGAAAAACAATTAAAACTGCTGATTTCCGTCCTGTTATTACCATTTATAGTCTTTTAAATCCTTCCCGTTTTCAAGATACTCAAGAAGTGTTTCCACAATCCAAACCCCTCCCTGAACGCTGCCTCGCGCAACACTTTTCCAGAAAAGGCGTCCGACTGCAAAAGAACTGCCAATATCCGTTTTTTCAACAAACCTTATGTTTGTATGATATTCTATCTGCTTTAACACATTATCCAGTGTCCGGCCCTGCCAGTCCCTTCCCGGGTCCCCGGCGGCTGCTTCCGGCATAATTACATTAATCGGGTGCCTGAATATATCAACATCCTGAATATTTCCGTAATAATCAGGCATTTCAAGCGCTGTCCGGCCGGGATTGAATGCATCAGGTATCCATGATTCCTTTTCATTGAATATAAAATTATAGGTCATCTCTCCGCACGGTTTCAGTTTTACAAATATATCACGGCATGCCTGTTCTGCCGCGTAAACAGCTTTCTCTCTTTCTCTGTGAACCGCAATTACATTGCCGCATTTTTCAACATTATTTTTTGGAAAATTTACAGCAGCACCAGGTTTTACATTTAAAAATAATTCTTTTATAACAGTATCTTCATTCCGTTCTATAATGTTTTTCTGAATATTTTCAGGAATAAAGACTGAGTCAACAATACCCGGTATTGAGATAAAAGCTCTTTCTGCGGCAGTGTTTATGTAGCTGTAATCAACGGCTCCAGGGTCGTTTCCAACAGCAATATCAATAGCAGCGTCAATAACGGAAAAACCTGTAGAATAGGGGAATGTCCACCCGGACATATAACCCCCTGAAAGCCTTGCCGCAATTTCACCGACTACAGCTCCCTTTCTGCTGTATTTGATATCTCCCTTTGCAGATCCGTTATCAATACCTATGGCTTTAATTCCGTCGCAGAAGACTTTTGCGATATTATCAGAAGCCTCCTTCGTCAGAACAGCAGGCATTGTATGCCCCATTTCCACAAAATATGGGGGGAAGAATATATGGCGGTCTGCAATTCCGCAGACTGTTATATTTCCGTCTTTTACAACTGCATCAAGACTGTATTCCGGGCCTTCAATATACTGCTCAATAATAACCTTTCCGGTTCTTGAATGAATATATGCTGAATCAAATGCCTCTCCAAGCTGAAGGCTGTCGTCTACCCTGACTGTGCCGCGCGCACCCATGCTGTCAACAGGTTTTACAACAAGAGGAAATCCAAGTTTACGGACCATGGTCTCGTCAATGTTTCTGTTTTCAGTTATCAGCCAGGCTGGAGACGGAACATTACAGGAAAGAAACGCCTGCCTCATAAGCGATTTGTCAGTAGCTTTAATTGATGTTTCATAGCTTATGGATTTAAGACCGAGCTGAGCGGAAAGCCAGGCAACGATATATGAAAAATCAGTACCTGCTGTAAAAACACCCGCAATTTGATATTTTTTCCTGTAGCCGAGGCATTTTTCAAACAGCGCTTCCCGGTTTTTCAGGTCAATATTCTCAAAATGGTCAGAGACAGCTGCTCCCTGCGCTTTGCAGTTTCCGTCAAAGACTATTGTTATATACCCCTTTCGTTTCGCGGACTCTATGGCAGGTATCTGCATAATCCCTGCTCCAAGAATTACAATGGCTTTTTCTGTTTTATTATTTGCCTCAACAGCTTCAATCATTCACCGGCCCTGCCTTTACTGCATAAATTTCAAATGTATCACCCAGCCGGAATATTCTGCTGATTATTCCCAGAATCTTCCTTCCTGTCGTTAATTCAAGAAACCGGGGGAACCTTTCAGGATGATGTCCTGTTGATCTCACCCTGATTATTCTGAATCCGTATTGCCGCATCAGCCGGCGGGCGGTTTTAATATTCCATATTGTGAAGTGATCATCAGGACTTGATTCAAGAAATCCTGAAATATTTTTCCTGCCGCTAATTCCGGAATAATTCGGAGTGGAAAATGCAAATATACCGCCTTCATTAAGCATCGAGTGTACTTTTCGAATTATTTTATCTGTATTTTTAAAATGCTCGATGACATACCACATAGTTATTATATCGTAATTTCCTTCAGGAGAGAGAACATCTTTTTTAATTGCTGATGCGTCAGGGTCAGTCAAAGAAGAGGATGAAGCAAAATCAAAAGTGAATGCGTTTATGCCAAGCTTCTTTCTGACATAGCCTGCAGCATCTTCGGATATGTCAATTCCTGTACAGTCATACCCTTTTTTATTCATGACATCAAGAAAAGGGCCGTATGCGCACCCTACATCAAGTATTTTTCCTGATTTTTTGATTTTTTCTATTATTTTATGACGGCTGAGACAAATAACTGAAATATTATTAAAATCCTCCAGATATGTTTTACCGTACTGCTTTTTATATTCCTCAAAAAAATAGGATTTATTGTATATTTTTGAATCATTTGCAAAAGGTCCTGTCTTCTGAAGATAATAAATACCGCACCTGCCGCACTTGATGTAGTTTTTTTTCAAAAACCTTTTAAATATTTTCCCTTTATTCCCGCAAATCGGACATGCTGTTTTTTCTGTCTCTGCGGTACTTTTAAAAAGCTCCATGATATCAGAGGGGGGATCAAGTAATTTTATTGCACTTTCATCATAAAGATGAGGGTTATCAAGGATCTGTTTAATCTTCCTGATTTCCCCGTTAATTATACCTGCTTCACATATTCCCGCAATAAGGGACAGTTTCCTGTGATATCCTGACGGATTGATCAAAATTACATGCTTTCCGGAATAAAGTGCTTCATAAGCTGTAAGTCCGAATGAGGTAAAAACAAGATCAGCTTTGTCAATTAAATCTTCAATCCCTTTCGGAGATTCAACAATGTTGAAACAACCGTATTTATCCTTTATTTTACCTTTATTTTTAAAAAAAGGGCCTGTTACAACTGTTACTTCAAGATTTTCAAAAAGACTGAACCTGACAGCATCGCTTAAAAACCGCTCTGTAATACCGGCAGGGTCTTCACCGCCGAAGGACACTAATACAGATGAATATTTATCTATTCTGCCGGAAGAAAGCAGGGCTTCTCTTTTATCCGGAATACCAAGAAGACCGGTTGAAGTAATATTGCTCCTTACGCCCGTATTATATGGATTCGGCAGGGTATCAATAAGGTAGTCAAAGTTTTTCCTCCAGATACCTCCCTCATCTACACCAGTGAGTATTATTGATATACTTCTGCATTTTTCTATCAGCTGTACCGGAGTTCTCCTCATATCAAGAACCGACATATCCCAGCGTCCCTCTAAAGCTGTTACGATCTTTTCATTGTCAGATAAATGCGCGGCTGCGAATTCAGAATTACCTTCAGACAGATACTCTCCGAGTCTTTGTTCAGGGATATAGATGTAACCATCATAAAGCGGCGACTCTGCCCAGAGGCAGCACCGTCGCAAATGGCCGCTTCCGTTGCCTTTTTCACATGAAGGGATAAAAAGTATTTTTTTCATGATTTTTTATTACTGTCAGGATGGGGATTCTTTTTAAGCCAGTCAATTAACCGTTCAGTACTTTCTGTCAGACAGTCAGTCCCGATAATATTATCTATTTCAAATATTCTCTTTAAATAAAGATAATCATTCATGGTATCCATGGTTATTCTGCCTTCGGGATATGTTGAGCTGATATCAGCTTCAGGATGATTAAGATTATACAATGACGGTCTGCGGTAAAGATAAGGAGTTACATGTTCTCTTTCGTACGGATCAGAGGCGTTTTTTTCCGCTTCCAGCAATTTCTCTGATTTTACTATCTCAACCCCGGCGCCCAGAGGCATTCCGGTGAACCAGCTGTGATCCGCATTTTTTTCAATATGCTCTGAAAGAATAAACTGCGCCTGGCGGTAAAATACCAGGGGATTATCTCCTGTTGCCCTTACAAATGTAACAGGAGAATATTTTATAATCGCAAGAGCAAATCTTTTTAGAACATCATCAGCCGGACCTTCCATAATCTCAAATCCGTACTTCTGTGTTTCCTTTTCAAGTATTGCATAACTGTCGCGGTCCGTGAGAACAACATAATTATCTGCTTTTATTCTTTTCAGCCTGATCATGGCCCTGCCGATCGCCGTAATTCCATTAAGATCAAAAAGAGCTTTGGACGGGAGCCGTGTTGAACCGATACGGGCCTGTAGAAATACAGCTACATTTCCGGATCTGACCATAATTCTGTTAACCCTCTGCAGTCAAAATTAAAACGGTATTTATTCAGCTCAACCCATTTTTTTGCTTCATTAAAATTATTTCTTGCTGTAAAAAAACTTTCACCCGACCTTAAAAGATACTGTATAAATTTCGAACCCGGAAGATAACCTGAATCACCGTTAAACCTTACCGCAAGATTTTTCAGGTAAAACTTCCTGTAGTATCTGTCAACAGAGGAATCATCTGTAATAAAATCAGAAGTATAGGCCGACTGAAGGCTTGTATTGCATATAATTCTTCCGCCCCACATGTTCACCCTGAAACCGAAATCCATCTTCTGCCAGTACTGGTTCAGGATTGAGTAATCATAACCGCCGCTGTAAAGGAATTTCTCCCTGTTGTAAATACCGCAATAATCAAACGGGAACAGGGTGATCGCGCCGTTTTTTTTGGGAACAGTATAAATAATCTTGAGATTCCTTTTTTTAAATGCCGGTATCACAATCGAAGGGACTATTTCGTTTCCCGAAGTTCTAAGTACCGGGACAGTACAGATTGATTCTTCATTCTGAAGGTTTTCAACAAGCCTTACAGATACAGATGATGGAGAAAGCTTCATATTGTTCCATA
Source organism: Spirochaetales bacterium (assembly GCA_024233785.1). Taxonomy (GTDB): domain Bacteria; phylum Spirochaetota; class Spirochaetia; order CADAEX01; family CADAEX01; genus JACKPD01. The sequence continues at coordinate 5,961 of JACKPD010000011.1, read as the reverse complement.
CTGTATATACATATTCGCTTTTTGCCTCTTCAAGCCCGAGATTTATCTGCTCTCCGGGGCTGCAGCTTTCCTGAAGCAGAAGGAATTTAACAAAAGGGAATTTCCTTGAGATGCTTTCAACATCATAGTTTACACCGGGATTTTCTATGGATATTACCTCAGCAAAACCAAGGCTTTCAATTTCCTTTAAAAAATCAGTTTTAAATATGGATTTTCCCCTGTTTAGGACAAGAAGCGAAAGGCGTTCAAAATGTCTTTTCCCTCCGCTTCCTCCGTCCCCGAGGACTGTATAGGGAATTCTCGCCCTTTTAGAAGTTGTAGGTATAGTATTCATCACACTTCCCGCATATTCCTGAATAGTTGGAGTCCAGTTGTTCAAGATAATATTTTTCCCCTTCTCTCCATATTTCTTCAATATTGTCTGTAAAGATATTGCCGAGTACTCTTTGATTTCCGACTTCCTCCCGGCACAGAGGAACAGTACCGTCGAGTAAAACCGGCATATCCCTTTTTATATGCCAGCACGGTATCCTGTTAAGAGGAGATATGTCAGTTACTTTCCTGTCCGGGAGAAATCCGCAGAAATTATCATATTTCTGCACTATTATTTTTTTACTATCCTGTTTCCAGGATTTATAGAACTTTTCAAGGGGTTTCTCATTTTCATGCATCCTTACAGCCTGGAAATAGGCAGTTTCAGGAAAATTACTGTTAAGCAGAGCGGAAAACGATAAAGCATCATCATACCCTTCCCCGCGAAGCTGCTTATAAACGCCCCGGTCATCTGTATCCAGGGACACAATCCATATAAGCCTGTCCCCGAAAAGGTCTTTTTTACCGGCAAGTGTTTCAATTATCCCGTTTTTCCACCCGATTCCGGAAGTTTCTATTACCAGTGTCATTTTTTCATTTTCAAGGGTTTTAAGGATAAATTTCTCAATCTGCGGATGACTTGAAGGCTCTCCCCACAGGGAAAGGGAAATTACGGCATCATCAGAGAAACTGCTTATCTTCTCAAGAATCATGCAGTATTTATCATAATCCATATAGCTGTTTCCGGAGAGAAGACCCGGATTAATTTCAGGATACGGGCAATATGAACAGGATTGAAAGCACCTGTCAGTTATCTGGACCGGATAGTAGGCAGGAAGGGTCCTCAGCATCTGCTGGTCTGAAGCGGTTATGCTGTTGATCCTCTTTTCCCCTTTTACGCCGGCTTTTTCAAGCCTTTCAAGCATGAGGAAATTCCTTTTCGAATCTGCAGTAAGTGATATTCTCAGCATTCTGAGGTCTATCTCAGAAATGTCTGTTTCAATATCAAAAGAATTTATATCCCTCTGAATTATTGTAAAAAGTGTATCACGCTTAAGTTTAACCTTATCCTTATCGGAAAGGACTTTAAGCGCATCTGCAATTTCAAGCGCAATTATTTCAGGCGTAATTCCGTAGGGAGCTCCGTCAGCGAAACTGTACTGAGCGCTGTACATCAGATGGTTTTCATACATCCTTTTAGCCGCATCGATATCAAGAAACGGGCAATCGCCGTAGAAATAAAAGAGATGGCTGCTGCGGTCTGCATTTGCCAGAAAAGTTTCGAAAAGGGAACTTGAATCCCAGGATTCTCTGCAGATTATCGTTATTTTACGGCTATTTTTTCCGGGAGAAAGATTCAACAGGGGAACAGTTTCCGCAAGTTTTTTTTGAATTTTCTCTTTGTCAGATTCGCTGCTCAGAACATAAATCTCACCGGCATCCGGAAGAAGGACTGCATAGTCTAAAACATATTTAAAACTTGTGTTTCCCGACGGCAGATTTCTGAAAATATAATCCGATGCATTAATACAATTGATAAATACTGAATTTTTCATACTATATCATAATATCGTCAATACAGGCCCCGGTGTAAAGTGTTATACCCCCAAACAATAGTTATAAATTGATTGAAAAAAGCAGTTTAAATCATTACTATTGTTTTTATGTTTGATTTAAAAGGAAGATGCCTCAAGGTATTTGAGCTTACATCGCTGATCAAGGAGACACTTGAATCGCAATTCTACTCTGTCCAGGTTGAAGGGGAAGTTTCCAACTTCAAGCCTTCAAGCACAGGGCACTATTATTTCAGCCTGAAAGACAGCAGCTCAATGATTTCAGCAGTGCTATTTAAAAATGCAGCCAAAAACCTTTTATATCTTCCGTCAGACGGAGAGCTTGTAAGGGTTACAGGTGATGTTTCTGTTTATCCGCAGCGGGGAAGCTACCAGATTATCTGCCACACAGTCGAGAAAGCGGGGGAAGGAGAAATTCTCGCCCGGCTTGAAAAGCTTAAAAAACTGCTTGCCGCTGAGGGGCTTTTTGATGAAGCGCATAAAAAGAAGCTTCCGCTTATGCCAAGGAGGATCGGGGTTGTCACTTCCCCTACAGGAGCCGCGATAAAGGATATTTTAAGAGTCCTCAAACGGCGGAACAACCGGATAAATCTTATTGTGCTTCCCGCTCCTGTTCAGGGAGAGGATGCGGCCAGACTGATTGCCGCTCAGATCAGGCGGGCCAACATGCTTAAAATTGCTGATGTGCTTATTGTAGGCCGCGGCGGCGGTTCACTTGAGGATTTGCTTGCTTTTTCATCTGAAGAGGTTGTAAGAGCTGTATATGAATCAGAAATTCCAGTTATATCGGCGGTCGGACATGAGATTGATGTATCGCTGTCTGATTTTGCGGCTGACATAAAGGCCCCCACCCCTTCCGCTGCGGCAGAAATAGTATCTATTGAATCAGACAGAATAAGCACAATTCTCTCGGATACTGTTGTTTCAATGAGGGGAGCGCTCAGGCGGAAAATGGAAATACTCACTTTAAAACTCGACAATGCTTCCCCTGTTCAGATGGAAAGGCTTATAAAAAGGAATTTAAACCTTGCCAGCCAGCGGCTTGACGACAACAGCGAAAATATAAAAAGGATAATAACAGATAAACTTAAAATGGCAGGGATGAAACTCGCGCTTATAATAAGCAATCTTAACGCTTCATCGCCTGAAGAAATCTTTAAAAAAGGTTATGCCGCAGTTTTCAACAATTCACAGGACAGGTTTATAAAATCCGCTTTTGAAGCTGAACCCGGGGATGCGATATCTGTACGGTTTTTAAAGGATATCCTTAAGACTGAGGCAAAATCAGCAATAACAATTGATAATGAACAGAAAACCGGAACAAAAACAGGATCTGACGGGGAAAAAGGAGATTTAAAATGAAAGGTTTTGAAGAAAAACTTGCAAGGCTTGAAGAGATAAATGAAAAAATGAAAGAAGATGATGTAACAATAGATAAATCAATGCTTCTTTTTGAGGAAGGGATTAAAATTGCCAGGGTCCTGCAGAAAGAGCTTGATAAAATGGAGAGAAAGGTTGAGATACTTATTAATCAGCCTGAAACACCGGATGAAAAACCTGTGCTTGAACTTTTCCCGGAGCTTGACAGCTGATTACTTTCACTGCTCTGAAGGGAAAATAATTTTATCTCCCTCTTTAATACCTTTTTCTTTAAAATAACCCCTGTTTACCTCAAGCGCGTATCTTACAAAGTTTTTTGATTCTATAGCGGCTAGAGACTGCGGGCTCATTTCCCGGATTTCCTTGATTATCCCGTCTGAATTGATAAATGCTATGGAGAGCGGTATAAGAGTATTTTTCATCCAGAATGAAAGCTTTCTGTCGCTTTCAAATATAAAGAGCATCCCGCTGTCAGGATCAAGCGATTTTCTGTACATGAGCCCTTTTGTCCTCTCATTTTCAGTCTTCGCGATTTCGACAGTAAGGGGTGTGCCATTTATTGTTATAATCTTTTTCTCAAGCGTACCGGCGGCACTGCATGAGAAAACGGATAATATACCGATAATCAAAAAAATTATATTAAAAAAAAATGAATAGAAGGGATGATTTTTTACGGATTTTTTTTCTGTTATATTCATATTTTATTTACTTCAACGGCATCCTGATGCAGATAATCAAAACAGGTTCAGGAACTCTTCCTTGTTTTTACTGCCCCTGTCTTCAACACCTTTGCGCTCTTTTGCAATTTCGTCAAGTGTATTTCTATCCATGTATTTGATGCTGAGGGGTTTTTCAAGGCTTATAAAAACAGCGCTGTTTTCCCAGTATGCTCCCTTCGGATCAAGCCGTGCAGCTTTTCCGTATTTGCCTTCAAGAAGCATATGCATTGTATAGAAATCAAGCCTTTCCCTGTTAAAAACAAGAGTCATGATAAATAGTTTTTCATTGTAGAACTGGAAATATCCTTTTTCTATAAATGAGTAACCCCGGCTCTCAATAAGCTGCTGATTGGGAGAAGCCAGCATAGTTACATCGGGATCTCCCCTGTAATCAAACCAGGAATTTTCAGTTAATGCTTTTTTAACATCTTCCATTCTCATACCGAGGGTAATATTCATAAATCCCGCAGGGAGATTTTCACGGATGTCCCCGTTTTTCAGCCCCTCCGTCCCCGATATTGCACCGGAAGCAGATGAATCTGAAGGGGAAGAAGCCGGCGCAAGAGCCTCCGTCCCCGGTTTCGTTTCCTGGGCAGAAATCATACAGTTCCATGTTATCAGAAAAATCAGAATCATGAAAAAAAAGCGCTTTAATATCATTAGTTTTATATCGGAATTATTGGTTTTATCTTGAATCAACTCATCCTTCCTTATGACGGTGTACCTGAAGAGAAAGACTTGATTGCAATAACGGGATATTATAGAATTGCTTTTATATAAACTGAAAACTGCAAACAGTTTTAAAGAGGTACATAATGAAAAATAAAAAAATATTGCTTCAGCGCGCCACCAATGAAACAGATCTGACTGTCGAACTTGACATATCCGGCGACGGAGGAATTGAAATAAAAACACAGCTTCCTTTTCTCAATCATCTGCTTACTTCAATGGCTTTTCACGGTAATTTTTCACTCAGGGTAAACGGAATCGGCGATGTGGAAGTCGATCCGCACCATCTTGTCGAGGATGTTGGGCTTGTTATTGGAGATGCTTTTTTCAAGACAATTGAACAATTCGGCCCGGTTATGAGGTTCGGCCACTCTGTAATTCCCATGGATGAAGCGCTTTCCGAGGTTACGGTTGACGCAAGCGGACGGCCTTACTGCATATACAAGGCAGATTATCCCCAGCCGTATTCCGGAGCATTCAGCATGTCTCTGTTAAACGAATTTTTCCATGCTTTTACAGTAAAGGCCCAGATTACACTGCATGCAGAATGCAGATACGGAAAAAACAGCCACCACATGGCAGAATCACTGTTTAAGGCATTCGGAAAAGCCTTAAGCCAGGCATATCAGCCTCTTAAGGATGGAACAGGAGTTTTATCGACAAAAGGTAAAATATAATCGTATAAAAAGTAATCAAGATCATGAATATTGTTATAATTTATTCTTATGATTATCTCTTTACAATTTACTTTATATTATAATAAGTTATATACGGTTTTGGTTGTTATTTCTTCATGGTTGTAATAAAATGAATAAGAAGTTTGATAAAAACGATATTTTAAAAAAGATTCCTGCGAACGGTTTTACAAAACTGACATCTAATGGAAAAAACGATTTAAAAACGAGTGACCGAGTTTTTTTAAACAGAAAAGGCAACCAGTTTTTTAACGAAGGAAAAGTTGACGCTGCGAAAAGAATTTTCCTTACTACAGGGTATTCAGACGGACTAATAAGGGTAGGCGACTATTATTATGATAATAATAATTATGTTGAAGCCTTGAAAATGTATACCCTTGCACCATCAACCCGGAAAAAAGATGAGCTGATTGAAAAAATCAGCCTCATCATTAAAGACTGGATTAAATGAAAACTATTTTAAGCGTTTTTTCGAGGTGAAATTGATGATTGATAAAACTGATTTTGAGTTTCTTGATATCCCCGATACAGGACAATCCGATGATGACAACC
>JACKPD010000010.1 GCA_024233785.1 Spirochaetales bacterium | reverse complement strand
ATAAACCCTCCTCAATGGCTTATTTTCGGTTACATACCAATCATAATTTCACTTGGAGTGCATTACGTTCCCTATTTTTTCATCATGATGAGAGGGGCGCTTGCCAATATCGATTCAAGGCTTGAGGAAAGCGCTGAGCTGCTTCAGGCCTCGAAGCTTGAGATTCTTATGAAGATTACCCTGCCTATGGTCCTTCCGGCCATAGGAGCGGGGTTTATTCTTACCTTCAGCAAAGGGCTTGGGGAATTCGGAACACAGGCATTTCTAGGCCTGCCGATCAGATATTATACCTTTTCAACACGAATTTATTCCGCCCTGAATAATCAGCTTTACGGCGAAGGTTATGTACTTGCCCTTATTCTTATAATTTCAACGACTTTTATTGTTATTCTGAACCAGATGGTAATAGGTACAAGAAAAAGATATGTGACAATAAGCGGCAAGGGTTCTGTGAAAAAACAGATAGAACTTGGAAAGTGGCGGATTCCCGCTACTGTGATGATTTTAGCCTTTATAGTTATTTTTGTTTTCGGCCCTCTTCTTCTGCTCGGGATTCAGACAGTAATGAAAACAGAGGGTATATATTCTCTTGATAATTTTACGCTGCATTACTGGTTCGGGGGTTCAGATCCTGATATGGCCATGGGCCAGCCTGGCATATTTCAAAATTCGGTTATCAAGGACGCAATCTGGAACTCACTGAGGCTTTCAGGTCTGGCTGCATTGATAAGCGGTTTTGTCGGTATCCTGATCGGGTATACTGTAGTCAAGGGGAGAAAAACAATACTTGCTAAACTGATAGAGAACCTCACCTTCGCTCCGTATCTGATTCCGGGAGTGGCATTCGGGGGAATCTACCTTACAATGTTTGCAAAAAAATTCGGCCCTATACCGAGTCTTTACGGTACTTTTGCCCTGCTTGTAATAGTCTGTATAGTCAAGCACCTTCCGTTTTCCTCTTCTGCCGGTATAACTGCTATGCATCAGATTGATCCTTCCCTTGAGGAGGTTGCGGTTGTTCACGGAATCGGATGGGGCACCAGATTCAGGAAGATAATTTTTCCTCTTGCAAAGGGAGGTGTTCTTTCCGCAATGCTTTTGAATTTTATAACAACGATGCGGACACTTGATCTTGTGATTCTGCTTGTAACACCGAATACTACACTTATGACTTCGGTTATTTTCAGGTATTCGCAGCAGGGTTTTGTTCAGCATTCTTATGGAGTCATGATTTTGATTATATTTATAGTAATTTCCGGCCACCTGATACTTTCAAAGATTGGCGGGAAAGTTGAACTTTGAGAAGGAGACGAAGATGAGCTTTATCCGCTTTAATAAGCTTGTAAAGGAATATAACGGCATCCCCGCTGTAAAAGAGATTGATCTTGAGATAAAAAAGGGTGAGTTTGTAACATTTCTGGGCCCATCCGGCTGCGGAAAAACAACTACGCTCCGGTGCCTGTCGGGACTTGAGACTCCGGAGAATGGGGAAATCTGGGTAGGAGATAAATGCCTTTTTTCAAAAAAAGAGAGTATAAACCTTCCTGCGGGAAACAGGGGCCTTGGCCTTGTTTTTCAGAATTATGCGCTCTGGCCTCATATGACAGTTGAACAGAACATCGCTTTCGGTCTTAGAAAAATGAAAGTTTCAGATGCAGTAAAAAAAGAAAAAATTTTAAATGTTCTTAATGCAATGGATCTGCAGAAATACAGTTCCCGCTATCCCCACGAACTGTCAGGCGGCCAGCAGCAGAGAGTTGCGCTCGCCAGAATGGTTGTTAACGAACCCGGGATACTCCTTTTTGATGAGCCGTTGTCTAATCTTGACGCCAAGCTGAGGATGAAACTCAGATCCGAGCTCAAAAGGCTTCACAGGACGCTTGGCGCTACAAGCATCTATGTTACCCACGACCAGATTGAGGCCCTTGCCCTTTCTGATAAAATTGTCGTAATGAAAGAGGGGACAATCCAGCAGATTGGTACACCGTATGAAGTCTATCATGAACCGGTCAATATCTTTGTTGCTGATTTCATGGGTAATCCTGAAACAAACCTTTTAAAGGGAAAAATTAGATCCGCAGACAGGATAAAATCTTTTGTTTTTGATGATGATCCTGACAGCATCGTTGATCTCGCCGGCAGTGTTGAGGGAATAGCTGAAGGAAATGAAATAACTGTCAATGCAAGACCTGAAGATATAATCATTAATAAGCCTGATGGCAGGGGATCATTTTTTGTCTATACTATACAGCCTATGGGATCAGAAATGATGATACACCTTAAATCGGAAAAAGGGGGCGTTGATATTATCGCGAAAGGCCCTGAAGATGAGTATCTTGCGATCAGACCGGAACAGAAAGTTTCACTCACCTTTAAAAGGGGAAATATTTTTGATAGGCTAACAGGTGAATTAAAATGTTCTTTCAAGGGGTAGAAGTTGCCAGAGAATTGTTATCAGCAGATACAGGATATATACGGCAGTTTGCCGAAGCAGCAGAAAAAAATAGCGGATTTCATACTCACAAATATATCTGAGGTAATTTATTTCCCGGTTGCGAGGATATCTCAGGAAATAGGGGTAAGTAACGCATCTGTTGTAAGGTTTGCCAAGCTGCTAGGGTTTGACGGATTTCCCGATTTCAGGGAGGCGCTGTTCAAATATTACAAGGAAATGTTTTCTCCCAGCGAAAGGGTAAAACAGCTTATTAAGGATTTTGATAATTCGGAGATAAATTACCGGAGTATAACTGAAAAAGAGATCCGCTATCTCCAAAAATCCATAACCGCCATTGATGAGTCAAGATTTCTCGGGACAGTAGATCTTATCTGCAAAGCCAGAAAGGTGCATATTCTCGGGACCGGCCCCAACCAGATGCTGGGGCTTCACCTTGCATACAGGCTAAGGCGTTTTCAGATAGATGTTTTTCATCACAGGGCCGGCGACATGAGGATGCTTGATGAACTGCTTTCCCTTGAGGAGAGCGACCTTGGAATAGCGTATAACTTTTACAGGACCGCTGATGAACTGAAGGTCTTTGTCAATGTCATGAAGAGAAACAGGGTTCCTGTTGTCCTTATAACAGATATCATGACGCCGTTGATTATAAAGGACTGCGAGCATGTCCTCTGCGCCGAAAGGGGCCCGCACGGGGCGTTCCACTCACCTCTTGTCCCTATGGCTATAACAAATGCCCTGCTGATCGGAGTTGCGCATAAGCTTGACAAAAGAGCAATAGACGCGCTTGACCTGCTCGAGACCTACAGACAGGATTATTACTACAAAACCGGGAGTGAAAAAAATGAAGCTTGAAATGATATTTTTTGATATGGGCGGAACTATTGACCTTTATCCTGAAAGTGAAAAATGTGTCACGGACGCCTGCAGTAAAATGAAAAAAATTCTGGAAGAAGCTGGGGCAGAGCAGATTTCAGGACAGAGTGAAAATGAATTCAGGGAAACCATTCTTAAAGGTCTTAAAAAATATACAAGCTGGAGGACAGTGGATTATATTGAGCTTTTACCCGAAAAACTGTTCAGTGATTTTATACTTAAAGGTTCCGGAATTGATGAGGGCATAATAAACAGAGTTGCCGAAGACCTGGCTTTTTTAATTGATACCGGATTCTTTAACAGATATCCCAGGCCTGAAGCCGCGGAAGCTCTCGGGGCAATCAGGGATAAAGGGATCAGAATGGGGATAATAAGCAATGTGATGAGCCGCGGACAGGTCGGATACTGTCTTGATAAATACGGACTTTCGGATTTCTTTGATCCCGTAGTGCTTTCTTCTGTATACGGGAAGAGAAAACCTCATCCTGATATCTTTCACCATGCCTGCGAACTGGCAGGGGTTGAGCTTTCAGATATTATATATGTCGGGAACAGCCCGATTAAGGATATAGGCGGTGCCCAGAAAGCTGGAGCAGGAGTAACAGTTTTTATAGATTATTTTGAAAATCCGCCGGGAGATAAAGGACCGGTCGCGGATTACAGCATCAGTGATTTAAGGGAACTGCTTCCGATAATCGATAAAGTACAGAAGCTGTGCCCCTGTCCATCCTGAGCCGGTTTTAAAAAAATTGAAAAAACAGCAAGAGAGGACTATAATTAATCAGCGGAAAAGAATCTGCTGGACAAATATGTGAAAAGAATATTTAAAAGCCTTAATTCAGCGTTTATTTTATCTCTCACCCTGATTTCAGTCCTTTCAATTATAATAATCAATTCTGTTCTCGTCACCGGCGAAATCAGAAGAAGAAACAAGGAAATTGCTGATTACGAAATTAATACCAGGTCCCTGCGGATTATGGATATTGAAAAAACTATTGGCAACCTTGTTTCTTTCGTATATTACGATTTCCGGCACAGGGAAGACTCTTTGCTGCATAACTGCAGGGACAGGCTTCTGGCCCTGTCAAATTATTGTTCCTTTTCATCAGATAATTCTGCGATATGCAATCCTTCAGAAATATTCGGCAGGGATTTTCTGTATTTTGAGGATAATATTCATTATTTTGTGTCTGATTATAACGGAAATGTTTTATTCTCTTCTTCCCCTTCATTAAACTTTAATGAAAGTCAGTCTAATATCTATAAAAAATGGAAGGCGAATTTATCGAGCAGAAATATTGAGCTCCATGATGAAGCGGGGTTTCTTTATCAGAACAATTTTATTTTTATCAGAAACGACAGGCAGAAATTGTATTTTGCATACTATCTTGAGAAATCATCCCTTTACAGGAAGATTGCCTCTGAGATATTCAGGGAGCTTTTCAATGATTTATCGGGCGAGATTAATTTTTTTGCCGGTACTTATGAAGGTGTAAGCCTTGCCGGACCGGAGATGGGACGCAACATGATTCTTGATCCTGCAGGGAACAGCGCGGATGTTGTAAGACGCCTTATAGATAAAGCCCTTTCCGGTGGAGGTGTTGTTGAATATCAGATGCCTCCTGTACTGGTAATATCAGCATCACGGCCCGGGGATAACACCAAAAGGATTAATAAGTTAAGTTATGTGACAGCTATACCCGTGGCAGGGGCCTATATCGGAAGCGGTATTTATCTTGAGGACCTTGAAACAGAGGTCAGGCAGAAGAGAAGTGAGCTTGCAGGAATGATATTCTCCAATCTTACAGAGGAGCTTGTCCTTGCCTTACTTGCAAGCATCATTATAGTTGCTACAGCTTCTCTTATACGCGGCCTGTTTAAAAAGGACATATCGGAGTTTATGGATTTTTTCGGCAATGCTGCGGAAAAAGATATTTTAATTAACCCTGATAAGGTAACTTTCAGCGAATTCAGGCAGATTGCAGAATCAGCGAACAGGATGATAGAGAACAAGAAAAAGCTTCACGATATAATGCTGAAGAATTACCTGAACAGTTCCGTCATGCGTCTCGCAGGAGGGATAGCCCACGAGTTTAACAATCAGCTCATGGGTATTTCCGGATACGCGGAACTTCTCCCTGGTGAAAATGACAGCCGCAAGAAGGAAGAATATCTGAAAAGAATTCTTCTCGGAGTTGAAAAATCAAGGGAACTTGTTAATTCGCTGCTTTCCTATGCCCGAAAAGATGTAAAAAAATCTGAAAGAGTGGATATCAGTGTAATAATAAAAAAATGCATAATGCTTCTGGATCTTAGCTTTAATAAAAACATTAAGGTTAGCAGTGAGATAATGCCGGGATGCATTGTAACCGGCGACAGCGAACAGCTGTTCAAGATGATAATGAATATAAGCCTTAACTCGGTAGATGCGCTGCAAAAGGGAGGTGAGATTTTTTTCCGTGTATCCTTCAGCAAAAACCGGAGCGGAATACCTCGTGTTATTATTTCAATTACTGACAGCGGCGACGGGATTGATCCATCCCTCAGGGATACAATATTTGAGCCCTTTTTTACTACACGTGAAAACAGCTACAATACCGGCATGGGGCTTGCCGCTGCTGCAGGTATTGCCGGCAGTCACGGCGGGGAAATCTGGTTTGAATCGGAGAAAGGCCGCGGTACAGTTTTTTATATTTCTCTCCCGGCAGCAGAGCAGGATTGAAATGAATATCAGTTGTGCCGGGATACTTTCCAAAGGAAGTAAATTAAACCACGGTTTTCAATCTTTCAGTCTCAAGTAAAGCTTACGCTCCTGCTCAGCATTTTATCGTTGTCAAATATAAATCTCCCTGTTGCTTTTTTCCCGGAAAGAACCTGAGGAAGCCAGTAAAGGTCATCTTCCCACATCCTGTCATAGGGCAGATCCTCTTCCCTGCATATAAAAGGTTTTGCCTCATCTGTTTCTATCAGTGTCCCTGTATATCCGTCTGCCGTAAAAGCATACCCGAAAAGTGAATATCCGTCCTTGAATATAAACGAAATTTCTGCCCCGAGACTTAATGAGAGGGGTGTAACCCCGATTTCTTCCCTGCACTCCCTTACAGCAGCTTCTTCAGGGGTTTCCCCTTTTTCAATCCTTCCGCCGGGACCGTTGATTTTTCCGGCTCCAAGACCTGTTTTTTTTTCAATCAGCACTATGCCTGAATTTGTGCGGATATATACTATTACCGCTTTTTCCTGCGGCTGCCAGTTCTCCCAGTCTATCTTTTCCACATCATCAATATCTTTCAAAATATGTCCTTTGCCTGCGGTTAGTTTTCCAGCGGCTGTGATAAGGTTATTCATATCATTAATTTAATGGAACCCTAAAATAATTTATAAAAAAATTACTTAAAATGAAAGTCTTTTGCTATAATATAACTCATGATCGGAAATTACGACGAACACTGGAATTTTCTTAAAAACATCGGCTTTCCCCAGCTCAAGATACACCACTCATTCAATCATTTTGATTTTAAAAAACAGAGCAGGAGGATTCTTGTAATCGGCCCCATGGGCTCAGGCAAGACAGAGTATTCCGCAAGGGTCTGGAGAGATTCCCGGGTCCTGGGGAGGAAATCTCCTGCAATCGCGGAAAACACGCTTACAGGCAAGGCAGACAGGAGAAATGTATTTTTTATACGGTCCTCGCTTGACGGAAAAAGGTTTACCGATTATCCGGAAGATGCGCTTGCCTACAGGGGCGGTTATGAAAGATGCGGCAAGAGGATGGCAGTTATAAAAAACTCCTTTGATCTTGAAGAGCTAATTGCAAAGAACCCGGAGTGCGGCACCTGGATAATTGATGAGGCAACCTTTTATGATGAGAGGACAGCTTATGTTGTAAAAAAGGAATCAGAGGAAAAAGGACTGGTCTTTATTTTCCCGACACTTATCCTCAACTTCAGAAAGGACATCTTCAATTCAACGGCCCGCTTTCTTCTTGATATATCAACTGATGTTTTTCAGCTTACCGCATACTGCGAACATGAAGAGTGTATGGAAGATTCATTCTACACATACAGGTATTACAATATTGACGGGCAGGAGTGTCCGGCCCTCTATTTTGATCCTCTTATTGTAATTGGAGGAGACAGGGAAAAAAGCGGATCGCTGGAGCCGAACTACTGTACAAGGTGCGATGCCCATCATTATCTGCCTGGTAAAGAATATACCTATCTCATCCTGAAACCCCTCGGGCAAAGGGCAAGCGCCGGTGATACAGGGCCGCTTGTTGATGAACTTTTTGCGATAAAGGATGATATCAAAAAGTCCGCCCTTTTCCGCCATTTTCACAGGAAATATATTGATGAAGTTGAAGATCAGGAAATCAACATGAATGCTTTTCTGGTGGAATTTATAGCTGAAAAAGCCCTGATGTATCTCTATGCTGAGCAGAATCTTATAACAGAAAACCTGCTGCTTGAGATATCCGGAAATCTTGAACTGGATATATCATATATTAAAAACTGCCTGAAAGATAACGGAAGGGTTATTAACGTATAATTATATTCATCTGAGGCCGATAAGTATAAAAAGAATCTGGAGGAACAATCAATGACACTTGAGCAGTTCAGAAAAAGCGATGTAATTCTTGTCTGCGGCCTGCCAGGGTCGGGAAAATCCCATTTTGCCAGAAAATATTTCATGAAATCCGGAAGTAAAAGGGTAAGCCGCAAAGAAATCCGGCAGCACCTTTATGAGATGATGACTTTCGGAGAAAAATGGTCAGAGGACAAGTTTGATGTTGTTGATGAAACACTTGTAAAACATATTGAACGGAAACTGATCGAACATCTCCTTCAGATGGGGGAATCAATTGTCCTTGACAATATGAGTCTTTCCTCGTCTTCAAGGGAACCTTATATCGCTATTGCTAAGAGAATGAAAAAAAACATATCCGCTATTTTTATGGCTACAGATACATCTACCTGTCTTAAAAGAAACAGGGAAAGAGAACCGGGTGATATGGTTCCGGAGAAGATTATTGCAAATCTTGCCGCGGATGTAGAATACCCTGAAAAAGGTGAGGGCCTTTCCGAAGTTCTTGTGATAAAAAACTACGAAGAGGCGCTTGCCGGTAATTGAGTTTTCCGCGGGCCGCCTGCTGAAATGGACTTGCGGTTTTCCGCCTTAATTCTGCACGCTGTTATTACCTTAACCTGAAGCCGGCTTTGCCGGTTATTGACTCTTTGCCTTACCTGCAATAGCATGATGGAAAATCAATATTATTATATTATCAGGATCATCTGCGGTACAATTAATTTCAAAATTACCTCTTTGATACTATAATCATTTATACAGGAAAATATGGCTAAATCATACAGATACTTTGTAACATGTCCCTCCGGATTTGAATACCAGCTGGTTAAAGAGCTTGAAAAGATTGTTTCCGGGAAACCTGTTCAGAAACAGGGCGGAGCGGAATTTCAGGGACCTTTTACCGACGGACAGAAGGTGTGCCTCTGGTCCGGTACTGCCGGAAAGGTACTGCTTGCTCTGGAAGATTTTTATGCTTCTGATGAAAATGAAATTTATGAAAGGGCAAAAATCATTAAATGGTCTGAATTCTTTACCCCGGACAAAACAATCGCTGTCGATTCTACATCGCTGTCCCGAAGGTTCAATAATGCCTCCTATCTGTCTCTTCTTGTAAAAGACGGCATATCTGACCATTTCAGGGGTGTTTTCAATAAAAGGCCGGATGTCGACCGGGAAAATCCTGATATAAGGATAAATCTTTTTACAGCCAGAGACAGATGCACTATCAGCCTTGATATATCAGGCGGCAGCCTGCACCAGAGGGGCTACAGGCAGAAGGGCGGATCTGCCCCGCTTAAGGAGAATCTTGCCTGCGCACTTCTTGAAAGAGCAGGCTGGCACAAAATGTCTTTTGAAAACTGCGGATTCATTGACCCTATGTGCGGCAGCGGAACATTTTTGATTGAGGCGGCGATGATTGCATCGAATACCGCCCCTGGTTACTTGCGGAAAAATTACAGTTTCAATCATCTTAAACAGTTTAAAAAAGATGAGTGGGATAAACTTCTTAATGATGCTGCGGAAAAAAGAAACCTTGAAAATATAAAACCGGGACAGTTTAAGGGCTTTGATATAGACAGCGATGCGGTCAAAACCGCGCTCCTTAACATAAAAGCTGCGGGTTTTTCCGGACTGATAGATGTAAAGAGAAAAGATATCAAGGATCTGCAGGCCCCGTCAGAAGACAGTGTTAAAGCCGGTCTCATCGCTGTAAACCTTCCGTACGGAATGCGGCTCGGCGAGGAAGAAGACCTCTCTTCCCTTTACAGGCTTGCCGGTGAAAAATTCAAAAACCTTTTCGAGGGCTGGAAAGTCCTTGCCCTTTCAGGAAGCGAAGAGCTTTCAAGGGAACTCGGTATGAAGCCTCTTCAGGTAAATACAGTTTATAACGGCCCGATCAAATGCGTTTCCGGCATTTTCGCCGTAAGCACAAGATACAGGGAACAAGCAGAAAATACTGACAGATCAGGAGCGTCTTCTGAAACTCTGCCTGCCGGTTCAACTGCCGAACCTGCCCGATCTGATGAACAGTTATCTGAAACTGCCGGTCAGAAATCAGGGACAGCGTTAAAAGAAAAATCAGTTTTTTATTCACAAATGCTAGCCAACCGGCTTAAGAAAAATATCAGGTCGCTTAAAAAATGGAAAGAAAAAGAGGGGATAAGCTCGTACAGAATATATGATGCGGACATGCCTGAATACGCGGCAGCTATTGATATTTATGAGGACAGTCACCTGCATATACAGGAGTATGCGCCGCCGTCTGAAATACCTGAGTCAAAATCTGAAAAAAGGTTTCAGGACATTGTTTATACAGCGGAAAAGATAACAGGTATTCCCCGGAAAGAGATAAGTCTCAGACAGAGAAAGAGACAGAAAGAAGGCAACAGGTACTCAAGGATAAGCAGCGCGGGAAAATTTGATATAATAAAGGAAGGAGGCCTCTCCTTCTATGTAAATTATCATGACTACCTGGATACAGGAATATTTCTTGATCACAGGATCATAAGAAACATGATAAGGGAAATTTCTTCCGGTAAAAAATTCCTCAACCTCTTTTCATATACAGGAACCGCGTCAGTATATGCCGCGAAAGGGGGAGCTTCCCTCACTGTTAGTGTAGACTCAAACTCGACATACTGTGAATGGACGGAAAGGAATTTTAAAGAGAATAATCTCTCCCTTTCTGTAAATAAAATTATTAAAAGCGATTATATGGAATTCCTTGAAAACGACAGGGGTAAATACGACATCATATTTATCGATCCTCCGACCTTTTCCAATTCGAAAAGCAGGAAAGATATTTTTGTAATTCAGGACGACCATGCAGCCCTCATCCGGAAATCATCGGAAAAACTTGCTGAAAACGGGATAATAATTTTCTCCAGCAACTTTAAAAAATTTAAACTCGATGATAGTATAGTTGAAAATTTCATTGTTGAAGATATTACAGAAAAAACAGTTTCACCTGATTTTTCCCGACGCGGTTTCTCCCGTAAATGCTGGATAATCAGTAAACAGGCGGCTGCAGATATTTGAAGAAATTGACAGGCATATAATTTTGTTTGCTTCAGGAGCATAAATACCAATGAAAAAGAGAAGATTTATATCAAAAGGACATCTGATTGATTCAGGAATTCTTGCCCAGATACTGAACCTTATTGTCGAAGAAGGGGCAGATTACGAAATAATTGAATTCAGAATCGGTAAAACAAACGCAAAAGAGTCTCTTCTGGAAATAGACCTCATCTGTGAATCGGATGATAAGCTTCAGGGGCTCTCAGCAAGGCTTGTGCACATAGGCTGCTACGAAAAACAGACCCCGGAAGCGGTTTTTAAAGCTTCAACGGCGGACAAATGCGTTCCTGAGGATTTTTATTCAACTACAAACCACAGGACAGAGGTTTTCTATGCCGGCAAATGGCATTCGGTAAAACACCAGCGGATGGATGCAGTAATTGTTGCCGGGGATGAATATCCGGAATGCCGGAAACTCCGTGATGTCAAAAAAGGGGACAGAGTCCTTTGCTCCACAGAATCGGTAAGGGTTTTCCCCCCTGCGAGGGAAAGGGAATCTGATGATTTCGGATTTATGTCAGGCGATGTGTCATCTGAAAGATCTGCGGATTTTACAGTAGAAAAGATTGCCGCAGAACTTATTAAAATGAAGGAAAACCGGGAAAAGGTTGTTGTTGTTGCGGGTCCTGTTGTTGTTCATTCAGGCGGGGGAAAAGCCCTTGCCGCTCTTATACGCGAAGGTTTTATCGGCGGACTTCTTGCGGGAAATGCTATTGCGGTGCATGATATGGAATCTGTTTTTTTCGGCACATCGCTGGGCGTATGCCAAAAATCGGGAAAACCTGCCTATGAAGGGCATAAAAACCATATGCGTACTATAAACCGGATAAATCACTGCGGCTCCATAAAGAACGCGGTTGACCAGAAGGTTCTTGAAAGTGGAATTATGTATGAAGTAATAAAAAGCGGTATTCCTTACTGTCTTGCAGGCTCTATCCGGGATGACGGCCCGCTCCCCGAAACTGTAACAGACATGATAAAGGCGCAGGGTGAATACGCGGAGATTATCAAAGATACATCGATGGTACTGATGCTTTCAACCATGCTTCATTCAATAGGTACGGGAAATATGATGCCTTCATGGGTAAAGACAATCTGCATTGATATAAATCCTGCTGTTGTTACAAAACTTGCAGACAGGGGATCAGGGCAGGCAATCGGAATAGTAAGCGATGTAGGACTTTTTTTAAGGGCAGTGGCCGCCAGATGCATCGGTGATTATAAATAAGGAGTTTTAACAATGAATTATGATATCAAAACCCTCCATCCCCTTGAAATAAGGGTCCTTTTGAATACCGGAGATGAAGATCTTACTTCTGAACTTATAATGGAAAAACTTTCATTTAAGCTGGGTCAGTGCAATCAGGCTTTCAGCTGGCTTGCCGCAAAGTCTCTCATCGAGGAAAAGGAAAAGAAAAAAAGGGTTATCTATGAGATGACAGATACAGGGCGGGACCTGCAGAAAAACGGGACGCCGGCTGAAAGAATATTCGCCCTTATATCAGAAAAGGGGCCGATGAAACTCACTGAAATAAATGATGCGCTGTCACTTGAAAACAGGGATACAGGGACAGCTTTCGGCCAGATGTCGAAAGATGGTGTAATGGCGCTTGATGAGGAAAAAAGAGCCTGCATTAAGGGCAGCGGAATATCGCAGTCAATGAAATTGGTAAGGGCAGTTCTTGATAAAGGAATCAGGGAGGGGGAACTTGAAGAATCCACCCTTTCTCCCGATGAAATTACAGCAATATCCGGCATAAGCAAAAAAAGGGGGGGAGGAAATTCTCCTTTCCGCGTATCCGAGAGGGAAGATATTGTCTACAGAATAACAGCTTCAGGTAAGGAAGTTAAAAAATTACTCAAGGAACAGGGCGTTACAGGCGAAGAGGTTGGAAGCCTTACCCCTGAAATGCTTGCTGACGGAAGCTGGAAAAATAAAACCTTCAGGGGCTACAATGTCAACACTCCTCCCTCAAGAGTACTTCTGGGCAGGCACAGCCCTTACGCGCAGTTCCTTGACGGAGTAAAGGATAAGCTTGTATCGCTGGGATTTGAGGAGTTTGACGGCCCCCTTGTTGAAACAGAATTCTGGAACTGCGATGCTCTTTTTATGCCCCAGTTTCATTCCGCAAGGGATATCCATGATGTCTACCATCTGGCAGACCCGGTCAAGGCAAAATCAATTGAACAGCCTTATCTTGACCAGGTTGCATCATCACATAAAGACGGATGGAAAACAGGAAGCCGCGGATGGGGTTACGATTTTGACAGGGAATTTACAAAAAGGCTGATTTTAAGAAGCCAGGGGACAGTACTTTCCGCTAAAACTCTAACACGGGCAAAAATTCCGGGTAAATATTTCGGGATTGTAAGGTGCTTCAGATACGATAAGGTTGATGCGACCCATCTTTCAGATTTTTATCAGACAGAAGGGATAGTCCTTGGTGAAGAAGTTACGCTTAAAACACTCCTCGGCCTGCTTAAAATGTTTGCTGAAGAGGTTGCCGGAGCGTCGGAAGTCATGTATGTTCCTGGTTATTTCCCGTTTACAGAACCGTCTGTTGAAGTGCATATAAAACACCCTGTTCTCGGATGGTTCGAGCTTGGCGGGGCAGGTATTTTCCGCCCGGAAGTAACTGAGCCTCTCGGAATACATGTTCCGGTACTGGCCTGGGGACTTGGGATAGACAGGATGGCCCTCATGTCTCTCGGGCTTAACGATTTGAGAGAACTTTTTACAAGTGATATTGAACACCTAAGGCTGAGAAGAAGGAGTAGCTGACAATGCCTAAAATTGAAGTATACGAAGACGCGCTTTATAAATATATCGGGAAAAGGGTCGAAGGAGATGATTTTGTAAAACTGCTTTCAGCCGCAAAAGCGGAATTTGACGGCAGGGAAGATGATATTCTTAAAATTGAGCTTAACGACACAAACCGGCCTGATCTCTGGTCAACCGCAGGAATTGCACGCCAGCTCCGTGTATATACCGGAGGCGGGAAAAATGAATACAGCTTTTTCTCAACAGCGGAAAAAATTCTGGATTCCGGCGGGAGATCAATAACTGTAGACCCGGCTTTAAAAGATATAAGACCTTATATTGCCGGCTTCGCGATAAAGGGGGCGGGTATTGATGAGGCGTCCCTTAAAGACATCATACAGACACAGGAAAAGCTGTGCTGGAACTACGGACAGAAGAGAAAAGCCATCGCTATGGGTGTTTACAGAAGCGATATTTTTAAATTTCCGGTCCGCTATACTGCCGCCGACCCAGATAAGGAAGGATTTGTTCCTCTGGGATTTGAAAAAAAACTCACCCTCAGGGAAATACTTAAAGAACATCCCAAGGGGCAGGAATACGGGGGCATAATTGCTGATTTCAGCAAATATCCTTATATAACTGATAATGATGGAAAGACACTTAGTCTTCCTCCTGTAATCAACAGCAATGATATCGGCGCTGTACTTGAGGGGGACAGGGAGCTTTTTGTCGAAATGACCGGGACTGATATATATTCGCTGCTGATTGCGACAGCGATAGTTGCGTGCGACCTTTCAGACGCAGGATATGAGATACTTCCCGTAAAGACGGTCTACCCTTATGACACTCCGCTCGGGAGAGAGATTACAGCCCCGTTTTATTTCCAGCAGCCGGTAACGGCCGATATATCCTATGTAAATAAACTTCTAGGTGAAAAATATACTCCGGACGAGGCTGCTGCATTCGGAAGAAAGCTCGGATGCAGGATAGAAGTCAGCGGATCAAAGCTCACATTATATCCCGCAGTTTACAGGAATGATTTTCTTCACCCGGTTGATGTAATTGAGGATATAATGATAGGAAAGGGGCTTCCCAACTTTGAACCTGTCATGCCGGATGACTTTACAATGGGTAAACTCACTCCTGAAACACTGTTCGGAAGGCGAATCAAAAATATAATGGTCGGGCTTGGTTTTCAGGAGATGGTATACAACTATCTTGGATCCGGGAAGGACTATATCGAGAAGATGAATATAAAAGGAACAGAAGTTGTCAGGATCGCAAATCCGATGAGTGAAAGCTATGAATACCTAAGGGCGTCAATCCTCCCTTCTCTTCTGAATTCCGAGGCAGTGTCGGGAAACGCTGTTTATCCCCACAGGATATTCGAGGCCGGCAAAACAGGAGTCAGGGATGAAGATGATAATTACGGTGTTGCAACTATAAACTCGCTTGGATTTTTATCTGCTGATAAGGATGCCGGTTTTAATCTTGTAAGTTCACAGCTCTCAGCTGTAATGTTTTATATCTCTGCCGATTATGTACTTAAAGAATCCGACGATCCCAGGTTTATAAGCGGAAGATGCGCCAAAGTTGTTCTCGGCGGCAGGGAAATAGGCATAATGGGTGAAATATCTCCACAGGTGCTTGAAAACTGGAGCATCCAGATGCCGTGCGCAGCCTGTGAAATCAACCTTGATCTTGTTATGAAGCTCAGCGGGCAGAAATAAAACGGAAGGAGGACTGTTATGAATGTTGGATTAAACGCTGTTCAGGTTAAAATTCCCGAAGGGGCTAACCTCATTTTAGGACAGTCGCATTTTATAAAAACCGCGGAGGATATTGCCGAGATAGTTATCGGCAGTGTTCCGGGCGTTGAATACGGCCTTGCTTTCTGTGAAGCCTCAGGCCCGGCCCTCATAAGAACAGAAGGCAATTCAGAAGAGCTTGTCAAGGCAGCCTCTGATAACGCACTTGCCATTGGCGCGGGACATACGTTTGTGCTGTTGATAAAAAATGCTTTTCCGATAAATATATTAAACCAGATCAAGAACTGTCACGAAGTAGCTTCTGTTTTTGCGGCTACCGCTAATCCTCTTCAGGTAATTACAGCGGAAACAGGGCAGGGGAAAGGGATTATGGGGGTTATCGACGGATCTTCTCCTTCAGGAGTTGAGAATTCCGGCGATAAACAGGCGCGGAAGGAAATGCTCAGGAAATTCGGATATAAATTCTAGTACTCCCGTTTTCCCGCGCAGGCATAAGGAAAAGCCGGTCACCAGACAGGAGGGATAAAAAATGGGCCGCACATCAAAGGATACTGCTTTCAGCAAAAATACAGGCAGTTCCAGTGCCTCAAACCAGAGGGGAAACAGCAAAAATGCCGGCAAAAATGATAAGCCGGACCGCAGGCAGGGGAATGATGCTGCGATTGAACTGCTGGAAGGGGTTATTCCGTTCCGCTTCCTCTCTTCTTCTGAAAAAAAGAAACTTATCAAGGATTTAAGGGAATATACCTTCCGCAAGGGAGAGACAATATACAGCAAAGGCGATTCTGAAGACAGCATGTTTTTAATAAAAAAAGGGGCTGTTGAAACGATAGATTACAAGGCTGCCGGGACTGTAAGGATAAATGTAATTACCTCGGGACATTATTTCGGGGAACGCTCGGCAATCTTTAACCAGAAAAGAATATATACAGTCAGGGCACTTTCTGATGTTCAGTGCTACACCATAACAGGCCGTAACTTCAGGAAGCTTATTCACTCATCCAAGGCTTTCTCAAAAGCGATGAGTACAATCCTGAAAAATAAACAGGGGATATTTGCCGCCTTTGAAAGGTTCAAATCTGAAGTACTACAGGGCATAAACAAAGGCAGCATGGAAATCAAAGATCTCATCCCTTTCTACCGCGAGATGGAGCCGGCCCTGCATACTGATATCAATAACAGCGAGGTTATTGACACCCTGGCGCTTGATTATGCCATAAAAAGGCTTCCCGGCAATGTAACTGAAAACTTCATATACGTGCTTATTGATGAGCTTTATGAACACATACCTGAACCATGGAAACTTTTTGATCCGGCTCCTGCCCTTGCAAGGCGCAGGAGGTGCTGGAAGATGATGCCGGGCCAGACAATGATGCTCTACCGCCCCGGAATAACAGACCTTCTTGATCTTATTACATGCCTGTGCGTATTAACAGTTGAAGCGGAAAAAATAAAGGCGCGCCTTTCTGAGCACAGGATTCTGCTCGCAATTAAGAATCATTTATCAAAAAATCAGTTTTCTCCAAAAGGAAAGGAAAAGAGAGATTCTGAATTTCTGAAAACACTTCCGTTCTCCGGCAGTGAAATTGCGGGCCTTAAAACAGCGTGGCCTGAGGATACTGTTAAATACCTTTATCAGGCTGCTATGCACAGCGGCATTTTCCATCTTGTCATAAAGAGACAGCTTGAGCTTTATAACACAAGGCGTTCTGAAATGTGGCTCACCCAGATTGGCGACGCTGTGAGGGAGCTCACCGGATTTAAGGCCAATGAACTTCCTCCGCACATAAAAGTTCATATAATAAGCAGCAATACGCACTCGGTTATAAACTGTCTTAATTCCTCGCTGCTTGAGAGAATGGAGGAGATTATTGCATGGGGAGAAAAAAACAGGCACCCTGTCGCAAAAAAGAAATGGCACAACAGACATGATATGCTGTATGCGCTTTCAAGGGATTTTCTGGACGAGGAAGATGAGAAAAACCCCGGCAGCATCAAGATTTCGGACGGTATTATAAAGCTGGACAGGACCGTATCAACAGGAATCAGGGTTCAGATTTTCAGCCTGTGCAAGCTTGTAAATAAAAATATTGACCCGGGTCTTCCTGAAATCCCTGAAAGGTCTCAGTCGCTGATACTTAATATTGATTATGCTTTCGGAGAGCAGGCTTCTGAAATAATGAGAAACCTTCTTCTTCAGTTCGGGAAAAACCTCGGCAGCATAAATATTCTGGGAAAGGCGGGGGCGCTGCTTGGAAAAAGGGGGGACATACTTCTTCCTGACGCTTTTATCGGGCAGTCTGAGGACCTTTTTCTTCCTGTTGAAAACAGGGCGTTTAAAACAATTAATCGTTTACAAAACAGGCTTGCTGAAACTAAAATATACAGAGGCCCGATGCTGACTGTGGACGGCACATTGTTTCAGAACAGCATGATGCTTTCTTTCTACAGACACATCTGGGACTGTATAGGACTTGAAATGGAAGGGGTTTATTATTTAAGGCAGATAATTGAGGCAAGACAGCACGGCCTTATTGCAGATAACATCCCGATGAATTTTTATTATTATGTGTCGGACCTTCCTGCCAGCCCGAAAAACCAGCTTTCCACCGGTATGAACGCATTTGAGGGGATTCCCCCTTTATATGCTGTAACCAGAGAGGTCCTTACTGATATTTTTACTATGGAATCAGTATTTAATAAAAATTGAATCTGGAGAGTATAATGAAAAAAGTGTTGATTATTGATGAAAACGAGGAATTCCGCCAGTATCTTGAAAAAAAATTTACAGAATTGAATTTTGAAGTTTTCAATGGAGTAAACGGGCTTGACGGGTCACTTAAACTCCGGAAGGTAATTCCTGACCTTATTGTCATGGACTACATGCTCACAAGAAAAAGTTCAGAGGAAATACTTATTGAGAAAGAGGCTAACCCAAATACGTCATCAATACCTGTAATTCTTCTTACCAGCAGAATTGATAAAAGTAAAATAGTCGAACTTGCCAAATACGGAGTTAAAAAAATACTCTCAAAACCGGTCAAAATTGATTCTCTCTTTAAAGGTGTTTCAGAGATATTTAAAATAGAGATGGAGGTCGATGACACGCCCTGCATAATTGAAGCAAACTTTAACGACGAAATTATATTTATTGAAATTGCCCGCGGGCTGAATACCGAAAAAATTGATATTCTGCAGTTCCGGCTTAACGAGCTGATTAAAATCTACAATATTGCGCATCCCAAAATCCTCCTTATGATGTCGAATGTTGAAATTGAGGATAAAAATATTTTCAAATTGCGCAATCTCCTGGATATTGCTGTAAAAAGCGCGGCTGAAAAACCTGATCAGATAATGATTCTTACCAATTCAGGTGCAATTAAGGATTATGTTAAATCTGTTCCGGAATTCAAGGGAATAAAGACAACCAATAATCTTGGCGATGCCCTTGATGTGCTGATCGGAAAAAAAGGTGATGCATATGCCCAGGACAAGGTTGTTGAGGATAATCTGCTGGGGGCAAAACTTTCCGGAAATCCCCAGGAAGGTAAAATTGAAATGAGGTTTGAAGCGGAAAACCTCTTCAGACAGCTTGAGACAATCGGGAATAATGTGAAAATAGCGATAGTCGATGATGATTTTGTGATAAGGCAGCTTGTTAAAACTGTATTCAAATCACTTGAATGGCAGCTCGACCTGTATGAAAACGGGAAAAAGTTTGTCGAGGCCCTTCCCGGCAATAAATATGATCTTGTGTTTCTTGATGTAATGATGCCTGAACTTGACGGATTCGGAGTCCTCGAATATATGGACAGGGAGAAAATCAATACACCGGTAATCATCCTTTCCGCACTGTCCCAGAAGGAAACAGTCCTTAAAGCAGTTAAATACGGAGTCAGAAGCTACATGTCAAAACCGTTAAAGCCTGATGCGATAAAAAGAAAAACAGCAGAAATCCTGAATCCCGGGTTCTGATAAAACAGGGATATACGGATGATGCAATTTGAAAAAGTATTAATTAATTTTATCGAGAATTCTCCTTACGCAGTTTTTATTTTTAGTGATAATCTCGAAATTCTAAAAGCAAATATTTCATTTAAAAAACTTACAGTGAAACAAAATGAGACAATTGAAGGCAAAAAACTTTCAGATGTCCTGAGTAATGATTTTTTTAAAGAGTTTACCGGCAAATTAAGTGAAATCGCAGTAACCGGGAAAGACAGCATCAGATATGAATACAGTGAAAAAGAAAAATACGGAAAATCCTATACTGTAAGAATTAATACAGCATCAGATGACCAGGACAGAAAACTTTATATTGGGCTGATAGACGACATATCAGAACTGAAAACCGCGGAAAAACAGCTTGAGGAAGCAAAAGGGCTTGCCGAACAGGCAGCGAAAACAAAATCGGAATTTCTTGCCAATGTAAGCCATGAAATAAGGACTCCGCTTCATACAATTATGGGGATGTCGGAACTTATACTTGATACGCCGCT
Source organism: Spirochaetales bacterium (assembly GCA_024233785.1). Classification (GTDB taxonomy): domain Bacteria; phylum Spirochaetota; class Spirochaetia; order CADAEX01; family CADAEX01; genus JACKPD01. Next base: position 59,373 of record JACKPD010000010.1, on the reverse strand, counting down.
TGATGTCGAACAGAGGGAATACGGCGATCAGATTCTTTTTTCAGCAGGTGTCCTTTTAAGCCTTGTCAACGATATCCTTGATTTTTCCAAGATTGAAGCAGGAAAACTTGAACTTGAAAATATCGGATATAATCTTTATGAAACGCTTGAAGACGCAGTTACACTGATCGCGATGGAAGCCCATAAAAAAGAGCTTGAGGTTGTACTCTCTATTTCGCCTGATGTTCCTGAAATAATTGAGGGCGATCCGGTAAGGCTCCGTCAGGTTGTAATGAACCTTCTTAACAATGCCATCAAATTCACTAAAAAAGGGGAGATTGTTGTAAGCGCCCGCATGGTAAAAACAGAAGGCGATGAGATGAAAATCAAGTTTACTGTCAGCGATACAGGTATAGGTATCCCGGACAGCAGAAAAAATCTTCTTTTTAACGTGTTTACCCAGGTCGACTCATCAATAACCCGCAAATTCGGAGGTACGGGACTCGGCCTTTCCATAAGTAAAAAACTTGCTGAACTTTTCGGCGGAGAAATAGGTTTTGACAGTGTAGAGGGGAAGGGTTCCCTCTTCTGGTTTACTGTCAGAACCCGGGTTTCAACGCTGTCAAATGGGAAAATGTCACGGGCATTAAAACTCCCTGTGAAAATCGAGCTGCTGCTTGTTGATGATAATGAAACAAGCAGGAGTCAGGTACGGAAATATCTTGAAGAAATTGGAATAAGGGTTTATGAAGCTGATAACGGAAATGAAGCTATTTCGTTTCTTGAAAGTGTTAAGAGCGGGGATGCAGATGTGGATCTGGTGCTTATTGACCAGAGAATGCCCGGTATGGACGGATGGCAGCTTGCAAGTGAGATAAAAGCCGAAAGCCGGTATTCTGATATTAAAAAGGTCCTCATGACCCCTATCGGAATGGGCGGGGACGAGGCAAAAATGAAGCTCCTGAACTGGTTTGACGGATATATCAACAAACCGGTCAAGAAAAGACATCTTTACAGCGCTGTTTTCAAGGCTCTTGGAATAGTAATAGATGACGAGGAAGATGATAGTACTGCTGAACAGGAACTCAGCGTAATTCAGGAACTGCTTCTTAACAGCAGAAAAAAATTCCTCCTTGCCGAAGATTATTATATCAACCAGAAACTTTTTAAAACAATTTTAAACAATTTTAATATTGATGTATCTGTTGCTGATAACGGGCTGGAAGCGGTAGAGCTGGCAAAAAAAGAAAAATTCGATCTTATCCTGATGGATATACAGATGCCGGTAATGAACGGTTTTGACGCCTCAAGAAGGATTAAGGAGATGGGGGTGACTGCTCCGATAATTGCTGTTACTGCTAATGCAATTGCAGGTGAAAAAGAGAAATGCATAGAAGCAGGCATGGACGATTTTCTCTCCAAACCTTTTAAAAAATCCGACCTTGTTCCGCTTTTCAGCAAGTGGCTGATAGTCGGCGATGAAGTAGCTGACCTTGAGGAGCTGGAACCTGCGTCTGAAAAAAACGGAAATGGATATTCGATTATCAGCACAGTTAAAACACAGCCTGCTTCGTCAGGGAATGGTACGGAAAAAAATACTGTAAACAGCGCTGTACCTCCGGTCCCTCCGGTTAAAGCCGCTGAAATGATTGACTTTAAAGACGCCCTCGATACTTTTATGGGTGAAAAGGAAATACTTCTTGAAACGCTCGCTGAGTTCAGTGTCAGGGTTGAGAAGCAGCTGACTGAAATGAGGGCGCTTCTTGAAAAAAAGGACTATGAGTCACTATGCCGTGAAGCCCACTCAATCAAGGGTGGCTCATGGAATCTTGCCATCAGGAAATTCGGGGATGCTGCAGGTGAACTGGAAAAGAGCGCTAAGGAAAACAATGCTGAAAAATCAATGGAAAACCTTAACAGGACAGCACATCTTTTCCCTTTGCTGAAAGATGAGATCAAAAGATTAACCGGCTGAGAGGTCCTGTTTTTTTATTCTACAAGGCTTTTTATTATTTCCAGCAGCTCTTTGTGTGTCATTGCAACCGGAAGATCAGGATTGTCTTTTACGATTTTTTCCGGAGGGCAGAAAAGGGCCCCGCTGTCCGCTTCCCTTATCATTGAAAGATCGTTATATGAATCACCGGATGCAACAACCTTGAAGCCCATTGAATGAAATCCCCTGACAGCATGCTTTTTTCCGTCCTGCTGCCTTAAGGCGAAATCAGAGATCCTGTCTGAACTGTCAATTACAAGTTCATTGCAGAAGATAACAGGCCATCTGAGTTTCTTCATAAGAGGTTTGGCGAATTGTGTAAATGTATCAGAAAGAATTATAACCTGTGTCAGCTCCCTGAGTTTTTCAAGGAATTCCTCCGCCCCGTCAAGAGGGTCCATTGTCGCAATTACATCCTGAATATCTTTTAGCTTAAGATTGTTTTCATCCAGGATCGCAATCCTTCTTTTCATCAGGGCATTGTAATCAGAAATATCCCTTGTAGTGAGCTTGAGTTCATCAATTCCGGTTTTTTTCGCTACATTTATCCAGATTTCAGGAACAAGAACACCTTCAAGATCAAGACAGACTACATACATATAATACTCCAGGCTATAACATTAGTGATGATTATCCAATGTTAGCAAAAAATTACATTTAATTCAACTGAGAATAATTTTCTTGATTTTCTAAAATTAGTGCTTTAAAATTATAAATGTTATTTTTAACAATTTTCAAATATAACAATAAAAAGAAAAAAAAGGTGAAGAAAAATATTAAAAATTTTATAGGACATAAAATCAGAGGTACAAGGGTTGTACCTATTACCCTCAAGATTACAGGACTTTTCACAATTCTGCTGCTGCTCTCCAATTTTACGACCAACTATATCAACCTTGTTCTTAACAGGGGAGTGCAGATAAAACTTTTAAACCAGCTTCTTGTAAGGGATCTCAAGGACCTTCATATTTTCTGTAATAATCAATATGAAATATTTTCTTTTAATGAAGACAAGGAAGAGTCTGTAAAGAATATCCGGGAACGGGCCATAAAAGAGCTGCGCGGAGAAAAGTCTGTTTTTATCGGAATAAATACAGACAGCAGCCTGTTTTTCTCAGTTTCCCCTACTATAAACGTAGAAGAGGCTGAAAGGCCCGCGCTTAACAATCTTATCGTGGAAGCCTCTGCCGCCGGCACAAAAGAAGGGGCCATCAATTTTTATCTTGGGAATCTTGAATATTTCGGTGTATTTAAATTCAACCAGAAATGGGATACTTTTCTGGTGAGGGCAGAAGAGGTTAACGAATTTTATTATCCTACAAGAGTGGTTTTTAACCAGGTAGCGGTAATTATAATCGCTATTACAATTATATGCGGATTCCTGGGCGTATTTCTTGTCAACAGCCTGCTGCGCTTTGTTAAACTTATGACAGACCAGATTATGGCAATGAGGACAGACCAGAGAATAGGTATTATAGATCTTAAAGATGCTCCCAATGATGATATAACGCTTTTAGGTATGTCATTTAACTCACTTTCCAGCAATATAGATAACCTGATGAACATCTTCAAGAAATTTGTAACTGCGGATGTTGCAAGAAAAGCCTACAAGGAGCAGCGGATAAAACTTGAAGGTTCATCCAGAGAACTGACAATCCTGTTCTCAGATATAAAGCAGTTTACAAATATGACTGAAATCCTCGGGACAGATATAATCAGCCTTATAAACATGCATTATCAGGAAGCGATAAAAAGAGTCCACAGGAAGGAAGGTATTGTCGGTTCCATAATCGGTGATGCGCTGCTGGCTGTTTTCGGCACATTTGATGATTCCGTAGAAAACAAATCTGTTCAGGCACTTACCGCAGGTTACGGAATACAGGAAGTAGCTGCTTCTCTCAGGAAAAAGATGATTGACAAGAAAGAGGAAATTGTCAAAAAATACGGAGCCCTTTCTGCTGCCGAAGAGATGGTCTATAAGGCCGTCCTCATCGAAGTAGGAGTCGGCATAGACGGCGGAGATGTATTTTACGGCAACATCGGATCAAATGAAAGAATGACAAACACAGTTATTGGTGATAATGTCAACTCTTCTTCGCGCCTTGAAGGGCTTACAAGGATCTATAAGGTACCTGTAATATGTTCTGAATATATTAAAAATGATGCAATAAGGAATAATGCTGATTATTTTTTCCAGGAGCTTGATACTGTTAAAGTCAAGGGCAAGAAAGAAGGGAAAAAGGTTTTCTGGCCTGTTCCTCTTGATGTACTCGATTCTGACCTTGAAGGTAGACTGGAGATGTTTGACACTGCCCTTAAAGATTATTATAAAGGCGATTGGAAAGCTGCGGAGAAATACTTCGCAAAATGCGGAATCCCTGCTGCGGAAATATTCATTAGCAGGATATCAGGAGCAAAACCGCCTGAAAACTGGAATGGTATATGGACAATGATGGAAAAGTAAAAGACTTGGTCAGCAAGAGTAAAAATGCATTTCTTGACTGGAAGAATCTCGAAGTAGGCTCCAGGGAACTTTATGATCTCGAAGTGGAATTTGCAGCATCAAAAAAGAACAGAAATTATGTTGTAATGATTACGCTCCTTGTGTTCCTTATTGCCGTTGTCGGGACAGCTTACGCAGTAACAAGATATATACAGGAAGCCGGCAAGGTTGTTCCTGTGCAGATCAAGGATTTTGAGGATGTAAACCTCAAGGATATTCTGGATGTAGCGAAAAAATATGAACAGAATCTCAGAAAAACAAGAGCGGACCAGGAAAATCTGAAGCTCAGCATGAATGAGGAAATAGACAATCTGAACAGCAAGGCTGAAAGGGATGTTTCCATAGTAATGGCAAGCGGTGAAAGCGAGAATATGAAGAAATTAAGGGTAGCCGCCATATATAAAAAAAGAAACAGCGATTCGGCCATTATAAAATCAGAATATGGGGAAAAAATAGCGGCTAAGGAAGAAGAAATAAAAGAAATTGAAAAAGCAATGGCATCCTATGATGCCGCTGTGCTGGATAAGGCAAGAAAGCAGGATGAAATTCTCAACAACCAGCGGAGAATGGCAGAGCTGCAGCAGCAGGAGCTGATTAACTCATATGAAGAGAGGATCAGATCAATAACTGCCAATTTCGAAGCGGAGAATGCTTCTGTCAAAAGGGACAGCGCGCGGCTGGCCAGTGTTCTGAAAAATAAACTTGATCCTGTTTTTAAAGAAGAAAATATTAAAAAGATTTTATCAGATAAAAAGACTAAAACAGTTCCGGCTTTAGCTGACCAGACTTCAGTCGCAATTCTGGATAAGGATAAAGCGGCTTCCGCCGGTGAAATTGACAGCATAAGAGGTGAATCCGAAAAGGTTATCGTTCTCCTTGACCAGCTGGCAAAGGTCCCATATCAGAATTCAGTGGCAGATGCTGTAAAAAGGTTAAATGAAAAAGAACTTTTTATCAGAAATGGTTATGAATCCGTTTGGAATAAAAGCGCGCAAAAAATTGATGAAAAAAACAGGTATATTGAAAATTTCAGTAACGCTTTTGATTATTATATTCAGGCCAGCGGAGTCAGCGGCTATGTTATTGACCCTGTAAGCAGCGATGAAATAATTGTATTCATGAACAGGATACTGGAAATAAAAACCGGCGATAAAGCCTATGTTTTTAGGAATGATAATGAGCCTATTGGCGAGATTGAGTTTTATTATACAGATGACAGGCTTTTTGCGCGGGAAACTGGTTCGCCGCAGCAGGGAGCTGATAAAAAGCAGATACGGCCTTTTGACAGAATACTGGTAATAATCAGATAATTAAATTGAAAGAATCAGCGGCCGGGGAGTTAACAGGAGTTAATAGTATGCTGAAAAAAATAAAGATAATAGCATTGTCGTTTCTTATATTGGGAACTATATCAGTTTTTGCGCAAGACAGGGCGCCTGACTTTAGTAATATAACATTCACCCAGACCGGGAAAGAAGGGACTTTTAATTTATACAGGGTTAACTATCCGGGCGGGGATGCTGAAGTTTCTATTATGCTTGAAGGGAATCCCGGGGAAAGGGAAAGAGAAACCCTGAAAATATTCGCAAACGAAATATTCAGCTGGAAAACATTGACGGCAAAATCAGTAAAACTGATTTTTAAAAAAGAAGGAATAGAGATAAATGTTATTCCTGACTCTCTCATATTTAATGAAACCGAGTTGTCCCCATATCTCCCGGCTGGAATTACTTTTTTTCATGCTGCTTATACCGCGTATGATTTCAGAGTAGTCAAGGATAACTATTTTATCAGGATAAGGGGACAGTATTACGGGCCTGATCTTCTGCTTAAAGCGGTTTATGAGGCTGTTGAAGACCCGGTCAAGTATATCGCGGCACATGATCCGGAATTCATGATACAGCAGATTTCGGAGATAAAGGTTAGTGATTCCAACCAGGACGGTAGAATCAACAGGCTTGCTGAAGATCTCGCAACTCTCTCAACAGAGTATAAAAATCTTTCAGCAGCTCATAAAAAACTATTGTCAGATTTTGAAGCCCTGAGATACGCTTATATTGCTGTCACACGAAAAGGCATTTACGGGAGTAAAGAACCCATACCTCAGAGTGACATAGATTCAATAATTGAAATAAAAACCAGACGTTCATCTGCTACAGTAGATGAAGTTTATGAAGAAGCCCGCAGTAAAGGGATGAAAATTACTAAAGGCAAAGTCGCACTTATTTTAAATATCTATTTCAGCTCTTATTAGAAAATATTTATCCATAAAGCCCTGCGGTATTGAATTTTCAGGAAAATAAATATAATATCTCTAACTGAAAATCTTAAGCAGGCCTTTATTATCATTCCTGACAGGTGATTATTATTACTACACGTGATAAATTGGGTTTTGATTGAAAAAAATCCGTATTAACGGTGCGAGATATATTTTTTATTTGGAGACAAGAGGTATTTATAAATGAGTTTGGAAAAAAAACTAAGAAACATCGGTATAAGTGCGCATATTGATTCAGGGAAAACAACTCTTTCTGAGAGAATACTTTTTTACTGTAATAAAATACATGCCATCCATGAAGTCAGAGGCAAAGACGGTGTCGGAGCAACCATGGATTCCATGGAACTTGAAAAAGAAAGAGGAATTACAATCGCATCTGCTGCAACAAGCGTAGATTGGAAAGGAACTCCGATAAATCTGATTGATACTCCGGGCCATGTTGACTTTACTGTCGAAGTAGAAAGGGCCCTGCGGGTGCTTGACGGTGCGGTTCTGGTTCTCTGTTCAGTCGGCGGTGTGCAGTCGCAGTCAATTACTGTTGACAGGCAGCTTAAAAGATACAATGTACCGCGGCTGGCATTTATCAATAAATGCGACAGGACAGGCGCAAATCCATACAAGGTAAAGGAACAGCTTGTTGAGAAACTTGGCCTTAACGCTGTTATGGCGCAAATTCCTATCGGCCTTGAAGATAAGCATATTGGTGTCGTAGACCTTGTGAAAATGAAGGCGGTCTATTTTGAGGGAAACGACGGGCTTGATGTCGTAGAAAGGGATATTCCTGCTGAACTTAAAGAAGAAGCAGATAAAAAGAGGGAAGAACTTCTGGATGCCCTATCCATGTTTTCAGATGAACTTGCGGAACTTTACCTTGACGGGAAGGAAATTCCTGAAAAAATGCTGAGAAATGCAATGCGAAAAGGTGTTATCTCAAGGGAAATCGTTCCTGTCTTTATGGGTTCGGCATATAAAAACAAGGGTGTTCAGACACTGCTCGATGCTGTCCTTCAGTATCTGCCCGCACCGGAAGATGTCAATAATTTTGTACTTGATCTTGATGATAATGAAAAAGAGGTCCCGCTTAAGTCGGATCCTTCCGCTCCTCCGGTTCTTCTTGCTTTTAAACTTGAAGACGGGCAGTATGGCCAGCTTACATATATTAGAATTTATCAGGGTTCAATCAAAAAAGGTGATGAGCTTTACAATACAAGGACAAGAAAGAAATTCAAGGTAGGAAGGCTGATCAGGATGCATTCCAACAATATGGAAGATATTTCTGAAGCTGACTGCGGAGATATAGTAGCCCTTTTCGGGATAGACTGCGCGTCTGGTGATACATTTACTAGGCCCGGGTTTAATTACTCTCTTACCTCCATGTATGTGCCGGATCCTGTTATTTCATTATCGATTGAAGCTGTTGATAAAAAATCTGCAGACAATATGTCCAAGGCTCTTAACAGATTTTCAAAGGAAGATCCTACTTTCAGGTCTTATGTTGATGATGAATCAAACCAGACAATAATCCAGGGAATGGGAGAACTTCACCTTGATGTCTATGTAGAGAGAATGAAGAGGGAATATAAAGCCGAAGTAAAGACAGGCATGCCGCAGGTAGCCTACAGGGAAACCATTTCAAAGAGGGCGGATTTTGATTATACCCACAAGAAACAGAGCGGTGGTTCCGGTCAGTACGGAAAGATTGTAGGCTGGGTTGAACCGCTGGCAGAAGGTGTTTACGAGTTTGTCAATGAAATAAAGGGAGGAAAGATCCCGACAGAATACATTCCTGCCTGTGACAAGGGATTCAGGGCAGCTGTAAAAAAAGGGACGCTTCTTGGTTTCCCGATTGTCGGAGTAAAGGTAACAATCAACGATGGACAGTCCCATTCTGTTGACTCCTCTGATATGGCATTCCAATCCGCCGCAATAGGAGCTTTCAGACAGGCTTACCCGAAAGCTGCTCCTGAAATACTTGAACCTGTTATGAAGGTTTCAGTTGAAGGGCCCAGCGAATTTCAGGGAAATATCTTCGGAAGCCTTAACCAGAGAAGGGGAGTAATTGTCAGTTCTGTTGAAGACGGAAATAATTCTCAGGTAGAAGCGGAAGTTCCCCTGTCAGAAATGTTCGGATACTCAACAACACTCAGATCACTAACCCAGGGTAAGGCCGAGTTTACAATGGAATTTTTGAAATACGGCAGAGTACCGAAAAATATAGCTGAAGAACTGATCAAGAAGTATCAGGAAAAGAAATAAAGATAGTCAGCAAATTGTTAATGTAGTATTATTAAAACTGAGGAGAGCTTTAATGGTTAAGTCGGAACTTATACAAAGAAGTCCATTGAGAATACTGGAAAAGTCTATCAATGGCGGGCTTGGCAAAGGCAATATTGCTTTTGTTGCTTCCAAAAAAGGGGTGGGGAAAACTGCTTGTCTTGTGCATATAGCAACAGATAAACTCTTCCGCGAAAGAAACGTAATCCATGTTTCATTTTCAAAAAGAACAGATCATATTATAAGCTGGTATGAAGATATTTTTAATGAAATTTCCAAGAAGAGAAATCTTGAAAATGCTCTTTCAATTCATGATGAAATTATCCGCAACAGGGTAATAATGAATTTCAATCAGAAGGACATTGATATCACACAGATACTTAAAAGCCTTGAAGCAATGATTGTCGGAGGTAATTTCAAGGCTGACGCGATAATTGTTGATGGTTTTGAGATTGAGCAGATGAGCTTTGACGGCTTGAAAAAAGTCAAGGAATTTGCCAAAAAATTGGATCTTGAAGTATGGGTAAGCGCATCGCTTAAAAAGAATGATCTTACATTTGATGAAAATGGAATACCCTATGAACTTGCAGATCTTCTGGAAGTAATTGATGTCCTCATCACTTTGAAATATGATGAGAAAAACATAAGAATGGATGTTGTCAAGGATCGTGATGAAATTATCTCCCAGGAAAGGCATCTTTTTCTAGATCCCAAGACTCTTCTGATTATGGAATCTGAAACACTGTAATATCTTATTTTATTAATTCTGGCTGCTCTTTTAAGGGGCAGCCTTTTTTTTCAGAAGCGCAGCAGAGAAGGCTTCTATTGCTTCTGATCTCCCGGCTGCATCACATTCTTCTTTTGTCTTTGCCTTTACAGATACAGCATCAATATCTGTCATGAGCAGAGCTGATATGTTTTCCCTGATTGTATTTATATATTTACTGAGTTTGGGTTTTTCAAGGATAATTGTTGAGTCAACGTTAACAACTTCATAGCCCCTTTCCCTGATAATTTCATACACTTTTCTTACCAGAATAGAGCTGTCGATATTTTTGTATTGAGGATCTGACGGGGGGAAATGAGTTCCTATGTCTCCTGCCCCGGCTGCCCCAAGAAGCGAATCAATTATGGAATGATATAAAACATCGCCGTCTGAATGGGCAATTGTCCCTTTTTCGTATTCAATTTTTACCCCTCCGATTACAAGAGGCTTGTCAAATGCAAGTCTGTGTATATCATACCCATGCCCTATTCTTATCTGATCCATAAGACCTCTCCAGTGGTTTTTCTCATAATTACTGTTTTTTACATCATCAGGGTATGTAATCTTGATATTCTCTTTTTCACCATCAACAGTATAGACTCTGCCGTTGTCAAGCGAGTAAATTTCTGTATCGTCTGTATATGTACAGCTATGCTCTGATGCTTTTATGTGTGCTTCAAGTATGGGTGTAAATAAAAATCCCTGAGGCGTCTGTATTGCTTTAAAGCCTGATCTATCCGGATGCGCAGCGATAACATTGCTTTCAATTGCCTTGACTGTATCGACAAGAGGGATTACAGGAGCACAGGATCCATGCTCAATTGTACCGTCAATAACACTGTTTATTATTTTTTCGGATACAAACGGACGCGCCCCGTCGTGTATCAGTACAATATCAGGTTTCAGGCTTCTCATTGCTTTTAATCCAGCAAAGACAGAGGCCTGCCTCGAATCTCCGCCCTGTACATATACAATTTCAGGCTTGTCACGGAAAACAGGCAAATCCTTTAATGCTTTTTTAAATTCTGTTTCCATACCTCTGCTGCAGATTATGAAAATTCCGCTGATCCGTCTGTTTTCGAGGAAATGCAGGACTGTATGGTATAACAATGGTTTTTCACCAATTTTGATAAGTTCTTTTTTTATCCCGCCCATCCTGCTGCTTTTTCCTGCCGCAGTTATAAGGGCAAATATGGATTTTTTCATTTAAAATTATTCAATCTCAAGTTTACTGAAAATAAGCTGTTCACTTTCACTTTTTGATTTCTCAAGAGAATATGCGATTTCATCAATCAATAGTTTTATAGCATTATCAAATAATTTCCGTTCCAGTATGGGAAGTTCTTTCTGCTTGCTTCTGTGGTAAAGCGATCTTACAACCTTGGCAATATCTCCTATTGTCCCTTTCTTCAGCAGATCAAGATTAATCTGATAGCGGAGTTTCCAGTCAGTTGTAAGAGGCTCATCCTTCTCCGATATTATTTTTAAGGCATCCTCTGATTCATCCCTGTCAACTATCTTTCTTATTCCGATCTGGGACGCTTTATCAACAGGTACCATAACGGTCATATCTGATACTTCAAAGTAAATGATGTAGTAAAGGATCTCTTTGTTTTTAAAGGATTTCTTTTCTATGGACCTTATAAGGCCAACACCCTGTATTGGATATACAATGTGCTGGTTGGTTTTGAATTCTGTATTATCTTCCGCTGTTACACACATAGCCTATATTATACTAAAATATCACTTAATAGTCAAAGGTAAGGAAAGGGAAAGAGAACTTGAGATCCTGTTATTTATCAGCTTTTACCAATCCCGGATGTACCTGTGCTTTTCTGAATTTAAGATATTTCACAGGATGAATATCAATAGGGTTTGGATACCAGCCTGCCAGTTCGTCTGTACTGACAAGATTAATAGACGGGGAGTAGCTGACCGGCAATATAACTCCGGAATCAAGAAGCCTCTTTTCAGCCTTTGAGAGGAATTCATATCTTTTTTTACCGGATAACGATAAAGATGCCGTAATATCATCGTCAAATAAGGGATCTGAAAAACCGGCATCATTAAGATTGCTGCCGCTTGTCCACATCTGCAGGAAAGTCAGAGGATCGGGAAAATCTCCTATCCAGGAAACAGTCCCGAGTGTGTAATCATTTTTTTTAAGTTCCTGGTAATAATTCTGGTAATTGACAACTTCAACTCTGACCGGGATGTTTAAAAACTCTTCCCAGGATTCCTTCATCAGTGATGCGCTTCTCCTGCTCTCAAATGATTCAGGAATTTTGATTATTATCTCTTCGGGCAGCTCTTCCCCTGTTTCGTTAAAGAGCTTTGCTGCTTTATCCCTATCCTGTTTCTCAAAATCTGCAGCTTCAGGGTAATCAGGGATTGGAGGTACCAGGGTTGCCGCGGGAAAGAAAATAAAGTTTTTATTTCTTATTCCTTCAAGCGGTGCTGAAAGGAGTAATGCTCTGCGGACTGCCGGGTTATCCCAGGGTTTAATTCTGCAGTTGAAGAAATAATAATTTGTTGCGAATGAAGGGTTGAAAATAATATTTCTTTTATTACTAACAGAGTCGCTTGTGAAATTCCCTGTCGCCCACTGGATCTCTTTATTGTTGAACATTTTCGCCGTTGTTTCAGGATCATCGATAAATAATATTTCAATTGCGGGGATTTCAACATTCTTTTCATCCCAGTAAAGCTGATTTTTAACCATCAGGATAGATTCCGGAGATTTTTTAAGTATGTAGTACGGGCCGTTTCCCGGCGCAGATGAAAGGTCAGACCAGTCTCTTTTATCAAGGAATGCCGGATGTACAGGGACGAAACTGTGATGGCATAATATTTTAAGAAAATGCTCTGCCGGAGTATCTAGAATTACTTTAAGGCTGTATTTTGAAAGGACAATTATCCCGACTTCAGATTCGGTAGATACCGCACTTTTATCTGCGGCCGGGTCATCGGCAGTATAGCTGCCGGGGGATGCCTCTTCTGTTTTTATCCCTTTCCGGTACTTTTCTGCCCCTTTAATAACATCCAGCAGAAATGCATATTCCGCATTTTCTCCCGGAGAGAGCATTTTGAGCCAGCTTCTTCGAAAATCTTCCGCTGTAATATTTGTCCCGTCCCAGTAATAGGCATCTTTCCTGATTGTGAAAATAAATTCTGTTTTATCGCTGCTTATCTCCCATTTTTCAGCAACTGCAGGTACAGGTTTGAGTGTATATGGATCATAGGACACAAGGCCTTCATAAATAGCAGTGTATAATTGTGCTTCTGTGGATGAGTATGTATAAAGGGGGTTATATTCAATAAGGGACGGAGGAAAGCTAATTACAATTTTATCAGGAAATTTAACTTCTTCCGCAGAAATAGATTCATTCAAAAAAAGGAGTATTGAAAGAAGTAAATAAACAATTTTTTTCATCTGCATATAAGGATTATTAAATATAAAAAAAACAAATTCAAGGAGGGAAAATAGGCCGGCTGTATATGCCCGGGCCGTCAGGCTGAAAAAAACCGCCCCTCACCGGGGAGGGGCGGCAGTTGAATAAATATTGATATAAAAACCTAGAATCCTGCAGGATTTAAGACAATAATCTTGCCTGTGGATGTTCCTGCTATGATCCTGTTTTCTGCAAATACCGGCTGTGTTGTAATATTCCCATATCTCAAATTTACCGTATTAAGTATTCTTCCTGTCTCGGCGTCTGCTTCAATCAGATTTCCTCCAGCTGTTCCATAATAAAGCCTGCCGTTTGAAGTGCCTGGAGCTGCTGATGCACTGACCGGAGCGAAAACTTCTGTTCCTTTAAGCATGTCAAGAGCAAATATTTTACTTCCTGAATAGATAAAGAGATTTCCTCCTCCGTAACAAAGGTCAGAAAATATATTTACTTTTGTGTCACTGATCTGATATTCCCAGTTTAACTTGCCGTTTTTCAAATCAACAGATGCAACGCTGCCTTTTCTGTTCGCAAAAAATCCCGTGTCTCCGAATATTGCAATATCAAGTGCTATTGTCTGTACTGCCGATGTTTTGATTTTTGTTATGACAGACCTGGAGGATGGATCAATTATATTGACGGTGCCGTCTATATCTGCAATTACAATTTTATCTTTCCATACTGTTGGAGTCATTCCGGATTCTGCCGGAAGTTTAATTATCTCATCAGAAGCCCCTTTCTGGAAAGTGCTTATAAGAAGGGAGTCGTTTCTTGGATAAATAAACCTGTCCCTGAAAGGTACAATGTTTCTTCCAAACATATGGGCAGAATTCGGGTCCAGCTGCATCTGGCTGTATGTCTTGCCGGTTGCCGCCTCAAGAACAAGCATTTCCTTTGCACCTGTAAAAAACAGGTAGTTACCTGCCGGAACCGGAGCTGAATTCGCATTAGGACTGTTGGCGGTTGCTTTTTTCCATTCGTTTCCGCCCATAAGAGCGGATGAGTAGAGATTACCGGCTGAGTCTGCTGCGAATATTCTGCCGCCCGAATATGCTGTCCTGCCAATAACCGGGCTGCTGAAAGGAGAATGAAGCGCGTCGACAGGTTTCTTTTCAAGGGCAACACTATAGGAATTCAGAGTTTCAGCTGTAATATCAAGCTGCATTGTCTTGCTTTCATATCCGTTCCTTGAAACAGTTATTACTGCTTTATCACCTATGGTAAAATCTATTGCCGCCTTACCCTTTCCTGCTGTTTTATTATTTATACTGATTGCGCTGTCCTGCGGATTAGCTGTGAAAGTTATATTTTTTACAGTCTGGGAAAGTATAATTTCCAGCTGCTGCGGTGTTTCTTCATCAATTTTGATCTCTGTAGTTTTTGACGCATAGCCTGTCTTTGAAACTGTAAAAGAAACACTCTGGCCTATTTCCCAGGCCGCTTCATAAGAGCCTTTACCGGCGGTTTTACCGTCAATAATAATTTCCGCGTCTGACGGAACAGTTTTTATTGAGATTTTTCTGGGCGGGAGTACAGGTTCAGGATTCTTTTTAAGTTCTATTTTGTAGAGTTTTGCTGTCGCCTCAGTTACCTTGAACTCAAGATCATACGGTTCATAACCGGATCTGGTAATATTAAACCTGATTACCTCTCCTTCCGGATAGATCCCGGAGAAACTGTTTTTTCCGACCAGCCTTCCATTCGCTTCAATAAATGCGCCGTCTGTAATTGTCTCAAGCGCAACCTTGTATAATTTTATGACCGGAGCTTTCGGGGCTTCAGGCTTACCTCCTGCTTCAGCGGGAGCAGCCGGTTCAGCCGGGACAAGCGCTATAAGCCTCATGTCATTTATCTGTTTCAGGTTTTCAGTGCTTTTTTCTGAAATTGCTTTCGGTGGTTCAACAGTTTTTACTACAACCTTCTGCTGCTCCTCTATTGCAGATTCAAGTTTTTTGATTGATTCCACTTTTGCAGCGGCTGTCTGTTCTTTTGAAATCTCGTTAACTATTGTTTCTACTTTTGCGACGCTCTTTTCTGTTTCAGCAATAAGCTTTTCACTTATTGCAACTTCCTCGTTTGCCTGTACTACTGGAGCCTCTTTTTCAATTTTCTCAATAGCCTTTAAGACTTCATCGCCTTTATCCGCGACTTTTTCCTTCAGCTGGTCTACATCAACCGATTTCGGAAGAACTGTTACAGCCCCTTCTTTGACGGCGAGAACTGTTTCTTTTCCTGCTTCTGATGTTACAGAGAATTCTGTTCCTCTTACACCGCAGACTGCTGTCTGGGTTTTTACCTTGAAGGATTCTTCAGACGCAAGTTTCTGTACCTTGCAGAGAACATTACCCAGTTTCATATCAAGATTTACATTTGCCTCACCTGGTTTCAGATCAATTACCGCAAGGTTGATTTCCGAGTTTTCCTGCAGTTTTATTACCGCGGTTTCTCCAAACTGAACTTCGCAATATGAATCAGACTCAACCTTGATCGAATTCTTTTCAGTCACAAAATCCCCGATTTCCGCTTCATACCAGCTGCCCTCATCAAAGATATTTACATCTCCGGAAAAAAAAGTAATTATCCCTTCTTTATATTCCGGCTGTGCGACAGGTGTCAGTACCTGTACATCCTTAATGACTTCGTTAACCTGTACTATTGCAATTTCTTCTTTAGGCAATGTTGATTTAACATCTGCAGATTCTTTCTTTCCGCAGGAATTGATTGGGAGAAGTAGTAGTCCTAAACTGATAAGGCTTAAAACAGTTTTCCTTGAAAAGCCCCTCATATAATACCCCCTGTAAAAAAGTAGAAAATATAAACCAAATATTAGCATATAAGCTGAGAATTTTCAATAAACGGCCTGATTGTGGGAAAAAATATTGCCAGTATCCGTAATATTAAGTCCAATGAGCGCAATACTGTCCAGTTTTTGAATTATATCAGAGCTTAATTGTTTATTTACTGATCCTGCTGTTTCCAGGAGCTGTTTTTTTGAAGAAGCTCCTGTCAGAATGCCTGTAAGCCATGTTTTGGATGATCCCCAGCCGGTAAGCAGATCAGGTTTTGTAAATCCTGTTGACTTTGAAACAGCGTCAAGCTGCCTTATTATTTCTAAAGTTATATCAATGTTCTCTTTTTTTAAAAATACAAGATTTTTCCGTCCGGAATTCAATATTCCGGTATCTGCTGTTATATTATCTTTAAGCAGAAGCCCCTGGGAATAAAAACTGTATCCGATAATATTTATTTTTTTTGAAATGCAATACGGGACAACATCCTTTTCCCTGTGTGTCCAGAGCAGGCTGTAGCCTGTCTGACAGAAATCAATGTGTCCTGCCCCGGAAAACTTATCCATCTGTTCAACTGAAAAATTACTTACCCCTGTATATCTGATCAATCCGGTGTTTCTTGCCTTTTCAAGGGCTTCTGCCGCAAACTCAATTTCATATTTTCTGTCAGGCCAGTGAAGATAAAGGATGTCGGCATAGGCAGTATTGAGTCTTTTTAAGCTAAGTTCAATTTTTTTTAAAATATCAGGGCTTTTATTGGAGGAAGGTATAATTTTTGTAGCAATAATAACCTTTTCACGGTGACGCCTGAGTCTGTGTCCTGTAAACTGTTCGGACAGACCCAGGCCGTAGCCTTGAGCGGTATCGAAATGAGTTATTCCTGCGTTTAAGGCAAAATCAATAATTTTAAGAGAATCGGCCCGCTTCTGCCCGTTCCAGTAATTCCTTCCCGGGTTGTTTGATGGACAGGTATTTTCCTGTTCTCCGAACCGCCAGCAGCCGAGTCCTATAAAGCTTAATTTTTTGCCAGAAGTAAGTTCTTTTCTGTAAAACATCTGCAAAACCTTAAATTATAGCACGTAAATCATGATTTACCATAAAAATATTCATTTTTTTTGATCTTTGGCTGCTTGAAACTTGACTACTCCGGTCATTTATGTATTATTTCAGACTGGAAATTTCAAATTTTTGGAGGAAATATTATTAAAAGGGTAATACTGATCTTACTCGCTGCTCCGCTTTTATTATCGTTCAGCATGATAGACCCGGGGAAAAACGGACGGGGGGAAACAGTTTCAGTCAATGGAATTACAGATAATACCTCTGCGGATGAAAACCGTCTGCTTTATATACCAGGGCTTTCGCTTGATCTTGATGTATCTGTTATTGAAAAACAGATGTACAGTAATGTGTATACAAGAAAGTATATTAATGACTTCTATACCGGAATATCAGGGTCAGAAGACTATTCCAGACTGATTCTGCAATATGCTGACAAATATGATCTGCCGTACAGTTTCGTTTTTGCTCTTGTATGGAATGAAAGCCGATTTATCAACAGGGCAATAAACTATAATAAAAATTCTGTAGACAGGGGACTTTTCCAATTGAATTCTCTTGCGTTCCCGGAATTAAGTGAAAAAGACTTTTTTAAACCTGAAATAAATATTGTGAACGGCATAAAACATTTGAAATGGTGTCTTGATACAGGCGGGAACGAAATAGTAGCTCTTGCAATGTATAACGCAGGAAGAACAAAGGTTGAGAGAAACGGAACGCCGCGGAAAACGCTTGATTACATTTCAGGAATACTTGAATATCAGAATAAAATAGAAAAAAAGTTTAAAGCAAGACTCGAGAACAGTCTTGAGAAAAACGAGATAGCCTATTTAATCCACTGATTTATCAGCAATACCAAGTGATTTAAACTGATTGTACTCTTCTTTATCAGAGATATATTCCTGGGAGAGCTGCTGCGCCTTGATTATGCAGTTTTTGATTGCGTTTATTTCCAGCAGTATTCCTTTGAGATGGGCGGAAGATATATTTTCATCTTTTGCCCTTTTCTTTATATATCGGTCAATCCCCTGTCCCTGAAGGATAAATGATTTTAATGCTGTACTCTGTTCCCCGATAAATACAAGAAGGTAATCCTCTTTTTTTTCAGCGGATTCAAGAACAGAGAATTCTGATTTCAATTTCGCGCTGCTTAAGCCTGCAAGAAGCGATAAATGTTTTTTTATAAAGACAGGAAGATCAATCTTCTCTGTTTTTTTAATTCCCGCAAGATCATCAATAAATTCAATTTCAAAAATCCTTGTTCTTTTTTTATCAGCCTTAAGCACTTTGTAAAGCCATTTTATAAAGGCGGAGCCTCTGGGCTCTTCAAGTATTTGAAAATTGTTTTCAATTTTTTCCAGCGCTGATCTGATCTGCGCATAGGAGGTGCAGATTGTGAGGGCCGCGTTCACAAGTATATTGAGAAGAGGTTTTTTTATTTTTACAGGGTTTTCTTTTTTTTTCTCCGGAGCTTCCGGGGTCAGGGCCGCCAGCAGATCATCCTTAAGTTCCTCTGCTTCAGCGGAAAATTCTTCCGCTATCAGCTCATTTATAAGGTCCTGTCTGAATATTTCTCCAGGCAGTACCTCTGTGAATTTCTTTTTTATCGCAGAAAGGGTGTTTTCAGCTGAATTTTCAAGACCATATTTATGTATGCTGCTCTGAAGCAGTATTTTTTCCCTTACCATAAGTTTATATGTCTCATCGTGAAAATTTTTAACAAGCTGAAGATTTTCAATAAGGATTTTTCTTATGGAACTTAGCTGGTTTATGGATGTGTTGATGACAGAGACCGCTATCTGGTCTGTTCCCTGCCGTATTTTTATTAAAAAACCGGCAAGCACACGGGTTGCAGGGCTTGCTGATGTTTCTGCTATCATATCCCAGTCTATATAGTTCAGAAGGTCTGTAATAAGCTTTATTCTTTTCAGTGTAATAAACTGGGTAGTGTATGAATAGTAGCTGTTTATATAGTCAAGCTGTGTCAGGTAAAATGAGAGTCTTATTCCCAGCTGAGAGGCTTTTTCTGTTTCAATAATCTGCGTATTGGGGGGAACTGTTATTTCTGAAATTTTATATTCATGCTTGTATGGATCATCCTTTATAAGGGCTTTTTTAAGCAGGAGCATAAAAACCGCGTTAAAGGCAGAATGATATGTTTTAAATAAATCTCTGGATTTAGGCAATATTTCAGTTTCAAGGAATTCCTTCTGCTGCTCAAGGGCCGCCGTCAGTTCTTCCTGAAATACCTTGATTTTCTTCATAATAGTATTATTATGGTTGAATTAGGATAGATTTGCAAGGAGATTGTAATTCACTGGGTGAAATAAAATGCTTTCAGAAACATAAATTAATAATTGGGATTCTCACTACTTTGAGCAGCCGTCAGGATGAAATAATCAAAACACTTTCCGATGAAATCGGGGAGATTGATTATATCAGTCCTTTAATGGATTTTAATTATACAGATTATTATGACAGCGAAATGGGGGATAATATACGCAGGGTATTTGTCTCTTTTAAAAACCTTGTGGACCCGTCAAAGCTCGCAGATATAAAAATACATACAAATTATCTGGAAAAACTTTACTCAGTCCGTGTAAAATCTGATGAGAAACATGATGGCGAGGAACACCGCAGGGTCAACTTTGATCCGGGGCTCCTTTGTTCAAGCCGGCTTATACTTGCCACTACCAAGGACAATGTTCACAGGGTCCCTGTAAGAGACGGTATCTATGAAGAGGTTACTCTTATTTTCCGGGGAGGCAGGTTCGAGGCCCTTCCATGGACTTATGCTGATTACAGGACAGAAGAGTATGAGAAAGTCTTTATGAAAATCAGGGAAATATATAAATCCGGTCTTAAAGCAATACACTGAAAAAGCATCCTGAATTATTGCCTGCAGAATCAGTATGGGGTATGAAAAACAGCTGTTTTGAATCATTGTGGCCGGATGGCATGTACATCATGGTATGGCTGTTGTTTGCATGATTCTGATGTTATTTGCCTCAGGATGTTATGATTCTTATAAATATGAAATTGAGATAGTTTTACCTGATATCCCGGCCCACTTATGCGGAAGCGGGCATGATATCTGTTTCAGGCTTGATTATCCCGGCTTGCCATCTGATAAGGAAGCAGTTTTTTACAGTCCCGGAGATACTGCCGTTATTTCTTCAGATTTACCGGTTCTTCCTGTTTCAGCTCCGGCCTGTACCGCATCAGGCACAGCTCTCTACCCTGCCGGCGGGGTTTACCCTGAGGACTATAAGAAGGACGGAAAACTTTATCTGGGATGGGAAGACGGATTTGCAGCTGAAATAATCAGCAATCTTATAACTGCAGGGGTCAGTCTTGAAAACTTCAACATCGGGAGGTTTGAAAAAAATCTGATAGAGATATCCTGCGGTAATCCCTGGACGCTCTCTGAAGAGGAGATTGTATATGCATTATCCTTTGGTATCTTTAATTCAAATTTTGTAAAAAAACTTGAAACACATGATATCTGCCTGTCACTTCCCTATGAACATTCAGAAAACCTGTGGGTACTTTCCAACATGCTTGAACGGCGGATATTTACCCGGGCGGACAGGATTGTTTCTGTATCTTCCCTGCCTGAAAGAAATATTTTACTTTTTCCAGCAATGTGCGCCGCTGAAGATAAGGATTGTGAAAACAACAGGTATATTGAAATTTTCATGGACAGGGGAGGCTGGCAGGCCTGGTTTTCAGGGACTACAGAAATACAATCCGGGAGCTGGTAAGCTTTTCACATCCCTCTTTAGTTATCAGAAAATCATTTTCAAGCCGTACTCCGCCCTCGTCCATGTCATAAAGGCCTGGTTCCAGAGTAATGACCATTCCCTCCTTAAGAGTCTCAGGGCTGCCAGACGGGGCTTTAAGCAGTGGAGCCTCATGGACATCAAGGCCTATGCCGTGGCCGAGGGAATGGGGCATTGTATAGCCTGCATTTTTAAAAAGTAAGTTAATATCCTCGGCAGGGGAGGAAGCGCTTATTCCCGGCTTAAGTGATTTTTCAGCAGTAAATGAGGCTTTTTCAACAAGACTTATCATTTCTTTCTGTTTTTCTGTAAGGTTTTTTCCGGCTATAGTCATTGTTACATCTGTTGTATAGCCTTTATGCCTGATTCCGAAATCTATAATTGTAAGGCCTTCTGCGTGAACGGCCCCGGATGAAAAGGCGGGCCAGGGGTGGATTGCCCAGCTTCTTTCAGATGAGGCTGCAAGAGTCTCAAACCCTGTTCCTTCGCAGCCCTCTTCTCTTGCAAGTTTTTCAATGTAAAAGGCAATATCTGTTTCTCTGATTATTTTTCCGGCGGCTGAGATGTTCTTCCTGATATACTGTTCAAGCTTATCAATAATTTTATCTGTTACCGCTGAAGCTTCTCTGTATATCTGGATTTCAACACTGTCCTTGATCATCCTGCAGGAATCAAGAAAGCCGTCGATACCTTTTTCCCTGCATATTATATCAAAACCGGAGATTTCGTTTTTAAGCGAGAGAATTTCAAGCCAGGCGGAAGAGGAGGAAAACTCCAGTTTGAGCCGACTGTCTTCATTGACTTTCCTTTTTTCCTGCGGCAGAAGCCTGCCTGAGAGTTTTTCTGAAGCAACTGCGGCTGCGGCTTTTATGAAATTACGGTTATAGTCTGTATAAGGGATAATCTGGCCGCAATAAGCGTTTTTTTCCGCGAGAAGCATGTCCCATGGCACCAGTATTGTTCTGCCGTCAGAAAAAATAAAAAGAAGGGCATCCTGGGGATGCCCTGTCAGATATCTTATTGATGAATTCCTGCTTCCTTCAAAATCCTTTAATACTGCGGCAGAAATACCTTCTTCAAGAAGATAATCCGAAGTTCTTTTCTGCCGGCTTAAAAAGGTTTCGCTGGTTATATCCATATTATTTTACTACAAAGTTAACAAGCTTATCAGGAACTACGATGGATTTAATAACTGTTTTCCCTTCCAGCAGTTCCGCTATCCTTTCATTTTCCCTGGCAAGTTTCTCAAGTTTTTCACGTGGACACCCTTTGGGAACAATTATTGTGCTTCTGTTTTTGCTGCTTATCTGAAGTACAACTGTAACTTCATCTTCAATTGTTTTTGCCTCTTCCCACTCCGGCCACATCTGGTTTGCAAGGGAGGGTTCTCCTCCTGCTTTTTCCCATAATTCTTCAGCTATATGCGGAGCGTAAGGGGAGAGCAGTTTAATGAAAGTCATCCACATTGTCCTGTTTACCTTATCCGCCTTTATAATGTCATTCATAAAGATCATCATCTGCGCAATCGCTGTGTTGAATTCCAGGTTGGCTGTATCACTTGTTACTTTTTTTATTGTCTTGTGAAGAAGGCGGTCAAGTTCTTCCGGCGCAGGTGTTTCTGTTAACTCTTTCTCTTCAGATAATCTCCATATCCTGTCGAGGAACCTGTAAACGCCTGAAATACCTGTTGTTGACCACGGCTTTGATACGCTCAGCGGGCCCATGAACATTTCATAGAGTCTCATGGAATCCGCGCCGTAGCTTTTAATTACATCATCAGGGTTTATTACATTGCCGAGGGATTTTGACATTTTAACTCCCCCTTCGCCGAGAATCATCCCCTGGTTTACAAGCCTCTGAAACGGTTCAATTGTGCTTACCGCGCCGATATCATAAAGCACCTTGTGCCAGAACCTCGCGTAAAGAAGGTGAAGAACCGCATGCTCGGCCCCTCCCACGTAAAGATCAACAGGCGCCCAGTATTTTTCCTTTTCAGGTGCTACAAACTCTTTATCATTGTGAGGATCTATGAACCTGAGGTAATACCAGCAGGACCCTGCCCACTGGGGCATTGTGTTAGTCTCCCTTTTTGCCGGCCCGCCGCATATATGACAGCTGGTGTTTACCCAGTCAGTTATTGCGGCAAGAGGGGATTCCCCTGTTCCTGTCGTTGCATATGTCTCAACTTCTGGCAAAGTAAGAGGGAGCTGATCCTCGGGCAGGGGCACTATTCCGCATTTGGGACAGTGAATAACAGGTATGGGCTCTCCCCAGAACCTCTGGCGTGAGAAAATCCAGTCCCTTAGCTTATAGTTTACTGTCTTTTCCCCTTTACCCATTTCATTAAGCCATTTTATTATTTCCCTGATCGCGTCAGGTGTTTTCATTCCCGAAAATCTTCCTGAATTGACAGATACCCCGTCTTCCTTGTCAATATATGCTTCTTTGAGATCATAAAGGGAGCCGTCTTTTGATACTACCTGTTTTATGGGGAGGTTGAATTTAACCGCGAATTCAAAGTCTCTTTCATCATGCGCGGGAACGGCCATGATGGCCCCTGTGCCGTAGGTCAAAAGTACATAATCGGATATCCATACCGGTATTTTTTCGTTATTAACAGGATTTACGGCATAGCTTCCCGTAAAAGCCCCGGTTTTATCCTTCGCGAGGTCTGTCCGCTCAAGATCGCTTTTAAAGCTTGCCTGTCTGACATATTCCTCAACCTCTTTCCTCTGTCCGTCTGTTGTTATTTTTTTGACAAGGGGGTGCTCAGGGGAAAGCACCATATATGTGGCGCCGAAAAGAGTGTCCGGCCTTGTTGTATATACTTCTATGGTATCGGAAGAGTTTTCAAGCTGAAAAATAACATTGGCGCCTTCGCTTCTGCCTATCCAGTTCCTCTGCATAGCTTTAATCGCTTCACTCCAGTCAAGCGTATCAAGGTCTGCAAGAAGTCTCTCAGCGTATTTTGTAATCCGCAGCATCCACTGTCTTACGCTTTTGCGTGATACCTGTGTGCCGCACCTTTCGCATTTGCCTTCCTTGACCTCTTCGTTGGCAATACCTGTCCTGCAGGAAGGGCAGAAGTTGATTGGCATTTCCGCTTCGTACGCGAGTCCCTGTTCATAAAGCTTAAGGAATATCCACTGTGTCCATTTATAATATTCCTCTGTATGTGTTGAAACTTCCCTGTCCCAGTCATAACAGAACCCGAAAGATTTAATCTGCTTTGTGAAAAGCTTTATATTTTTTTCTGTTGAAATCCTCGGATGGGTACCGGTCTTGATTGCGTAGTTTTCCGCCGGCAGTCCGAAGGAATCAAAACCCATTGGATGGAGGACCGCATATCCGTTCATACGCAGGTATCTGCAGTATATATCAGTCGCGGTATACCCTTCCGGGTGACCTACGTGCAGCCCTGCCCCGGACGGGTAGGGGAACATATCCAGCACATATTTTCTTTTTTCTGCCGGTATTGATTCATCCTCAGTAACGCGGAAAGTTTTGTTGTCTTCCCAGTATTTCTGCCATTTTTTTTCAATTTGTTTAAAAGGGTATTTGCTCATGCGAAGATGATACATATATGGAATATTTGAGTCAATCTCAATGGTGATTATGTATCAGTTTCAATTTTTATTGCTGCCGGGTTTCAGGATTATCCCTTCCCGTTTTTTTCCGTCAACAATTACTGTAACAGGGTCCCTAAAAACAATATGCCTTATAAAATTGTCTTCAAAAACCGCGGGCAGGGTCTCAAGATACCTGAAATCTGCGTATCCGTCATTATATACTGTATTTATTGTAAAATAAGCTATGCCGAGGGAAGTTATATTCTGAAAAAAATGGGTACCCTGGCTCGGCTCAACCTGAAAATTTTTTAGCCCTGATTCAATAATCAGTTTTGCGTTGCTTATCTGCGCCCAGTTTACGGGAATCCCCAGCCACGGGTCGCTTGATCCAAGCCTGCCCGGGACCATAAGTATATAGTTAAGCTCTTTTTTTACAAAATCACTGTTTATCCTGTCGAGTTCTTCAGCTATGGCAACAGTATGGGCCGGGTCAAAACTCTCTGGTTTTATATATATAAAGTCAAATATGCTGTCAAATTTTCCGTTACCGAGAGCTTTCATTGAATGCACAATAAGCTGCTCATTACTGTAATTACTGATTCTAAGATCGATTTCCTCTTCACCCTCAACAATAGGCCTTATCTGCAGAAAGCTGAAAACATGGGGTTCTTCAGGTTCTGAGCTCAAATTTACAGCAAATTCAATTTCGATCGGGCATTTCATTGAATCATGGCCCAGTTTGAGCAGTTTTTTAAGTATTTCCGCAAGGGGAAACATGTCATATTTAAGTATTCCTGCGAAAGTTATAAGCCTCTGCCCGTCAGCTTTAATTGTGTCTTTTATGGTATTGTTCTGCATGTCATAGGTTGAGGCCATATATTTGAATCCCGGAATACCCTCTGCTTCGCTTATATCAAGCAGCGGCATGTTTTCTTCCTGCCTGATTGTAGGGGTGAAACTGTATGGATCCAGGTCCAGTGCATAGAATACTTTCTGGGTAGAGGACATTGTAGATTCAACAGAGGAGAACTGCAGGATTTTTTTCGGATGGGAGGGGCTGAATCTTAATCCCGACCCCCCGTCAACTACTGTTTTCCCGAGGCCGAGCGCAATTTCTGCAATTCCTTCCTCTGTTTTTTCATTGGCGATCGGATAATAGTTATAGGAGCGGGCTACACCTGAAAAATCGGGGTAAAAATTACTGTTGTGCTCTCTCCCGGCAAGCTCCTGAATAATAACAGCCATTTTTTCTTCATCAATTACATTTTTTGTGGCAGAAATATAGAGCTTGCTTTTTTTAAAATAGGTTGACGCATATACGCTCTTTACAGCCTGCTCAAGCTGAAGACACCGTATTGTAAGGTCCTTGTTTTTATTGGGCAGCATATATGTCGCATAGACTCCGGCGAAAGGCTGGTAAAGAGAATCTTCGAGAAGGCTTGATGAGCGCACGGCAAGGGGCACAGTGATTATCTCAAGCAATGCTTTGATATTTTCTCTTGCATACACAGGCAGGTCGGCGTGGAGGAAGCTGTGCAGGATGGAGGAGTCGTCAGTCCCGGAAAACGCTGTGTCATAGAGGTTGTTGAGTTCCATGAAATCTTCAAAAACCGAGGTAGAAATAACAATAGTTCTCGGGATTCTTATATGTATCTCCTTGAATTTGAAAGTAAGGCCCTGCTTTTTTATGATGGAGTCAATAAACGCGAGTCCTCTCCCCTTGCCTCCGAGCGATCCGTCTCCTATCCTTGAGAAATAGGTGAATTCGTCAAATCTTTTATTGTCAAAACTTGCAATCGACCCCTTTCCTGTGTACTCCCTGTAAAGTCTTATAATTTCTATAAGGTGTTTTTTCGTGGCGGGGAGGGAATTGTTGAAATCAACAATCTGGATAGGCTTGAAAATATCAGCAAGGCAGAAAAGCGCCCTTGCCCTGAGCCATTTTGAAAAATGGTTCTGCTTTATATGATGTGATACAACATCGCTTGGAACGACTGCCAGTTTTTCCTGTAATTCTTTCAGGTTTCCCGCTTTTTCAAAAGGTACTCCGTCGGTCCCCTTGAAGATAAAATCGCCGAACCCGTAGCTTTCCCTTATGTAGTCCCTTAATTCCTTGAGAAGTGTTTCTGAATGTTTATAGATGAACGAAGCATTGTACTTTTCCGCTTCTGATTTAAGATCAAGCTGGGCGGACTGGAGAAGGATTGGCACCTCCTTATTGTCTTCCCTTATGATTTTACAGAGCTTTAATCCTGCCAGGGAGTCTTCTTCTTCTCCCCTCTTGCGGGTGCTCTTGTAACCTATATCAGAAATAATCCCAAGTACGTTGTTTTTGTATTTTTCATAAAGCTCTGTGGCCTCATCAAGGGTTGTCGCGAGAAGTATTTTCGGCCGGCCCCTCATCCTCATATTCTGTTCATATTCGTTAAGCCCCTCTTCCATTATTCTCCTTGCCTGTTTGAAAAGGAGCCTGTATATATTGGGAAGGTAGCTTGAATAATATCTTATTGAATCCTCCACCAGAATAATTACCTGCACTCCGCCGGTCTCGACATCGTGTTCGGCATTCATCTTGTCCTCAATCAATTTAACTATAGCAAGAAGGAGTCTCGCGTTCCCGAGCCATGAGAAGACATAGTCTGCCTTTATGGTTTCAAGGGATTCTATCTGAATAAATATGTTTTTCGAAAACGGGCTTAATACAACAACCGGGATATCAGGAAATAGATCCTTGATCTTATCCGCGAGATTAAATACGCGGGTTCCCTTAAAATTGAGCATTGTAATTACAAGATCGTAATTTTTTGAATTCAGCTCTTCGAATGCCCTTTCCTCGGTTGAAACCTGCGTAAAGCGGGGCGGATACCTTAAATTAAGGGAAACATATTCCTGAAACAGCTGATCGTCAATTCTGCCGTCTTCATCAAGCATGAACTTATCATACTGGCTGCATATAAGTAGAATTTCGCTTATACGGTTTCCCATCATTTTCTCAAACGGGACTTCCTTGAATTGATTAACAAGAGTAAAATTATTTTTCATCGTTATTAAGAATAATACATAGCAGGCATTTATATCAACAATAATCATTCATAACCTGCATAGTTGGGTAGACAGGTCTTGACCAGTTTTATCAATGTGATTAAATATAGTAATAGATTGCGTGATAAGAATAACTTAAACCGCAAAAACAGAATTAAGGAGCTGTTAAAATGTATAATCTTGATGAATTTATGGCGGAACTCGAAAGAAAAAATCCAGCCCAGCCGGAATTTATCCAGGCTGCAAAAGAGGTAATTGAATCAATAATAGATGTTGTCAATGACAACCCTGCTTACCTCAAGGCAAAGATCCTTGAAAGAATTACAGAACCGGACAGGGTCTTCTCTTTCAAGGTTGAATGGGAAGATGACAATGGTGAAGTCCAGGTTAACAGGGGCTACAGGGTCCAGTTTAATAATGCGATCGGCCCTTACAAGGGAGGACTCCGGTTTCACCCGAGTGTAACACTCGGAACCCTTAAATTCCTCGGTTTTGAGCAGATGTTTAAAAACAGCCTTACAACCCTTCCAATGGGCGGAGGAAAAGGCGGTTCGGATTTTAATCCCAAGGGAAGATCCGATGCGGAAATCCTGAGATTCTGCCGTTCATTCATGACAGAACTTCAGAAATACATAGGGCCTGAAACAGACGTTCCGGCAGGGGATATCGGTGTAGGCGGAAGGGAAATCGGGTTTATGTACGGCCAGTACAAGAGGCTCAAGGTTGAAAACACCGGAGTTCTTACCGGAAAAGGTATTAACTGGGGCGGCTCACTTGTAAGACCTGAAGCGACAGGGTATGGAACAATGTACTTTGCCGATGAAATGGTCAAGGCAAACAAGGATACAATGAAAGGAAAGACAATCGCTGTATCAGGCTTCGGCAACGTTGCATGGGGAGCTTGTATAAAGGGAACCGAGCTCGGCGCGAAGGTAGTTGCGATATCAGGACCTGACGGGTATGTATATGATGAAAAAGGGATATCAACAAAGGAAAAATGGGATTATATGCTTCAGCTCAGGGCCTCCAACAAGGATATTGTAGCTCCATATGCAGAAAAATTCGGCGCAAAATTCTTCCCCGGGAAAAAACCGTGGGAATTAAAAGTAGATATGGCTTTCCCGTGCGCTTTCCAGAATGAGCTTAACCTTGCTGATGCAAAGGCTCTTATCGCCAACGGCGTAAAATATGTAGTTGAAACATCAAACATGGGATGCACCGCGGATGCTGTTACTGAGTTTATAAATAAAAAAATCCCGTTTGCTCCCGGAAAAGCTGCCAACGCCGGAGGGGTTGCGACATCCGGTCTTGAAATGAGCCAGAACGCAATGAAATATTCCTGGTCAGCGGAAGAAGTAGATGCAAAACTCAAAACAATCATGATCAATATACACTCTTCATGTGTTCAGGAAGGAAAAGATTCAGGCTATATAAATTATGTAAAAGGCGCCAATATCGCAGGTTTCAAGAAAGTCGCAGACGCAATGCTTGACCTTGGATATTGATATTTAATTATTTGTTGATTTAAGAAATTTATTTAAGAAGAGGGGCTGTCAAAATCCTGGCAGCCCTTTTATTTTATTAATTTTTTATTAATAATAATGTTATCCCAGTTTATTATTTAAAGTTCAGCATTTAACAAGAGAGTACATAAAAACATGAAGAGAATTATAATAGGAATACATGGGCTGAAAAATAAACCTCCCGAGGAGATGCTCTCCAAATGGTGGAAGGAAGCAATACAGGAAGGATTTGAAAAAAACGTTTTTAAGCCCAGGGATTTCAGATTTGATCTTGTTTACTGGGCCGACCTGAATTATGAATCACCGCAGGACCCTGATGAGGGGGATGAAAATGATCCGCGGTATCTTACTTTCCCTTATCAGCCCGGCTCCGGGGAAGGCCCGCGTGAAAGGATAAGTGTCCGTGAGCGTCTTAAAAAGACAATGAGCCGTACGATTGAATCAGGCCTTGAACTGCTGTTTATCAAAGGCGATATTATAGCCGGCATAGACAGGATCGCTGACATCGCAATCAAAAGAATGTTTGCCGACCTTGACACATATTACAGCGGAAAAAGCCGGATAAACCCGGATGTGGATGCCAAAGAGGAATTCAAAAAGCGTCTTTTGGAGAAACTCAGGAAATACAGAAAATATAAAATAATGCTTGTCGCCCACTCTATGGGTTCGATAATTGCCTATGATACGCTGATGGATCTGGGCAACAGGAAGATCGTTGATCATCTTGTGACAATAGGCTCTCCTCTAGGGCTTCCGGTTATTATTAAAAAAATACTGAAAGATCAGGGAAGGGAGATAAACAGTAAAAGCCGCCCGGCAACACCCGAATCAATCAGGGAAGGGTGGGACAACCTGTCTGATCTTGATGATAAAATTGCCCTTGTATACAGTCTTGAAAAGGAGTTCGCCCCTTCGATGCACGGGGTAAAACCTGTCGATTATATTGTGCAGAACAACTACCACTATAAGGGAAAGAACAACCCCCATAAGGTTTACGGGTATCTTATGTGTCCTGAATTTTCTGAAATTGCCTACAGGTTTATTTCTGAAGAGTCTTTCTGGAGAAGGATTATAAACAGAATATCCGGTATTGTTAAACCGTGAAATGCTATATTTATGTTTAGATAATCCTGATAATTATGATTACTGCTATAACGCAAAGTAAAATATACAGCATCGGGTCCTCCCTGAAGTTTGGCCGTTCTTTATAGAATAATACAGGATTTTACGAATATGTCAAATATTTTGTATTTCAGCTTCTGAGTATTACCTTTTCGCTTGAGAAGAAGGCGAGGGCTGCTGCAAGAAAGAGTGCAGTATATACAACACTCCATGCCAGGGTTGCTATTATGTCTGCGCCTGAAGCTGAGCCGAGGGAGATTTCCTTTATAAGAAGGCCGATATTTACAAGCGGTATGTGACGCACTACTTCTGCCGCGCCGCTTTCTGGTGTAATCATTGTGACGCTGTAGCCGCATGCCATGCTTACCATCAAAAGAGGTATGAACATGAGCTGTGCCTCTTTTACAGACCTTGCGGATATGCTGAGGGCCAATTCGGCAGAACCGAATATCATTGACAGTAAGATGGTCTGGATGCAGAGAACGGCAAGCGGGGCCCCTTTAACTGTAAAGACAAGAGGGCCTGTTCCCAGAAAATCGGGATTTATAAAATATGATATTACAATTCCTGCCGTGAAGGATAAAACCCCGGCAATCCCCATTATTGTAACAGCAAGGAACTTGCCTGCGAGTATCTGTATCCGCGATGCCGGATTTGCAAGGAGAGGCTCAAGTGTCTGCCTTTCCTTTTCACCCGCGCCGAGGTCAGCGGCAACCGCTGTTGTGCTTACTGAAGTGAATGTCATCAGAAGCAGGGGGAGGATTATTGAAAGAGTAAGCATGCTGCTTCCGATTTCAGGCGGATAAAGGGTTCTGCTGCTTACTGAAAACTGATGTCCTCCATTTCCCGCATTAACTCTGTTTTTTATAATACTTTCATTTACCGTCTCTTCAGCCCCCGGCTGTGCCGAAAAAAGAGCCGCGACAGCTGTTGCCGCGGAAACGGATTCCCTGCGTGAATTATCGGCTGTAATTATTATTTCCTCTTCTGAATCTCCATTTACTGTCACTGCCGCGGATACTTCCCTTTGCTTAAGCATTTCAACAGGATCATCGCTTTTAAGCAGAGTAATATTTTCATGAAGGCTGATAATCTTCTCAGCCCGGTTGTCTCCGGTTATATTTATTCCGATTTTTATTTTTTCATCCCTGCCGGTGTCAGGGGAAAGAAGAGAGCTCTCAAAAGCCCCGAATATTAGAGGAAAAAGCAGCATGGGAAAAACAAGTGAGATAAACAGCGATCTTTTATCGCGGATTATATCTTTGAGTTCTTTTGAGACAACCCTTAGTACGGTAATATTACCCATTACTTCCCCTTTCTCTGTGCTCTTCATCATTACCCGCGCTTGTGATACTTATAAAAACAGATTCAAGATCATCACCGTATTTATTTATAAGTTCTTCCCGGGTTCTGTTTTCCCGGACAATCCCGCCATGGATTATAATTATCCTGTCTGCGAGTTTTTTTACCTCATCAATATTGTGGCTTGAGAAAAGGACTGTCCTTCCCTCATCTTTGCAGCGGATTATAAAATCCCTTACAGTCTTTGATGATGATACATCAAGGCCTGTTGTCGGTTCATCAAGGAGGATAACAGGGGGATTATGTATAAGGGCCCTTGCAAACGCGGTTTTCTGTTTCATGCCCCTTGAGAAAGTACCGCACCTTTTATCAAGATAATCTTCCATGCCGAGAATACCTGCAAGCGCTTTAATATTTTCTTTCTGCACTTCGCGCGACATTCCATGCAGGTCTGCAAAATATGAAATATTTTCCCTTGCTGTAAGCCTGTCATAAAGACCTGTTTCCCCGCCGAGGAGCATGCCGACAGCTTCTCTCACCCTGCCCGGGGTGTTTACAGAATCATGCCCCATAACAGTGCATGTTCCGCGGTCAGGTTTAAGCATTGTTGAGATAACCCTCAGGGTTGTTGTTTTGCCTGCTCCGTTTTCTCCCAGAAGGGCCGCAACTTCACCCTGTTTTACTTCAAATGTTATATTTTCGGCTGCTGGTTTCATCTGTCCCGGGAATTTCTTGGTTATACCGATTAATGAAAGCAATTATCTGTCTCCGGTTAAAGGTGATGTTCAAGAGAGCTGATTTTCTGAAGCCTCCCTTCGTGGCGGCCCCCTTCATATTCAGTTTTTATAAATTTCATTATCATGCTTTCGACCGGGTCAGCATAGCTTACCCTTCCACCAAAAGCAATAAAATTGGCGTTGTTATGCGCTTTGCTCATCTCCGCGGTGTAAAGATCATGCAGGAGCGCACATCTGATCCCGTTTATTTTATTTGCGGCAATTGATATGCCTATCCCGGTACCGCAGCACAATATCCCGAAAGCGTAACCCCCGCTCAGGAATTCCCCGCAGGCCTTTTCCGCAATATCGGGATAATCCGCCCGTTCCTCATTGTAGACTCCGGCATCAGATACGCTGTAACCGGATCCGGCAAGAAATTTTTTTATTTTTTCCTTTAATTCAAATGCACCATGATCACACCCGATAATAACTTTTTCTTTCAATGTGTTCCCCCGTTGATAATAATTGCTGATATTTCATAGATTATGGCGGCAGTAATTCCCCATATTGTTATATCTTCATATCTGTAAACATAGACAGAGGCTTTCCTTCCTTTCCATGGAGCATGATAAATCTCGGGAAGGCCAAGTTCCTTTGCGGGAAACAGAATTTCCCTGTTCCCGTTTTCATTAAAAAGCATGGGTTTTACCTCTGTTTCAAGCATGTACCTGTCCGGTTTTGAGCTGATGAAAAAACTGAACGGCACAGGATATATGTTCTCAACCTCGCTGGCATTAGGGGTAAGTTCGGAAAAACTTTTTATTAAAAGCCTTCCCATGTAAACGTCAATAGCAAGCCCCGCGCTTGAAACCAGGTACCCCAGATGTTTTCCCTTCCTTATTTTTTCCCTGGTAATCCCGAGTTCTTCCGCTGTTTCCCTTACTGCTGTTTCTTCAGTTGTTTTGTCCAGGTTTTTGTCTGACATCCCCCCCGGAAAACAGATCTCGCCCTGCTGCCTTATCCCTTTTGCCCTTTTTTCAAACAGTACATATTCCCTGCCATCAATTTTTACAAACGGAACAAATACAGCAGACCTTGAACCCATTTCTCTTGCTATAAGGACCGGACCTGCCGGCATTGCTTTTATTATCTCGTCATAAAATATTTCCATGCTTTTTAAATACTACAATATTTTGTTTCTTATATCACTGTTTTTCAGGATTTGATTAAAAAATGTTTTATACTGACGCGGTTGGTATCTTTAAAAAAAAAATCAATTGTATTAGAATAACAATACTTAGGTAGATATGTAGAAATCTGTATAGGGGGAACATATGAATAAACAGGCTGTTACAGCTGTGGCAAATTCAGTAAGGGCTTTATCTGTTGATCAGGTCCAGAAGGCAAAATCCGGGCATCCCGGACTTCCTATGGGTTGTGCTGAACTTGGCGCGCTGCTCTATGGCGAAATAATGAATTATAATCCGGAAAATCCGAAGTGGATAAACAGGGACAGGTTTGTCCTGTCGGCCGGACATGGATCAGCTTTTCTTTACGCCCTGCTTCATGTTGCGGGGTTCGGACTGACAATTGAAGATCTTAAAGGATTCAGGCAGCTCGGGACAAAAACTCCAGGTCATCCGGAATACGGCTGGACAGACGGAGTTGAGACTACAACAGGGCCTCTGGGCGCAGGGTTTTCAAATGCGGTAGGTATGGCAATAGCAGAAGAGATGCTTGCTGCAAAGTTTAATACTGAAAAGAGAAAACTAATTGACCATTATACTTATGCGCTATCAGGCGACGGCTGCATGATGGAAGGTATTACTTCTGAAGCTGCATCACTTGCGGGGCATTTAGGTCTCGGGAAGCTCATTGTTTTTTATGATGACAATGGAATTACTATCGAAGGTAAAACAGATATCGCATTCACGGAGAATGTAGGCGACAGGTACAAGGCTTACGGCTGGCAGGTCCTTAAAGGTGATGCCTATGATCTTGACGGCATCCTCTCTCTTGTCGCAGAGGCAAAGGCAGAAAAGAAAAAACCCTCATTCATCATGCTTAAATCTGTTATAGGAAAAGGGTCTCCGAATATGGCTGGAACCCACAAGGTTCACGGCGCGCCGCTTGGAGAAGAAGAGATCAAATTAACAAGAAAGAACCTTGGAATTCCTGAAAATTCCGACTTTTATGTTTTCCCTGAAGCCTATGACTATTTCAAAGCCAAAAAAGCTGAGCTTAAAAAGAAATATGATAAATGGAATGATGAATATGCTGCCTGGAGAAAGGAAAACAGCGACCTCGCGCTGCTTTGGGACAAATTTATGGCAGGCGGCGGCATAGCTGTTGATGACAGTGCCCTGCCGCAGTATAAAATTGATGAAAGTGTCGCGACAAGGGTTGCAAGCGGAAATGCACTTGTAAGCATGTGCGCCGCTGTCCCGAACCTTGTAGGAGGGTCTGCGGACCTTGCTCCATCCAATAATACAGTTGTTCCTGATAACGGCGACTTTTCAAAAGAAAACCGGGCTGGAAGGTCTCTTCACTTCGGCGTAAGGGAACATGCTATGGGAGGAGTTGCAAACGGTATTATTCTCCACGGAGGACTAAGAAGCTACTGCGCGACTTTCCTTGTTTTTGCTGATTACATGAGGCCTACACTAAGG
The DNA here is from genome assembly GCA_024233785.1 of Spirochaetales bacterium. GTDB lineage: Bacteria > Spirochaetota > Spirochaetia > CADAEX01 > CADAEX01 > JACKPD01. The sequence goes on along the minus strand of JACKPD010000010.1, from coordinate 24,552 downwards.
CTTGCCGCGATAATGAAGATCCCTTCTGTTTTTATTTTTACGCATGATTCCATCTATGTAGGAGAAGACGGGCCGACACATCAGGCTGTGGAACAGATAGAGTCACTCAGGGTTATTCCGAATTTAAGGATGTTAAGGCCCGGCGATCCCCAGGAAACTGTAGTCGGCTGGCAGATGGCAATGGAAAGGGCAGACGGCCCGACAGCCATGGCTTTTACAAGGCAGAACCTCCGTACCTACGAAAAAGCGGATCCGGACTGGAAAAAGAGCATGAGAAAAGGGGCATACATTGTTAAAGACTGTGCCGGGAAACCTGATGTTGTTGTTCTTGCTACAGGGTCTGAGGTAAATCTGGCGCTTGATGCACTTGCACATACAACGAAAAAAGTAAGAGTCGTCTCTGTTCCTTCAAGAGAGCTTTTTGAGGCACAGGGAAAAGCTTACCGTGACAAACTTATCCCTGCCGGCTGCCGTGTAGTGGCTGCGGAATGCGGAGTGTCAACAGGCTGGATGGGATATGTCGCATCCAGGGAAGATGTTCTTGCGATTGATGTTTTCGGAGAATCAGGAAACTATAAGGATGTCGCGAAGAAATTCGGGTTTACTCCCGAGAATCTTGCAGCAATAATTAATAAATAGGATTTTATCAGAGCTGCATCAGAACGGTTATTCCCATAAATGGGCCGGAAAGATGCAGCTTATTTTTATCTTTTCAGAAAAGCTGTATCAGAAATCAATAATTATAGTCTCAATTTCCTGTCTGTGCCTGAGCCGCAGGAAGAGGGTCTGAGTTTCGCTGCTGTAAACCCATCCGGCATAATATTTTTCAAAGTCAGCTGCGGTGTTCCAGTTAACCCCGTACAGTTTGACCCCTGAGACCGATTGTATCCCCTGTATTATAATGTTCTCAGTTTCATCTACCGGGAAGCCTGTCTCAATTGATATGCCGCCGCCGGTGCTTTTAAATCCCTCTATTTTCGAGCAGGATGCAATCCATGTACCGGGCGCTGCCTGATTTTTAAGACTGTTGATCCGGGGGAGATATTCTGCGCTTTCAAGGGCAGGGTAAATATATTCGGGTTCAATAAACCCATCCATTCCAGTTATTCCGTTATGGCTTAAATATAAAATTTCAGGAACAAACCCGTCATTGCCGGCAAGTGATAATACGGCTGAAATCAGTTTGCTGCCTATTTGTTTTAATACAGGTCTTCCAGCCGTTTCACCCGCTTTTTTAAAGAGCTCTGCGGTTTTTACTGTAAAAAGGAGATCAGATTTATCCCCTTCTTTAATCAGGTAAAGCCTGTTGTCCACCATGACTGTCTTATCCAGCAGTTTCTGATTTATTATCATGTTGAGTTTTTTAATAGATAATTCTCTTTCGATATTATAAAAAGCAAAATCGAGATAGGCGGAGGCTGCTCCGGCCGCTGTTTCCATATCAAGACTGGCGATATCAAGTTTTTCAGCGGCTAAAAAAAGTTCCTGGATCAGGGAATACGGCCCCCTGTCTGTTATCAGCTGTACAAGGTTTTTAATACGGAATACAGCTTTATTGTTGTTCCTTATTTTCAGGGTAATGTCGTTGATAAGCTCAAGATCGCTGCTTTGCATTTGCCTGTAAGCAGTCTGTGCAGCTCCGTTTATAAGGGCATTTTCAATGAATTGTGAATCCGGATTTTTTGCGCCTGTAATACGGAATATCCATTGATTGAGATTGTACTCCTTTCTTTTGAATGCCTCACTTCCAAGGAATGAGATAATTTCCCTGCTGTAAACAGGCTGGTTGTTTTTATCTTTCCACATCCCTGATTCTGTATCAAGCCTGCTTGTACGCAGGTTTTTCCAGGCAAGGTCTACATATTTTTTTTCAGTGCTTATCTCATCACTGCTTATTTCAAGATCTGTATTTTTTGAAAGCCAGAATTCCCTCGGGTCATTAATGCTGTCTGCTGCTTCGGAAATTACAGCGCTGAACCTGCCTTTTTCCCCGGGAGCAAGGCTGATTCTCCCTTTTTTACTGTCAATTGCAGAACCATCCCCTTCTGCCGTAAAAAAATAAAGGTTATCTTCGCTGTTATATCCGAAAACAGGAAAATTTGAGCTTTTTACCAATTCTTCATTTTTCTCAACTTCGAAGGATAATGATATATTTTTAATTTTTTTACCGGAAGGCATAGCTGCATTGATGATATAATTTATACCTCTTTCATCTGCGGCAGAAATGGTGATCCGGAAGTTTTCTGAAAACAGAATGTCGATGCTTTCCGGGTTTTTTCTATACCCGGATATGGAAGGCTCAAAAACTGTCCCGTCATATTCAGTTACTGTAAGAGGCGAGGAATCGGAAAAAATCAATTTTATGCCGTGCATTACAGTTTCAAGCCGGGAAACATTCTTTTCCATATCCCTGCTGCCTGAACGGGCAGATCCTGAAATATTAATTGATAAATAGTTTTCACTGAATTGTTTGCTGGTAGCAAACTGAAGATAAAAAAGAAATATAATAAGGGATATATACAGAAATGGTATAATATAATATTTTTTGTTCAGCCTTGATGTCATGCGCATATTCTATCAATACAGGGTTAAAAATGCAACCTTGAGTAAAATCACCTTTGCGATGTATATTAACGAAATAATACAGGGAGTCTTATGGAAAAACCTCTTGATAAATCATCAGTCCTGATTTTTATATTGGCAGCAGTTTTCTTTTTATCCGGATGCGCGACAGGCGGGAAAATGAAAGCTGATAAAGAAGAAAATATAATTGATGCCATGACTGAGGAAGTAAAAACCGGAAGCATGGACAGGGCTATAGAAATTTATGAACAGAAAAAAATCGATGATCCTCTTCTATATTCTATCCTGCTGCTGAATAACAACAGGATAGATGACGCGGAAATTCTTTTAAATGGAGAGATTGAGAAAGATAATTCAAATATAAAAGCGCTTTATTATCTTTCTCTTGTTTATAACTTAAGGGGAGATGTCCCCTCTGAAAAAAAGATTCTCGAAAAGATACTTCTTCTTGATCCGGATAATATTGATGCAAACGTTTCTCTCGGCAGAATTCATGCTTCGGAAAAAAAATACAGGGAGGCTGAAGCCTGTTACGGCAGGGCATTGTCGAAGGGAGAATATATCGAAGATGCGGAACTGGGACTTGCAAGGGTCCTTCTTGCACAGAAGAGAAACCAAGAAGCGCTGAAACACTACAGCAATGTTATAGACAACAACCGGGACAATCAGTTTGCCTATATGGACAGGTCATGGATCAAGGCGCTGAATGAAGATTATGAAGGCGCTGAAAAGGACCTTGATGAAGCCGTCAGAATCGATCCTGACTATATATGGAATTATCTTGACAGGGGTAGAATAAGGCTTTACAGCGGAAAGTATAAATCCTCTGCTGAAGATTTTTCAAAAGCGCTTGAAATGGATAATTCACTTTTTATTGCCTATGCCCAGAGGGCGGAAGCTTATGAGATGGCCGGCCGTGATGATCTTGCGCTTAATGATTATAAAAAAGCGCTTTCAATAAGACCGGATTATGTAAAGGGGTACATACCGTACGCTCTGCAGCTTTACAGAAAAGGAGAATGGAGAGAATCTTCCGAATATTTCCTTAAGGCATATAACCTGGGAAAAAATCCGGAATACATGCTGCTGTCCGCAGCTGCCCTCATCAGTTCAGGTAAAAAAGATCAGGCAGACAAGCTTATAGCAGACAATATCAATACCATTCCAAGGGAGAACCTGCTCTACCATATTGCAAGATTTTATATTGATAAATATTACGAGACAATTGCAGTTCAAAAGCTCGGCGAAGAGAAAAAGAGCTTTGACAGGATGAAGGGTATGTTTTATCTTGCAATTTATTACGATACATTTGGAAATAATTCACTAAGTGAAAAATATTATACTGAAATTGTAGATTCAGGATTTCCTGAAACGCTTGAATACAGGGTTTCATCCTGGAAGCTTTCTGATAAGGGATAAAGGGATCTGACGAACCCGGCGGATCAAAACTGCTGGTTCGTGGTTTCTTTAAGATTTTAAGGAGTACAAATTGGTCATTACTGAAAACAGCGATACTGTTACAAGAATCAGCACAGCGAAAAATGAGATAATTCTTATCGGAACAGCGCATGTGTCAAGGGAAAGCGCAGATGAAGTTTCAAAAATTATAGTTGATGAAAAACCTGATAATGTATGTGTTGAAATTGACGCATCCCGTTATAATTCGCTTAAAGCAGGCAACAGCTGGGAAAAACTTGATATATTCAGGATTATCAAAAGCGGGCAGGGCTTTCTGCTTCTTGCCAATCTTGCGCTTGCCTCTTTTCAAAGAAAAATAGGCCAGTCGCTTGATATAAAACCCGGCGAGGAGATGAAAAAAGCTGTTGAGACGGCAGTCTCTGAGGGGATCCCTTTTACATTCGCAGACAGGGATATCCAGATTACCCTTAAAAGGGCATGGTCAAAATCAGGGTTCTGGGGCAAAAACAAACTGCTTGCATCACTTTTGGGAGCTGTTTTTACAAAAGAGAAGATTTCAAGCGATGATGTCGAAAATATGAAAAAGAAAAGCGAACTTGACGGAATGATGAATGAACTCGCTGGCTATCTTCCGGCTATTAAAGAAGTCCTTATTGATGAGAGGGACAGGTATCTTGCTTCAAGCATCTACTCTGCTTCGGACGGGAAAATTGTTGCGGTTGTCGGAGCAGGCCATGTCCCAGGTATAATCAGCTGGATTGATAAGATTGACAGCGGCACAGATGCTGAAATAGATAAAATAACTGTAATACCACCGCCGGGGATTATTTCAAAAATACTCCCGTGGATTATACCGGCGGCTGTTCTTGCGCTCCTTCTGACCGGGTTTACCCGGTCCGGCCTTGACAAGAGTTTCTCAATGCTCTTCAGCTGGATCATTATAAACGGCACACTCTCTGCTATTGGCGCCTTGATTGCAATGGCCCATCCCCTGACAATCCTGCTTGCTTTTATTGCAGCTCCCATAACTTCCATGAACCCGACCATAGGGGTTGGAATGTTTACAGGGCTTCTTGAAGCTATCTTGAGAAAACCGAGAGTAATTGACCTTGAAACACTGCATGATGATATTGTTTCTATCAGGGGTTTTATGCGTAACCGTGTTACTCATATCCTGATTGTTTTTTTCTTCTCAAGTGTCGGAAGCTCAATAGGGACGTTTATAGCTCTGCCGTACCTGACATCTCTTTTGCCCTGAACTTACAGTGCCCCATCGGGACACTTGCTGCGCTGCCCAGTCAGGACATCGCTTCTTTCCTAAATGGTCTTAGCAGTAGCGGGCGGATGCTTTTTACTGAATACGGATTTTATTATCTGATTTATATTGTCTGCTTCTTTAAAGCTGCGCGGAACAGTTTCTGACCTGTCTGTTGATTTGGAATGCGCACCGTTTGCAGCCGTACTGTAATAATTACTTATTCCGCAGGCGGCAGCAGCTTTAATCCTTTTCTCAGTAAACGGAACAGGCCGAATTTCACCTGTAAGGCTTAACTCTCCTGCCGCGGCTGTTTTTGACGGAAGAGGTATTCCTGTTCTGGCTGAATACAGGGCCAGCGCTGCGGCAAGGTCGACTCCGACTTCCTTAATTCTCATCCCTCCTGCTACATTTACATAGATATCCTGATCAGAGAACCTGAGTCCTGTGTGTTTTTCAAGCACTGCCGCGATTCTTGATATCCGCGAGCTGTCTATACGGTCTGAGAAAACCCTTGATATTCCCCCTTTTGCGGGGACTGTCAGCGACTGGATTTCAACAAGGAAAACCCTTGATCCTTCATGTACCGCCGCTATGCAGATACCCGGGGGATTTTCCCCTTCCCTGGAAGACATAAAAGCGTTTTCGGGTGATGATATCTGCTGAAGCCCTGACCCTCCCATCCTGAAAAGCCCGAGCTCATCGACAGAACCGAACCTGTTTTTGACTGCCCGCAGTATCCTCATGTCATTTTCAGAATGTTCGAAATAAAGGACTGTATCCACCATATGTTCAATTGTTTTGGGTCCTGCTATTATCCCTTCCTTGGTCACATGTGCTATGAGAAAGAGTGAATTTTCTCCTGATTTCACAATATCAATCAGTTCCTGGCAGCAGTATTTCAGCTGGCTGGCTGTCCCCGGAACAGAACCTGCCTCCGGGGAGAACAGGGTCTGCACTGAGTCGATAATTATTGATGAAGGATTGTATTTGCTGATTGCCCCGGTTACCGAGTCAAGATCTGTTGCAAAGAAAAAAGCAAGATCAGGATTTGCGGTGATCCCAAGTCTGTCTGCCCGGAGTTTGATCTGGGCCCGGGATTCTTCGCCTGAAATGTAAAGGACCTTTTTTTTCAGGGAAAGGACACTTGCCAGCTGCATCATTATGGTTGACTTTCCAATTCCAGGCTCGCCTCCTATAAGGACAACGCTGCCGGCAGTGATGCCTCCGCCTAAAACCCTGTTGATTTCATCCATTCCGCTGTCTTCCCGCATCATGCTGCCGGCAGATAAGCTTATTTCAGAAAGCGATACAGGGTTTTTTAATTTACTGCTGCCATGTGTTTTTTTTGTGCCTGACGCTGGAACATTATTTTCCGTAAAACTGTTCCATGCGAGACATGCGGGACATCTTCCCGCCCATTTGAATTCCACATGCCCGCAGTTATCGCATATAAATCTCGATTTCTCTTTTTTCATTCTATAAATGATTTACTTGAAATCAATAAGTTCCACTTCAAAAACAAGCCAGGCGTTGGGAGGTATTACCCCGCCTGCTCCGGCGCTTCCGTATGCAAGTTCCGGCGGAATAATAAGTGTCCTTTTTTCCCCTTTCTTCATGCTCATGAGCGCTTCATTCCAGCCCTGTATAACCTGCCCCACAGAAAACTGGAGCGGCTGGCCCCTGTCATATGAGCTGTCAAAAACCTTTCCGTCAAGAAGCGTTCCCCTGTAATGGGTAACAACAGGGCTGCCCATAACCGGAGATGCACTCCCGGTCCCTTCCCTTTCTACAATATACATAAGACCGCTTGCCGTCTTTTTGGCGGAAGGCCATTTTTTAGCAACTAGCGCTTTGTCATTTTCAAGCTGCTGAGCCGCTTTTCTTTTCTGGTTTTCCTTATTGTTTTTTACAAGTTCAGAAAATGCCTGCTGATCATTTTTAAACGCTTCGGCTTTTTTACCTTTTCTTAATATTTTAACCGAGTTTATTTTATCGCCCTGTTTTATCGCATCCACTACTTTCTGCCCGTCTGCAACTCTTCCGAATACTGTATGCTTGTCATCAAGCCACGGGGTTGCGGTGTGGGTTATGAAAAACTGGCTCCCGTTTGTTCCGGGGCCGCTGTTTGCCATTGACAGTATTCCGGGGCCTGAGTGCCTTAAGGTTTTGTCAAATTCATCAGGAAATGAATAGCCGGGGTTCCCGGTGCCGGTTCCGAGGGGACAGCCTCCCTGGATCATAAAGTTGTCAATTACCCTGTGGAATTTAAGCCCGTCATAGAAAGGTTTGTTTTTCCCCTGTCCGCCGTCAATTTTGCCTTCAGCAAGGCCTGTGAAGTTCGCGACTGTCATGGGAGTTTTTTCAAATTCAAGGGAGATTAAAATTTTCCCTCTTGTTGTGTCAAGTTCAGCATAAAGCCCGTCGGGCTGGTTCTGGTAAGAATCGGCAAATCCGCTTTCGGCAGACATGCTGAATAAAGTGATGGAAAGCAGCATAATCGGCAGTACCCCTTTTATAATTGATCTGTTGTTCATTAATAAAAATCCTCCGTTTTATGAAATTGCCTCATCCATATAGCGTATATTAAAATATGGAGTTTAATATAATGAAGTCATTATATTGAAAATTAGCACACTGAAAAATAAAAGGCAACCGAACCCGGCTGCCTTTGTATCTGACATTGAAATCAGGGATGAGAAGATATCAGAATCAGTTTATATTGATTTTTCTGACTGAAATAATACCGTCAATTGTTTTAAGCTTTTCAACCAGTACATCCTGGACTTCCGAATCAGTATCAACAATATTGTACGCATAACCGTCTTTATGTTTATTGAAATATTCTGAAATATTTATACCGCCTTCTGCCAGTGTTGTTGAGACCTGGGCGATAATGTTGGGGATATTTTTGTTGGTTATCAAAAGCCTTGTTGTACCGCTGAATTCCATTCTGCAGTCAGGAAAATTGACAGAATTCTTTATGTTCCCTGTTTCCAGAAAATCCTTGAGCTGTTTTACTGCCATTACCGCGCAATTATCCTCAGCTTCTTCTGTAGATGCCCCGAGATGCGGAATGCATGTTACTTTTTCAGTTTTCAGTAAATCCTCATCAGGAAAATCGGTAATATAGCCTGAAACCCTGCCTTCAAGGAGCGCTTCCCTGAGATCTGTATTGTTTACAAGACCTCCCCGGGCAAAGTTAAGTATTTTAATCCCTTTTTTCATGATCTTGAATTTTTCCCTTCCCAGGAGCCCTTTTGTACTGTCGTTAAGCGGCATGTGCAGCGTAAGGAAGTCTGAATCCGCAATTACGCTGTCAAGGCTGATTCCTTTTTTTACACTGCTTGAAAGGCCCCATGCTGATTCAATTGAAATAAACGGGTCAAACCCTGTTACACTCATCCCGAGTGATACCGCGTCATTTGCTACCATTACACCTATGGCGCCTAATCCAATAACGCCCAGTTTTTTACCCCGTATCTCTTTTCCGCTGAACAGTGATTTCCCTTTCTCGATCTGTTTAGCCACTTCTTCACTGCTGTCTGCAAAAGATTTAGCCCAGATTATTGCGTCTGTAATGTTTCTTGATGCGATTATCAGCGATGCGAGTACAATTTCCTTTACACTGTTTGCGTTCGCGCCGGGCGTGTTGAATACAACAATGCCCCTTTCTGTGCACTGGTCAACAGGAATATTGTTTACGCCTGCCCCTGCCCTTGCGATCGCAAGGACAGACGCGGGTATCTCCATGTCGTGCATTTTAAAACTTCTGAGTATTACCGCATCGGGATTTGTCATTTCCGAAGCTGTCTCATATTCCCCGCGAGGCAGAAGATCAAGCCCTGCCGCAGAAATTTTATTTAATGTCTGAATTTTAAGCATTAATTGTTAACCATTTTCCTTTTCAAATTTTTTCATGAAATCAACAAGCTTTTTTACACCCTCAATCGGCATAGCATTATAGATACTTGCCCTCATGCCTCCGACAGATCTGTGCCCTTTAAGCTCAACAAATCCGAGTTTTTTCGCTTCTTCTATGAATTTTTTATTAAGATCATCATTCGGCAGGACAAAGGGAACATTCATAAGCGATCTGTCTTCCTTTACTACTGTTCCCTTGAAAAGACTTGAGTTGTCAAGGAAATTGTATAGCAGGGATGATTTTTCAATATTTCTTGCCTCAATACTGGTAATTCCTCCCTCCTTTTTTACCCATTCAAGCACCAGTTTGAGCATATAAATTGTATAGCATGGAGGTGTGTTGTAAAGCGACTTGCTTTCTGCGTGGATTTTATACTGCAGCATTGTCGGTGTTATATCCAGGCATTCTCCGATTAAATCGTTTCTGGCGATAACAAGTGTAATTCCCGCCGGGGCAAGGTTTTTCTGGGCTCCGGCATAGATAAGGCCGATCTTTGAAACATCGAGTTTTTCAGAAAGAATATTGGAAGAATTGTCAACGACAAGAGGAATATTTCCCGTATCAGGGAGTTTGGTGTACCTCGTCCCGTAGATAGTGTTATTCAGTGTTATATGGACATAATCAGAATCAGGATTGAATTTTACATTTTTGGGAATATATGAGTAGTTTTTATCCTTTGATGAGGCGACTCTTCTGGCTTCACCGTATTTTGAAGCCTCGGATGCTGCCTTGTCTGCCCATGTGCCTGTAATAATGTAATCAGCCTTTTTTTTCCTGTACAGATTCAGCGGAACCATTGCAAACTGCGTTGATGCTCCTCCCTGAAGGAACATTACCGTGTAATTCTCAGGTATTCCCATAAGTTCCCTGATAAGGCTTTCTGCTTCATTGATGATTGCCTCGAATGGGGCGGACCTGTGGCTCATTTCCATGACCGACATCCCTGTGCCCTTGTAATTGAGCATCTCGGATTGTGCCTTTTTCAGCGCTTCCAGCGGCAGCATCGACGGACCGGCTGCGAAATTAAATACTCTTTCCATGTTCTTACTCTCCTTAAACAGAAAAATTTATTTGTATTGTTCTGAATTTCCCTTATCAGGTGACGCTGCCCCTGTCTGTCCCCGTGTGAGCGGGACGGGGTCCTGTGCCAGCAGCGCAGACAGCAGCCTGAGTTCTTCAAGCAGATATATATTTCTTACAAGCAGATTCAGTTTAGGTTCAAGAATTACGGGAGAGAAGTTAAGTATTCCCCTGATTCCTCCTGCTAAAAGCCTGTCCGCTGTCTTCTGGGCCCCTTCAGCATCTACCGCAAGTATAGCAAACTCTATTTCAAGCCGCCTCACTGTTTCCTCAATTTCATAAAAATGATAAAGAGGAACCTTTGTCGTGATCATTTCCATCCTGTTTATGCTGTTGTCAAATCCTGCCGCAATTTCAAATCCTGACAATGCTGAATCCGGATTGTTCAGGATTGCCATACCAAGCATATCAAGGCCTGCTACACATATCCTTCTTTTCCTGTTAAACCCGAATGTAGCGCTGACAAGTTCTTCAAGGCTGTCTGTGCTGTAACCCTCTTTGCCGCTTTTTACAGGAGAAAGCAGGCTGAGGTCCTTTCTTATGCTGTGGGCCTGGATTCCTGTCAGAGATTCAAGTTCAGCAGATGAAATTCTTTTTTTATCGGATTTTTTCAGACCTGAGACTACAGTATAGATTTTTGACAGCCTTTCAATTGCCGGAACAGGTATGTTTTTCCCCATTTAGTCCTGATTACTTATCCTATCTGTGAAATAATTCACAGATAGGATATATGAAAAATACTTATGTTGTCAAGTGGGATTAAAATTATTACAATATTGTGAGTCAATATTTATATGAAAATAAAACCGCTAAAATATATTAAAAAATATTCTTCCCTGGACCACAGAAAAAAGGATCTTGTGAAATTCCTTTCTTTTGCTGTTTTTACCCTTCTGCTTATTGTAACAGGGATAAACAGGCTCGAATATAACTGGCAGTGGTACCGGGTCCCGCGGTATATTTTCAGCTTTACAGAAGGGAAATTAATTCCCGGGGCTTTGCTTAAAGGACTTGCTGTAACGCTGGAAATATCGGCAGTAAGTCTCTTTTTTGCATTTACTGCCGGCCTTGTCACTGCTCTTTTCCGCCTTTCGGATTCAATTCTCGCAAGAGTTGTTTCAAGAGTGTATCTGGAATCAGTCAGAAATACCCCGCTCCTTATCCAGCTCTTTTTTATATATTTTGTAATATCGCCGATATTCAGCATTTCTGCCTTTACCTCGGCAGTGGCTGCCCTGAGCCTGTTTGAAGGGGCATATACTTCGGAAATAATCAGGGCGGGGATCATGTCTGTTCCCGGGGGGCAGTGGGAGGCGGCTTTGAGTCTTGGAATGGGAAAGGGAACAATTTATGCAAAAATTATCTTTCCCCAGGCTATAAGGCAGATGCTTCCCATGCTTGTCAGCCAGTCGGTTTCACTGGTCAAGGATTCTTCTCTTGTCAGCACAATTGCCATATACGACCTGACTATGAGGGGGCAGGAAATTGTTGCTGATACATTCCTGTCATTTGAGATATGGTTTTCTGTGGCACTGATCTATCTTGCCGTTACAGGGCTTTTAAGCTGGATAGTCTCAATTATTGAAAAGAAATATGTAATCTGCAAGAAAAATAAGTGAAAAATTTTTATATATATTCATTTAATAGTATACTTTAACAAGCATTTACACAGTATCTGCGTATTATGAACAATTCAAAAGAAAAAAGTCTGGAGGAAGAATGAAAAAAATAAGTATTTTAATGGCTATTGCTGTTTTAGCCGTACTTTTATTTTCATGCGGTAACAACGAAAAGCCGGCATCAGGTATGAACAGCAGTCTTATTGATGAAATTCAGAAAAGAGGGGTCCTTAAGGTAGGTATGTCGACTTTTATGCCATGGGCCATGCAGGATAAAACCGGTGAGCTAATCGGATTTGAAATTGATGTGGCGAAGCGCCTTGCTGAAGATATGAAGGTCAAGGTTGAATTTGTTCCTACCAAATGGTCGGGGATAATCCCGGCGCTTCTAACAGGAAAGTTTGATGTAATTATCGGCGGCATGGGAATAAGGGCGGAAAGGAACCTCAAGGTCAACTTTTCCATTCCCTATGATTATACAGGTATGTCAATTGTCGCAAATAAAAGTATTGCCGGGGGGCTCAAGACACTGGCAGATTTCAACAGGAAGGATTTTGTAATAGCTGCAAGAATCGGCACTACCGCAGCTGATGCGGTAAAGAAACTGCTTCCCCTGGCTGAACTTAAGCTGTTTGATGATGAATCACAGGCTGTTCAGGAGCTTTTAAACAGGAACGCTCATGCTGTAGTAGCTTCTTCCCCGCTCCCGGCATATCAGGCACTAAAAAATCCCGACAGCCTGTATATGCCCTTTGAAGAGAATTTTACAAGGGAGCCGATTGGTTTTGCGCTTAGAAAAGGGGATGTTGATACGCTTAACTTTTTTAACAGCTGGATAACAGTAGTTGAATCTGAAGGCTGGCTCAAAGAGAGAAAATATTACTGGTTCAATACCAGGGAATGGGCTTCGCAGATAGAATAATCATGCAGGAATATACTATTGGAAAGTAAACCCCGCCTTACAATACTTGATTTTGTACTGTCAGCAGTAATTTTACTGCTGGCAGTATTTATTTTTTACAGGATAAAAATCGGCCTAAACTACAGGTGGCGATGGGATTTTATATGCCAGTACATAATCAGGATAGATGATGCCACAGGTAAAGCTGTTCCAGGCCTGATAATAAGGGGTTTCCTGATAACTATAAAACTTGGTATCTGGTCGACCATAACTGCGCTGATAATAGGCATATTTATGGGAATTATCAGAAGCGGAGGGGGCCTTGCCTCAAGGCTTGCAGGGCTTTTTTATATCCAGCTGATCAGAAATATCCCGCCAATTGTGCTGGTTTTTATCTTCTACTATTTTCTGGGAAGCTTTATTATTGAGTTAACAGGTCTCGACCGCATAGTCTACAATTCTCCGGACAGTGTTAAAAATATTCTGTCATTCCTTTTTACAAATCCGGCCCGGTTTCCTGTGTTTATTTCAGCCGTAATAGCAATGGGTGTTTATGAGGGGGCTTATATTACAGAAATTGTAAGGGCAGGCATCAGCTCTGTAGGTAAAGGCCAGTGGGAAGCCGGAAAAGCGCTTGGCATGAAAAGAACTGCGATTCTCAAATATATTGTACTGCCTCAGGCAATCAGATACATTCTCCCCCCCCTTGCGGGCCAGTTTATTTCTACAATAAAGGATTCCGCAATAGTATCTGTAATATCTGTCCAGGAGCTTACTTTTCAGGGGCTTGAAATAATGGCCTCAACATATCTTACATTCGAAATATGGATTGTAATTACTTTACTGTATTTTATACTTACTTTTTCCTGTTCTATTGTATTTGAAAAAATTTTCATATATACACGAAGGAGCAGGAGTTTTTGATTACAGGCATCGCGGAAAGGGCTCTTTTGTCGGACTCCGCCTTCATAGCGGTGATTATAAGAAATAACTATTATTTCTGCAGTGTTTTTACGGGGTCAGGCAGTTCACGCTAAAATGATTTAAAAGGCAGGGTTATAATGATCTGGGTGGAATTTTCAATTGTGTCGTTACTTGTAATTGTTTTCGGATACCTCCTTTCGGACAGGGCAGACACGCTCGCGGAAGCCCTTAATATCGGGAAAGGGCTGATAGGATTTATACTTCTCGGTTTTGCGACATCAATTCCCGAACTGGTTTCAACAATCTCTTCAACTGTTCTGCTTGATAATCCTCTCCTCGGGTCAGGCAATATAATAGGAAGCAACAACGCTAATCTGTTTATACTTTTCGCATCGCTTTTATTTACCGCATCCCTGAGGAAGAAAGGCAACCATCTTGACGATGAAAGCCTTGTCTCTGTTTCTTTCTGTTTTTCTTCCACCTCAATTTTCACTGCCGCTGTACTTTTCTCCGGTAGACCTTCTGTTTTCGGGTTTTCAGTTTACAGCTATCTGATTGCTGCGGTCTTTTTTCTAAGCATTTTTGAGCTTCATAAGGCAAGTAAGGCAAATACGGAAAAGAAAGAAAAGGAAAATCTTTCCCGGGGTTTCTATGCAGTACTTATATTTTATCTGGCAGTACTTGTGGCCTCAAGTTATTACCTTTCAGTTGTAGTTGATAAAATAAGCAGGGTAACCAGTTTCGGAGCCACAGCTTCAGGGGCCCTCTTCCTTGCCTGGTCCACTTCACTGCCTGAGCTTGCAGTTACAGTTTCATCGATTATAATTGGGAGCAGCGAAATGGGTATCGGCAATATTCTCGGGAGCAATATATTCAACATGTTTGTCCTTGCTGTTGCTGAAATATCCTCAAGAAGCAGTATATCTGTCTTCAGCAATGACAGCAGCCTCGTTGTTTTTTCATTGATGCAGCTTATTCTCCTGTCTCTGCTGCTGCTTTCCCTGTCGCAGAACAGGCTTGCAAAGGTTTGGAAGATATCTGTCCTGCCGTTATTTTCCATTGTTTTTTACCTTGGAGGAATGGCCTTTGCCCTGTAAAAAGGGTTTATCTAAAATAATGTATATTGTTGAAATAATATGAACAAAAGATGTTTTTGTAATATATTTTGTTTTTTTTGATAATAATTAAATTTGAATACCAAATAATTATATCTTTACTTGACATTTTATGCCCTCTCAATAAGAATAAAGCAGTAAATAACCACTCTGTGCGAGGAATGTTATGGAAGTCCAACTTAAGGAACTAATTGAAAAAATCAAAATTGACGGTGTAAAAGATGCCGAACTCAAAGCTGCGGACATTGTAAAAAATGCCGAAGCCAAAGCTGATGAAATTGTTGCAAAAGCTAAAAAAGAAGCATCCAGGATTATTGCCGGAGCAAAAGAAGAGGCAGTAAAATCCGAACAGTCAGGCCGGGAAGCTTTAAAACAGGCAGGAAGAGACCTTGTTTTAAATCTTCAGACAAAAATAACAGATCTTTTTAATATTATTATTAAAAAAGAAGTTGCATCTGCCATGGATGATAAAGTCCTGGCTGAAACAATTGTCAAGCTTATCGGATCATGGAAAAGCGGAACTGAAAACCTTCAGGTGCTTCTCTCGGAAAAAGATTACAGGAATGTTGAAAATGTTCTCAGAACAAAACTTGCGGACCAGATAAAAAAAGGATTTGAAGTAAAAGCTTCCAAAAACCTTGATGCAGGTTTTCTTGTTTCAGTGAAAGACGGTTCCGCGTACCACAATTTTTCAGCTGAAGGAATATCAGAAGTACTTTCAGAGTATTTGAACCCCAGAATTTCATCATTGCTGAATGAAGGGGTCAAGGGAAAGGCGGGGGCATAAGCCTTGGCAAATCAGTATTATTACACAGTTTCATCCCTGCCTATGCTTTCCTGGGATTCAGAAAAATTCATGTCTGAAGAGGAATTTTTCGAATGCTGCGAATCAACAATTACAGGAAAAGATTTTCAGATATTAAAAAATGCCAGAATTGTTCCGTCAGAAGAGGTTTCTGCGAATCAGGTTCTGGATAAATGGAACAGCTGGGAAAGAAGCCTGAGAAATGAACTTGTCAAAATGAGGGCAGGTAAAAAAGGACAGGACGGTGATAAATATATTTCTGCCGGAACTGTTGAAACCGGTGTGCTTGAAACAGCGCGCGAAGCTTTCAGCTGTGCATCCCCCCTTGACGGAGAAGCTGTTCTTGACAAGGCAAGATGGGAATATCTTGATATGCTTGAAGCCGGTCACTATTTTGACCTTGGAAGGCTTATTATTTATTTTCTGCAGCTGCAGATTCTATACAGGAAAGCACAGATAAACAGGGAAAAAGGAAAATCCGGTTTTGAGGAACTTTATAGAAATATAACTGAAAATGCAGGTTCACAAAATAACAGCCAATAATTGAAATATCCTTAAAAACGCTAAATTCAGCGTTTTTTTGTTTTGTAATTTTAATGAAAACTGGAATGCGAAGGACAATTTGTTGTAGAGGTATTTATGAAGGATATAATTAGTACAGGTAAGGTTGTCGGTGTAAACGGCAACATGGTAACAATCGAGTTTGACGGTGAAGTTCTGATGAATGAGGTGGGTTATGTTAAGCTTAACACGCCCCAGGGAGAAAAAAACCTTAAATCAGAGGTTATCAGGATCAATGGTAACAGGGCGGACCTGCAGGTTTTTGAAATGACCAGAGGCATCGGAATCGGCGATGTTGTAGAGCTTACAAGGAACCTTCTTGCAGTAACTCTGGGGCCGGGTCTTCTGGGCCAGATATATGACGGTCTTCAGAATCCTCTTCCGCAGCTTGCAGAGCAGTGCGGTTTTTTTCTCGACAGAGGAGTCTACCTTGATCCTCTACCGGCAAAAGAATGGGATTTTACACCTGTTGTAAAACCCGGAGATACAGTTACCAGAGGCGATTCAATCGGAACAGTTCCTGAAGGAATATTTACTCACAGGATAATGGTTCCTTTTAACCTGCTGGATACCTATAAGGTAAAATCTGTAGTTCCCGCAGGATCTTACCCTGTTTCAGGAAAGATTGCGGAAATTGAAGATTCAAAGGGAACTGTCTATCCGCTTACTATGAGATTTCAGTGGCCTGTAAAAAGAGCCATAGACGCATATACAGAAAGGCTTAAGCCTGTTGACCCCATGGTAACAAAGGTAAGGCTGATTGACACATTTATCCCGGTGGCTAAAGGGGGAACATACTGTATTCCCGGTCCCTTCGGCGCCGGCAAGACAGTTCTTCAGCAGATCACAAGCCGTAACGCGGAAGTGGATATTGTAATTATCGCAGCCTGCGGCGAGAGGGCAGGAGAAGTTGTAGAAACATTAAAAGAGTTTCCCGAACTTACTGACCCGCGTACCGGCAAGTCTCTTATGGAAAGAACAATAATTATATGTAACACAAGCTCAATGCCTGTTGCGGCAAGGGAAGCATCCGTTTATACCGCTGCGACTCTGGCAGAGTATTACAGGCAGATGGGCCTTGATGTTCTTCTTCTTGCGGATTCAACATCAAGATGGGCACAGGCAATGAGGGAAATGTCAGGAAGACTTGAAGAAATACCGGGTGAAGAAGCATTTCCTGCGTATCTTGAATCTGTAATAGCTTCCTTTTATGAAAGAGCCTGCCTTGTGCGTCTTAAAGACGGCAGCACAGGGTCAGTAACAATAGGCGGTACAGTAAGCCCTGCAGGCGGAAACTTCGAAGAACCTGTTACACAGGCAACACTTAAGGTTGTCGGAGCTTTTCACGGACTTTCAAGGGAAAGGTCGGATGCCAGAAAATATCCGGCAATACACCCGCTTGAAAGCTGGAGTAAATATAAAGGATCTGTTGAATTCGATAAAACCGAATATGCGCGCAGAGTGCTTTATAAAGGCAATGATGTTGCGCAGATGATGAAGGTAGTCGGGGAAGAGGGAACAAGTCTTGACGATTACATTGTATACCTTAAAAGTGATTTCCTCGATTCAGTATATCTTCAGCAGAACTCATTTGATCCTGTTGACAATTCTGTTTCTGTTGAAAGGCAGAGGCATATTTTTGATGTAATATTCAAGATCCTTGCTGCAATCTTTGACTTTCAGGTCAAGGATGATGCAAGGCAGTATTTTAACCAGCTTAGACAGCTTTTCCTTGATTACAACGGTTCAGGCTGGGATACAGATGAATTTACAGCAAAAGAAAAAGAGCTTCTTGACCTGCTTTCATCAAAACAGAAAGATATTGATGAAACTGCAGCACAGATGCTGGAAACTACAAGGTAAGGGGCGGAAAGAATGCGTAAGGTTTACAGTAAAATAGAATCAATCGCAGGAAACGTAATAACAGTTTCTGCGGACGGGATAAAATACGAAGATCTTGCTGAAGTATCTTCAGCTCACGGAAGGTCGCTTGCACAGGTCATTAAACTGAAAGATGACAAGGTTGCCCTGCAGGTTTTCGCAGGGGGAAGAGGAATCTCTACCGGTGATGAAGTCCGGTTTTTGGGACATCCCATGAGAATTTCCTTTTCAGATAACCTTCTGGGAAGAATCTTCAACGGCGGAGGGCAGCCGAGAGATAACGGGCCGGCCCTGACGGAAAACATGATTGAAATTGCAGGTCCGTCTGTTAACCCGGCAAAGAGAATAATTCCCCGTAATATGGTTAGAACCGGTATTCCAATGATAGATGTTTTCAATTCGCTTGTAGAGTCGCAGAAACTTCCGATTTTTTCATCATCAGGTGAACCGTATAACGAACTGCTCGCGAGAATCGCAATGCAGGCCGAGGTAGACATGATTATCCTCGGAGGTATGGGGCTTAAATACGATGACTACCTGTTCTTTAAAGATACACTTGAAGAGGGGGGAGCGCTCAGCAGGACTATATTCTTTGTGCATACAGCTTCCGACCCTATAGTTGAATGTCTTCTGGTACCGGACGTTTCCCTTGCTGTCGCAGAACAGTTTGCACTGCAGGGTAAAAAGGTTCTTGTTCTTCTTACCGATATGACAAACTTTGCGGATGCCATGAAAGAAATCGCCATTACAATGGAACAGGTTCCGTCAAACAGGGGTTACCCCGGAGACCTTTACAGCCAGCTTGCTTCCCGGTATGAGAAGGCAGTTGACTTTGAAGGGGCAGGTTCAATTACTATTCTCGCAGTTACGACAATGCCTGGAGATGATGTAACACACCCCGTTCCTGACAATACAGGGTATATAACTGAAGGACAGTTCTATCTGAAAAACGGAAGAATCGAGCCTTTCGGATCACTTTCAAGACTGAAGCAGCAGGTTAACAAGGATACAAGGGAAGATCACCGGGCCCTGATGGACGGTATGATCAAGCTTTATGCCGCCTACAAGGAATCAATGGAAAAGAAATCCATGGGGTTCAGGATGTCTGACTGGGACACCAAGCTGCTTAAATACGGAGAGATTTTTGAAAAAGAGCTCATGGCCCTGTCTGTAAATATTCCGCTTGAGAAAGCGCTTGATAAGGGGTGGGAAATTTTTGCTGAATGTTTTATGCCTGAAGAGACCGGAATGAGAACAGAGCTTCTTAAAAAGTTCTGGCCCGGGAAGGAAGAAAAATAAAGATGGCAAAAATCAAGCTGACAAAAAATGAACTGAAAAATCAGAAGGACGGGTTGAAAAGATTTACCAGATATCTTCCCACACTTATGCTTAAGAAACAGCAGCTTCAGCTTGTAATCAGGCAGGTTGAAACTGCCCTGAAAAATAAAAAAGAGGAACGGGACAGATTCAGGGATGAAATCTTTTCCTGGGTTGATGTTTTTGGTGAGAAAGTCGGTTTTGAGGAGCTTGTAAAGATAAAATCTCTTGAAATTGAGGACAGCAATATCGCCGGAGTGGATATTCAGATATTCAAGGGGATTCAGTTTGAAATGCCTGAGTATAATTTATTTGAAAAACCGCTCTGGATCGACGCGGCAGTTGAAAAAGTATCAAAACTGCTTGCTTATGATGAAGAGATGAAAATTCTCGAGAAACAGATTGAGCTTCTCGGCGCAGAGCTGAGGGTTACAACCCAGAGAGTAAATCTTTTTGAAAAAGTAAAAATACCCGAGGCAAAAGAGAACATCAGGATGATCCAGATATATCTCGGCGATCAGCAGACTGCGGCAGTTGTCTGCGGAAAGATAGCTAAAAACAAACTGGTAAAGGTGTCATAGCTATGATAGTAAAAATGAAGAAAGTTTACCTAGTTGTTCTTGACTCAATGCGGGAAAAAGCGCTCACCAGATTAAGAGAACTTGGTGTAGCCCATATAGAGAGAGAATATAAATCAAATGAGACAGTCAATTCACTTGCTGAAAAACGGTCGCTCTTTGACAGAAGCATACTGGCCCTGCCGCAGCTGAAAAAACCCGTTGAGAATGCAGAATACACAAACCTTGATGAAGCTGAAAAACTTGCGGAAAGAATAAGCGGGATACAGGAAAGGGTGCGGGCAATTGAAGATGAGAAGGAAAGGGCCCGCAAGGATATCCTGAGTCTTGCCCCATGGGGAGATTTTAACCCTTCGGATGTTAACGAGCTTGAAGGCAAAGGGATTGCTGTTAAATTATTTGAGCTTACAAAAGAACAGTTTGAAAATCTGCCTTCTGATCTTAAATACATAACAATAAACAGGGTAAAAAATAAAACATTTATTGCTGCTGTTTCATTGCCTGATGAAAGCCTGCCTGAAGTGGCGGCTGAGGAATTTATTCTTCCGCAGGGCGGAATTGAAACGCTTAAAACGGAAATTGAAAAAAAAGACGCTGAAAAAGTAAAACTTGAAAAAGAGCTTGAAAAGCTTGCAGAGAAAAAAATACTCCTTGTAAAAGGACTTAAAGAACTCGATACAATACTTGAATTCGAATCAATTAACGCGGATATGAATGTGGAAGAAAGATTTGCGTATATATCCGGTTATGTTCCAGCCGACAGGGTTGAAAAGCTTACAAATGCGGCAGCGGATATGCACTGGGCGCTGTTGATCCGTGATCCGGAAGAAAGCGAAGATCCGCCTACACTTGTCAGAAACCCAAAATGGGTAAGCCTGATTCAGCCGCTTTTTAAATTCCTGGACACAACACCCGGATACAGGGAGCTTGATATAAGCATGTTTTTTCTTACCTTTTTTACAGTATTTGTCGCAATGATTGTCGGCGATGCAGGGTATGGAATAATTTTTCTGGGAATGACACTGCTTATGAGAATAAAGATGAAAAAAGCTCCGTCACAGGTGTTTTTTCTTCTGGCTGTGTTAAGCGGGGCGACAATTATATGGGGTGTTATAACCGGGACATGGTTCGGCGCTAAAACTTTAGCGGAGCTGCCGGTACTAAAAGCACTGATAATTCCGGAAATTGCCAGTTTCGGATACGGCGATACAACAGCTATGATAAAACAGCTGAGTTTCCTTATTGGAATGGCCCATCTTACACTTGGTATTCTGATTAGTTTTATCAGAAAAATGCCTTCCCTTGCGGCTATAGCTGAGATCGGATGGCTGCTGATTCTTTATGCCATGTATTTTGTAGCCAGGTTTTTCGTTCTTGGCGTTCAGCTTAATCCGGTTGCACTTCCCCTGTTCCTCGCGGGATTCGGAGTTGTTCTGGTTTTTTCCGAGCAAAACGGAAAAAATATAATAAAAGGAATTTTCCTGGGACTGGCATGGTCTCCTATGAAGTTTCTTAACAGCGTCAACATGTTTGCAGACCTAGTTTCATACATCAGGCTTTTTGCGGTAGGGCTTGCAACTGTGGCTGTTGCCCAGAGTTTTAACCAGATGGCTTCGGGTTTTGAGGGAATAGTGGGGATGATCCTGGCGGCTGTTGTTTTATTTCTTGCACATACATTTAATATGGCCATGTCGCTTTTATCTGTAATTGTGCACGGCGTAAGGCTCAATATGCTTGAGTTCGGAGGAAAAGTAGGAATGGAGTGGAGCGGTCACGCCTACAATCCATTCAAAAAAAATGAGTTTTAATCCTGCCTGAATCGCTTTTTCGATCCGGACAGGTTAAATCTATATATTAAAAATAAATATTATGTTTTAGCTGTAACTTGTGTAACAGTAACAGCTTAAGTAAAAGGAGTTTTCATATGAATATGGGACAGATGGGAATAGCAGCAGCATTTGCTCTGGCAGCGGCCGGATCAGCAATAGGTATTGGTATAGCAGGTATGTCAACAATCGGCGCATGGAAAAGATGCTATGCGCAGAACAAACCGGCGCCTTTCATTCTTCTTGCTTTTGTCGGTGCTCCGTTTACACAGACAATCTACGGCATGATTCTGATGAACCAGCTTCTCGCAGCATCTTCTTCAGCGGATCCCGGCCTTATTCTCGGCGCAGGGTTATTCGGCGGTTTTGGAATTGGAATGTCAGCATGGTTTCAGGGAGCGGCAGGAGCGGCAGGAGCAGATGCGCTTACAAGCACCGGAAAAGGATTCAGCAATTACCTCATCATTCTTGGTCTTGTTGAATCAGTTGCCCTTTTTATAATGGTTTTTCTCATGGGAATTCTTTGATAAAAAGGAACAAACTGCTGAATATTAATAAATGATTTTCTTTCCAGCGAACGGAATTTACCGCTGGTGTAAAAGACTTTACGGATATCCAGAGTGATCTGAAATCGAGGCAGGTACGAAATATTTTTCGTACCTGCCTTTTTTGTTTTTAGAGAAAAGTATATATTAATATATTACTTAATCAGGGAGTTTTAAATGAAGCTATCCAGTCTGCTCAGGCCTGACTATATAATTATCAATAGTCCGGCCCGGAACAAGGAAGAAGCAATAGCTGAAATTCTTGTTAATTTTAAAAAATATTATAAATTCAATATTGAACAGGATTATATTGAAAGAACCATAAGAGAGAGAGAAGAGCTCGGCGGAACAACCTTTGATACAGGTATTGCAATCCCGCATGCGCGGCTTGATAATTTTGATGATATACTGATCGGGATATTGCTTCCTCAAAAATCATTCATGGACGGGAAAAGGGAGGTCAGGGCCGTGGTTCTTATCCTGACATCTAAAACTGTCTCAAATATTTATCTGAATACTCTGTCTTCACTGATAAAAATATCAAAGGATAAGGATTTCTATGAAGAACTGCTCCTGTCTTCAGGCGGGGAAGCATTTATCAGCCTGATTGAAAATAAAAATATCAAGGTTAAGGAAGATGTAACTGTCGAGAGCATAATGTCGGAAAAATTCTTTTCAACGCATCCCGACGCTACACTTAAAGAGCTTGTTGATACTTTCTATAAAAACAGTGTTACCTACCTTCCCGTTATCGACAACGAAGGAACTTTTGTCGGGGAATTAAATCTTAATACGGTAATAAAAGAGGGTATCCCTGATTACGCCACAAAAATGGGTAACCTTAAATTTCTGAGATCTTTTGAACCGCTTGAGAGGCTTTTTCGAAAAGAAGATGAAATAAAGGTCCATGAAATTATGAAAAAACCATCAATTGTTCTGGGCCGTGATTCATCAATTATTGAAGCGGCACTTGAAATAACAAACAATAACAGAAGGCATGTCCCTGTAGTCGAAAACGGAAAAGTGGTAGGTGTTCTTGCCCTTATGGATATACTTAACAGAATACTGAGGAGTTAGAACATGACGATGATGTTTGTGGCACTGGGAATATTTATAGTGCTTTATCTGATAATATCTTTCGAGCTTATTAATAAGACAGTAATTGCTCTTTTCGGTGCATCGCTTTTCCTTGTTTTAAAGGTTATCGGAGAAGAAGAAGCATTCCGGGTAATTGACTGGAATGTAATTTTCCTCCTCATAAGCATGATGATAATAGTAGGGATAACCAGGAAAACCGGCCTTTTTCAGTATGTTGCAATAAAGGCCGCAAAACTGGCGAAAGGAGAACCTGTTGTCATTCTCATTTTTCTTATTATGATAACAGCAGTTTTCTCGGCATTTCTGGATAATGTTACAACTGTGCTTATTATAGTTCCTGTTACAATCCTTATAGCAGTCGAGCTTAATGTTTCCCCGATCCCTTTTGTTATCAGCATGGCAGTAGCTTCAAACATAGGGGGAACCGCAACTCTTATCGGGGACCCTCCCAATATTATGATCGGAAGCAGCGCAGGACTTGATTTTATGCAGTTTCTTGTGACTCTGGGCCCTCCTGTTCTCATTTCCCTGTTTTTATACATTTCAATTCTCTATTTTCATTATAGAAAAAAAATGAGGGTTTCCACAGAAAGAAAAGCAAGAATAATGGAGTTTGATGAAAAAAAGGCGCTTGAAAACAAACCGCTTTTGATTAAATCACTTTCTGTTCTTTCCTTTGTAATAGCAGGGTTTCTTCTTCACGGGTTTCTGAAACTTGAAGCTTCTGCAATTGCCATGTTCGGAGCCGCTGTATTAATGCTTATCGCAGGTATTAACGATGTTGACGAACTGTTCAGGGATATTGAGTGGGGGACGATTTTTTTCTTTGTCGGTCTATTTATTCTTGTAGGCGGGCTGGTTGAAACAGGCGCTATAAAGCTGGCCGCTGAATATGTTCTCGGTCTTACAAAAGGCAACATAACAACCACATCTGTGCTGCTTATCTGGGTTTCCGGACTGTTTTCTGCTCTTGTAGATAATATACCATATGTTGCGACCATGATACCTCTTGTAAAGGATATCGGCCTTTCTCTCGGAAATGAGGCAATTACTCCGCTCTGGTGGTCACTGGCTATGGGGGCATGTCTGGGGGGCAACGGCACTCTTGTAGGGGCTTCTG
>JACKPD010000009.1 GCA_024233785.1 Spirochaetales bacterium | reverse complement strand
AGTGTCTTAAGTACAGCGGCAAGCCCTGCCCTTTTCGGCTTCATACTTGATGCGGGCCTTCCTTTCAATTCAATTATTCTCTTCTCACTTCTTGTTACAATTGTTTCAATTATAGTAAGTTTTAATTTACCCGGCCCTGAGAGGAAAAAACAGGGGATTTACAGTGTCCTCAGGTAAAGACTATGGGGCAAAAAAAAGATATGATTAAAAGAGGAGAATCCTTTGGTGTTTAATAAAAAATACAGGCTTATGCTGATTATTACCCTCCTTTTGGCGGCAGGATTTCTTGCAACAAGTTTTGCGAGTTATTTTACATCAAGGTCCTCTCTGAAAAAAGAAATTACCCTTAATACCCTGCCTCTTACAAGCGACAACATTTACTCGGAAATACAAAGAGACCTGCTGCGGCCGATATTCATATGTTCCCTGATGGCAAACGATACATTTTTACGGGACTGGGTCTTGAACGGAGAGGCAGATCCCGCAGAAATTACAAAGTATCTCAAAGAAATAAAGGAAAAATATTCAACTTTTACAAGTTTTTTTGTATCAGACAAAACAGCAAACTATTATTATGCCGGCGGAATATTAAAGAAGGTTAGCCCTGATGAAGAGAGGGATGTCTGGTATTACCGTGTCAGGGATATGAAAGATGAATATGAAATCAATATTGATCCTGACCTTTCCAACAATGATGCCATGACAATCTTTATCAACTACAAGGTGTTTGATTATGACGGCAACTATATAGGCGCTACCGGTGTGGGCCTGACTGTAAATTCCGTCGCGACACTGATTAAGATATATCAGCAGAAATATAAAAGAAATATCTTTTTTATTGACAGCATCGGAAACGTTACTCTCCGGGCTGCAAATACAGAAGGCAGTAGTGAAAATATAAGGGACATGGCAGGTTTGTCGAATCTGGCGGATAATATAATCGGCGGTGAAAACGGAACCTATACATATAAAAAAGCCGGCAGGACATATTATTTAAATACAAGATATATCAGTGAATTTGACTGGTATCTTCTTGTAGAGGAAAGTGATGAAGAAGCTGCGGGGATTATATTAAATACATTAATTATAAATCTTTTACTCTGCCTGTTTGTTACAGCTGTAGTCTTTTTCCTGCTGTGGCGGGCTATCTCATCCTACCAGGCCAGAATTGAAAAGCTTGCGTCGACCGATAAACTTACAGGTCTTTTAAACAGGCAGTCGTTTGATATAATAGTAAATCAGGCAGTCAATGAAAATAAAAGAAACAGGACCCTTATCTCCTTTATTGTCATAGATCTGGATTATTTTAAAAAGGTTAATGATACTTTTGGGCACCTTAGCGGTGATGTAATCCTTAAAAAAACTGCGGATATTCTCAAAAATCAGCTCAGAAAAAGCGATGCCATCTGCCGGTGGGGCGGAGAGGAATTCTTTATCATCCTTAAAGGCTGCGGCATTGACGATGCATTTATCACCGCTGAAAAGCTGAGGACCGCTGTTAAGGAAAAAGTATTTATCATAAATGGAGAGACTCTTAATATTACAATCAGCTGCGGGGTTTCGCAGTTTACGGATGCTGATGTTTCTTTCCCGGATGCCGCCCTTGAACGGGCCGACAGGGCCTTGTATAACGCAAAGGATAATGGCCGGGACAGGACAGAAATTGGGGGTTGAACGGGCCCCCGGCCCCCTTTAACCATGCCTGCGTTAAGAATAATAAAACTGAACCCATGTTCTATGGATAGTATATCCCGATCAGCATACTGCCGGCGGCACCGGCTATAACCGCAAACCACGGCGGAATTTTATAGACAGTAAGCATTGTTAAAAGAAGCAGCGTAAGGGCGAAATCCTGCCTGCTGTTTACCGCGGATTTAAAAAGCGGATCATACAGGGCCGAGAGAAGTATCCCGACAACCGAAGCGTTTACAAAAGAAAGCGCCCCCCGTATTCCGGGCATGTTGCGCAGATGGTTCCAGAAGGGAAGAACCCCTGTAATAAGAAGGTAGGCCGGCAGGAATATTGCCGCAAGTGCGGCGGCGGCACCAGGGACTCCCTTGATCATTGCTCCCAGGTAGCCGGAAAACGTGAAAAGAGGCCCGGGTATTGCCTGTGCTGCCCCGTAACCTGCTATAAAATCCCCGCCGCTTACAAGCCCGGACGGGACCAGCTCTTCCTCAAGCAGCGGCAGGACAACATGCCCGCCACCGAAAACCAGCGACCCGGCGCGGTAAAAACTGTCTGTGATGGCAATCCACACACTGCCGGAGCTGTTTTTCAGCACAGGCAATGCAATTAGCAGAATGAAAAAAATCAGCAGCAGGAATGCTGCTGTCCTTTTTTTAACACATATAATCTCATCGTACGAAGGTCCCGGCGGCATGTCCCTGTTGATAAAGCGGCCGACTGCTCCTGCCGCTGCTATTACAATAATCTGTGTAAATGCGGATTTAAAAAACATTAAAAAAGCGGCTGAAACAAGTGCTGCCGCTGCCTGGGTTCTGTTCTTGATAAGGTTCAGCCACATTGAAAGGACTGCCTGAGCTACTATGGCGACCGCGACGATTTTAAGCCCGTGAACCCAGTGCGAAGCGCTGAAATCCGACCCTTTAAGGAATAATGCGAAAACAACCATCATGATAAAAGAGGGAACTGTAAACCCGGTCCATGCCGCAATGCCGCCGGGTATTCCGGCTTTTATTGTGCCGACTGCTATTCCGAGCTGGCTGCTTGCCGGGCCTGGCAGAAACTGGCACAGGGCAACCATGTCGGTGAATGTTTTCTGGTCAAGCCATTTCTTTTTATATACATATTCGTTCTGAAAATATCCGATATGGGCTATCGGACCGCCGAAGGATGTAAGACCGAGCTTGAATGATACCGCAAGTACTTCCAGCGCGGACAGGAAATTTGCTTTTCCGCCGCATTCCGGGGTGTCATTTTTTTTCACTGATAATCCTTTTTAATGAATGTTTTTACCGGTTTTTATTATCAACGCCCTGTTCGGGCAGGGCCTCTTTTAAAAATTCAAGCCCGCCGCTTTCAATGATTTTTATAAATGTTTCAACAATATCACTGTCAAACTGTGTACCTGAGCATTTTCTGAGTTCTTTAACCGCTTCCATGGTATCAATTTTTTCCCTGTAAGGTCTGCTGCTTATCATGGCATCGAAACTGTCAGCTACGGCAATTATTCTTCCCGCAAGGGGAATTGACTTGCCGGCAAGCCCTTCAGGGTATCCTTTCCCGTCAAATCTTTCGTGATGGGACATCACGGAAGGGAGTGAATTTTCAAGATATTCAATATTTTTTAAAATCTGTCCGCCCATCCCCGGGTGGCCGGCTATTATCTGGAATTCGGATTTTTCAAGCGGTCCGGGTTTGCCAAGCACAGAATCCGGTATTCCGATTTTTCCGACATCGTGGAGAAGCGCTCCCATTTCGAGGGTATAAAGGTCTTCGGGCGCCATTCCCATCTTTCTGGCAATTTCTTTTGCAATTACAGTAACCCGCGCAGTATGTCCCGATGTATAGGTATCCCTTGCTTCAAGCGCGTTTACCAGAACCTGGACAGTATCTATATAGGCCTGGGTGAGCTGCCTGTTTTTTCTTTCAAGATGTGCGACAAGCAGGGTACCCGCCTCCCTCAGCCTTGTTGAGAGCTCCCTGAGTATTGTGTAGGCAAGGTCAGGCTGTTTTTTAAGCAGAAGCTCAAAGCTCTTTCTTGAAATTTCATAAATTGTGGTTGATGTAAGGGCTTTAACAGTTGCAGACCTTGTTCCCTGGTCGAGCAAAGCCATTTCCCCGAAAAAATCCCCGTCTCCCATTACTGCAAGCACCATGTCTTCGCTGTCCATGTATTTTTTTGTGACTTCGACGCTTCCCTTTTTTATTATACAGAAGGTGTCTGTGAGGGTCTTTTCCCGTACTATTACATCGCCCGGCAGATATTTTTTTTCTTTTGAATAACTTTTAATAAGAGACGTTTCCTCAGGAGAAAGACGGGCAAAGAAGGTTTTTGAACTTTTTACATCAGCAGTGTGTTTTTCCATATTTTTTTTATAATGAATTATAGTATATGTATTGTAAACGTACTTATCTCCAAAGTCAAATAGAGTAAATCATTGAATATTCATCATATTTATAGCTTTTAATTAAATATTTACCTGGTAATAAAATTTAGTTTGCTTTTGGAGAGAAAAGTATTATTTTAAATCATATATAATTAGTATGATATAGGGGGATTTATAATGAAACTAAGTATAGTATTTTACAGCATGTACGGGCATATATATAAAATGGCACAAGCAGTTGCAGAAGGTGCTGAAAGCGTCAAGGGAGCGGAAGTTTCCCTTTACAGGGTACCTGAAACGTTGGATAACGGGGTACTGGAAAAAATGGGTGCTCTTGAAAGCGCAAAAATGATTTCAAACATTCCTGTTGCGGATTTAAGTGTTCTTGAAAAATCAGACGCGGTAATATTCGGGGCTCCGACAAGATTCGGAATGATGAGCGCTCAGATGAGGGCTTTTCTGGATTCTACAGGGAGTCTCTGGGCTAAAGGAGCTCTTATCGGCAAACTTGGTAGTGTTTTTACTTCAAGCGCTACACAGCATGGAGGTCAGGAATCAACAATACTGAGTTTCCACACAACCCTTCTTCACCACGGAATGATAATAGCCGGGGTTCCATATTCTGAAGCAAAGCTGAGTAATATTGAAAGCATGTCGGGCGGCTCTCCCTACGGAGCTTCGACAATTACCGGTGGAGACGGAAGCAGGATGCCGAGCGAAGATGAACTTGCCATTGCAAGGTTTCAGGGGAAACATGTTGCGGAATTAGCTGTAAAACTTTCAAGATAGCTTTAAAATTGAAATAAAAAATCAGACCCGGAGAAAAACTGCTCCGGGTTTTTTTTGTTTACAAATATTTATTACTGTGGATAGAATTAACAGGTTCGGATTTATAAAGGTGCCTTGAAATGAAAAAAATAAATCTGCTTGTTGTACTGCTGATTACAGCACTTCCAACAGTTTTGTCTCCGTTTATTTTCAGTTATATAGGGTTAATCTCTTTTGAAAAAACAAAAATCATGATTTTTAACCCTCTAACAGTTGTTTTGGTAATTGCGTATCATCTCTTTGTCCTGTTTACCGTGAGGAGTAATGCACTTCAAATTGTCAATTATGACAGTTCAGCCGGCGATGAAGGCTTAACAATAAGTATATTAAAGAATATTGTCAAAACACCAAGAAAGATCCTTCTTTTCAGTGTCCTTTACGGAATATTGATCCCTTTGTTAACCCTGAAAAGCACCGGAGTACAGGCTCCTGCCGGAGATACTGTTATTCTGTTTGCTTCAGCTGTTTTCATGACAGGGATCCCTTTTTACATCCTTTTTATCAGATTTTTTGAAAAAGCAGGCAGTAGAATTCCTTTTGACAACAGATACATATCAATGAGCATCACAATGCGGTTTACCCTTGTTATCGCTTTGACTCTTTTTTCTATGATCGCAATACAGATGATATCAGTAAAATATTTCAGTCTGCCGGCTGCTGCCGCGGCTGAATCCATTGATGCGTCAGGAATGCTGATGATGAATAAGGCAATGATAAAAAGAATCCTTCCGGTAAATGCCGTTGGAGTATTACTGACTATTATTAATATCCTGCTGCTTTTCACAGGTGTCAATAAAAGGATTTTTGACTGCAGGAAACTAGCAATCAGTCTGGCGGAAGGGAATCTTTTGTCTGAGGATCTTGATCTTGACTCAAGGGATGAACTTGGATCGCTGAAAAACAGTCTCAATCTTGTCAAAAACAACACAAGAAAACTGATGAACGGAATAACACTTCAATTTCAGGCGCATAAAACTGTTAAGGACAAGCTTGGAATGTTAAGCAGGGGAAACAGAACATCAGTTGAAAACATCATAGAAAATATTGCGTCAGTCAGAAAACAGACTGAAATCCTGGATGAGAGTGTAATAAAGACTGCGGAGAATTCAGATCTTCTCACAACCCGGATAGAAGGTGTATTCGGTAAGATTTCACAACAGGGCGGGATTATAAGACAGACATCAGAAACAACAACTCTTATGCTTTCTTCATTAAATGCTGTTTCCGAATCCAGCAGGGAAAAAATTGAAAATTCAAAAAAACTTGTAAACAGTTCGGCTGATGAAAACAAAAAACTTGCAGATACTATGAAATATATTATTGATATTAAGAATAATATAAAAAAGATTGATAATATCCTTGAAATTATTACTGACATTGCTGACAGGACAAATATTCTCGCAATGAATGCTGCCATCGAAGCGGTTCATGCAGGGGATGCCGGGAAAGGTTTCGGGGTAGTTTCACGGGAGATAAGAAAACTTGCTGATTCAACAGGAGAGAGCACTTCCGGAATATCAGGCAGTATGTCGGAAATTACCGGTAATGTAGGTAAATTCTATGACACCGGACTCAAAACCTCGGAAAGCTTTAAGAACATACATCATGATATAATTGGAGTTATTGAGTCTTTTACAGATGTTGAGGAGCAGGTCAAGAAGATAAATTCAGATGGAAAAGGGCTCCTCGCGCTATCAGATGATCTTGATTCCATATCAGAGGTTGTCTCTGAAAGCACAGCAAAAATAAGGGAGAAGGTGGAAGAGGTAGGCAGGGAGATGGCGCTGATGAGAAGTACCTCTGCAGAGACAAAAACCGCTGCAGCATTGGCAGAAGCGGCAGCCGGCGCAATCTCTCTTTCATCCGAAGGGCTGAGCCGGCTTACAGAGGAACTTGAGCATTCTGCGGCTATGCTTGAAAAGGAAATGAAAAGATTCAGTTTCTGATAAACTGAATAATTTTTTCAGTAACCAGACCGGTTGTATCAGGTGAGAAAATATCTCCGCATATAATATGGGAATTCTTGTCTCCGGGATTTTCCACCTTAAATATATTTTTTTTAACTGCTCCCCATTTTTCATAAACTGTCAAGGTTTTCTTCTGGTCTACTATCATGTCATCCGGAGAATAAAAAACCTCAAGAGGAATGGTGATTTTTGAAAAATCTGTTTTATTTACAGTTTCAAGAAGCGCTATCATCGGGAAAAGGAACTCTGTTTTATAGATATAGCTCCAGCCTGCCGCGTGTGCGGGGGAGACAATTTTCTCATGCTCTCCGATTATCTCACCTTCGGAGAGTTTCGCGATTAAGGGCCCCCATTTTTCCGCTATCAGCATCGCCCGCGAATCTTTAGGTCTGAAATTGGGAGAAATCATTACCGCAGCATATATGTTTTCAGGAAAATTGCTGCAAAGCCATGATGCAAGCGGCGCCCCTGATGAGCAGGAGATTATAATTACTTTTTCTCCGATTTTTTTCCCTATTTCCAGCGCTTCTTTTGCGTCAAAAAGCCAGTCTGAAAGGTTTACATTATCCTGCGCATCAAGCTGGTAGTGTCCGTGACCTTTCAATCGTGTGTAAAAAACGTTGGCTCCAAGAGCGGAAGCGACATTTGATGTTACAGGTTCGGTTTCCATCCTTGATGCAGTAAAGCCGTGGAGATAGATAATGGAATACTCCGTTATCCTCTTCCTGCCGCCCTCATCGGCCCAGACTATTTTTTTTTCTGTCCCGGGACGTATGTCTGTGTGTAGGGCCTCTCCTGATTCGATATACTGTTCAATTTTTTCAAGGCTTTCCGGTATCTGTACTTCTGAAAAAGAGGTATCCATATTAATTTCAGGGCCTGCCAAATATATCAGCAGGACCGCTGCGGCGGCGGCAGGCAGGAATATCCGGAATCTTGTTTTCATCAGTAAAATTATACTTATTTACAGGTGCTCCAGCAATAACTGGTTGTTCATCTCAAATAATATTTCAGTTTAATCCGGTTTTACATCCACTCTTTTTTATAGTATAGTAATTATGTTATAAGGAGGGAGCCATTATGTACAGTACTTTCAAATTTCTTGAAGAGTTCAGGGGAAAAATTTTCAGCGGAGATGTTCCGACTCTGCCTGAACTGTTTCTTGTTTCAACTGCACGGTTTCCGCAGCGGAGGTGTTTCACCGCATATTCTCCAGAAGAAAAGATTTTTACCTATAGTGAGGCGAAGGAAAGGATCTTTATAATTGCTGAAAAACTTATATCTGATAATGTTAAAAAAGGGCAGGCAGTTATCCTTACCGGAAAAAATTCTCCGGAGTGGACAATAGCGTACCTTGCGGTTCTTGCCGCAGGCGGTGTTGTTGTCCCGATAGACTACATGCTGACAGATACGGAGACTGACCACCTGATTGATTTTACAGACGCGGAAATAATTTTTGTTGATGAAGAAAAATATGATTCAATAGGCAGTCTGCCTGGCAGAAAGTTTAAAAAATATTCCCTTTCAAAGACAAAACCTGATTATATCCTTGATATTAAAGGAAAGGAGCTTGATAAGCCTGTTTTTACTGATCCGGAAGATCTGGCTGCCATTCTCTTTACCTCAGGAACAACGGGAACGCCCAAAGGTGTAATGCTTACCCATTCAAACTTTGTAAAGGATGCGCTTCTCGCGCAGATGAATCTCAATATTTTTCACACAGATGTTTTCTACGCACTGCTTCCTCTCCATCATTCCTATTCAATGCTTGCTGTTTTTATTGAAACAATCGCGACAGGTGCAGAAGTTGTTTTTGCCGCAAAACTTGTTGTAAAAGAGATTCTCTCGGATTTAAAGAAAGGAAAAGTCACGATGTTTCTCGGGGTCCCAATGCTTTTCAACAGGATACTGAAAGGAATACTGAAAGGAGTGCGGGAAAAAGGGATTATCGTATATTCAATTATCAAGGTACTGCTGTTTATAAGCGGGTTTGTAAAAAAAGTATTTAAAATAAATATCGGGAAAAAACTTTTTAAAACTGTCCTGGAAAAAGCTTCGCTTTCTACAATAAGAATCTGCATCAGCGGAGGAGGCCCGCTCTCCCCGTCAACATTCAATATCTACAATCAGCTTGGAATTGATTTTGTTCAAGGGTACGGTCTTACAGAAACTTCCCCTATAGCAGCCCTGAATCCTGTCGAGAATTTCAAGATTAAATCTGTCGGAAAGATTATCCCTGAAGTTGATGTCAAAATCATTGATCCGGACAGGGACGGCAGGGGAGAGATTGCGATAAAAGGACCGATCGTAATGAAAGGCTATTATAAAAATGAAGAGGCGACCCGCGAAGTAATGACAGAGGACAATTATTTTCTCACCGGCGATGTCGGATATCTTGATTCTGAAAACTACCTTTATCTTACAGGCCGCAAAAAATCACTTATTGTCACAGAAGGCGGTAAAAACGTATTTCCTGAGGAAATCGAGGATAAATTCCAGCTTTATGATGAGATTGAACAGGTCCTTGTCCGGGGATATATAAAGGACAAGAAGAACATGTCTGAGGAAATTGAGGCGCTTATCTATCCTTCGGAAGAGATGAGGGGAAAATATGTTCAGGCGGAACTGGAAGAGAGGATCCGGGAAATTGTAAGCGAGATTAACAAATCCCTTCACCCGTATATGTGGATAACAAGCATTAAGGTGCTTGAAAAGCCTCTTGAAATGACAACTACAAAAAAGATAAAACGCTACAAGGTTTCGGAATAGAAAAGTGCTTATAATACCCGCGATAGATATACTTGACGGAAAATGCGTAAGGCTCTATAAAGGCGACTATAACAGGGTTACAGTATATGGGACTGATGCTGTATCAGTCGCGAAAGAGTTTGAAAATGCCGGCGCGAAGAGGATACATATTGTCGACCTCGATGCCGCGCGCGGAGAAGGGAAAAACAACAGAAAGATAATTGCCGGAATCAGGGAAAATGTAAATGCGGTTCTGGAACTTGGGGGAGGCATCAGGGGAGAAGAGGATATAAGGCAGCTCCTGGATGCCGGAATCGACCGGCTTATTCTTGGAACTGTTTTTGCCCGCGAGAGTGATAAATGCCTGGGATGGATTAAAAAATACGGAAAGGTTTTTATTGCCGGAATTGATGCCCTTGACGGAGACGTTAAAATATCTGGCTGGGAGGAAGGTTCCGGCATTAAGGATACAGAACTCGCAGTAAAGGCATCAAAGGGCGGATTCTGCAGTATAATATATACAAATATTTCGCGCGACGGGACGCTTACCGGGCCTGACACAGAAAGAAGCTGCAGAATCGCGGAAGAATCGAATCTGCCTGTAATAATATCAGGAGGTATCAGCAGTGATGAGGATTTTAAAACTATTACTGAAGAACCCGGATGCAGAGGAAAAATCGCGGGAATTATAACAGGAAAAGCTCTGTATGAAGGCAAGTTTGATCTTCTTTCTGTAATGGATAAATATCAGAAAATTGATAATATTGATTTTTAATAATTAAAAGTTAAACCTGAGGGGTATCATGTTTCAGCAGTGCTCCTTATTCAATCCCAGTTTCATATGAAATACACCAGGAGTTTTCAGTGAGGAAAAAATATCTTGACAGGATAAAGGACGGAATAATTCTCTTTGACGGGGCCATGGGTACCATGCTCTATGAGGACGGTATACCTTTAAGCAGCTGTTTCGAGGAGGTATGCCTTTCCTCTCCTGATATGGTAAAAAGCATACACATGCGCTATATACAGGCTGGAGCCCAGGTAATTGAAACCAACAGCTTCGGGGCAAACCCTGTCAAACTTAAATCATACCAGCTTGAAGATAAAACAGAAGAAATCAACCGGGCGGCGGTAAGGATAGCGCGTGAAGCTGCGGGGGATGATGTCTATGTCGCGGGTTCTGTAGGCCCTCTGGGCCAGAGGATTGTCCCATTCGGAAAGATTGAAATAAAAGAAGCTGAAAAAGCTTTTGAAGTCCAGATTTCCGCACTGATAGCAGAAAAGGCGGACCTTCTTATCTTTGAAACATTCAGGGACATTGAGGAGCTGCTTCTGGCCGTAAGGGTTGCAGGGCGCCTTGATCCTTCAATGCCTGTGCAGGCGCAGTTTACAATTGGACCGCTTAATGAAGAGGAGTACAGAAAAGAGGCTCCCTCCCTTGCAAGGCGGCTTGACAGGGAAGAGGCTGTGGATGTAATTGGAATCAACTGTGCCGTAGGGCCGGACCATCTTCTTGAAATACTTATGGCAGTAAAACCGCATGTAAAAAAACCTGTTTCAGTTATGCCGAATGCCGGCCTGCCCCGGGAGATTGACAACCGGAACATGTATCTTGCTTCCCCATCCTACTTCGGCAATTATGCGCTTAAATTCTTTGAAGCGGGTGCTGCTGTCATTGGGGGGTGCTGCGGAACAACTCCCGAACACATCAGGAAAGCCGGACAGATGGTTCTTTCCCTGGGAAAAGCCGCTGCCGGAAAGGGAAGCAGTTTTCAGGATGCCCCTGTTCAGGAGAAGAAGGAAATTCCTCTCGCTGAAAGGTCTG
The DNA here is from genome assembly GCA_024233785.1 of Spirochaetales bacterium. Lineage (GTDB taxonomy): Bacteria > Spirochaetota > Spirochaetia > CADAEX01 > CADAEX01 > JACKPD01. Next base: position 83,914 of record JACKPD010000009.1, on the reverse strand, counting down.
CTTTGGGCCGGGCTCTCACGGAAGGGAGCTGGATAACAACAGTTGAGCTTATTCCGCCGATAGGAACAGACCTCACAAGAATTATTGAAAGGTCATCTGAGCTTAAGAAAAAAGGGATACTCGGGATTAACCTCCCCGACGGACCGAGGGCGTCCTCAAGGATATCAGTGGCGATAACTGCGATTGAGATTGAGAGAAAAGCGGGAATAGAGACAATTCCCCATATATGCTGCAGGGACAAAAACCTTATAGGAATTCAGGCGGAACTTCTCGGCTCCCATGCCGCAGGGCTTCGAAACCTTCTTATTATCACCGGAGACCCTCCCAAGGTAGGAAACTACCCTGATGTAACAGGTGTTTTTGATGTTGATTCAATCGGGCTGATTACACTTGCAAAAAGACTTAACAGGGGGATTGATCTCGGCGGGAGAGAACTTTCAGGGCAGACAAGTTTTGTAATAGGGGCCGGCGCAAATCCCGCTTCGACAGGACTTGAAAGGGAAATTGAAAGATGCTTTCTTAAAGCTGAAGCCGGAGCTGATTTTTTTATTTCACAGCCTGTCTTTGATCCTGAAATTCTTCTTGATTTTATTGAGAGGATCAGAGGAACAAATATCCCTTTAATGGCGGGAATCTGGCCGCTTGCCTCATACCGCAATGCACTTTTTCTGAATAATGAAGTACCCGGTGTTTCAATACCGGAGCATATTATGAAAAGGATGGAAAAAACCGGGACAAAAGAGGCGGCGGTAAGGGAAGGAATTCTTATTGCCAGGGAAATACTTGAGTCTGTAAGAAGCGCTGTATGCGGCGTTCAGGTAAGTCCCCCCTTCGGAGTGATCCAGACAGCTGTTGATGTTATCAGGGATGATTTTGTTTAGTTCAGGAGATGCCGCTTTTCATGTTTTTAATATAAAAAACCCGGTTTGAACCGGGTTTTTTGCTGTTAAAATACTTGTGATTCCCGCAGCAGCTGATTATTACAGTTTGAATCTCGATATTTCCGTTATAACCGCTTCTATCGCTTCAGAGGTAATTTCCGATGTTTCCTTGACAGACTGCATGGACATATTGATTTCCTTTGTTCCTGCAGAAATCTCCGAAATACTGCTGAATACTTCAGAATTGATCATTTTAAGTTTTGCAATTTCATTATTGATCATGTTTATTCCTTCATTCATTTCTTTTGAGCCGCTGCTGACCGCCTGAGTTATACTGTTTATGTTTGAAATTGCCTCAAGTATCTGCCTGCTTCCCTCTATCTGCTCAGCCATTGAATTTTCTATTTCAGCCCTGAGATTGTCAATTGTTGTAACAACTTCCATAATTATATCAAAAGTTTTTTCAGCTTCATCTGATGAGGATACAATAGAGTCGATAAATGCTTTTATTGAGCTTAATTTCTGCCCGACTTCTTTTGACTGAGCTGCAGATATTTCTGCAAGTTTTCTTATCTCGGAGGCAACAACAGCAAAACCTTTTCCTGCTTCACCCGCGTGTGCCGCTTCGATTGCGGCATTCATTGAAAGAAGATTTGTCTGGGAGGCAATACCGCTTATAACGCGGTTTGTTTCCATCAGGTCTCCTGACTGGACAGAAATTTCATTGATCTGGCTGTTAACAATACCCAGCTTTTTCTTCCCGTCATCTGATACCGCGACCAGGTTTTTATAATGCTCGCCAAGGGATGAAAAAATCTTGTTTACATTATTTATATTCGCAACCATCTCCTCTATTGAAGCTGAAGATTCGGTTACACTTGAAGACTGGTCTACAATCAGCTCATTGAGGGAGTTCATGGCCCGTGATATCTGCTCAACCGCGGCGGCAGTTTCAGAAACACTGCTGTTCTGTTTATCAAACAACTTGTTTGAGCTTTCTATATTGGAGGTTATCTCAGTTACAGCAGATGCAGAGTGATTCATATTTGTTTTCAGGGTCTCGCCGGTTTCTGAAAGTTTGATGGTAGAGGATTTTATCTTTGAAATCATGTTTCTCATGTTTTCTGAAAAAAGGTTAAAGCTTCTTGAAACCTCTCCGATTTCATCTTTTGTCCTGATATCCAGTTTTTTTGTCAGATCTCCGTTCCCTTCAGCAATTTCGCATAATACCTGATTTAACCTGTTTACAGGTAAGATAATTGAATTGGCTGTAAAAAGACCCAGAGCTCCGAAGATTACAAGGAGGACAAGTCCAATAAAAATAGTATAGAAAAGAAGTGTTCTTGTTTCTGCCCATACCTCAATTTCCGGTATAAATCCGATGAGATTCGCGGTATTTTCAGTTGTGTTTTTTGTTACAAGCACAAGATAACCGGTTTTATCAATATCAAGCCTGTAAATGCCGGGTTCTTTACCGGCGAGTTCCTGATATCCGTTTTCACATTCGCTCAGGGCCTTGAAATTAAGATCCTCATGAAGCGGGTCTGATAATATTTTGCCGTTATCATCGACAACAATAACATAACCTGAATTACCTATTTTAATGTTTTTTACTGTGTCTGTAATGCTGTCAAGCGTAATATCCAGACAGGCAACGCCAATTACTCTGTTATTAAAATTCTTTACAGCCCTGACCGCGCTTATGACTAACGATTTTCCGTCAGATGTCCTGTACACATCCGCCACATGCGTTTTTTCAGTATCTTGAAGTGCGGTTTTATACCATCCCCTTTCAGATGGATTATATCCGGGTTTTCTGTCTGAACCCGGAAACATAACAAATCCGCCGTAATCAAGACCCAGACAAACACTGTCGTATTCAGGGTGGGTATCTATTACTTCCTTGAAGTACTGGTAAATCTCTGCCTCAATGCCGCCGTTATCAAGGGGAGTCATTGGTGTTTTTTCCTTGTTGTCCTTGTATGTTGTCATTGAATCATCAGCAGATCTTACAAGGCGGTTTTCAGAGAACATATTTGTATTTTCCTTTGCCGCCCTGAAAAAGGTATTTATCTTGTCTTCCGCAATCTTCAGGACGCTTTCCATCGTCCGGCTGGTTGTCCTGTAGGCTGTATCAACACTTTTTACAGAGAAAAAAATGCTGATGAGTAACAGAGGGGCAATAGTTGTTATCAAAAACGAAAGTATCAGTTTCCTTTTTATGTTCACGAGTAATCCTTCCTGTCCTGGTTTTTTTAACAACTGGATTATACTGAATAGACATATTGCTTTCAATGTTTTTTTAAATGTTTATACAAAAATAGCTGAATTGCTATTAATGGGTTCCCCGGTGAATTCTTTTCATTGATACGGACCGGTGTTTGTATTATATTTTTTAAATGGATCTCAGATATAAATGCTTATTTTTAGATCACGATGATACATCTGTCGACAGTACGCCAATAATTCATTATAAGGCACATCTCGAAGTTATAAAAATAATGCGGCCTCACCTTGAGCCTCTTTCTCTCGATGACTGGTTCAGAATAAATTTTGATCCAGGAATCATGGCATATATGACCGGCGACCTTGGAATGGACAGTGATGAAATTGCAGCCGAGTATGATATCTGGAGAAAATATACATCCGGGATTGTCCCTGATTTTTTTCCCGGGTTTATAGAGATACTTATCCGCTACAGGGAACTGGGCGGCAAAGTTGTTGTTGTCTCACATTCGGAAAAAGACCTTATTGAGAGGGATTACACGTTAAAAGGGTTTTCAGGCAGCACAAGGTTTTTCCCGGACATGATTTTCGGCTGGAGCTATGACGAGACAAAAAGAAAACCGTTTCCCTGGCCTGTTGTTACGGCGCTTGAAGCATTTGACCTCCGTGCCGGGGACGCGCTGATACTCGATGACCTGAAACCCGGAGTGCTGATGGGGCACAATACCGGTGTTGAAACAGCTGCTGCAGGCTGGAGCTATGATATCCCCGAGATAAGGAAATATATGACAGAAAACTGCATAAAATATTTCAACTCTGTAAAGGACTTCGGGGATTTTATCCTTGGAGAGGAGTCTTCAGCTATGTGCCAGAAAAAGCAGAATCGGCAGATGGTCTGAATAGCCGCTTTCTGTCCTGCTGTTCCATTTAACAGGTTCTCCTCTGCTTCCTGTAAACTCTTCTCTTTTTAAAACCCCGAAACCGGAATATTCATATTCTTTTTTGTTGAAAAATGAAGGAGAAAGGAGAAAATGATCAATTGTCTCCCAGCCGTTCCTGTAGTAATAGCTGCCGTATTCCTCCCCTTCAAGCCAGGGTGAATAGAAAACAGCCCTGAATTCGGGAGACCGCAGGTCCTCAATATTGCCTGTTACAAATAAAGAGCTTTCCGGTGCTTCTCCGGGTTCCCATTCCCCATTATCTGTCAGCGGCATCAGGGCAGTTATATATTTCCCCGCTTGCCTCTGATATTCGTCAATATTCTCATTCAAATCTCCCGCAATAATAATTTCGGCATCAGGGTTTTCAAGATGTATTTCACCGCATCTTCTTCTGAGAGCTCCGGCTGCCTCAAGCCTTGCCTCCTCCGTAAACTCATCCCCACCCAGTTTTGATTTCAGGTGGCAGTTGAAAATAAACAGATTTTTTCCTGATACTGAAACCTGCGCTTCTGTTATTGTTCTCAAATTTTCAAAGCCTTCAGTAAATAGTGAATGATATTTTATATTTTCAAGTGGATAACGGCTTATAATTCCCGTGGTAATTGCGCTGCCTTCGCTGTCAGGTGATATGATGTAATCATATGAATAATTCTTAAGGTAAGTAGACGCAAGATCAGTAATGACTTTCCTGTTTTCTATTTCCTGAAAACAGATAATATCCGGTCCTGAAGGAGGATTTGCCAGAGCAATGACCTCCCCTGTCCTTTTAAGCCTCTCGTGATAAAGGGAGCTGTTCCAGAGGCCCCCTGATGACGGGTCATATTCAGGATATTCTGTTCCGTTATCTATGTCATCAAACAGGTTGCAGGTATTGTACGACATGAAAACTATTGATTCAGGTTCTTTTTCCGTCGGAATAACAGAACATCTTGAAAAAGAGGCCAGGTAAACAGAGGAAAAGGATAAAAAAGTAAAAAGAAAAAATTTCTTAAAAATATTTCCTCCCGAAGCAGCAAATCCTTTTCTATATCAGGGCGGAAAAATTTTCTTTTACTGCCTGCTATAGATATAACAGTATTTTTTTCTTCTCTGCTTCAGAATCCCCTGCCTCCGGGGTAAAAACCTCACCTGTTATGTTTTCGTATGAGTCAATATATCTTTTTGCTGTTCCAACCCTTACTTCATCTGTAATTTCAGGGATTTCACCGTTCCCCATGTATCCCCTGTCTATCAGCCATTTTCTGAAATATTCCTTGTCAAGCTGACGCTGCTCCTTGTTTTCGCTGTAAAGTTTTTCATAAGTATCTGAATACCAGAATCTGCTCGAATCAGGTGTATGGATTTCGTCCGCCAGTATCAGCTTGCCGTCAAGCAGGCCGAATTCGTATTTAGTATCAACAAGTATAAGCCCGTTTTTCGCAGCGAGTTCTGTTCCTCTGCTGAAAAGGGAGATGGCTTTTTCTTCAACTTCGTCCCAGATTTTTTTATCAACCAGCCCATTTGCGACAATATCTGCGCACGATATAGGCATATCGTGTTCACCCGCCTCTGCCTTTGTGGACGGTGTCAAAAGTGGTTTATCAAACCTCTGGTTGAATTTCATTCCCTTCGGAAGCTCTATCCCTGATATATCCTTTCCCTTTGAATAATCCCTCCATGCTGAACCTGTAAGGTATCCCCGTACAATAACCTCAACAGGCAGTATTCCGCATTTCCTTACCCTTACAGAACGGGGCGATATTGTTTCAAGTATGTGGTTTTTTATTATATCCGATGTTTTGTTAAACCAGAAAAGAGAGGTTTTATTAAGCACCTCGCCCTTGAACGGGATTGTGGAAAGTATTACATCAAAAGCGGAAATCCGGTCTGACGTTATAATCAATAATTCCTTTCCAAGATCAATAACATCCCGCACTTTGCCTTTGAAGAGCCCTGCTGAAGCGCTGCCTGCGCGGATATCTGATTCTTCAATTCCATTAAAAGTTTTTTTAAAATTTCTGATTATAATTTCATCTGTCATATTTCAAATTCTCCCCGGTTTTTGATTAACCTTGAAACAAGGCCGTAGGTTTTTGCTTCTTCCGCGTTCATCCAGAAGTCCCTGTCCGTATCCTTTTCAACCTGTTTTATATCCTTTCCTGTCTCGTCAGCTATCAGTTTGTTGATCTTTTTTCTGGTTTTTTCAATCTCTTTGGCATGTATTTCAATTTCTGTCGCAACCCCCCTTATTCCGCTCAACGGCTGGTGGATGAGATAGTGGGAATTGGGAAGCGCAAGCCTTCTCTCGTTCGGTGCCGCAAGCAGGATAAGCGCCCCCGCGCTTGCGACAAGCCCCATTCCGATTATGTAGACAGGAGGCTTTATAAACCTTATCATGTCAAATATCGCGTATCCGGCATCAACATCTCCCCCGGGAGAATCTATAAATATCTTTATAGGCTCATCGTTTTCCGCTTCGAGAAGCAGCATCTGGCTTATTACTTTTTCCGCGAGTTTCTTGTTTACCTCTCCCGAAAGAAGAATTGTCCTTGTCTTAAGTATTTTTTCAGAGATATCCGGCTCTTTTTTATCTTTTTCCTCACTCTCTTCGCTGCCAAGAATAAGTGTATTCTGTTTCATATTATTCCCCTCTTCTGGTTATTTAACACGCAGCACTCCGGCTGTCAATAAAATGCTTATTACAATAGTCTATATAATAGCTGTATTTAACATGAAAGATAATACAGGCAAAGTAAATTTGACAAATTTAATTTAATGTTTTAAATTTATTATTAGGAAATACATCTGCATTACAGCGGGAGGCCGGATAAAATCCGGATGCAGATTGATGAAGATTGATTTTTAATATTTATACACCGGGAGGTCTGATGATGCTGCCGCCAGATGTGATGCGCCGGCAATGCCGGCAGAACCTTTTAATGATGTTTATAAAAAAGCCTTTTGGCTTATAGTATTTTTAAAATGTGTGAGCTGATCAGCCTTAAAAACCCTGACAGCTTTCAAAAGCCGGCAAAAGACCGGCTTTTTTATTTGTAAGTCTTATTGTTCCCGGTTTCATGCAGTATCTGTCCTGTTATATCTCTTTGAACTTGAATAAATAGCCTAATTGGAGTATCAAGTGACAATGAAATCATCTTTTGTTACGCTTGCCGGGCGTCCGTCCTCAGGCAAATCCACACTTATAAATCAGATTTGCGGACATAAAGTCTCAATTGTTTCAAGAACTCCCCAGACTACAAGAAATATAATAAGGGGTGTTTATACTGAAAGCCGGGGACAGCTTGTCTTTCAGGATACACCCGGCTACCACCTTTCAGACAAAAAACTCAATGTCGAACTCAAGCAGATAACAGAAACTGCAGTCGATGATGCTGAGTTGATCCTTTATGTTGTTGATTGTATGAGGGAGCCGGGTGAAGAGGAAAAAAAGATCCTCGAATATCTTTCAGCGGGAAATACAAGGATCGTTGTTGCTTTAAACAAAACAGATTCACTCGAACTGCCTGAACCGAATAAAAGTATAACACTTGAAAGCCTCGGAAATTTTCTTCGGAAAAATCTTAAAAAAATACACAGGGAAAGGGATGTCGCTGTTGTAAACGTTTCTGCAAGAACGGGCGAGGGTGTCAAGGAACTGCTTGATGCCATGTTTGAGTTTGCCCCCGAAGGGGAGCAGATGTATCCCGACGATATTTATACAGACCAGGACGTATCTTTCAGGATAAGCGAAATAATAAGGGAAAAAGCGATAAACAGGACCAGGGAAGAAGTTCCCCACAGTATGTATGTTGAAATTGCTGATATCGAGATGAACGGCACGCCTCCGGACGAGCAGCTTTGGGTTAGGGCTTTTCTTGTTGTTGAAAGTGAATCCCAGAAAGGAATCCTTATCGGGTCAGCCGGGGAGAAGATAAGGGCGATAAAGGCTGCCGCGAAAAGGGAAATAAAGGGTATATTTCCGTATCCTGTTACTCTTGACCTCCGCGTAAAGGTAAATAAAAACTGGAGAAAAAAAGGGAACCTGCTTAAAGGGCTTATAAACCAGGGGTAAAAACCCCTGCTTTTAATGGGCCCTCCTGGTGAGGTTTCCCTTATTTCATTTTGTCCCTGTTCTTTTCAATACTTTTCAAGAATAGGGAGGATTTTTTCCTTTCCGGCCGCCATAATAAAACCGGCAAGACGGGGCCCTTTTTCCTTTCCTATAAGAACTGTATAAATCAGCCTGAATAGATCTTTCGGCTCCATCGAACACTCCCCTGCCGCGGCGTAAATTGCTTCAGCAAGCGTGGTTTCAGTATGCTTTTCAAGCTGCCTGACTTCTTCTGCGACCAGATTCAGAACCCTTACCGAAGAATCCCTGTCAAAATCTTCAGGAATATCTCCTGCGTGTCCTGCTGTCCCTCCGTGTGTATTAAGCTCAAACCTGAAATCCTCAGGCGCAAAATCCCTTATCCAGTTCCATGCGCATTTGGACCTTACCCTCAGTTTTTCTTTCTGTTTTTCGCTTATATCAGGAAGTGATGCTATAACCGCCTCGATATCACCCGACTGTATCTGAAGCAGATTGCACAGGTGCCTGAACGGAATCTGGTATGAGATCTCATCCGGCAGTTCATTTACCTGCGACAGTTCAAATATCCTTTTTTCCTTGTCAGCTTTTTTCTCGTTTACAGGTTCAACCCCGAAATATATTCTTTCGCATTTGTCATAGTCTTCATATATCTTGATTACATCAAGGTCGAATGATATCGCGAATTCCGTGTTGGGCCTTGTTCCCGCGAACATGTATCTTACAATTTCAGGCTGGTAGACCTCAAGAACATCCCTGAGGCTTATTACTTCACCGCTTGAGGAAGATATCTTGCCGCCCCTGCCCTTTATACTTAAAAAATCATACTGGAATGTTACAGGCGGTTCGTGATCAAATATATCTTTGGATATGCGCTCTGCAGTATCAAATGACCCCCCTTCTGAATGGTGGTCCTTGCCTGCAGGTTCAAAATCAACCCTTTCGTGCTTCCATCTCATCGGCCAGTCAATTCTCCAGGGAAGTTTTGCGCATGCTGTTTCCCTCAGGTCCACTTTCTCACTGTTTCCGCATGATGAGCAGCTGTAGCTTATGCTCCATTCCCTGTCCCAGCCCTCAACCCTGGTTGTATCTCTGCTGCATTTATTGCAGAAAACAGAAACCGGCATCCATTCATTATCAAGGGGAGAAGTTCTGTGTTCATCCAGTATCTTTTTTATCTGATCCTTCTTCTCAAGAGCTGTTTTAATCCCCTGTGCGTATTCTGATTTTCTGTATTTTGCGGCCTGATATATATAATCAGGAAATACTCCGACAGCGGGAAGAAGCGATTCAAGCTCAGCCTCGTTTGCCCTGGCATAGCTTTCCTCTTTTCCCCAGGGGTCCGGCACCATTGTGATCGGAAATCTAAGGAACTTTTCGAGGTTCTCCCTGTCCGGCATGTTTGCGGGGACTTTTCTGAATACATCATAATCATCCCAGGAATAAATAAACCGTACTTTCTCACCCTTGTCCCTCAGCGCGCGCACAACAAGTTCAACTGAAATAATTTCCCTGAAATTCCCTATGTGAACTGTTCCGGAAGGTGTTATTCCTGACGCGCATACAAAAGCGTCTTTTCCGGAATCAAACATTTTTTTTCTTTCCCTTATAATTTTGTCAGCATTTATATCTGCCCAATGAAACGAGTTTTTAATATTTGTCATGATAAAGCGAGTATACAGGGAAATTATCTCCTTATTCAATAATCATTTAAAGGATTAGGGCAGCCGCCGATAATAAATGAGATGAAAAAGACATTTCTTTCAATAATGCTGTTTATTCTGCTATCTATTAATTTGTCTGCGGGACAGCCCGGTTATGCTTCCTGGTACGGCGGAAAATTTCACGGAAGAAAAACCGCAAACGGAGAAACATTTGATACATATAAATATACAGCGGCCCATAAAACGCTTCCCTTTGATACAGTACTTAAGGTTACTAATCTTGATAACGGAAAATCTACAATTGTCAGGATCAACGACCGCGGACCTTTTGTAGAAAACAGGATAATCGATCTTTCTTTTGCGGCAGCCAGGGATATAGGGATGATTGAATCGGGTGTGGCAAGAGTAAGCATTGAGATTGTTGAGGGCAATGGAGAGAAATCAGCCGATTATGTTTACAAAATACAAATTGCTGCATATAGTAATATCAGCAATGTTGAAAAAACTGTTCTCCGGCTTGAAAAAGAAGGGATGCGGCCGGAAATTGAAAAAACCGAGTCCGGCATCTACAGGGTTGTTCTTTCAGGTATTGAGAAGGATGATATTGAAAAATTTCAGAAACTCCTTAACAGATGCGGATTCAGTGATTATCTTCTTAGAAAAGAAATCAAGCTTTAAGCCCGGTCTTCCGGGTTTTACCTCTTTTAAAAACTGATATGACACAAAAAAATAAATATAGCGTCTTGTTTTTATTAATATTAATATCTGCTGTCTCTGATATTCATTCTCTTGATTTCAGGTTTGACAGAATTGACAGCCGCGATGGTCTGGCGGGAAACAGCGTATCAGGAGTTATTCAGGATAAAAGGGGTTTCATCTGGTTCGCTACGCAGGACGGCCTTAACAGGTATGATGGTAAAACATTCCGCCTTTTTGAGCATGAACCGTTTAACCCTGAATCTCTGCCTCACAACCTGATTCAGACTATTTACTATGATGAAACTGAGGATCTTATCTGGCTCGGCACATACAGGGGGGTATGTATTCTCGATCCTGTAACTGAACGGTTAAGCTACCCGGTTCTTAATGATAATACCGCGGCTCTTGAAAAAATATCACTTGGAGTAATTACTGCCATAGAAAAAGACAAGGCGGGAAACTACTGGATAGGGACACTTGACGGGCTTATAAGGATAAACTGGAAATCAGGCGAGTCTGATCTATATAATCATGACGAGGGAAACCCTGAATCACTGCCGCATAAATCGGTCCGCGATATTCTCTGTGATTCCGCCGGGAGGTTGTGGATTGCAACCTATAACGGCATTTCAAGATATAACAGGAATAAATTTGATAATTTTCTTGGAAAAGATACCTCCGGCAAAGCTGAAAATGATGTTTTTGTTGCAATGTCTATTGATGAAATTACCCCCGGGATTATTGTTGTCGGGACCTGGGGCCGGGGAATTGTTGTATTTAATACCGAAACAGGAGAATATTACAGCCGCCTGCTTAACGACAACAGAATCTATAATATTAAAAAGGACAGAAAAAATCATATCTGGGCAGGGTCCTGGGGCGGAGGGCTTTTCTATTTTGACAGCATTGACGATATTAAAAGAAACAGTCCGTCAAATTTTGTTTTCAGCAATGAAAATAAATATTCCCTCAGCAATGATATTGTTTATTCCTTTTTTGAAGATAAATCCGGTCTTATATGGATTGGAACAAACGGCGGCGGGGTAAACAAGCTGAATCTGCTTCAAAACGATAACAGATTTCTGTATTTTACTGGAAAGCCCGGAAGCATAGGCAATGACAGGTTCAAATTCATGACAATAGATCAGGATGAAAACCTCTGGATAGGGTCCTACAATAGCGGATTATATATCTATGATATAAAAAAAAGAAAGATACGGCATTTTGTGAATAATCCGGATGATTTTGATTCTATCAGTGATAATGTAATTAATTCCATATTTATAGACAGCAGAAAGAATATATGGGTACTGACAAATTCCGGACTGGACAGATTTGATGCCGGGGGAAATATATTCGAGCATTTTTACTTTACCGGGGAAACTGTGGCAAAGCGCATTAAAGGAGCATATCCTGATTCCGCTTACCGGTCTAATGAAATTTTCTATGCTGTTACAGAGGATAATGCCGGAAGGCTATGGCTGGGTACCTATAATAACGGCATTTATGTCTGGGATTTGAAATCAGGTGAGACTGCGCACTATACTGTGGATTCACCGGAGGGACTGAGAATTTCAGATAATATGATATACTCTCTCGCCAGCGATAAATCCGGAAATATCTGGATAGGAACAAACAACGGGCTTAACCGCTTTGACAACGAAACAGGGGAAATAAAAAATTATTACCACAATGTTTCCGATCTTAATTCACTCTGTCATGACAGTGTCAGGGTGCTGTTCTGTGATACTGCAGGGAATATCTGGATCGGTACGACCGGGGGCGGACTTTCACTCTTTGACAGGGAGCAGGGGAATTTCATCAATATTAATAAGAAAGACGGCCTTGAGCATAATACAGTGATAGGGATTGTTGAGGATCAGAAAAAAAATATAATTGCTGTGACTCTCAGGGGCATATCGCTGATCGAAAGGAAACCGGAGAATAAGTTTCCTGCAGTGACAAGTCTGACGTACCAGTTCGGATTAAGCGGAGTTGATTTTAAAGGGGGAGTCGCAGCAGATCACAACGGCAGCATCTATGTCGCGGCAACAGGTGAAATCTACAAACTTGACACATCTTTTTATTATTTAAATACATTTGTTCCTGAAATAATTATTACAGATCTTAAGATATTCGACAGGCCATATATTGAAATTTACGGAAAAAATATTTTTTCCGAAGACGGTATAAGTCTAAAATGGGATGAAAACTATATTTCCTTTGATTTTACCTCTATTGATTACACCTTTCCTTCCGGAAGAAAATATAAATATATGCTTGAGGGGTTTGACCGCGGGTGGATCTTTTCAGGAGAAAGGAATTTCGCCAGTTATACTTCAATTCCCCCCGGCAGGTATACATTCAGGGTTACCGGCACAAACAGCAGCGGCTACTGGAGTACCAATGAGGCCTTTCTCTCAATAAATATAATACCTCCTTTTTATGATACTCCTTTGGCATACGTGTTCTATTTTCTCCTTGTCTCAGCCCTGTTTTATGGAATAATTATGATAATAAGGGGGAAAGATGCCCAGAAGAGACTCGAGGAGGTAAGCCGGTTAAAGGATGAACTTGAAGAGGCAAACATTAAACTGGATAAACAGACCCGCCATGACAGCCTTACCGGGGTCCATAACAGAAAACACTTTAATGAGGTTATTGAGAATCTGTGGGATATCTATACCAGGACCAGTATTAATTTTGCAATAATAATGCTGGACATCGATTATTTTAAAATATTCAACGATACCTATGGCCATATCGAGGGAGACAGATGCCTTAAAGAGGTTGCTGATGTAATACTTGAAGCAGTAAGCAGAAAGACAGACAGTGTATTCCGGTATGGCGGTGAGGAATTTGCCCTTCTTCTTGTTGATACCGAAAAGGAAGGGGCAAAATATGTCGCGAATAAAATAAGGACCCTGCTTCGGAAAAAGAGAATAGCCAATAAAGGTGCCGAAGGGGGAAGCGGCTATCTGACTGTCAGTATGGGAATTGCCTGTACAAAAGGATTTGATGCTGAAGATCCGAACCAGATTCTTGCGGAAGCAGATAAAAATCTTTACAAGGCAAAGGAAAAAGGCCGGGATACCATAGTTTAATACACCGGGAAACTCTGCCGATGAATAAACTCTGCGGCCGGCTGGTTTTGTTGACAAATAAATGAGATTCCGATATATTTCATTGACCAATTGATTATGGAGAGGTGTCCGAGCGGTTTAAGGAGGCGGTCTTGAAAACCGTTGACGTGCGAGCGTCCGTGGGTTCGAATCCCACCTTCTCCGAAAAATAATTTTTACAAAACTGGAGAGGTGCGAGAGCGGCCGAATCGGGCTCCCTGCTAAGGAGTTGTACCTCTAAAGGGTACCGAGGGTTCGAATCCCTCCCTCTCCGTTTTTTTTCTGTAAGATTTCCTTATGTGGTTATCAGGTACCCATAGCTCAGCTGGATAGAGCATTAGATTGCGGATCTAAAGGTCGGAGGTTCGAATCCTCTTGGGTACGAATCGGAAGGAGAGATGCGAGAGCGGTTGAATCGGGCGGACTCGAAATCCGTTGAACTGTTTTTCAGTTCCGAGGGTTCGAATCCCTCTCTCTCCGATAGATGATGCAAACCTGGAGAGATGTCCGAGAGGCCGAAGGAGTACGCTTGGAAAGCGTATGTACTCTAACCGGGTACCTAGGGTTCGAATCCCTATCTCTCCGTATTCCTTCAGTTCTGTAAGGCACTGCGCAACTGTCTGTCGCCCAAACCCGTCAGGACCGGAAGGTAGCAGCGGTAAGTGACCGGCTGTGTGCCGCAGACAGCTTTACAGACTGAAGGTTTTAATAAATAATCAGATATGGCATATGAAGTTACGGCAACCAGAAAAAGACCTTCCACATTCGACGAACTCTCAGGACAGGATTTTGTAGCAACAAGCCTCAGAAAATCTGTAGTAAACGGAAAAATAGCCCATTCCTATCTTTTTTCAGGGCCGAGAGGTGTTGGAAAAACATCTGCGGCGCGTGTCCTTGCAAAAGCAATCAACTGTGAAAAATGGCCTTCGGAAAACCCGTGCGGCAAATGCGCGAGCTGTCTTTCCATTGCGCGGGGCAATTCCCTTGATGTGATAGAAATCGACGGAGCGTCAAATACTTCAGTAAACGATGTCCGTGAAATCAGGGATGAAGTACTTTTCGCGCCCAACAGCTCGCGCTACAAGGTTTATATCATAGATGAAGTCCATATGCTTTCAAACAGCGCTTTTAACGCCCTGCTTAAAACTATTGAAGAACCGCCTCCCTATATTGTTTTTATTTTTGCTACAACAGAAATACACAAGGTTCCGGCAACAATAAAATCAAGGTGTCAGCAGTTTAATTTCCGTCTTGTGGATCTTGAAATAATAAAAGAAAAGCTTTCAGAAGCAGCGAAAGAAAGCGGTATTGATGCGGGCGACGAGGCCCTGTTCTGGATTGCCAAGGAAGCGACCGGTTCACTCAGGGACGCGTATACTCTTTATGACCAGATAGCGGCATTTTCCGACGGAAAGATTACAATAGAAAAAATCAAGGAAAAACTCGGGCTTGTTGGTATCGATAAAATCAATGAACTTGCAATGAGTTTTGCTGATGGCAGCTCTTCGGAATCCCTGCGTCTTGCCGGGGAAATACTTAAAACAGGCATTTCCGCTGAACAGTTTGTTATTGAACTATCCGAATATTTCAGAAATATTCTTCTTATCAAGAACGGTATAAGGAAAGAAGGAATACTCGGCGCTCCCGCAGAAAGATTTTCGGAAAAAGTAATTGAGAAATTCTCTTCCCCCAAAATTGAACACGCCCTCTCCCTTCTTCTTGACCTTTACAGAAACCTGAGGTATTCACTGAACCAGCAGTTTGAGATTGAGCTTGCTGTAAGCAGGCTTTCCTTTTTGACAGGGTATCTCTCTGAAAAGGAAATTCTTGATAATATCAGGCTGCTCAAGGATGAAATAAAAAAAATTCCGGTAAAAAACAGCGGAGATGTTGAGAATAATGGGGTAAGCAGCCAGGAAGCTAAAGAGACTGAAGAAAAAGCAGAGAATTTTACAGACTACCGGGATGCGATTGTTGCTAAATTCAAAAAGAGCAATATGCTTCTTGCCTCTTCACTGTCAAAGACAACGCTGTGGGAAAAAAAAGGCAGGACAGTTAAAATATACATAGCCGATAAATTTTCTGCCGACTGTATTAAAAATGAATTATCTGCCGTTAGAAAAGAGCTTGAATTAGTATCAGGCAGCAGTTTTACTATTGATGTACAGCCTGCCTCAAGGGAAGATTCAGAGGAAGTTTCTGAAAATAACGGGCAGATAGATTTAATCAAGAAAATTTTCAAGGGCGAAATTGTAGAATCCAGAAATGTAAAGGAAAACAGCGATGAATATTGATCCAATGGAATTAATGAAAAACTTTCAGGGTATACAGGGCAAGATGAACGAAGTCCAGGAAAAGCTTTCTGCGATGAGGATAACAGGTTTTGCCGGCGGCGATATGGTTAAGGTTGAGCTGAACGGCCATATGCAGGTTATTGATATCCGGATAACTGAAGAAGCAATAGACCCGGAAGACACAGGTATAACGGAAGAACTTGTAAAAGCTGCTTTCAATGATGCGGTTCAGCGGGTTAGAGAAAGAATCAATGAAGAAATTTCTTCCATAACCGGAGGAATGGGTCTTCCCGGCGGGTTTCCTTTCGGCGGACTCCAGGTATAATCCCTGGATTAGGGGCTGTATTGAATTCTATAGAACTATTAATAAAAAATTTCTCCTCGCTTCCCGGAATCGGGAAAAAAAGCGCTGCAAGAATTGCCTATTATCTGTTAAAGGCAGACAGGAATTATTCTGTCTCCCTTGCCAATTCCATTTCTGAAGCGAGGGAAAGAGTCAGGAACTGCTCAATATGCGGAAATTATACAGAAAATGAAGTGTGCGATATCTGCTCTGATACAATGAGAGAGAAAAATACAATCTGCCTGGTCGAGATGCCCCAGGATATTTCTGTAATCGAATCAACCGGAGTATTTAAGGGACAGTATCATGTGCTTATGGGACATCTTTCCCCGATAGACGGCATAGGGCCGGACCAGCTCAATATAAAGCAGCTTATGGAGCGGGCAGTGAGGGATAGTATCAGTGAAATTATTATTGCGACAAATCCTTCTGTAGAGGGAGATACAACAGCGCTTTATATTCAGAAATTGTTTGAAGAAAAAAATATAAAAATTACCAGACTTGCGTCAGGGCTTCCGGTCGGGGGAGACCTTGAATATACAGACAGGCTGACCCTGATGAGATCGATTCAGGGGAGGCTTCCGCTCTGATTCTTTAATACTGATTTTCATTTCATTGGACTGCAGGCCTGATGCCGGCCCGGACGGCGGGATGTCATGGAAGCAGATTGATTTTTTTCCCGTCTGAAACCGCAGCTTCTGATCCGGTTTTTCCGAATAATTCAACAAACTTTGCCGCAGCAAGTTCCATATAGAGAGGCAGAACAATCTCTTCATCCTTATCAAACCTGCCCAGAACATGAGAGCTTACATCGCCCCTTGAAGGGCGCGAAATCCCTATCCTGAACCGGTGGAAATTCCTCGTGCCGAGCATCTTTTCAATTGATCTTAACCCGTTGTGTCCCGCGCAGCTGCCTCCGAATTTAGCAGAGATTGTTCCATAATCAAGTTCAATATCATCGTGGCATACAATTATGTTTTCAGGAGCAAGTTTGAAAAACGAAACAGCAGGGGAAAGGCATTCTCCTGCAAGATTCATGAATATATCAGGTTTTAAGTATATCAGGCCGATGCTGTTGTCTGAACGTGCGAAGCTTCCCTTGAATTTTTTCTGCCAGAAGAGGTTTTCTTTTTTTGAAAGTTCATCAAGAAGCATCCATCCCGCATTGTGCCGGGTCTTGCTGTATTCCCTTCCGGGGTTGCCGCAGAAAAATGCCAGGCGGATTTCAGAAGTTTCTTTCTTTTCTGATTTCTTCATAAGCCTGGTTTATTTCCCTGAATTTTTCAGTCGCAAATCTGGTAAACTCTTCGGGAAGACCTTTTGCAGCGATAACATCAGGATGGTAATCCTTGACCAGTTTCTTATAGCTTGATTTTATTGTATCTGTAGAATCTGTTCTTGCGCATCCCAGAACTGAGTAGTACTTGTCCGTATTGCTGTAGTATTTTGTTTTCTGTCTTTCATACTGTGTATCGCTCAGATTAAAAATCCTTGCAGCTGAGTTCAAAAGAGCTTCCTCCTGAGGGCTCAGCACATTATCTGCTGTGGAAACCTTTAAAAGAATATCAAACATTGTGGAGAGCATCTGCGGCTGGTTATGAAACTGTGCGTAAAACTGCTGAGCGAATTTTTCGAAAGATTCTGATGATTCTGCCGCGGTTTTTACAATTCTCATTGCAAACTGTTTTTCCTGAATCCCGAGGTGAAGGTCACGGTCTATAAAATCCTCTATTGCCCTTATTTCCGCTCCTGTTACCGCTCCGTCGGCATTTGCCATTTTACCCATCATTGAAAAAGCAGCCACAAAAAAAATCATCTGGGCCTGGTCCCCTGTTGTAAACCCCCCGGTGCCGCTGCTCTGCCATGAACTCTGATTACCTGAATAACTGCTTCTCCCCGAGGGATCCTGCATGTCAGCTCTTCTGTCAAAGCTGTGGCCTATTGCCGCTCCGAGTATTGCTCCAAAAGGTCCGCCGAGGAATGTGAATCCTATGGCACCCCCTATAAGTTTTCCATACCAGCCCATATTATTTACTCCAATCAGTTAATTAAATTTGTTATAAAATCTGCCATCTCTTCCAGCGGAAGGACTTTCCGGATAAATCCGTATTCTATTGCGACACGGGGCATGCCGAACACGACTGATGATTCTTCATCCTGCGCAATTGTATAACCCCCTGCCTTATATATCTCTCCGATTTCAGCCGCTCCGTCTTTTCCCATCCCGGTCATTATTATCCCTAATACCCTGTTCCCGTAGTTCCCTGCAGCGGATTTGAATAATACCCCGGCTGAAGGTCTGTGTCCATTAACCGGCTCATCCTCATTAAGGGTTACGATTGCTCCAAGCCGTTTTTTTTCAACCTTTATATGCCGGTTCCCGGGAGCGATAAGAACCCTGCCTGGAAGGATGAGATCTCCATCCTCAGCTTCTTTTACCTCAAGCGGGCAGGTCCTGCCGAGACTCCTGGCAAATTCTGCTGTAAAGCCTTCAGGCATGTGCTGTACAATTACAATCGGAATCCTGAAATCCTTTTTTATTTTTGATAATAAATACCTGAGCGCGTTGGGGCCTCCTGTCGAGATTCCGATTGTAATTATCTCTATCTGCCCTTTTGAAGTATCGGGGTAAACAGGTAAATTTTCTTTTAGTTTTATTTCAGAAGGCATTGCCGCAGGTATGCTCTGTCGTTCTTCAGGCTGCCGCTGCACCGGCAGTTTGTGTCCGGTATAGGCTCTGATAAGAGAGCATAATTGCTCAGCTACGCTGCTGATGTTCCGGGATACTTCGCCGGTAGGCTTTGTAATAAAATCCGAAGCTCCGGAAGAAAGAGCTTCAAAAGTAACCCTGGCCCCTTTCTGTGCAATGGAGGAAAGAACCACTACAGGGATTTCAATGTTTTTTTTATCTTTTTCCCTCAGGAATTCAATACCGTTCATTTCAGGCATTTCTATATCAAGTATTATTATATCAGGCTTGAGTACAGGTATTTTCTGCAGTGCAAAAGAGCCGTTCATTGCTTTGCCCACAACATACATATCATCCTGGCTGTCAATTATTTTCCCTATAAGCGAACGCATAAGAGCAGAGTCATCAACTACAAGTACTTTTATTTTATCTTTTTCCACGGCTGTTTCCTTTTTTAAATTAGTCAGTCATTTTTATATAAAAGGTTGCCCAGTCTGTTTTGTGAAATTTAAAATTTGTTTTCATTCCGAAAAGTGATTCTGAATGTCCAATAACAAGGTAGGCGTGTCCGCCGAGAGAACTCCAGAACCTGTTTACAACACTCTCCTGGGCGACATCATCAAAATAGATAAGAACATTTCTGCAGAAGATTATATCAAGGTTTTTAAGGCCGCTGTCAAATTTAAGGTTGTGATAGTCAAATTTGATATTTTTCTTGATATTATCAATAATCTGATAACCGCCTGATGTTTTTTCAAAGTATCTGGCCAGATATTTGTCCGGGACACCTGTGATGCGGCTGTCAGGGTAAAACCCTGTTTTTGCTGTCATAAGAGATTTCAGGCTCAAATCTGAAGCTACAATGGAGAAATTGAATCCTGAAGGGAGTATTTCAGATAAAATCATTGCGAGCGTATAGGGTTCTTCTCCTGTGGAACAGCCTGCGCTCCAGATTTTAATTGTATTGTCCCTGATCTTTTTTTTGTATTCTACAATTTCAGGTATTATATAGTATTCAAAAGCCTGCATGTGAGCGGTATTTCTGAAAAAACGTGTCAGGTTTGTAGTTACAGAGTCGAGAAGAATTTTCATTTCTTCTTCATCACGCGTTATCAGCTTGTAATAATCACTGATATTATCGTGATTCGCAATTTTGAGTCTTTCTTTTAACCTGCTTTCCAGAATAGGCCTGTTGCTTTCGGAAAAATGGATCCCGCTTTTTTCATAAATAAGGGATTTCATCTTTTCGAAATCAGAATCTGTCATTGTTAAGGACATATACTTGTTTTACTCTTATCGCTAAGTATATTTTTTTAATTACGATTGTCAATTTAATTTTTTCCATATCTGCAATTGACATTCTCAAAAGGGTATAAAATAATCACATCTATGAGTAAGTATATATTTGTGACTGGAGGAGTCTGTTCAAGCCTTGGGAAAGGCATTGCAGCAGCTTCGCTTGGAACTCTGCTGGAATGCAGAGGCCTTCGTGTAAGAATGATGAAAGCAGATCCCTATCTTAATGTGGATCCCGGAACAATGAGTCCGTATCAGCATGGTGAAGTATATGTAACCGCCGACGGTGCGGAAACAGATCTTGATCTTGGAAATTATGAAAGATTTACAACTGCGCCCCTGTCAAAGGCCAACTCCATGACAACCGGACAGATATATCAGGCTGTCATACAGAAAGAAAGAGAGGGCAAGTATCTGGGCAGGACTGTCCAGGTTATTCCCCATATTACCGATGAAATTAAATTCAGGATTTTTGCGATAGGAGAATCTCCTGATGTTGATGTGACAATAATTGAGATAGGCGGAACAGTAGGGGATATTGAATCAATTCCGTTTCTCGAAGCGGCACGACAGTTCAGGCATGATATCGGCAGGGAGAATGTTTTATATGTTCATTTAACCCTTATTCCTGAGGTTATCGGGGGGGAACTGAAAACAAAACCGACACAGCACTCTGTAAAAGCGCTTAGGGAACTCGGTATTCAGCCGGATATCCTTCTTTGCCGCACGCCGGTACAGATGGAAGAAGGGATGAGCAAAAAAATAGCTCTTTTTACAAATGTCGATGATGACGCTGTAATATCAGCCTATGATATCCAGACAACAATTTATGAGATCCCGCTTGCCTATCACAAGCAGAACCTTGACAGCATAGCTATTAAAAAGCTTGGTATAAAAGCCGGCAAAGCTGATCTGACTCAATGGGAAAAAGTGGTCAATATTTTCAAGACGGCGGATAAAACTGTAAAGATTGCCCTTGTGGGAAAATACATTCACCTTAACGATACATATAAATCAATAGTAGAAGCGCTTTTTCACGGCGCGATCGCGAATAACGTTAAAGTGGATATTGTAAAGATTGATTCGGAAGAGCTTGAGAAAGCAGCCTGTGAAAACAGTTCACTGGATAAGCTGTTCGAAGGGATAAAAGGGATACTTGTTCCAGGAGGGTTCGGACAGAGGGGTATAGACGGAATGGTCTGCGCGGCAGGATACGCGCGGGAGAACAATATTCCTTATTTCGGGATATGCCTGGGAATGCAGATAATGGTCATAGAATACGCCAGGAACATTCTCCAGTATCCTGAAGCCAACAGCCGGGAATTTTCACCTGATACAAAATATCCGGTAATCAGTCTTCTTGAGGAACAGATCGATATAAAAATGTTCGGAGGGACAATGAGGCTGGGAAATAACGAATCAAAGCTCTCTCCCGGTTCAAAAATCCGGAAGGCATACGGTAAGGACCTGATTGTAGAAAGGCACAGACACCGGTTTGAATTTTCCAACAGATTCAAAGATGAATTTCTGAATGCCGGATTTATCATAAGCGGCTATACTCCTGACGGAAGCCTGGTGGAAGCAGTCGAATGGAAAGACCACCCCTGGGGAATTGGGGTCCAGTTCCATCCTGAATTTAATTCAAAACCTTTTTCACCCCACCCGCTCTTTGTGGAATTTATAAGAGCAAGTAAGGAGAATGAAAAATAATTTACTGTTTCTGACTTTTCTGTTTTTCTCATGCAGCCTCGACTATGAAGGGGCCCTTCTCGATGAAGAGATATCAGGAAAAACGCCCAATACTGTTTTAATCAATTTCAGCGAAACAGTTGTTAAAAAAGGGAGTACTGCCTATCTTGTAAAGGCGGAGAGGGCAGAAACATTTGATAAAAAGAACCTCACCGTTTTTACCGGCCTTTATTTTGCAGAATACGGTAATGATAATCTGGTAGCAACGGAAGGCGGCGCGAAGAAAGCTTATTTTTATTCAGACACTGAAGATATAGAATTTGATGAGTCTTTCCGGATTGATTCGCTGGATGAGGGTTATTATATCGAGGGAAGCTCTGTTTTCTGGGACGGAAAAGCAAAAACCCTTTCCTCAGGCGGTAAAAATAATAAAGAAGAAATAGAAATTGGGAAAAATGACGGTTCTTTTATCAGGGGAACCGGATTCAGGTCATCAGCATCAGATAAAAGCTTCAGTTTCGAATCAGGCGCACAGGGAATATTTGTCTCTGATGACGTAGATGACAAAGATGATGAAGCTGATTCCGGAGGAAAGGGGCAAAAAGATGAATAAACGTTTCCTGATTTTTCCTTTCCTCTCTTTTTTTATCTTTGTTTCATTATTGAATTTACTTGTCTGTGCCAAAGTTTCTGCTGATACGTTTGAGTTCAGCGGAGACAGATTTTCCACAGTCATGTCAAAAGGAAGGGAATATACCGTCCTTTCCGGTAATGCGAAGATAATATCGGAGTCTACTGTAATAACAGCAGCAAGAATAGAATTATACGGTGATGATTACCGGTTTGCCGAGTGCTCAGGTATGATAAGGGTCGAGGACAGTGAAAAAGGCTTTTTTATTGAAGCTGAAAAAATGGTCTTTGACAGGAAAGATGATATCTCGAGGATTGAAGGGGCTGTTGTGATGGAAGACTTCAGAAATGAAGTTGTTGTTAAGGGAAATTATCTCGAGTATGCCGGTGAAACAGAAACAGCAACGGTACAGATAGGGGTAAGAATTCTGAAAGAGGATATGGCCTGCCGCTCCGAGTTTGCAAGATACACAAGGAAAAACAAGGTTCTCGAGCTGTCAGGCCTTCCTGTGGCACACTGGAAAGGTGATGTATACCGCGCCCTTAAAATCACTGTCAACCTTGATACAGATGAAATATTTCTTGAAGGCAAGGTGTCCGGTATAATATACACAGAACAGGAAGAAGAGGGGCTTCCCGGTGAAGAAAACGGCGCTTCCGATAACAAAGGAAGCGGAATCAGCAATGAAAAAGAACCGCCTGAAGGGAACTGAGCAGAATAAAAAGGAAAAAGACTTTGGATATTGATGCGGGCAGGAGAAATAAGTCAGAAAGCACTCTCAGCGTAGAAGGGCTCAAGAAAGTTTACAGGAAGAAAGTTGCCGTAGCTGATGTAAGTTTTTCAATGGAAAGGGGAGAGATTGTAGGTCTTCTTGGCCCGAACGGTGCCGGAAAAACAACAGTTTTTTACCTTATTGTCGGTTTTATTAATGCAACGAGAGGTAAAATATACCTCGGCAATCTCGATATTTCATCCTACCCGATGTATAAAAGGGCAAGGCTGGGTATATCGTATCTCCCCCAGGAAACATCGATCTTCAGAAAACTTACAGTTGAAGAAAATATTATGGCAATTCTTGAAACCCGCTCGGATGTTGACAGCGGTGAAAAGAATGCAATACTTGATTCTCTGCTTGATGAACTGGGTATCAGCGAGATAAGAAAACAGAAGGCTTATACCCTCTCAGGGGGTGAAAGAAGGAGAACCGAGATTGCAAGGGCCCTTGCAATAAAACCCGCATTTCTCCTTCTTGATGAACCTTTTGCAGGTATTGATCCCATTGCAGTCTATGAAATCAAGCAGATTATAAAAAAATTATCTTCAAAAGGGATCGGAATACTTATTACAGACCATAATGTAAGGGATACCCTTGATATAACAAACCGCTCATATATTATAAATCTCGGGGAAATTCTTACCGGGGGCAGCAGGGATGAAATACTTGCCAATGATATTGCAAGGCACATCTATCTCGGCCGCGATTTTACCATGTAATACCCTCAGGCGGCAGCTCATCTGAATTGATTTCAATTAACCATTGACAAATAGAAAGGGCAACCCTAAATTTAATATAAGGAAGTTCCCGCTATTCCCTGAGAAGCAGCAATAAATAATTTATGCTGATATCCGTCAGGGTTATTTTTTACAGTACGGGGAATTTTTTACAACATACCTGGAGACAGCATTGCAGAATCAGAAACCGGTATTGATACATGAACAGAGAATGAAGCTAAGTCCCCAGATGTATCAATCGATACAGCTGATGGCTTTACCCGTACAGGAGCTTAAATTAAAAATTCAGGATGAAGTTGAAAAAAATCCTGCTCTTGAAGCTCTTGAGCACAACAACAACGTATCAATTGATGATCTTCCCCGAAAAACCAGTGAAGAATATGATTATTTTGAAAACACATCTGATCCCGGGGGAATTTCATACGCCGCATCCCGGGACAATGACAGTAAAAGGATGTTTCTTGAAGGTGCATTGTCTAGACCGGAATCTCTGCAGGACCATCTTCTTCGGCAGCTTAGTGTCCAGCCTGTCAGAAACGCTGTTTTCAGGCTCGGAGAATTATTAATACAGAACCTTGATGAGAACGGATTTAATATTGAAAAACCGGAACTCCTTGCGAGGGATTTTTCCGATGAGGAACTCAGGGAGACACTATCCCTTATCCAGATGCTTGATCCTCCTGGAACGTGTACCCGCGACTTCAGGGAGTCCCTCATTGTTCAGGCTGGTATCAAGGGGAACATGCCTGAATATACAATAGAAATAATTGATAAATATTTTGACTATCTTGAGAAAGGCAAATTCAAGGATATATCCAAAATACTTAAAACATCTTTAAAGGCAGTTGAAGATGCGCTTGAATACATAAAGACCTTAAATCCATTTCCAGGCAGGCAATTTTCCACGGAAACTTCAACCTATGTCATCCCCGACCTGATGATCAGGGTAGTTAATGATGAGCTTGTAATAAGGCTCAACGAGGAAGAGATACCTGTCCTTAAGATAAACCCGGGGTTCGCTGGACTAAAAGAGGAGAGTGAGATAACTGATAAAAAAACAGTACAGTACATAAATTCACGGTTAAAAGAGGCAAGCTGGTTTATTCAGACTATTCATCTCAGAAATCAGACTCTTTTAAAAACCGCGTCTGCCATAGCAGCATATCAGAGAGATTTTTTTATAAAGGGGCCCCAGTATCTCTCCCCGCTTACCCTGAAGGATATTTCGGAAAAAGTCGGGGTTCATGAAACTACAATTTCAAGAATTTCCACAAGCAAGTATGTCCAGACCGACTGGGGGATTTTTGAACTCAAGTACTTTTTTTCAACAGCGCTTTCCCGCACTGACACCAGAGAGAAAATGGTTTCAAGGGTTAGCGTTAAACACATAATCAAGGAAATTATTGAAACAGAGGGGAAAGATATACATCTTTCAGATCAGAATCTTGCCGATTTTCTCAAGGAGAAAAAAGGGATAAAAATTGCAAGGAGGACAGTTGCGAAATACAGAAAAGAACTTGATATAGCCTCTTCTTATGAAAGGTAAACCTTAAAAATCAGGGGGAACAAAATGAACTTGGAAATTAAAGGAATTCATTACGAAGTAACTGACAGAACAGTTGAGCAGATTGAGAAAAAGGTAAAGAAACTGGAATTTGCGGGCGATATGATCGTTGATCTTCTGTTTCGGCTGGAGCATGACAAATCAGGCTATATAATTTCTGCTGATATTAATTTCAGATGGGGTTTGAGTCATCATCTTAAGGTTGTTGACCATGATCTATATGATGGAATTGATATAATAATCGATAAACTTAAAAATAAGGTAACAAAGGAAAAAGATAAGATACAAAGTCATACTGAATAAGGACTTTTATGAAGAGACCTGGCAAACAGGTCTCTTCACTTATTTATTTTCTTGTTATAAAATAGCTGCATGAAAAAATTTACTATCCTTGACCTGCTGGGACTTGACCTGAAAGAAAATGACGCGCTTCAGTTAAAATGCATTGCAGGCAGGGCAGGCCTTGGAAGGGAAATAACGGTAGCATATCTTGACAGACCGGGACTCGCGCTTGCGGGGTATTTTGATAATTTTGCCTATCAGCGGATACAGGTTTTCGGACGCGGCGAGTTTGCCTATATAAAAAAGATGATTGAGGAAAAAAACACGGATTCGCTGGAGCGGTTTTTTTCATTTCCGTTTCCATGCTGCATATTTCCATACGGCGCGGAACCGGAAGAAATTTTTATACAGATGGCGGAAAACTCCAGATGTCCAATACTTCAGTCGCCGCTTACTTCACCTGAGCTGTCCCAGAGGCTGATAAGGGTCCTTGAAGGGATATTCGCTCCTCAGCAGGTTATGCATGCAGTATTTGTTGAAGTTTTCGGTATAGGTGTTCTGATCAAGGGTAAAAGCGGAGTCGGGAAAAGCGAGGCTGCCCTTGAGCTGATTGAAAGGGGGCACCGGCTTATAGCAGATGATCTTGTTGAGATAAAAAGGGTCTCAGGGAACCATCTTGAAGGTAAGGGCGGGAATGTATTTCTGGCTCATCATATGGAAATAAGGGGCCTGGGGATAATCAACATTACTCATCTATTCGGGGTTGGGGCGATACGTGACTCGAAACAGGTGCAGCTGATCGTAAACCTTGAAGACTGGGATTCTGAAAAAGTTTATGACAGACTGGGTTCCAGTGAAATTACTGAGGAAATACTTGGCGTACAGGTGCCCTGCGTTGATATACCTGTAAAACCAGGCAGGAATACTCCGATAATAATTGAAACTGCGGCCATGAATGAAAGATTAAAAAGAATGGGATATTATTCAGCAAGAGAATTTAACCAGAAGGTAATCAGGTGGCTGGAAACAGATACGGATTCCGAGAATTCCCTGAAGTAATTTTCCAGATTTACACAAGTTAAAGCTAAAATATGGAGATTGAACCGGATGATTGAGAAAGCTGTCACTGTAAAAAACCGGGCGGGGATACACGCCAGGCCTGCAGCCAATATTGTAAAGACCGCAAATAAATTTAATTGCGAAATAAGAATAAAAAAAGATAATGACGAAATAAACGCAAAATCAATTATGGGTATTATTACACTTGCTGCAGCATTTAAAACAGAACTGATTTTGGTAGCGGATGGTGAAGATGAACAGTCGGCGGTCGATGCGCTTTTCAATTTATTCGAGAATAAATTTGAAGAAGAATAGTCTTTTCCTTTTTTTATTGGTGTTTTTCCTCCTCTCACAGGTTTGGGGAGAAACAGCTGAAGTCTCCTGTTTTCTGGACAGCGGTAATTCCCTTGTCTGCTCAATCAAAACAGAACCTTTCAAGACAGGGAATATTATTAATTCAATGGAGATCGGCCACAGGACAGAGATAGAGTACAGGATCAGGGTCTACGAAAATAAATCAAAATTCATCGGTCTTTTTGGAGACAGGCTTGTCAAGGAAATAACCGTATCATATGTTGCAACCAGGGATCCTTTCGGAGATATTTTTCATATAACTGACTCAGCCGGGAAAAAAAAGATAATAAAAGATAAGGACTCTTTTTTCAAAACCTTTTTTTCAATGGATGATGTTGTTATTGACATGAAAAAGGCCGGCAAGGGCGAATATTATGCTGCCGGGAAAATCGAGATGAAAATAATAAAACTCATGCCACCGCTTAATCTGCTTTCGCATGTTATCCCGGGTATTATAGAAAAAACCGACTGGATCAGTGCCGGCAGCTTCAGGATTAAATAATGAAAGGGCCACAACCTCTAATTACATCAAGGGCAGGCCTCTTAAGCATTCTTTTTATTTATGTTTTTATAATATTTCTGATACTGTTCCTTTCCGGACAGATAATGAATGATCTTTCAACCGATGATATACCGTCAAGACTTGTTATTCTTCCCTTTGCTGCAGTACTTCCCTTTTTTCTGATAGGAAATATTGCGATAAATATTGCAAGGATTATCCGCGACAACAGGAAAAAAAAGCCGGGCGTTACTTTCAAGATCAAACTTATTCTTTTTTTTACTTTTGTCGCTTTTGTCTCTGCTGTTCCCCAGGCTGTTCTTTCAATAAACTTCATTGATACAGTTATGAGTTCATGGCTGACAAGAGACCACTCAGGCTCTGTTAAAGGCGGGCTTGACATTGCTCTTGAATATTACAGGGAACGTACCGCGTCCCTTGAAGCTGTTATCGATTCCCCATTTTTCAGCTATGCGGCCAGGATTATTCCATCAGATCCTCAGAGGGGATGGGAACTTTATAAGGAAAGCTACCCTTTTCTCGACAGCATGCAGCTGATAAGGGGAAATGAGACTGTCTTCTTTACAGGCAGGGAGAAAGGGAAGCTGCCGGATGATGGAGTTTCTCCCGGCGTTAAAGGGCTTCTTACAAGGGAAACTGCAGATGATATAAGTATACTGCGTGTTCAGGGCAGTTTCAGGGGAAGCGGCGGGTCATATACCCTTATCCTGAGTTCTTTTCTCCCGTCCGGGTTTGACTCAAAAGCGGAAAAACTCACCTCCTCCTATGATATTCTTGTTCAGCTTGAAAATTATCAGACTGTATTCAGGCTGATAATTATTGCAGTACTCATGTTCTTCAGCCTGCCGATATTTCTTCTTTCAATAATGATCAGTTTCCGTCTGTCTGAAGAAATACTTCATCCTATTGTTCAGCTTGAAGAGGCGACAAGAAGAGTCGCTGAAGGGGATTTTTCCTTCAGGCTCCTTGCAAGACCCGGGGATAATATTTCTGTTCTGGTAAGGTCTTTTAACCAGATGATAAAAGAACTTGAAATATCAAGAAAAAAGAACATGCAGGCAGATAAAATTAATGCGTGGAAAGAGATTGCAAGGAGAATGGCCCACGAAATCAAGAACCCCCTGACTCCAATAAAGCTGTCTGCCGAAAGAACGCTGAAAAGATATAATGCGGAAGATCCCAATTTCAGTAAGATACTGAATTCCTCGGTACGGGTAATTGTAACAGAGGTAGAGAGACTCAGCCGGCTGCTTGCAGAATTCAGTGATTTTGCAAGGATGCCTCCTGTCATGCTTACTCCCTCCGATCCGGCAGAGATTATAAGGGAAGCCTGCGATATCTTCTCATCTTCAGCGCCGGGGATTGATTTTAATCTCCAAAGCGTTGATACCGGGGTCCAGATTTATGTTGACAGGGAAAAAATCAAGCAGGTGCTTATAAATCTTTTCACAAATGCCATTGAAGCGATGGACGGCATCGGGACAGTTTCAATAAGGACTGACAGCATTGAGAAGGAAAACAGAAAATTCTACAGAATCCAGATAGCGGACTCGGGAAAGGGTATGGATGGAGAAATAGTTGACCAGGTTTTTGCACCGTATTTTACAACCAGGGAAAACGGAACAGGACTAGGTCTTGCTATTGTTGAAAGAATTATTTTTGACCATAATGGATCTATATGGTTTGAAACAGAAAAAGGGGTAGGATCTACATTTTTTATTGATCTCCCTTTCGGGACAGAAAATGAATAAAATACTCATAGTAGATGATGAAGAAAATATCAGGGAAGTTCTTTCAGGTATTCTTGAGGATGAAGGCTATACGGTTGACAGCGCAAAAGACGGACTCGAGGGTCTGTCAAAGGCGGAAGATGGAAATTATGATCTTGTAATACTGGACGTCTGGCTCCCCGGAATGGGAGGAATGGAAGTCCTTGACAAGCTTAAAACAAGCAGGACTGATCTTGAAGTTGTGGTTATATCGGGGCATGGAAACATCGATATGGCTGTAAAGGCTGTTAAAAAAGGGGCGTTTGATTTTCTTGAAAAACCGCTTTCCCTGGACAAGGTTGTAACAGTAGTAAAAAACGCGCTGGCGCTTGAGAAACTCAGGAAGGAAAACAGGGAGCTCAAAGAGTCCCTGTTTATTGAGGACCGGATGACTGGTTCAGGCCCTGAAATGGATAAAATATGGAAAATCATTGAGCAGGTTTCTGCGTCTGACGTCAGTGTAATGATACTTGGCGAAAACGGGACAGGAAAAGAACTGGTTGCAAGGGAAATACACAGAAGGAGCAGTAGAAAGGACTTTCCGTTTGTTGAAGTAAACTGCGCCTCAATTCCTGATACACTGATTGAAAGCGAACTTTTCGGGCATGAAAAAGGCTCTTTTACAGGAGCAGTCGCAGGGCGGCGCGGGAAATTTGAAATTGCGGACAGGGGAACTCTCTTCCTTGACGAGGTTGCGGACATGTCCTTAAATGCCCAGGCAAAGGTTTTAAGGGCAATCCAGGAGATGAGGTTTGAGAGAGTTGGAAGCGAAAAAAGCACACAGGTCAATGTCAGGATACTTGCCGCAACCAACCGCGATATATTTAACGAAGTCAGGACCGGAAGATTCAGGGAGGACCTTTATTTCAGGCTTAATGTAATTCCTATTAATCTTCCTCCCTTAAGGGAAAGGAAATCCGATATATCCGACCTGGTTGAATATTTTCTGAAAAAATACAATAAGAATGAAAAGTCAATCTCTCCTGAGGGAATTGCTCTTATGAGGGAGTACCGGTGGCCCGGAAACATAAGGGAACTCAAGAATTTTATACAGAGGATATCAGTGATGACTGATGAAATTGTTGTTTCAGCAGAAACAACAGCTTTTTATCTTGGAGAACCTGACCATGTTGTTCCTTCAAATGAAAAAACCGCAGCAGAGGCTCACATCGGCGGAATTGATGCTGAATTGAACCTTAATGATGCCAAAGAACTGTTTGAAAGAAAATTTCTTGTTAATAAACTGGAGAAAAACAGTTATAATATAACCAGGACAGCGCAGGAACTGGGTATGTACCCGGGGAACCTTCATCAGAAATTAAAAAAACTGGGAATAAATTTGAAATGAAAACTCTTACAAAGAGGCAGGCAGAAGTACTTGATTTTATCAAAGATTACAGGAATAAAAATTCTTATCCGCCGACAATCAGGGAAATAGCTGAATTCTTCAGTATTTCTGTTAAAGGGGCATACGACCACCTTAAAGCGCTTGAAAAAAAAGAAAGTATAAAATGCAATCTCCGCCGTTCGCGTGCCATAGAAGTTGCGGAGAATTTTGATGTTGATGAAGTAATAAATGTCCCTCTTCTGGGTAATGTCGCGGCAGGAGTCCCGCTCCTTTCCGAGGAAAATCTTGACGGCTATATCCCTGTCCCTGTCCGGTATCTCAAAAAAGGGCAGCATTTCGCCCTTAAAGTAAAAGGGGACAGTATGAAGGATGCGGGAATCCTTGAGGGAGATACAGCTCTGATCGTGCATCAGGTGACAGCGGAGAACGGGAACATTGTTGTCGCCCTTCTGAATGATGAAGCAGTTACCCTTAAACGGTTTTACAGGGAAACAAACAGGATAAAACTCAAGGCGGAGAACCCTGTATACCCGCCTATTTATACACAGAATGTCAGGATACTTGGAAAACTTGTTTGCCTGGTGAGAAATTATGACTAACCCTGCACCTGCCTGGCTTCTTCTCGGACCTGAAACCGGAGAGAAAAACGATTTTGCCGCATCAATAAAGAACAATATCACGGCAATTTACGGCGCTCCCCCGGATGAATACAGCTTCTACCCCTATGATAAGGATGCATCTGATATTATTGCGCTGCTCAGAAATATATCGCTGTTTGCTCCTGCAAAGATTGTTCTTATCAAAAACTGCCACGACCTCAAAAAAAAAGACGCATCCCTTATAGCTGATTATCTGAAAAAACCTTCAGAAGATGCTTTTCTGATTCTGCAGACAGAGGAAATGAAAGCTGATCCCTTAATTGAAAAAAATATTCCATCATCATGCAGGAAAACATTCTGGGAGATGTTTGACAGCAAAAAAAAGGGGTGGGTAATCCAGTTTTTCCATAAGGAAAAGCTTACGATTGAAAACAGCGCAGTTGATTTTCTGATTGATATGCTTGAGGGAGACAGTGAAACGCTGAAAAAGGAATGCTCCAACCTGGCCATATATTTTAATGCTGATGAAGTAATTACTGAAGAGAGAATTGCTGATTTTTTTCATAACAGGAAAGAGGAAAATGTATTTACCCTTTTCGACTATATTGCATCAGGGGATTTTAAAAAATCTGTTGAGGCATCGCAGACTGTAATCCTTTCATCTGACGGCAGCCCTGTGAGGATCCTGGGCGGGCTATTATGGCAGTTCAGAAATCTCTATAATTTTTTAAAACTGCTTGATAAGAAGAAATCATTCTCTGATGCATGTCTAATGATGAATATAAGAGGTAAAAAAAGGCAGGCTGTTTATTCTGATGCATCTTCCAATTATTCTGTCTCTGATCTTGAGAATATTATAGTGCTTATATCGTATTATGATTTTTTATTCCGATCAACCAGAGTCGAGATACAGCACGTTATGTTTCCTGTTTTTCTCTATTCAGTTATTATCTGCAAGGGAAGAAATATCGACGCGAAAAGCTCTCATACTTCTCATTTCAGATTCCCTTAAGGTATTCTATTACCGCCTCGGCTGCTTTAAGGGGGATACCTGCCCTGCGGGATATTGAGTAGATATCTGCATTTCTTATATTTTCAACACTGCCGAACTCGCTGATAAGCTTTTTGCTCCTTTCCGCGCCTATCCCTGGAATTTCTTCAAGCAGCGAGAATGAAACCTCTTTTCTTCTCTTGTTTTTATTGAAAGTTGTTGCGAAACGGTGTGCCTCGTCCCTTACATGCTGTACTATTCTCAGGGCAGGAGAGCCTTCCTCAAGTTTTACGGCTTTATCCATTCCCGGGACAAATAACAGTTCTTCCTGTTTTGCAAGGGATGCGACATTAATATTATTTATCCCCAGGGCTTCAAATATTCCAAGAGCAGCGTTCAGCTGGCCTTTTCCCCCGTCTATAAGGACAAGGTCGGGAAGTGGAAGAGATTCGTTTTTCAGCCTGGTATAGCGCCTTGCGACCGCTTCCCTGATGGAAGCATAATCATCAATTCCGAATTCGGGAAGGCTTTTAATACTGAATATTCTGTATTCTGCCTTGTCAGGCTTACCGTTGTGGAACGAGACCATTGATGCAGCAGTATGTTTTCCAGCAAGGTGGGCAATGTCAAACCCTTCAATCCGTACCGGAACCCTGTCAAGAGATAGTCTGTTTTTAAGTTCCTTAAGAGCTTCTGCTGTTGAAGCCTGTTTTTCCCTGTTCATAAGTTCAAGTCTGCAGTTCTCTTCAGCCATTTTCATTATTGAAGCTTCCCTGTCATCAGAGGGAAGTGCCGGATTGAAAGGAGCTGATATTTTTTCGAGAAAAAACCTTTCAACAAGATCAGTTTCCGGAAGTATGTTCAATACTATCCTCTCCGGGACAAGGGCCGCGGCCTCTGTTTCCCTGAAATAATCCGTATAATACTGTATGATGAACCGGGTCATGTCTTCTGTGGAATCTGAATAGCTTGTAAATGTGAATACTGATTTTCCTGACAGTTTTCCATCCCTTACCTGAAGCACAACTGCGGCACTGTACTCGCCGCTGCTTAAAAGAGAGATATAATCTTTTTTCCCGCTGCTGAAATCCTGTACTTTCTGCTCGTCAGTAATAATTCTTATTGAAGTGATAAGGTCTCTGAACCTGGCCGCTTTTTCATAATCAAGCGCGATTGATGCTTTTTTCATCTCTTTTTCAAACTCTTTTATCAGTGCCGAGGTTTTCCCTGTAAGAATTTTTGTTATAGTTTTAATTTCGGAATTATACTCTTTTTTATCAGCAGCTCCTGTACAGGGGGCATTGCACTGTCCTATGTGATAATAAAGGCATGGGGATTTCCTTTTTTTAAGCGGTATTTCCCTGCACTTTCTG
This sequence comes from Spirochaetales bacterium, assembly GCA_024233785.1. GTDB lineage: Bacteria > Spirochaetota > Spirochaetia > CADAEX01 > CADAEX01 > JACKPD01. The sequence goes on along the minus strand of JACKPD010000009.1, from coordinate 49,999 downwards.
ATTTTAAATCTTTTTTTTATCAGCTCAAGATATGTGTCAATGCTTTTTACGTCCGGATAAGGGCCGAAATAGAGAGACCCGTCTTCTATTATTCTTCTGGTTCTGAATACCCTTGGAAAATCCTCATTTGTGACCCTTATTACAGGAAATGTTTTATTGTCTTTGAGGCTTATGTTATACCTGGGTTTCCATTTTTTAATAAGATTATTCTCAAGAATCAAAGCTTCATACTCTGTCCCGGTTGTTATTATCTCTATGGAATGTATTTTTTTGACAAGATGGGAAGTCTTAAGCTCTTTTTCCGCAGATGCTGAAAAGTAGGATTTAACCCTTGATTTTAAATTTTTGGCTTTTCCGACATATATGATGTCATTTTTACTGTTTTTCATCATATATACACCGGGATTTTCTGGCAGTTCTTTTACAGTTTCTTCAAGTTTAGCTCTATTTGCTTTTAAATTTTCCATTTATTCCGATAATTTTTATAAGGTCTATTAAGGGAAACGCACTCTCAGGCATTGCCCGGGAATTTTCTGTACAGGATGTTACAGGCTCCCTTATATAAATTACAGAACTAAAGAGAATTTTGCCAGTGAAAAAAATACTGCTTTTATTTCTACTGCCGGCTGTTTCCCTTTTCCCTGTTGAAAGGGAACTTCTTCTCGGAGGGGAAGACTGGAAGGCAGAAAGAATTGAAAACATTGAACTCAATAAAAATCAGGCAGGGGAGAACGCTCTTGTAATAAGAGGGGGTGAGTACAGTCCTGACAGCCTGACCGAACTGCTGGTTCATTTTAATGAAGGCACCCTGACCGATTCGGCAGGGAATTTTAATGTTACAGAAAATAAAGCCTCAATTTCGACAGGAAGGAAGAAATACGGCTCAGGCGCCGGGCTTTTCAACGGGGAAAGGGAAGCGGTTGTCCTTGACAGGCGTGAAGCAAGATCTATTTTCCCGGGTAAGGTATACTCAGGTGATTTTTCCATTGAATTCTGGATTTACGGACAGAATTTTACAGACAGTGAGACAATCTTCTTCTTTGACAGCTACACAAACAGGGGCGGCAATCTGATTCCCCAGTTTTTTAAATGTTATTTTCAGGACAGAAAAGTCATCTGGAATATCAGAAACTTTTTTCTGCCGGCAGACAGCAGTCAGTTTGAACTGATGCTCTCCGGAAGCAGAAGACTTGTCCCCGGTAAATGGTCGCATCATCTGCTGCGCTACAGCTCTTTAACCGGGCTGATGGAATATCTTGTAGACGGAATACCTGATGCTTCTGTTTATGCCAACAAGGCTGAAAGGGAGACCGGAGAATACTATCCCTTTTATTCGGGTGAGAAAGGGCGGATAATTATCGGTGATAACTTTACCGGTCTTATTGATGAACTACGGCTGAAACTTGCATGGGTTGATGACTACAGGCTTTCCAGATTCAGGGACTATTCAGGTGTTTATATTTCCAGGCCGCTTGATATCGGTCACAGCAAATCTTCTGTCTTCAATATAGAAGCACGGGCGTTAGTGCCCGGCGGTACTGATATACAGTATTATTACTTTCTTGATGATTTTAAACAAATACCTCCAGAAAATTCGCCTGAATGGAAAAAATTCACTCCCGGTTTTATAAATGCTGAAGGGGGGAGGTTTTTAAGAATCAAGGCTGAATTGTATTCTGACGGAGAAATGAATTCTTCTCCATCCGTCTCCTGGATAAAGATAAGATATGACCAGAAAACTCCGCCGCCGCCGCCGCAGACAGTAAGGGCGGAAGCCGGTAATGGAAAGGTAAGGGTTAAATGGAATGAGATTGCAGATCCTGACCTTGACGGATATTATGTATATTTCGGGGAAAGGCCGGGAAAATATTTCGGCTCTTCAGGCGGCGGACTCTCATCTCCCATAGACGCGGGAAAAGAAAATGAAATTGTAATAAGTAATCTTGAAAACGGAAGGATCTACTATTTTTCTGTAGTTTCCTATTATAATACTGCTTCCAGTTTCGGATCAGCCATCATAAAAGAGGGGGGGCGTTTTTCTGCCGAGACAAGCGCACGGCCTCTTGCTTCAGGCGGGGATATCAGGTGAAAAACGGAGAGCTGTTTGAAAAAGCCCTGATGCTTATAAAGCTGAAGGATTTTAATGAAGCTGAGAAAATTACAGAGCAATTGATTGAAAAAAATCCGCGCAGTGAAATACTTTACCTGACACTGGGAAATATTTATTCATTTAAAAATGAGAAAAAAAAGGCCCTGCGTGCTTATATTACGGCTTCCAGGATTGCTCCTGAAAATCCCGACTGTTTCAGCAACATCGGGGTAATATACAAACAGCTTGGTAAAAAAGAGCAGGCAATTCATTATCTTAAAAAAGCTCTTGGATTTGCAGGGGACAGGGCTGACATATATTACAATCTTGGAAATGTATACAAGCAGGCCGGAAACCTTGATGAGGCAGAGAAAAATTTTCTGGCTGCCATAAAGATAAATCCGGAATTTGTACAATGCCACAACAACCTGGGTACTCTTTATATCGAAAAAAATATGCCGGAAGAAGCTGAGAAAATAATAAGGGAAGGGCTTGAGATTGATGAAAATCATCCGGGGCTTCTTTACAACCTTGGAGTGCTCCTTGATGCGAAGGGTAATTCCGATGAGGCAATACTCAATTACAGGCACGCTCTTGTTAATCAGCCTCTCTGGGTAGATACCCTCAATAATCTTGGAATTGCCTACAATAAGTCAAGCATGCCGGGGAAAGCCATAAAGGTTTTCAATGATGCGCTTGAACTCGAACCCGCTAATTTCAGGGTAAAAAACAATATAGCGACTGCCTATAAATCAATCGGGGAAGAGAAAAAAGCAAGAAATTATTACCGTGAGGCGATATCCCACAATCCGGAATACAAACGGGCTTCCCTGAACTTAAGCGAGCTTTACAGGGAGACAGGAGATTTTGACAGCGCTATCGAAGAGCTGAACAGAATAGAAACAATTAAACCTGATGATTCCGAAATAAAGATATACAAATCCCATGTCTATATTGATAAGGGAGAACTTGACAAGGCGGAAGGACTGCTTGACTCTGTGATCAGCTCCCGGACAGAAAATCCCGCCTCCTTTGCCCTTAAAGCGTTATTTCATATTAAAAAGGGCGAAATTGACAAGGCGGAAAATTACATCAATAAGGCAGATGCTGTCTCGCCTGGAAATCTTTCCATAAAACTTGCAAAAGCGGAGTTTTTCAGAAGAAAAGGAGAGCCTGATAAAGCCGAGGATGAACTTCGCAGGATTTCCATTGATAATCCCGGAAACCTTAAAGTGCTAATTGAACTCAGCCGTGTTCTTAAGGAACAGGAAAAATATGACGAGGCACTTGCCGTTCTTGATTCTTTAAAGGGTGATTACAGGGAATTCCCGGATACAATTGCCGAATATTCCGATATATACAAAAGAACTGGCAGGACAGACAAGGCCCTGGAATACTCAGGACGGGTCCTTTCTAAAATGGGTGAAAATGAATCAGGAATAGACATTGATTCACTTAACAGGGGAATTGAGTCTTTCGAGGAAAATTCCAGATCATATGAAATACAGAACAACGCAGTTATGGAAGAGAGGCTTAACGATTTTGTAAGAGAATATGTAAAACAGGAGCAGGAAAAAAACCTTCCCCAGGATGCGATGAGTTTTCTTGTCGGTTCGGTAGACGGGCTGAATGAAGAGGAAGTTCCTGTTATTGATGTCGGAGGGATTGAACCGGTAATTGAAATTAATGAAGAGGTGGAAACTCATCTCCTTGAAACCCTGGAAGAGGATTTTGATGCTGAAGATGAGGAGGGTTTTTTTGAAGAGACGGAAAAGAAAATAAGAAAAGAGGTAATGGAGACAATTGAAAAATCAGCTCCGCAGATGCAGCAGCCTGTTTATCAGCCCATGCCTATTGTAATCCCCTCCCCGCCGGTTGTTATGCCGCCTCAGTATGGCTACCAGCAGCAGCCGCGTGAACGGAGAAGACAGCCGCAGCCTCCGGTGGAGCGCCGCCGTCAGCCGCAGCCGCAGCAGGAATACCCTTTACAGGATTTTCAGCCGGCGCCTTTGCCTCAGCAGGCTTTTCAGCAGCAGCCGATGTACAGTCCCCCTCCTCAATACTTTCAGCCGCCGCCGCAGCAGCAGCAGGGGCCTCCTCCTCCATTCAAGGAGCGCCGTAAGCAGCCTCCCCGGCCGATACCGGACGAAAAAAATAAAGAAGAGGAAAATGTACCCGAAGAAAATATTGACGGGCTTCTTGAAAAATTTGAGGGGATTGAGGAGCCGGAAGGGCTTTCCTTTCTGGGCCTTAAAAAGGACCCTGAATATGTGAATGCGGATATCTCGAATCTGCTTGAATACCTTGAAGGGCTTACAGATTTTCTGGTTGATGCAAGAAAAAATAAATATACAAAAAGCATAATGAAGCTCAAGGTGGAGACGCTCAAGCTGAGATTCAGGGGACATAAAGGGCTGTTGAACACACTTTCCGGGAGTGAGGATGACTCAGTTGAAAAAATAGCGGCAAGGGTCGCCTCCGGAGTCAGAGAGACCGGCGGGCAGATCCTTACCAATAATGATATTGAAAATACTTTCAGCTATATTAAAGACCTTGCCGGGTTCCTTCCGGAAAAAAGCGGCGGAGAGGCTGTAAACCGGAAACTGCAGCATCTGCTTGAAAAAATTGAAGCTGAAACAGATGGAGATACAGATGGACAACAATGAACGGCTCCGCATAATTGAAAAATACATCAAAGGAATGCCCAGTCTCCCTGTTACAGTAACCAAGGTTAAGGAAATCTGCGACAATCCCAGAACTTCACCAATGGACCTTTATAAGGTTATCAGCCTTGATCCTGTTCTGATGGGAAAGGTTATGAAGCTGATCAATTCTGCCTACTATGGCATTTCAGGCAGGGTAACCTCTCTTGTACGGGCAATAATAATGCTTGGAATGAATACTGTTAAAAATCTTGCACTAAGCACCTCTGTTATGGGAATTATGAGCGGCAAGACATGCCCGGGTATGCCTAATTCGACAAGGTTCTGGCAGCATTCACTATGTACCGGTATCGCTGCGAAGATACTGGCCAGAGAAACCGGAAAAGACCGTAATACTGCTGAAGAATATTTTATTGCCGGGATGCTTCATGATATTGGAAAAATACCTATTATCACCTGTTTTGGTGATGAGTATAAGATTATTATGGCTGAAAGCGGTAAGAAAGATGAAACAATGTTTGAGGCGGAAAGAAGGGTTTTCAAATTTGACCACGCTCTGGCAGGGCAGTTTATTGCCCAGCAGTGGTCGCTCGGGGAACAGCTTGAAAATGTTATAGCCCATCATCATGAACCCTTTTCTGTGCCTGATGATAAAAACAGGGATATTGTTTATACTATTGCCATAGCAGAATATTTTACAAATAATATCGGATATAAATTTGCAGAGGGGTTCAGTGTTGATGTTCCTGACAATGAAATATTTACCAGTACAGGAATTACTGAAGAAATTCTCAGCGGTATAGAGGACACTGTACGGAATGAACTTGAGAAAGCGCGTGTTTTTCTTGATTTTAAGGAATAATAAAGGATTGATAAATGGAAATTAAACTATGGGGAGTAAGAGGCTCCATTCCCAGTCCAGGAGCTGATACAATAAAGTACGGAGGCAATACAACCTGCCTCAGCATTGACCTGGGGCCTGATAAAAAAGAGATAATTATTGACGGCGGTTCTGGCATAAGGCTTCTCGGCAATCATCTCGTAAAAAAATATCTTCCTGCAGGAAATATTGATATAAATATGCTTATAACCCATACCCACTGGGACCACATAATGGGATTTCCTTTTTTTACTCCAGTCTATATTCCAACTACAAAAATGAAGATTTACGGCCCTGTAACATATGAAGAGGGGGGGATTGACGAAATAATCGGGAGCCAGTTCCAGTACAGGTATTTTCCTGTAATAAAAAATGAACTTTCCGCAAAAATAGAATATTTCCCTCTAAAGGAAACTGTTTTTTATCTTGATGATGAAGTCAAAATTACAACAAAATACCTCAACCACCCTGTCCTTTGTCTGGGTTATAAAATCGAGTACAGGGATAAGGTCTTTTGTCTGGCAACCGACTCTGAACCTTACAGAAATGTCTTCTCCCTGAGCCCTGATGATCCGGATTATGACGAGCTTGCCGCGGAGGAAGGGGAAGCCGCCGCGCAGGAGGAAAACAGGAAACTTGTTGATTTTTACCGCGGGGCAGACCTGCTGATTCACGATGCGCAGTATACAGAGGCGGAATATAAAAACGGTAAACTGGGATGGGGACATTCAAGCTATGAATATATTATTGAAACAGCATCTGCGGCCGGAGTAAAGGAACTTGTGCTTACTCACCATGATCCTGAAAGAACGGATGAAGAACTTGACCGGTTTGCCGCAGTCTATTACGAAAAATACAGTGAAATTAATAAAAAAATGCATTTCAGCCTTGCAGTGGAAGGTACAGTTTTCAAACTGTAGGTATTTACGCAGCTCTAATAAATTTCACTGTAATCAGAATGTTTCAGCCTATTATCCCCAGATATGTATTTACAAGCAGCAGATTCTGTCTTGCCTCTTCCAGCCCGGCGTCATCTGTAAGCGCTTTATTAAAAAACTCCTTTGCCTTGACAAATGAATTCATTGAAAAATAAATGGCGCCCAGATTGTTCTGGATTAGAGCCCTGTCATGACCAGATGAGCTGCACAAAAGCGCTTTTTCATAATACTCAAGAGCCTTTTTAATATTGCCTGTCATCTGGTATGCAAGTGCTTTTTCGTTGAGAATATCACAATTATTTTCTTTAAGTTTTTCAGCCTGTTCAAGTGATGCAATTGCTTTTTCCGGTTTTCCTGTTTCCACATATAAAACCCCGAGGTTATAGTGGACAAGATAACTGCCGGGAAATTCTCCGGCAGCATCAAGCAGTATCTTTTCTGCTTCATCGTGCAGCCCTTCAAAAGATTTGTCAGCCGCATCAATGAGCATTTTATCAAGAAAAACAGTTTCCATATTTTACCATCTGTATATAGGTGTTATTGTAAACTGGTTGACATCGCTGTATTCCGATTTAACATGATTATAACCTAAGGAAAGTTCGAAATTATTTGTGAATTTATAGGACAAGCCTCCGCCGGCTTCAAAAATAGTCCGGTCGCTATTCTTTGACTCATAATCCCCGCCATAGGTTAGCGCAAAATTTAAGGGATTGTCCTTATAGTATTCAATAACAATATTTAGTGAAACTGCTGAAGCTGAGAATCCTGTTGCGTATTTATAGCTTATGTACTGCACAGTTGCGTTGCTTATATCTGTAAAAAAATAGCTTGCGGAAGGTTTAATTATATAAAGTGTCTCGTCTTCAAGTACAAGGTTTTCGTTGTTCCTGTAAAAAAGGGATTCAACAGTCAGACCTGCCCCGATTTTTCTGGTTATGCTGTAGCTGACGTAGTTTGTGAAACCGAATGCCTCAAAATAATCAGGGCTGGGTGTTATACTGGCCTCGCTCCCGATTGAAAGCCCTTTTACACCCTTGAAAACTGCACCCGCAGTGAAGGTATTGTCATTCTTGCCGTCAAGGGCGTAGTAATCATAACCTGCCAGCAGTTCCCAGCTTTTACCGGGTCTGTAAACAAAGAACGGGGAGGCTTTAAAACCAAAAAGCGAATCAGGGTACTGTTCTCCCCTTAATGCAAGGGAAGCCTCATATTTCATAAAACGGGGCAGCGATGAATAGAGCTCTTTTGCCTGCCGGTTTTCCGGTTCTTTCAAGAAAACAAGATCCAGTTCTCTCTTCGCGTTTTCCGGGTCATTCAGGTTTAGATACATCTTTGCAAGGTTAAGCCGGCATTCTGTTACATTATAGTATCCTGCTTCAATCGCCTTGTTGAAGAATATAACTGCGTTATCATAATCCTCCGACCAGAAATATGTTCTGGCGATACCGGCAAATCCGTCCGGGTTGTCCGGTTCAAGCTCAAGGTACCGTTTGTAAAGGATAATTGATTCATCATATCTTTTCATCCAGCTTAGAATCTGGGCTTTCCTGAAAATTGCTTCGCTTAAATCAGGGTTTTTCTCAAGAAGCGGATCAAGAATCGCAAGGGCTTCGTCAAGCTTGAGCTGCCAGCTTAGAAGTTTTGCCAGTCTGACCTGCGCCGGAACATTGCTGCTGTCTGTCTCAAGAACAAGCCTGTAGTTTATTATTGCCGCGTCGAGATTACCGGTCTGTTCATAATTTATACCCCGGTCAAGCAGTTTATCTATTTCTGAATCTACTGCCGCACTCTGTGCTGCTGCATAATTTACTGTCAGAGTAAGAAAAAGAAGGGTTAAAATATACATCTTTAGAATTTTCATCGGGTCAACCTCACTTTTCTGCCTTTAACGGCATATATTCTATATATCGATAGTTTATGTTATAAAAGAAAGTTCATGCTATAATATAATAGTTTGCATCGATATCTCTCTAAAATAATAAATTGGTCATGAAATTCCAATAATTCTCGAAAATTATTATATATGGAAAATAAATCAGAAGTATACCGGATTACGGAAAACATCTACAGGATCGGTATTTCTCCGCGTCTGCCTGGCAGTCTTGATCCCAATATCTACCTGGTAATTTCTGATGATGAAGCGGTACTTGTAAATACAGGCCCATACAGGGAATTTGAGAATGTAAAAAAGGAAATTGAAACTCTTGTTTCCCTGGAAAAAATAGTACTGATTGTAATTACCTCGGCCGACGCTGACATGTGTTCCGCACTTCCCCTCTTTGAGAACGACTGCCCTGAGGCAAAACTTGCCATGCACTGGAGGTGCAGCCGCCTTATTACAGGCGGGATATGGAGAAAGGGACTTTTTATTGTTAATGAAAACAACTGGGAATATGCTTTTAAGAACGGAAAACAGCTCCTTTTTTTCCCTGCATCATATCTGAGCACTCCCGGAGAAATACAGGTACTGCATCCTGAGTCATCAGTGCTTTTTTCATCAAGCCTTTTCAGTTCTTTTACAGTAAGTGAAGGAATTATCCTGAATACATCCCATCTTGAACCTCTTGCCGCTTATCATGAGCATTTCATGCCTGATTCAAAAATAGTAAAATCAATAATTGAAAAACTTAAAATGCTCCCTGTCAGGCACATCGCACCGGCAAGGGGGGGGATAATATCTGACAATATACCGGCAGTGCTGAAAGCGGTCAGCGGTTTTTACTTCGGTTCTTTCCGTGATATAAAACAGCGTCAGATTAATGACCCGAAAGTATACAAGATTCTCTGCGGCGACGTACTGAACAGGCTGATCCAGATTTACTCTCTGGATGAAGTTGTTTCTGTCTACCGCGGGTCAGGGATTACAATTAATGAAAATACCGGCCGGATAGACTCCAGTACATCAAAAGGGGAAGCCCTGTGGGAAGAGTTTTTCAATGTGCTGCTCGAGAAAAAAGGGATGGGATGGCTGAGTCTGATTGAGTCCCAGGTCAGAAGAATTTCAAAGGAATACAGTATCTCCTTTCCTGTCGCGTTTAATAAAGTGGTGCTGAATATAAGGAACAAAAATATAGAAATTGATCAGAATATGGCCAGGATCCACGGAACCAGGAAAAGAATGAAAGCAGACCTGGAAGAGATTGAGGAAAGGATGACGACCTGCCCTGTAACCGGCCTTAAAAACGAGGTTTTTTTCCGGGCGATTATTGCCAGGGAATTTTCCATTGCAGAACAGAAGGAACTTAACAGCGCACTTCTTTTTATATCTCTTGATGATATATTCGGAATAAACAGCCGCTATGGAAGAGAAGAAGGCGATGATGCGCTGCGAGGTGTTGCCTATATTATAAGAAACTATATTTCTGAAGCTGATGAAAGAAGCACCCACTTTGTTTATAAGCTTAACGGCCCTGTTTTCGCCTATTTTATACCGGAATGTTCAGGCGGCTGCGATATGATAACAGCGGAAAAACTGAGGGAAAGAATAGCCGCTTCTTCGGTATTTATTGAGGATATAACAGTTTCGACAGGCATAGTAAATTTTTATGAACTTTATCAGAGTAATCTTGCAGGAACAGAAATTCCTGAGAACCTGATATCTCTCGGGCTCTCCCGGATCCAGATGGCAAGAGCGGGAGGGGGGAACACAATCTGTGATAAAGGTTCTGCAGCGGAAAACAATGCTATGCCTGTAACTTCAGTTTTAATAATCGAACCTGATCCCGGATATGCGGAACTGCTTTCTTTGCGTCTGACCCAGAAAGGGATAAGTTCTCTTATATTATCTGACGGCAACGATGCTGTAGAATATATAAAAAAGGAAAAACCCTCTGTAATTGTAAGCGAGATTATGGTGCCTGGTGTTAACGGATTCGCAATAAAACAGGGACTTTTGTCAGAATCCTCTGTAAGCAGTATCCCTTTTATCATTGTTTCACACAAAAAAAACGATGAATACATAATAAAAGCCAATTCCCTTAACATTTTTCATTATTTTCAGAAACCCTATTCCCTTATAGAGCTGACAGGAATTATTGACAATATACTCAGCAGGAAGTCCGGATGATTTCTGATTATTTTGTTTTCACTCTTTTTGCCGTGGTTCTTGCTCTGAATTTATTTTCCCTGATTCTGATTTCTTTAAATATCAGAAAACAGAGGGAATACAGAAAAAGGAAAAGACAGATAATCAACTGGATCAGTTCCCTGTCTGAAGGAACAGAGGCGGGATATACCCCTGTTAAAAAAGACTGGAAGATAATCATTGACCAATATGTCGATCTCCTTCAGTCAGTTGAAATGAGTGCGGAGATAAACAACCGGCTTATATCGCTGTTTGAAGAGTGGAATATTATAAACAGGCTTATAAAATGGCTTCTTGGCAGCAGAAACAGGTATAGGAAAACCTATGCCGCGATTATTATGGGATATTTTAAATGCTCCAAATTTAAAAATGCGCTTCTTGCGGCTCTTCTGAGGGAAAAAAAGATACGTACAAAACTCTTCATTGTTAATTCACTGGTGGGGCAGGATGACCCGGCTGTAATTCCTGAGGTAATTGACAGTTTAAAGGATCTCCCGGAAAAAAGAAGGCCTGCTTTCTGGAGCATCGTAAGCGGATTCAATATTGCCCTTCTTGATTATTTTGAAATATTGAAAGAAAGAAAAAACAAGGATATTGAACTTCTTTTTATATATTATGCTTCAAAATTCCCTTCAGCTATCTTAACAGACTATATTATTGATAAAACGACCTCACCGGACCGGGAAGTATCACTGGCCGCCTTCCGTGTCGCATCGAAATATTATTTTGACAGTATTAATATCAACGAATACCTGATAAATGAGGACAGGGAAATCAGGACCGTTGCTGTTGAAGCGCTTGGTGAAAATCCTTCACATCACAGCGTGAGCCTTCTTATCCATTTCCTTTCGGATGATTCGGTCAGCAGTACAGCAGCTGCGGCCCTCTCTTCTGTCGTAAAAAAAATCCCCGCTTATTACAGGCACCTTGTTCAGAGAGCTTTTAATGAAACAGATGCCGCAATTAAGGAAAAACTTACAGATATTGTCTCCTACAGGCTCGAGTATGTTTTTGAAAAGCTGCTCGGGAGCAATATAAAAGAAGTTAAAGACCTTACAAGGAACCTGGTATTAAGGGGAAAGGTTAGCGGAATAATTAACTTTATGAACAGGAACAGCAATACTGTTATTGAAAAACAGATTGTGGAAATAATCAATGAATCTGATAATCCTGCCGTGATTGACCAGTTCAGAATGTACCTTGATGAGAAAGTCCTGAATAGAATCGGCCTTTCAGGAATTCCCCTGCCTGAAAAACCAAGAACATCAAAAGAAAAGGGAAAAATCTTTCTTTTATGGGTATTCCTTGCTTTTACACTTCTTGGTTTTCCTGTCACTTTTTTTATCCTGAACAGGAATTCTCTTTTGGGCGGCACACTGCTTTATGCTGTTACCGAATATATATCATTTTTTATAATTTTCTTTTCTTTTTATTCAATTGCCCTGAATTCATTTTATTGCCTGATGCTTGTTTTCTCCCTGCTTGGAGTTGTAAAACAGGGAAAATACGCGGAATTAAAAAAAGTTTCGTTTCTCTTCAAAGAGAATATTCTCCCTTCAATATCAATAATTGCCCCGGCCTATAATGAAGAAAGTACAATTATTGAAAGTATAAACTCTCTCCTTAACCTCAGGTACCCGGATTTTGAGGTAATAGTAGTAAATGACGGATCAAAAGACAAAACAATGGAGAAGGTTATTAAATATTTCGAACTTGAAAAGAGCGAACTGAATTTTGAACTTAAGCTTAACACCAGGGAGATCAGGGCTGTTTACAGGGGGGCAAAATATCCTGAGCTTATCTTTGTGGACAAAATGAACGGAGGCAAGGCAGATTCTCTTAACTGCGGGATAAATGCCTCATCCAAAGAGTATTTTGTAGGGATAGATTCGGATTCCCTCCTTGAAAGGGACGCAATTCTCAGAATTACCGGAAGCTTTCTTGATGATGAAAAAGAGGTGATTGCTGCTGGAGGCAATATTCTGCCTGTTAACGGCTGTGATATTAAAAACGGTTATATCAGGAAAATAGGAGTTGGAAAGAACAATCTGGCAAGATTTCAGACTGTTGAATACCTGAGAGCGTTTATGGCAGGGAGGATAGGCTGGGCGCATATCAATGCCCTGCTGATAGTATCCGGAGCCTTCGGAGTGTTTAACAGAAAAATGGTAATAGCCAACCACGGTTATATGACAGAGAGCAGTTTTCTTGACAAGGACACTGTAGGCGAGGATATGGAGCTTGTTGTAAGACTTAAACGGGTCTGCATGGAAAAAAAAGAGGATTCAATCATAAAATATACCTTTGACGCAAACTGCTGGACAGAAATTCCAGAGAGCTGGAAGATTATTTTCCGGCAGCGGGACAGGTGGCAGCGCGGTCTGATTGATATCATGACATATCATCTGAAAATGCTTTTCAATCCCCGTTTCGGTACTGCCGGACTTATCGCTTTTCCCTATTATTTTATATTTGAAATGCTGGGGCCCTGGCTTGAGCTTCAGGGCTATCTTGTGTTCTTCACTGCCCTTGCTCTGGGTATGGCTGATTTTCAGACTTCTTTATTCTTTGTCACAGCTGCGGTTTTTTACAGCATTTTTGTTACAAACTGCTCGCTTTATATTTCAGAATATAAAACTGAAATATTCAGGACAAAAGACCGCATCCTCCTGATATTATACTCATTTCTTGAAGCGTTCGGATTCAGGCAGATTTCAAGCTTTCTCCGCGTAAGGGGATATGTCAGCAGCCTCAAGCAGGTAAGCGGATGGGGAAAAATGGAAAGAAAGGGATTTAAATCAGAACAGCCTGCAGCTGACAAGGCAGACACTACAGGAGCTGCACCCGGTGTGTGAAAAAGGAAGTGTATCCCATCCAGGTCTATTATCTGCTGCTATAAAGTGACGCTGTTCTCAAAATAGTTTTCAAAATAGCTTCTTACCACTTCCTCGTACCCTTCGATGCCTCCGAAGTCCATGCTTTTCCCGGTTATCCTTACCCTGTCCCAGGAAACTGCAGCATATGCTCCCCCGTAAACCTGGCCTTTTTCAATCATATTGGCATCAGCTATATCCTTATGGTAAAGAGAGCCTTCACCGTAGGTTTTTTCAAAATTTACAAAAAGCTGGGGATCAAAAACAACTTTTCCCGCAGCTATAATAAATTTTATAAATATTTCCCTTTTTTTAAGATCCTCATGCTCCAGTCCGAGTATCTTTTCCGCAAAATCCTTAATTGAAATTCCCATAGGAATTAAATATATAAATAACCCTTTCCGGTAGTCAATGCTCTCTGTTCTTCTGATATTGATAGAGTCTTTAAATTGTCTATAATAAAACGGAAACATACAGATTCCGGATTCCGGAATATTCAAGGAACAATATGAAAAAAAGCAGGGATGGAAGCATCCATGTAACAGATGAAATTTTTAATACAGCATTCCATTCTGCCGCGGCATTTTTTACTCTTGCGGGCGGGTCGCTTCTGATTGCAAAGGCCGGTTTAACAGGTGATCCCTGGAAAATAACAGCATTTTCTGTTTATTCCATTACACTTCTGCTGCTTTATGTGTCAAGCGCGCTGCATCATGGCTTAAAATGCGGTGCAAAACTGAAAAAATTTTTGAGGTCGCTCGATTACAGTTCGATTTTTCTTCTGATCGCAGGGTCCTTAACGCCGCTGTCACTGGTAATACTGCGGGACACTCCCTACGGCTGGGTAATATTCGGGGTCTGCTGGGTATGTGCTCTTGCGGGAGCTGCGGTCCGCATTCTTATCCCCGGCATTCCCAGGTGGTTTACAACAACACTTTTTATCTCTATGGGCTGGTCTGCTGTTTTTATTGTTGTCCCTTTTGCCGCGAGGGCCGGTATGGCCGCCGTGCTGTATCTGGGAGCAGGGGGATTTTTCTATACCGCAGGAAGTGTTATCTTTACAATTGAAAAACCGAATCCTGTTAAGGGAAAATTCGGCTTTCATGAAATCTGGCATCTGTTTGTTATAGCCGGTTCGTTAATGCACTATATTTTAATGTATACTGTTGTGCTTCCGTACTGATTTAAGGGGGTAAAATGTTTTTACCGGCGATCGGACTTGAACCGATACAGAGTTGCCCCCGGCAGATTTTGAGTCTGCTGCGTCTACCAATTTCGCCACGCCGGCATGAAAAAACATGCTTTCCTGTACGCTAAAACTAATGGTATAAAAGGTGTTTGTCAATAACAGCATTGAAAGATAAGGAATATAGATAATATGGCAATAAGCAGAAAACTGTATGATAACTGCAAGCTGTGCCCCAAAAAATGCGGCGTTAACCGCCTTAAAGGGGCAGCCGGCTTCTGCGGATCAGGTGCTGATGCAGCGCTTTCCTGCGCGCTCCTCCACAGAGGCGAAGAGCCTCCTGTAACAGGGGAGAGAGGGTCCGGGACAATGTTTTTTACAGGATGCACGCTGCGGTGCGGTTTCTGCCAGAACCATCAGATCAGCCGGGGTATGATCGGCCGCAGCGTAGATGAAGAAGTCCTGTCCGATATCATGATTTCTCTACAGGAGAAAGGGGCTGAAAATATCAATTTTGTAACAGCAACACATTTTATCCCCTCTGTATATGAGGCAGCGGAAAAAGCAAAAAAGAAAGGGCTTTCAATTCCCCTGCTCTGGAATACCTCCGGCTATGAAACTGAAGAAGCAGTTGAAATGCTGCTTGAGTTTATAGATGTTTTTCTCCCTGACCTTAAAACACTTGATCCGGCCCTGTCCGCAAGGCTTTTCAGGGCGCAGGATTATCCCGCTTATGCAGAGCGCGCCGTAATTAAAATGGCGGACGGAAGAAAGACGGATTTTTCCCTGATAGAAAAGGAAGGGGTAATAAAAAGGGGTGTTATTGTCAGGCATCTTGTCCTTCCCGGCGAACTTGAATCAACTGATGGGTTTTTAAAATGGTTCAGCGAAAATCTTAAAGAGAGGGCAATCCTCTCCCTTATGTTCCAGTACGAGCCGGAAGCTGTATCAGGAATTGCAGATCTTCCGGAAAGAAGAGTCAGCGGAAAAGAGGAAGATGAAGTTTACGGAATGCTTGATAAATATGATATTGATGACGGTTTTATACAGGAGACAGAAGGGGATTGCATATGGGTTCCGGATTTTAACAGCTCAAGTCCTTTTCCCGGCAGCAGCAGCGGAAAAGAGATGGTATGGCACTGGAAAGAAGGTTTTGAAAAAAACTGATCAGCCTATTATTGTCCCTTTGAATTGTTCCATCCTGCCGTAAAGAATATGATTCAGGTTTTCAATGTCCTTTCCCCCTGCCACAAGCACCTGCATTCCGAGTTCAGCTGCTTTGGCTGTCGCAACGGGGTCAAACGGGACGTTTTTACCCGGTACCCATTCTGAACCTACAATTTTTTTAAAATCACTCCAGCTTATTGTGTCTATCGGATATGCAGAGGGATTTATTTTTGGGTCTTCAGAAAAAACTTTAGAAATATTGGAAAGGTTAACAACTGTTTTCGCATCAAATCTTTCGGCAAGAACTACAGAATCAAAATCGGTTGAAAAGCCGGGCTTCCATCCCGCTGCCACCAGTATCTGCCCTGAAAAATTTATTTCCGCTGTAGGATCTGTAACTACATTTTCCCTGCAGTAACCCGGGAAGAGGGCTTTAAGCAGTTCTCCGTTAAGCCTGGTTGCCGCAATGCCTATCCAGTCCTGCGCATTTGTGTCAGGAGCTGTTACTATTTCCCTGTATGATTTCTGATATAGCCTGGCAGGAGCGCCCCCTCCCACTACGAAAATCAGCTTCCTGCTTTTATCTTCATCAAGATATTCTTTGATAAGGGCGCAGAATTTTTTGAGAAAATCTGTATCTACCGAGTCGGGGGCGACTATTGAGCCGCCGAGAGAAATTACTTTTACCATAATGAGAAATATATATTTAAGCAAAGAAATCTGCAATGCAAAAACTTCCTTTACTTTTTAAATATTTGTTATAAATTTAAGGTAAGTTTTCTAAAACGTCTGCCGGATAAATCTTACAGGGAAAAACCGGCAGGGGTATATAAGTTTAGAGGTATGAAAAAGGCGGAAATTGCCGATATTTTCATATACCGGATTTTAAAAAAAGGCGGAGTTGCATAAAGTGTCCCAGGATATAAGTTCAATTCTTGAAGAATGGAAATACAACGAAGACAAAAATGTAAGAATAATTTACACATCTTCGGGGAAAGCAGTAATGCAGGTCCGCGAGATAATGGGGATCAGCCAGTACGAGCTTGACGGAAGACCTGACGGTAAAAAATTCGATTCTTTTGACTCATATCTTGATCTTGTGCTTGATAGAGAAAAAAACAGCAGTATTGATTTTAATTTATCAAGGGAGGACCTAAGGGCGCTTGAAAATGAAAGCAGGCTGTATTATCACAGGTATCTTCTCTGTTTTCAGCTGAATGATTTCGGCCGGGTCGTCAGGGACACGGAACATAATATCGAGATATGCAGACTAATAGATCTTTACAGCGAAGATAATGAGGTAAGGGTAAACGTTCTCCAGTACAGGCCGTTTCTTGTAAAGATGAACGCAATATCCCGCGCAATGATTTCACTTCAGAAAAACATAAAAATACTGGCAAGACAGATACTTGAATCAGCCATAGGCACTCTCAGGTCAATGCCTGAGGTTAATACCTCTGTCTTTATTCTTGAAAAATCACGTTCAATAAGCTATCTGGAGAGCGCGATAAAGCAGCTTGATACAGGGAAAAGCAGTGTGGTTGATACACTTGTCATAGAACTTGAAAGGGCTGTCGTGATGGAGAATTATGAAAAAGCGGCGCAGCTCCGTGACAGGATCAGGGAATTGTCCAATAAACAGTAATAGGTTATTATTGCTCATATAGAAAGACAGCTCAAAAATTATACATCCAATAATCCGGAGTCAAGCAGCACCTTATGTTCTGGTTTTTAAAAAGAAAAAATGTTACATCCCCCGATACTACTGGTGGAGATGATTGGAAAGAGAATTTTTCCATCTTCCGGAAAAGCAGATTTAAAAATGAAAAAGAAAAAAACTACACCTCGGAAGTTATACCAGGAACAGGGCTGCAGCTTGTTTTAAAAAAGGAAAACGTTTTTGCCTGGTGTGAGCCCCCGGAGAATATTTATACAGATTTTGACGCCCAATGCAGTTTTTCGTTTGAAACGGCCGGTGTTTACTGCTCCGGAGGCTTCCTGTTCAGAATGGGCAATGATTATAACTATTATTATTTTCTCCTTTCAAACAGGGGTTATTTCAGGGTGGATTGTGTTTTTAACGGGAATCCCATCAGGCTGATCGGCTGGACGCCCTTATCTTTTCCCGTTGAAAAAATAAACACAATGCGTATAACGGCATGGGGCACAGCGCTTAATTTTTACATAAACGGCAGAAAGGTGGCTTCCCTCAACGATGAAACAATCGGCAGCGGTTATATTACATTCTGCGGCCAGAATTATGACAGGCCCCCCGTTTCAGATGATCCCTCTCCTGTTCCTGCCTCCGGCAGAAGCGATGCCGTGATACTGCTTAAGAAGTTCAGGGTAACCTCAACCCCTGCGGATGTTGAGAAGGCATGGTCAGAAGATAATGAAATAGCTGATGACCAGAAACTTCTCCTGGCCAGGTCTTTTTTTGACAGGGGCCAGTTCCTCCCGGCGGCTGTTCAGGTAAAATCCTTTCTCGAAAACAATCCGGCTGCTGAAAACAGGGAAGAAACCCTGAGCTGGTACGGGGAAATACTTGTAAATCTGGGCCTGTTTGATGATGCCCTCGGGCAGTTTGAAAAAGCGCTTGAAAAGAAACCTCAGGAAAAAAATTATCTGCTTGAGAAAGGGAATATACTGTATCAGCTGGGAAGGTATGATAAACTGAAGGATTTTCTTTCATCATCAGAACCTGTTCTGGAGAACGAACCTTTATACTGGAACCTTCGGGGCCACAGCCTCTTCTATCTTGGAAGGAATACTGATGCTGAAAGCTGTTACAGAAAAGCGGCTGAGATGGACCGGGAAAATCCGCTTTATTTTTTTAACGCGGCAAAAACGCTTGAATCATCGGGAAAAACCGAAGAAGCTGCTTTTTATTATGCTGAAAGCAGCGTGCTGTTTTTCAGAGAGGAAAATTATGAGGAAGCCGCTTCCGCTGCAGAACTTGCGATTGATATGAGCCCTTCCGGCGGCAGCATCAGGATGAAGGCGGAAAGCGTAACAGCGAAAATACTGTTTCAGAATAGTGAATACAGGGCCGCTGAAAAAAAATTCAGGGAGATAACAGCCGAATATCCTGAAGAATGCGGCAGCGATATATTTTTTCTATACGGCCTTATCCAACTGGAAAAGGGCAGGTACAAAAAAGCAGCGCAGCTTGTAGAAAAAGCCTGTGAAAAAGAAAGCGGATTTTATCTTTACTGGTATAAGCTTGCTGAGATCCGCCGTATGGAAAAACTTGAATCTGATGCCATCTCTGCCCTTTCAAAGGCCCATGAACTTGCCCCTGATGATTTTCTTGTAAACAGCCTCCTGGGGACTATTGCCCTTGAGAATGGAAACTGCACGGAAGCTGAAAAGTATTTTGAGACAGCATTCCGGGCAAAGCCGGAATATTCGGCAGGATCCGCGGCAGTCAATTATTCGGATGCTCTTCTGATGAACGGTAAAACAGATAAAGCAATGGATGTCCTTGATTCAGTTCAGCAGGATGCTGATGTTCTGCTGCAGAAAGGGAGGATTTATTCTGAATCAGGAGAAAAAAGCCTCGCTCTCAGGCAGTATACAGAAGCAAGGGAGCTCTACCCGGAAAGCCTTCAGGCTGCAAAAGCTCTTATCCTTTATTATTATAATAATGAGGAATATGGAAAAGCTGAGGAGGTTTTATCATCAGCTGCCGATGCAATACCTTCTGACAGCGGGCTTCTAAACATAAGGGGAAATATCTCAAGGGTAAGAGGCGATTTTAACTCTGCTTTTAATGATTACAGAAAAAGCCTTGCGATTGAGTTTGATCCTGTTGTTGCGCTCAATTATATTGACGGATTATGCGAAACACTTGATTTTAAAAAAGCAGCTGAAAAATATGAGGAATATTTTGGAAAAAATACGGCTGGGTCATGGCCTGTTTCAGTCACTGAAAGAAAAAAGAAGCTTTTTAACCGGATAGAGAGGGAGACGGTAAAAACACTTGAATGTGCTTCCTGCGGCCGGAAGTGGAAAGTCCCGAAAAATATCAGGGATGACAGGAAAATTACAATTACAGGCGACCCTGATCCCGAATCACCTGCCGGTAAATGTTCTTCATGCGGAAAAATTTACTGCATCGGCTGCGCATCAGAGTGGATTAAAAACGGACGTTTCCGCTGTCCTGAGTGCAATGAAAACCTCAAGCTTTCCGATGGGCATCTTCGTCATCTTGCCTCTTTATACGTCTTAAAAAGTGCTTCTTCCGATTGACTTGACAAACAGTATTGTTTAAGTAAACTATTGGGTTAAGGGAACCGCAAATTACCCTTGATATAATTAATGCAGAAAACAAAGTGACATACAGAAATTTTTTAATTTTTTTAATATTCACAGTATCAAACGTATTATACGCTCAGACTCAGCAGATCCTTACGGCAACAGATTATTTTGAAAGAATTTCAGCAGTATATTCAGAGGTAAAAGACTATCAGGCAGACGTTACTATCACAAAGGGGGGCACTGAGATGTCCGGCACCCTTTTTCACAAGTATCCTGACAAACTGAGAATCAATTTTACAGAACCTGAAGAACAGACAATTGCTTTTGACGGAAAGAGGCTTGTAATATATATACCGCGGTACAGGGTGACTATGTCCCAGAAACTGGACAGTAAAAACCAGATAACTGGGGGCGCCTCCCTGGCCAGCAGGGAAGGGCTTGTTCTTCTTAAAAGGAATTACTCGGTTGCTTATCTTGAAAGTCCGGATCCTGTTCCTCTCGACAGCGGCGCTGAAGTTGTGGAAATGGTTGTAAAGCTGAAACTGTTGTGGAAATCGACCCAGGAAGGTTTCCGGCAGATTGATCTTTCGGTACAGCCGGACGGTTACATAAGAAGAATTGTAGGGGTAACGCCTGAAAACGAGACAGTACAGTTTGATTTCAAAAAAATAATTATCAATCAGAATATTCCTGATGCACGGTTTGAGTATATTCCTCCTGCATCTGCAAATGTTTTTGAAAATTTTTTATTTGATCCGGGGAATTGAGTCATACCGGGATTGAAAATATGGCGGATTCTATCAGAAGTAGAATCCGGCAATGAACAATATTATGCAAGATTAGGAAACAGGGATTTGTTATGGAACCGATAGGACAGAAATTTAAGGATGCCCGGAAAGAGAAAGGGCTTTTTATTGAGCAGGTCTCAAGGGAAACAAATATATCAAAAAAATATATTGAAGCAATTGAAGAAGAGAATTTCGGAGATTTTCCCGGGGAAGCATATCTGCTTGGGTTTTTGAGATCCTATGCGGGTTATCTCGGACTCAATGTTGAAGAGATTATAAATATTTATAAAAATACAAAGATACAGGAGCAGCCTGTTCCTGTAGAGCTTTTTGAGCCGAAATCCAGGATACCTGCCCTTGCCTACATCGGGGCTGCCGCTTTTATTGTAATTGCTGCTGCCGGCCTGATCTTTTTCCTGGTCTTAAAGGACGGTTCTGAAAGCAGTACCAAAGTGGTCATGGAAAAACCTGTTTCTGCCGGGCAGAATGCAGGGCAGAATGCGGGTCATAAAAACAGCGGCAAATCAGGCGCTGAATATGAGATGACTACAGCTTTTATTGAAAAACGCTTTGAAGAGGGAGATACTGTTATTGTTAAATACAGGGATGTCCCGTTTAGAATAGTGCTTGCCAAAACAGGGGAAATGGTTTCCCTTGACCTTCCTGCCGGCAAGGCTGAGCTTGCAAAGGGGAAGGAGCTGTTTTCCGACCTTGACGGAGACGGAAACAACGATATCAAAATTCTGGTCAGGGACATTGATGAGAAAGGGCGAGGAGCTGTTCTAAAATTTGATAAAACAACAGAAGCGCCGGCCGTAGTTTCATCCGGCATAAGCAGCGAACAGGAACTGTCTGATGTTTCGGCAGCAGCAGTTGCCGCAGGTTCTACCTCCCCCGCCCCTGCCGCAGGTTCATCCGCTCTTCAGTCCAGAAAACAGGGTGAAACTTTAATACTCGAATCTGAAACCAAAGGACCTTTTACTGTCAACCTTTCTTTCAGAGGTTACTGCCTTATGAGATACGAATCTGACGGAGGGAGAAGAGAAGAGCGCTATTTCCACAAGGGGGACACATTCCGCCTTGGTGTTTCAGATAATATAAGGATCTGGATATCAAATGCCGCCGCAGTGGCTGCTACTGTAAATAATGCAGAGTACAGTTTCGGGCGCGCAGGAGAAGTTTCAGCCAAAATAATCAAGTGGAACGATAAACCCGGCGGCGGGTATGTTGTAAAGGCTCACCCTCTCTATTGAAAAAAGAACCCGCTGAAAAGACCTTTTATATTGAAAATCTCGGCTGCGCCAAAAACCAGGTTGACGCTGAATCAATAATCAAATCACTCACAGCCCGGGGCTGGATTTATGCGCCGGCGGATACCGCGGGGATGATAATTATAAATACCTGCGGATTTATAAAACCTGCGAAAGAGGAATCGATACAGACACTAATATCTTTCAGGCAGCAGTATCCGGACCGGAAGATCGTCCTTGCAGGATGTCTTGCCCAGCGCTACGGAGAAAATCTTGTATCTTCACTTCCGGAAGCTGACGCTATATTCGGAAACAGGGACCCGGAAGCAATATCGCTTGTCGCAGAAGATTTTATGGAAGGGCGGAAAAAACTGTATATCCCTGAAAAAAAATCAAAAATCCGGGCGGCAGACACGGCTGTAAACGCTGCTGCTGATAAGGGATGTTTTACCCCGGCGCACGGCTCCCAGCCCCGTATATCACTTTCATTTCCCGGCAGCACATATGTAAAGATAGCCGAAGGATGCAACAACAACTGCACCTTTTGTGCGATTCCCCTTATCAGAGGTCCGCTTGACAGCAGGGATGAAAATGAAATACTTGAAGAGATTGAAGAACTTGCAGGTTCCGGTTTTTATGAGATAAACCTTATTGCACAGGATCTGGCTTCTTTCGGCAGCGACAGGGGAAAAAAATCAACACTTCTGACACTTCTTGAGAAAATTGCAGATATAAAAGGGAACTTCTGGATAAGACTGCTTTACATGCACCCTGATAAATTCGATAGGGGAATCTACCCGATTATGAAAGCTGACCGCAGAATCCTTCCCTATTTTGATATCCCTTTTCAGCATGCATCTGAAAAAATCCTCTCCAGAATGGGCAGAAAAGGGAACCATGACTCCTATCTTGATCTTATAAATGATATCAGGGGCAATGTCGAAGGGGCTGTAATCAGGTCCACTTTCCTTCTTGGCTTTCCAGGTGAAACAAATAATGACATATTGGAGCTTACCGATTTCATAAAACAGGCAAAGCTTGACTGGGCCGGTTTCTTCCAGTTTTCAAGGGAAGAAGGAACTTCTGCCGAAAAAATGGGCAGAGGTTTGTCTGATTTTATCCTTTCGAGGAAAACCGGGAAAAGGATTGCGCTTCTTAAAGAGATACAGACCTCGATATCTGAAGAAAACCTTGAAAAATACACCGGAATGGAGCTTGATATCCTTGCGGAAGAGCGGATTGAGGGCGAGGATATTGTCCTTGGCAGGGGTTATCTCAACGCGCCTGACATAGACGGCGCAGTTATAATCCACAGCGGAACTGCTGCCCCGGGTGATATGATAAAATGCAGGATAACAAAACGCAACAATCTTGATCTTGAAGCAGTTCCGCTATAAGACAGTTATTGTTTTAAAGTACCCTGCCGTGATCAGAGAAACATAAGGGCCCCTGTTTAACTAAATATTATGGAAAAAAAACCAGGATTTCTTGAAAGACTAAACAAACCCCAGTATGAAGCGGTAGTTCATGAAGGGTCCCCTCTTCTTATCCTGGCAGGGGCCGGTTCAGGCAAGACAAATGCCATAACAGCAAAAATTGCTTATCTTATTTCTGAAAAAAAGGTTTATCCCGCTTCAATACTTGCTGTTACTTTTACTAACAGGGCAGCCCGTGAAATGGAAGAGAGGGTCGTCTCAATACTCGGAAGATCTTCCGGCATAAATCTGAATAATCCGCCGATGATCCGCACTTTTCATTCGTTCGGGGCATGGGTATTAAGGAGATACGGTTCCTCAGTCGGACTTGAAAATAATTTTACTATCTATGATGAAGAGGATATGCTGACACTCCTCCAGTCCATAAGACCGGCTGAAGCAAAAAAAGATTTAAAGCCTTACGTCAGTATGATCAGCAGGGCGAAAGATTACTGCCTTACATACAACGATGATCTTTCCCCTGTTTCGTTTGATCCCGAATTCCCTGATATCTACATGCAGTATCAGAAAAAACTTGAATCAACAGGATGTGCCGATTTCGGAGATCTAATATTAAAACCCAGATTTCTTTTAAAAGAAAACCCCGCTGTGCGTGAAAAACTGACCCGCATGTTCAGCACAATACTTGTTGATGAATACCAGGATTCCAATGTCGCCCAGTTTGAACTTCTAAAAATACTTTCCGGAGACGGGTCGAACCTTACAGTTGTGGGCGATGATGATCAGTCCATTTACCGGTTCAGGGGCGCTGAAGTCAGAAATATACTCACGTTTCCCGAGACATTCAAAAACACAAAGATAATAAAGCTTGAACAGAATTACAGATCAACTTCCAATATTCTTGATATCGCCGCAGCAGTTGTTGCCAACAACACCGGCAGGCTCGGCAAGAAACTATGGACAGAAAAAACAGGCGGTGAAAAAAGCGTTGTCGCAGCTTTTAATACGCAGCAGGAAGAAGCTGAATTCTGCTGCTCCCTGCTTAATGACGGAAACTACAGCAATACAGCAATACTTTACAGGACAAACGCCCAGTCGCTTGCCTTTGAGTCTCTTTTTTCAAAGATGAAAATTCCCTACAGACTGGTAGGGGCCCTCAGGTTTTTTGAAAGGGAAGAGGTCAAGGACCTCCTTGCCGTCATATCACTTTTTATAAACCCAAGGGATGAAATTGCCTTCAGAAGGGTTGTCAACAAACCTCCCCGTGGACTTGGAAAAACCGGAGTTGAAAAAATTGTAAATCTCTCCATACAGAATTTCGGAGGAGACCTTCTCGAAGCGTGCTCTGAAGGATCTAAAACCCTGGGCGGAAAAGCGGGAAAAGGGGCAGCTGCCTTTTCTCAGATCATGGATGAAGTAAAATCTTCTTTTAACGAGGCTTCAGGGCCTGAGGACAACCTTTCTGATTTTGTAAAAAAATGCGCCCTTGTAACAGGTTTTGCCCAATATTACCGCGAAATAGACAGGAACAGCGATTCCCAGAAGATTTTAAATATTGAAGAACTTGTAAACCATGCCGCGGATTACCCCTCCTCCATGGAAGGACTAATAGATTTTATTGAGAATACGGAGCTTGACCGAAGCTCTCCAGCACAGGAGAACAGGGGCGGAGTTACCCTTATTACAATGCATAATACCAAGGGGCTCGAGTTTGACCGCGTCATTATTACAGGGCTTGAAGAGGGCCTTTTTCCCGGTTTCAGGAACATGGAAAATATTGAGGACCTTGAGGAAGAGCGGCGGATATTGTACGTAAGCATTACCCGCGCAAGAAAAAAGCTCTATATGACCTGCTGCAGAAGCAGGAGGATATGGGGGAAGTTCAATTCATTTCCCCCTTCAAGATTTTTATCTGAAATTCCTGAAAATCTGGTAACACTGAAAGGTTTCGGAAATACCGTATCAGGCGGTGCATCTCTGATAAATGAGGGCGATGCTGTATACAGCAGGGATTACGGCGCGGGAGAAGTCCTTAAAAAATGGATGAACAAAGATGAGCCTGTAGTTCTTGTCCGTTTCGAGGGAGGCAGGACAGCCCAGTTCCTCCTCCGTTACAGCAGTCTTAAAAAGATAGATCCGAACCTGACCAGGAATTATTGAACTGTGTTTAAAAGTAATTTAAACACAGTTCAAGCAGTTTATACCGGGTTGAATTTAAAAATAATTGAACTCTTTACCCGCTGAACCTATAATATAGATAAGAGTGCCTAAGTAATTACAGGGAGAAACAGATGGATAAAAAATACAGAATTGAAAGATATATAAAAATTCTTAAAATTGAACTTGAAGATCTCGAATATGATGTCCAATACGGTGAGGAACTTTTAAAAAAAAGATTTGATGAACATAAAATTACAGATTATGTTTTTATGGAAAACCTTTCAACTTTCAGGTCAGAGCTTGCCGGTATAAGAAAGATGGAAAAGGAAATTGATGCTCTTTCCGGAAAATATGAAACTATTGAAGAACTCTCCGCATATATCAATGACTTTTTTAAAAAAAAGGTAAAAGACCTCGGGCTGCCTGAGGTTGTATATGTGCTGATAAAAAGAAAACTTGATAAAGTATATAAATATTTAAACTAAAACAAAGATCAACTGGAAAAAAACTATGCCTTTAGACCTGAATGTCCGCCCCCCTGTTATAAAGAGAGTCCGCGGATACAGATTTTATTCACAGGATGGAATCAGATATCTAGATTTTTATCAGGAGAACGGTAAATCAATCCTTGGGAGCCGTCCTGCAGGGTTTTCCAATGCCCTTAAAAAAGAAATTGAAAAAGGCAATTATTACGGCTTCCCCTCCGGATATGATAAAAAGATTTTAAATGCGCTTAAGGAGCTCTCCGGCACAGATTCTTTAAATGCAGCTGTTTTCTGCACAGCAGGGGAAGCTGCTGAATTTATTTCCGCAAAAGAAGAGAGGGAGGTCAGTGTGTGTCCGGATTTCCCTGAGGCTTCGACATATGACAGAAGAGGGATGATCTGCAAATGGTATCCTTTCTGCGGAATTACACTTAAAGACTTTCTTTCTGATCACAGGTATGTTCTGCCGGTTCTCCCTTTTCCAGGGAGCTTTTCCCCCGTTGTTTTAATTTCTTCAGATTCTGACCTGGCAGGCGCAACTCCTGTTTCTCCCATTCTCCTTGCGGGGCTTAATATAATTATTTACAGGCTGATTCAGCATATTGAAAAAGAGCCTTACAAAGACTGGAATGAGTTTATTGAAAAGATAGGTAAAATCTGGGATGTGAAGACACCGTATCTTCTGCCGCGCTATACAAAAGACAATCAGCCTTTTGTATATAAAACCTTTCTGGCAAACCGGATTTTGATCCAGCCGGGTTTTTCCGGTTTATCTGCCCTGCCCGCGGAAATTTCTGATGGAGAGAGAGCAATATTTCTTAAAACTGCCGATAAGGTAATTAGGGGGATTTACTGATGGATATGCAGGTTTTTACCTTGTTTGCGGATAATATACTTGCAGGAATTGCCGCTTTTATAGCAATTATAGTATGGGTAAAAACAAGAGACAGCAGCTGGGTGTTTATTGTTCTTGCGGTACTGGGCTATTATACCAGCGTTATATATAATACATTTATTTTCTTCGGGATTATACTTCAGGGAAATTATGTTCTGTACGGGATAGATTTGATCTATGCAGCTTTCAGATATATTCCGGTACTGTTTTTAATTATAGCCCTTGTTATAAAAGCTGTAAAAAATATGAAAAGATAAAAATCAGTCTTTTGCCTGCTCTTTATCAATAAATTTCATGCTTTTATAGAAATTCTGCTGTGTTTTAATATGCTTGAAATCAAGATGTTTGTAGAATTCATGTGAATCAATCCTTGTGATATCAGAATATATCTCAAGTCCTATACAGTTGTTTGCTTTTGCCCACTCCGCGGCTTTTTCAAGAAGCTTTTTTCCGATACGCCTTCCCCTGTATTTCTTGTCAACGAAGAGGCCGAGTATATTGCATGTCCTTTCTGAAAAAATAAAATTACTTACCTCAAGCTGTATCCATCCGGCCGGCTTGTTCTCATCATCCACCGCAACAATAATAACAGAATTTTTGTTTTTTATGATGTCGCTTACTTTTGCTGATAAGGTTTCATATCTTGTTTCGTATCCTGTTTCCGCGCACATCTGGAGCATATTTTCTATGTCCTGCTTTTTAATGTTTCTGAATTGAATTTCCAAAATATTCCCCTTTCGCGGAAATTTTCAAATAATATTGACTGTTCCCCGAAGCATATCATATTTTATCAAATTACTAATACATAAATCAATACAATATATCTTTTTTAACCTCTTGACTAAAGAGGATTTTTTGATAATTCTTGTACAATATAAAATCATGCTTACAGGCATGGCAGATTTTATCATTAATTCAGTTTTGATAGCCCCGTTACGCTGGATAACTGAAATGGAATCTGTCTTATGCATAAAAAAATATGAAAAAGGGCAGATAAATGAAAACAATATTTTTGAAGCCGAACGATGTTGAAAGGAAATGGTTCGTAATTGACGCGGAAGGCAAAATACTTGGTAAAGTTGCTGTAAAAGCTGCAAACCTTGCCAGAGGTAAACACAAACCATGCTTTGTTCCTCATCAGGAAGTCGGTGATTATGTGATTATTGTAAACGCAGAAAAAGCGCTTGTATCAGGCGGAAAAGAAGATAAAAAACTGTATTACAGCCATTCACGCTTTCCCGGCGGGCTGAAAGTGGAAAGCTACAGAAAAGTAATAGCACGGAAACCCACTTTTCCAATGGAAAAGGCAGTGAGGGGCATGCTTCCCAAAGGGGCACTCGGAAACAAACTGTACAGAAATGTAAAGATTTATGCAGGAGCTGAACATCCTCATGCAGCTCAGAACCCTGAAGCAACGGGAATATAGGATTAGGAGTTAACAAGTGGTAAAAAATCTTGCATTAGGAACAGGTAGAAGAAAAACATCCGTAGCCAGGGTTTACCTTAGAGACGGAAAAGGGGGAATTACAGTTAACGGCAAACCTGCTGAAAATTACTTCCCCAACGCTGAACACATATTTACAATTAAACAGCCTTTGACTGTTACCAGTAATGAAGGAAAGTTTGATATTTATGTTAATGTGGCTGGCGGCGGTATAACCGGACAGGCAGGCGCCTGCAGACACGGTATAGCACGCGTGCTGGTAATGTATGATGAATCCAACAGATCAGCATTAAGGGCTAATGGTTTTCTGACCAGAGACTCAAGAATGGTTGAAAGAAAGAAATATGGTAGAAAGGGAGCGAGAAGAAGATTCCAGTTCTCGAAACGTTAATATTTCTGTATCGCAAATAAAGGAAAGAGGGACTTTCATCGAGATTATTCTCTCGAACAGTTCCTCTTTTTTTATTTTGCCTGAAGATGCCCGGTCTCTTGATATAAGTTCTGCCGGTGATATATCAGAAAGTGACCTGGAAAAACTTGAATACCTTGACATGGTATGCCGGGCCTACAGCAAAGCTCTTGATATCCTTGCTTTTGCCCCTTCCACAGGGTTTATGCTTAAGCAGAAGCTGATAAAAAGAGGATTTTCCGGCGTAGAAATAAAAACAGTAATTGAAAGACTCACTGACAAAAAAATCCTTGATGACAGGCAATATGCTGAAAACTGGGTATCATCAAAACTTCTCAGAAATCCTCAGTCGCCACTTATGCTTAAAGCTGCTCTGATGAGAAAAGGGATCAGCAGGGTTCTTGCCGAGGATGTGCTTAAAGGGTTAACTCCTGACAGTGAGGCGTATATAGAGGCATTTGAAAAAGCTTTCAATAAACAGGTCCGCAGGTCCGGAAAGACCCCTGAAAAAATCAGAATATCCCTTGTAAGGAAAGGGTATCCCCTGTCTCTTATTAATAAATATCTTGATGATAATAATTATTAATAAGATTTTAATGTATCTGTTATATAATTAGTATTATTGTACTTCTTCTATATGCAGTTTTATTCAGTACAAACAGGAATTTAAAAATGCTTGAAATATTTGAAACAGACGATTACTTAAGACCCTGGTCAGGATTAATTGAAAAAAGATATAAAAAATATCTCTCTGTAAAAAAAAGGATTACCAACGGAAGAAGACTTTCTGATTATGCATGCGGACATCTTTACTACGGCGTTCATAAAACAGAAGAAGGCTGGATAATAAGGGAATGGGCCCCGAACGCTTCATCTATATATCTTGTATCAGAATTTACAGGATGGAAAACAGCGGATGCCTGCAGGTTCAGCCGCATTGAGGGAACTGATGACTGGGAACTCACCTGCAGCCGGGATACGCTGAAGCATGGAATGCTTTACAAACTGTATGTAACGTGGCCCGGTGGAAGCGGGGAGAGGATCCCGTCATATGCACAGCGGGTTGTTCAGGATGAGAAAACAAAAATATTTTCAGCACAGATATGGGACCCGCCTGAAAAATACAGATGGAAACACAATTATTCCCCAACCAGTGATGCTCCGATTATCTATGAGGCTCATATCGGAATGGCCCAGGAGGAAGGTAAAACCGGCACATTTGCGGAATTTGAAAAAAATGTTCTCCCTTTCATAAAAGAATCAGGTTATAACACAATTCAGTTCATGGCCCTGATGGAACATCCCTACTATGGATCATTCGGGTACCAGGTTTCAAATTTTTTCGCCCTGTCATCAAGATTCGGCACCCCTGAAGAGTTTAAATCGCTTGTGGATTCATGCCATGAGTCAGGGCTAAGGGTTATCATGGATATTGTCCATTCCCATGCGGTAAAAAACGAGAATGAGGGACTCTCCCGTTTTGACGGAACAGATTACCAGTATTTTCACGCAGGGCCGCGGGGGACACATCCCGCATGGGATACGAGGCTTTTTGATTACGGAAAAGAGAAGGTAATCCATTTCCTCCTTTCCAACTGCGCGTACTGGCTAAGCGAATATAATCTTGACGGGTTCCGTTTTGACGGGGTAACAAGTATGCTTTATGATGATCATGGTCTTGGAAAATCCTATACAAGCTATGATGATTATTTTTCACCTGATGTTGACGAGGATTCCCTTGTATATATTTCACTTGCGAACGAGCTTATCCATGAAATGAACCCATCTGCGCTGACAGTTTCTGAAGACATGAGCGGGTATCCGGGTATGGCTTTCAGAACTGACGGGGGCGGGCTTGGTTTTGATTACAGGCTTGCGATGGGAATTCCTGATTTCTGGATCAGGATAATCAAGGAAAAACCGGATGAACAGTGGTCGCCAGGTGAAATCTGGCATCAGCTAAGCAACAGAAGAAAAGCTGAAAAAAGTATTGCGTACTGCGAATCGCATGATCAGGCTCTTGTAGGAGATAAGACAATAGCATTCAGATTAATGGATGCTCTAATGTATACATCAATGGGAGTCAACGAGCAGAATATTATTGTGGACAGGGGCATTGCCCTGCATAAAATCATAAGGCTTCTTACTTTTTCAATCGGCGGTGAGGGCTACCTTAATTTTATGGGAAACGAATTCGGCCATCCTGAATGGATAGACTTTCCGCGCGAGGGCAATAACTGGTCCTATCATTATGCAAGGAGACAGTGGTCTCTTGCTTTTGACAAAAGCCTGAAGTACTACTATCTGGCCGCCTTCGACCGGGCACTGCTGAAAAGCTGCGGTAAAGTCCTTTCAGACACACACGCGCAAAACGTCAGGATTGATGAGGCGGGACAGGTCATTTCCTATAAAAGGGGAAATCTTTTGTTTGCTGTGAACCTTAATCCTTTTGTTTCGCATACTGATTATGTTCTTGATACTGCCGGAGGCTCTTATAAGCTTGTTCTTAACAGCGATTCGCCGGAATTCTGCGGATTCGCAAGGGTGCCTGATCAGCTTAAGCTTCATTCTATCAGCGATGGGGGGAGATCCTTTATTACCCCCTATCTGCCGGCAAGGAGCGCACTGGTCTTTAGTGCCGCCAGCGCAAGCGGCGGCCTTTAGTGCCGTAAGTGAAACGCCGGCATTTTAATGCCGGCGAAGAATGATCAGTATTTTTATACTGCTTTATTTAGCTTTGTTTTAGAGGATTGCCCCGGTTTATCAGAGTACCGGCAGGAGGATTTAGATATGAAATTAATTAAGAAAGCAGGCGTAACAAATCAGCCCTGCCCATGGCTTGACAGGGAATGGCTTGAAACAGACGGGAAAGGCGGGTTCTGCAGCATGTCTGTCCCTATGTGCAGCACAAGAAGATACCATGGCCTTATTGTTACCCCTCTTGAAGGATTTGAAGGGAGATATGTTCTGCTTTCAGGATATGAAATTTCTGTTACAGATTCTGACGGCAGGAGATACCGGCTTGAAACAACCCAGTATCCCGGTGTGCTGGATCCGGCAGGTTATGTATATCTTGAAAAATTTGACAATTCGATCTTCCCTGAATGGGTTTTCAGAATCGGGTTATTAACAATTACAATCGAAATATTTATGGCGGAAGATTCCGCTGTATATCTGTCGTTCAGGATGGACAGTAAAAATGCCGGAGATTCCTCTGCTGCTGTTTCCATTTCACCGGTTGCCGCGTACAGAAATTCAAATGAACTTACGCGCGAAAACAATTATCTCTCTCCTTCTGTTGCGGAAACAGATCACAGCACCAGGATCTCTTTCTATGACAGGATGCCTCCTCTTTACTTTACATTCAGCGGGAAAGCTGATTTTTCCGGAAACGGGACCTGGCTTAAAAACAGGGAATATTTCCGTGAAATGGAAAGAGGATTTGATTTCCGTGAAGACTGCTATATGCCCGGGACTTTTTCTTTTAATGCAAAAGCAGGCGAAAAAATTATTTTAAGGGCAGCCTGCAGTGATATACCAGGTTCAGGAAAAAATTATCTTACTGAGGTCTTTAAAAAGGAAAAAGACAGGAGGGAAGCAGTAAAAAGACAGTTTAAAGGTGAATATGATACTGTAAAAACGCTGAAACAGGGAAGCAGGCATTTCCTGGTAAAAAACAGAAGCGGGCTTTCAATCATTGCAGGCTATCCCTGGTTCGGAGAATGGGGACGGGACACAATGATAGCCCTGCCCGGTCTTACGATAAACTGCGGCAATCCTCACGCAGGGCTTGATATCCTTCAATCATATTCTTCATTTATTAAAGACGGGCTTATTCCCAATACATTGAGCGGAACCCAGGGTTTTGAATCATATAATTCAATAGACGCGGGTCTTTTATATATCTGGGCAGCCCAGTGTCTTTATGCCTGCGGTAAGCTGAAAAAAGAGTTCAGGAAAAGTATTTTTCCTGCTGTTGAAAAAATAATAACTGCATATCTTGACGGCAAAGTTCCCGGGCTGGTTATAAACAGCAGAGGATTTCCAGAAGCAGGAGATGACAGTACACAGCTTACATGGATGGACGCAAAAAGCCGGGGCATACCGGTTACTCCAAGAGGAGGCAGTCCTGTCGAGATAACTGCTCTGTTCTATAACGCACTCAGGTTTTATGCTGAACTTTGCGGAGCTTTTACAAAGAAAGTTCTATCCGGAGCTTCCGAAGCTGCAGATAAAATTGAACAGAATTTTACTGAAAGCTACTGGGTCCCTGAAGGGGGCTATCTTGCAGATGTTGTCAGCAGGGACGGCTTTCAGGATAAGTCTGTAAGACCCAATATGCTGTATGCCCTTGCGGTCCCTTACCCGCTTTTGGACAGGGAGAAGGGAAAAAAGCTTGTTGAGATTACGGAAAAAGAACTGCTTACACGGTGCGGACTGCGGACCCTTTCCCCTGTTGACTCTTTTTTCAGTAAAGTATATCAGGGTAATGGAGACGAGCGGGACGGTGTTTATCATCAGGGGACTGTTTGGCCGTGGCTGTTTGGAATTTATACTGATGCGGCGCTTTATGCCGCAGATGACAAAAAAGCAAAAGCGGCAGAGATTGAAAAGCATCTTTTAAATTTCCTTGATTTTCATATAAATGCCGAAGGTATCGGATTTATATCGGAAGTTTTTGACGGGGAAAGCCCGTATGAGGGAAAAGGCGCTTATGCTCAGGCCTGGAGTTCCGGTGAAATAATCAGGGCTCTTGAGCGGATCAGGGATATAAAGAATAATTTCTGATTAAGTTTTTTATAAAAACCGGGGGGTTTTGTAATGTTAAACGGTAATAATGTGTTCAAATCAAGACAGGGTACGGATGCTGAATCAATAGCATCAGGGTTTGAAGAGCATCTTAAATACAGTCTCGCCATAGATCCGAAGTCAAAATCAAAATATGACAGGTATTACGCCCTGGTTTATACAATCAGGGACAGGCTTATTGAAAGGTGGGTTAAGACAAAAAAAGTCCACGAAAAGGATATTGGCAGAAAGCTTTACTATTTTTCTATCGAATACCTTATGGGAAGGGCGATAGGAAACAATATTATAAATCTGGGTATTCAGGATCAGCTGAAAGAAGCCATGAAAACTCTTGGCGTGCCCCTCCAGGAGATCCGGGAGCTTGAACATGACCAGGGACTTGGAAACGGCGGACTTGGAAGGCTGGCAGCCTGTTACCTTGATTCGCTCGCAACAATGGATTATCCGGCAATAGGCTACGGCCTCCGCTATGAGTTCGGGATATTCAGGCAGGAAATTGCAAGCGGGTACCAGGTTGAAAAACCTGATGACTGGCTGAAATACGGCAATCCCTGGGAAATCAAAAGACCGGATATCCCTTGTATCGTGCAGTTCGGGGGACGCCTTGAAAAGGATGAGAATAATTTGGTCAGCTGGGTTGATACAGATGATATAATCGGTATTCCATATGACATGCCGGTTGTAGGATACGGCGGCAGAACTATTAATATTCTGAGGCTGTGGCGGGCTACAAGCCTGGAAAAATTCAATTATACAAAATTCAACCAGGGCGACTATTATTATTCTGTTGACAGGCAGGCAAGAGCGGAGAGCCTTACAAAGGTGCTTTACCCTAACGACAGTTTTAATGAAGGTAAAGAACTGAGATTCAAGCAGGAATATTTCTTTGTTTCATGTTCTATCCAGGATATTTTAAGGCGTTTCAGGGCTCTGGGACTTCCGTATACAGACCTTTCAGACAAAACCGCAATCCAGCTCAATGATACACATCCTGCCCTTGCTGTTCCTGAGCTTATGCGGAAACTGGTTGATGAAGAGCGGCTTCCCTGGGATGTAGCCTGGAATGTATGCTTTAAGATATTCGGTTTTACAAATCATACACTGATGCCTGAAGCGCTTGAGGTCTGGCCTGTCGGGATGTTTGAGAAATATCTTCCCCGGCATCTTGAGATTATATATCAGATAAACCAGAAATTCCTGCAGAAGGTTTCAACTGCCTTTCCCTATGATATGGGAAAACTCGCCAGTATGAGCATAATTGGAGAAAACAGCACAAAGCATGTAAGGATGGCGAATTTATCCGTTGTCGGTTCAAATACTGTTAACGGGGTGGCAGAACTTCACACAAGACTGCTGAAAGAGAGGCTTTTTAAGGATTTTTATGAAATGTATCCGGACCGGTTTATAAATATTACAAACGGTATAACTCAGCGGAGATGGCTCCTGAAAGCGAACCCGTCACTCGCAAATCTGATAACAGAATCTATTGGAGACGGCTGGATTACAGAGCTGACTCACCTTAAACAGCTTGTACCTCTCGCTTCTGATTCCGCATTTCAGGAAAAATTTAAAAAAGCGAAAAGAGAAGCAAAACACCAGCTGAGAAAACAGTGCATAACCTCCTATGGAATTGATCTTAATCCCGACTCAATTTTTGATATTCAGGTTAAGCGCATACATGAGTATAAAAGACAGCTTATGAATGTTCTTCATATAGTATACCTTTACGGACAGGTAAAAAAAGGGAAAAAAATATATCCCCATACATTCCTGCTTGGCGGAAAAGCTGCCCCCGGATACGGGATGGCAAAACTGATTATTAAGCTTATTTGTAATGTTTCAACTATTATCAACAGGGACACAGACACAAACAGTATGATAAAACTCTATTTTCTGTGGGATTACGGTGTTTCACTTGCTGAAAAAATAATACCGGCCGCCGATATTTCTGAACAGATATCAACCGCGGGCACAGAGGCCTCAGGCACCAGCAACATGAAATTCATGC
This sequence comes from Spirochaetales bacterium, assembly GCA_024233785.1. Lineage (GTDB taxonomy): Bacteria > Spirochaetota > Spirochaetia > CADAEX01 > CADAEX01 > JACKPD01. Next base: position 14,175 of record JACKPD010000009.1, on the reverse strand, counting down.
TTAACGGGGCGCTTACAATAGGCACCTATGACGGAGCCAATGTTGAAATAGCGCAGGAAGCGGGGAAAGACAATATTTTTATTTTCGGAAAAAACGCTGACGAAATTGCTGAACTTAGAAACGGATATAACCCGACGGAATGGTACATGAAAGACCCGGAAATAAAACAGGCAGCCGACCTGATTTTTTACGGACATTTTGACCTTAATGAACCGGGAGTATTCAGCCCGATCCAGGATATGCTTTTAAAGTATGATACATACATGCATTTTGTTGATCTGCCGTCATATGTTGAGGCGCATAACTCAGCCTGGAACCTTTACACTGACAGCGGCAGGTGGAATGAAAAGGCAATCCTGAATATTTCTGCTGCTGGTAAATTTTCAAGTGACAGGTCTATCAGGGAATATTCTGAAAAAATATGGAAAATTAAACCTGTAATTTCAGGTTAAATCAGGAGGAATCTTTTGGAAAGAAGGCCTATACCTGTCCTTAAATCTGCCTACGGCAGGGCAGGTGAAATTATATTTGCCCACCCTTATCAGGACGAAAAAATTATAAGGACGATAAGAGATACCGGGATTTACCTTGAAATAGAGGTTACAAATGTAAAGAAAAAAATTATTGTTGATATTTTTGCAGATTTTCCTGATGAACAGCAGAAAGTAAAGTGGAAAAATTATCCTATGGATGAGCTTTCTCCGGGAAGGTTCAAGCTTGACTATAAATTCAGTAAATGCGGCCTCTTTGAATTCAAAATAAAATATTCATTTGATAACGGAAAAACCTGGTTCTGGGATGCAGGGCCTGTAAGAAAAGTTCTTGTCGATCCTCCAACTATGAAAAGCCTGCGGATCTATACCCTTATTCCTACCGTCTCCGGTACTATATCAGACTGGAAAAAAATGCTTCCCGGTATTCGCGAAAGCGGTTTTAACGCTGTACATCTTCTACCTGTAACCAGGATGGGCAGTTCGGAAAGCCCTTATTCAGCTGTAAATCTTTTTGAACTTGACCCATCTTTCCTGGACCCGGATGACAATAACGACGGAATAACACAGTTTGAAGGGTTTGTTGAAGAGGCAAAAAAACTGGGTATAAAACTGTTTCTCGATATTGTTGTCAATCACATCAGCAATGAGAGCAATCTTGCAAATGACTGCAGTGACTGGATTGTTAAAGACAGCAATGAAAAAGACGGACTTAAAAGGGCAGGATGCACCCATAACAACTCCTGGATAAAATGGGAGGATCTTGTTCTTGTTAATTATGCCCACAATGATCCCGGTATAAGCTACGAAATATGGAATTATATGTACCATTATGTCGATTTCTGGGGAAATTACGCGGATTATACCGGAGGGGGTTTGAGATTTGACAATCTGCACAGCTCCAATTCTATGTTCATGATATATATAACAGGAAAGCTTAAAATTGATTACCCTGATCTTATTCTGATTGGAGAGTATTTTTCCTCCAAAGAGAATTTCTATAAAAACGTTCCGGACTGGCAGCTTAACCTTATTCTCGGCAATCCCTGGGAATACAGGGCGGCCCCTGATTTAAGACGCTATCTGAGAAATATACATACGCAAGGGGGGCTCAAGTATTTTCTTCCCCTTACAACCCATGATACAGGCAGTCCGGCAGAGGAATACGGCAGCGTATGCTCAACTATGGCAAGGTATGTGATTTACGCCCTTATGGGAACAGGTCAGACCGGTATTGTACAGGGGAGTGAAACAGGCATAGAGAAGAAGATCCATTTCATAGGAAGAAATAATAAAGCTGTAAAATCGGGAAATAACGATTTCCGTGAGATGTTCAGAATAGTCAATAATATTCTTGAGGAAGAATCTGTTTTTCAGGAGATAGGGAATATTAACTTTATCGACAATAACCACAGCTCGATTATCGGTGTGGTGAGAAGCGATATTGCCGGAAAATCCGCCTGGCTTCTTCTTGTCAATCTTGATATTTACAAAGGGGCGACAATAGTTATGAACCAGAAAGATTTCCGACTTCCTTTCAGATGGTTCAAACTGGTAAATGTTCTTAACGGGCGGGAGATGAATATTACCGACATGGTTTTTGATATTTCCCTTGATCAGTGTGAAGCAAAAATATTCAGAATAAAGGAATAATAAGCCATGGTCCGGATATTGATGGTAACGACAGAAACTTCCCCCTTCGCTAAAACAGGCGGCCTTGCCGACATGGTCAGCGCTCTTTCATCATCTCTTATATCCATGGACACAGATGTAAGAATTGTTATGCCCCGTTATTATTGTGTTGACAGGAATAATCTTGAAAAACATCCTTCCCCTCTTTATGTTCCCATGCCTTACGGGGATGAATGGGCCGCTGTTTATAAAGGCGAACTGCCTTCATCCGGCGTTCCGGTTTATTTTATCGATCATGAGGAACTTTACGGAAGAAGCGGAATCTACGGAAATACACCGGATGAAGGTTTTTCCGACAACTCAAGACGCTACTCATTTTTCTGCAGATCTGTTTTTCATCTGTGCAGGATGACTGGATGGATTCCTGATGTTTTTCACTGCCACGACTGGGGAGCAGCTTTAGTTCCTTATTTTCTCCGCAGGGAGGAGCATACAGGAGAGTTTTCAGGCAGTTTTTCAATGCTGACGATCCATAATCTCGGTTATCAGGGGATTTTTCCCCTGTCGGATTCCGGATTTGTAAAAAAATATCATTCAACCTGGGAACTTTCTGAACTTGAATTTGACGGAGCGCTTAATTTTCTAAAAACAGGCATAGTAACCGCGGATTCACTTACTACGGTTTCTCCTACCTATGCAGAGGAAATAAAAACACCTGAGCATGGTCACCGGCTCGAAGGGCTCCTTGGATTGAGGAAAGATGATCTTCACGGGATTCTAAACGGCGCGGATTACGACCACTGGAACCCTGCAACAGATCCCATGATTTCCCCGGACAACTATTCGGCCGCAAAACCGGCAAATAAAAAGAAAGTGAAGAAAACTCTTCAGAGGGAACTTGGACTAAATGAAGAAGCCGGAAAACCGGTCATCGGAATGGTTACGAGACTGGTTTCGCAGAAAGGGATAAACGAGCTCATCTTTCCGGGGAGCGGCAGCCTTTATCATATCTGCAGGGATTTTGACCTCCAGTTTGTAATTGTCGGTTCCGGGGACAGGTGGTGTGAGGTTGAACTTGGCAGGCTCGCTTCGAGGCTTGAAAATCTTAAAGTGTGGATCGGCTATAATGACCGCCTTGCCCATCTCGTTGAGGCAGGATGCGATTTCTTTCTTATGCCAAGCCGTTATGAACCGTGCGGGCTTAATCAGCTTTATTCCCTTAAATACGGGACCCTCCCGATTGTGCGCAGCACCGGCGGTCTTGCCGATACTGTTGAAAACTATAATGAAGAAACAGGAGAGGGAACAGGATTTGTATTCTATGATTTAAATCCCTCTTCCCTTTACAACACTGTAGGCTGGGCAGTATCAGCCTGGTATAATAAAAAGAGCGATATTGAAAAAATGAAAATAAGGGCTATGAAAAAAGATTTTTCCTGGGGAAAATCTGCCGGTAAATACAAATCGTTATACCTTGAACTGCTTAAAATGAGAGAAAACCTTGTATAAACTGAATTACAGGAAATAACTGTTTGACTTATACGTTAAGGGAAACCTACAATTGAAGTATATGGAATAAAAAATTCTTTGGGGAGGAATGTGATGGACAGGATTGCGTGTGTTATTCTCGGCGGAGGCAAAGGGGAGAGGCTTTATCCATTGACAAAAGACAGGGCCAAGCCGGCGGTTCCATTCGGATGCAGATACAGGCTTGTTGATATCCCTATATCAAACAGTATCCATGCAGGCATAAAGGAAATTTTTATTGTCACCCAGTTTAATTCGGATTCACTTCATAATCATATATCATCTACATACCAGTTTGACACATTCACGAGGGGCTTTGTCAGGATAATGGCGGCAAAACAGTCTTTTAAGTCTGAAACCGGGTGGTTTCTTGGAACAGCGGATGCTGTAAGAAAAAACCTTGCAAGTTTTCTTGTCTCAAATCCTGAATACTTTATGATTCTTTCAGGCGACCAGCTTTACAGGATGAATCTTCAGAAATTCTTCAGGGAGCATGTTGAATCAGGCGCTGAAGTAAGTATTGCAGCCACACCTGTAAACAGGGAGACAGCCGGGGCCCTTGGGATCCTGAAGCTTGATGATAAAGGCTTTATTGACACCTTTACTGAAAAACCAGGTGATGAAAAAGATATTTCAGAATATAAAATGCCGGAAAAATATATTGTCGACAGTAAAAAAAGCGAGAGAAAAGAGTATCTGGCCTCAATGGGTATATATATTTTCAATACGAAAACACTTCTTAAATCACTTGATTCTGATTTTTCAGATTTCGGTAAAGAACTTATACCTGATGCGCTGAGCAAGTATAAGGTTAAAGGATATGTTTACGGGGGCTATTGGGAGGATATCGGTACCATAAGAAGTTTTTATGAGGCAAACCTTAATCTTGCATCAATTTCCCCTCATTTTAACCTGTACGATGAGATGAAGCCGATTTACGGAAGAAGGACCGACCTTCCCCCTTCAAAAGTCAATGCCTGTACTTTCAGGAATGCCCTTGCCGGTGAAGGCTCAATAATTACCGATGCTTTTATCAGCAATTCCCTGATTGGGATAAGGACAATTATCGATTCAGGAGCAAGCCTTGAAAATGTTTATTGTATGGGTGCTGATTTTTATGAAACTGATGAGCAGAGAAAGGTGAACCGTTCCCAGGGTATTCCGAACATAGGTATCGGGGCCGGGTCAATTATTGGAAACGCTATTGTTGATAAAAACGTGAGAATTGGAAGGAACTGCCGGATAGGGATTGATAATATCGAGAGAAAGGATGGAACCTACGACAATTATCACATCAGGGACGGCCTTATTATCATAAATAAAAATGCGTGTCTTAAGGACGGTACATCTATCTGATTTTATAAAAAATGATTTCCTGAAAAACATATTGTATGATAAAATCTCTAATATGTAAATTTTATTCAGGAAGGCTGTTATGGGCAAGAGAGAAAATAAAGTTAAAATATTTTCTGCTTTGGAAGTTGCGAATATGTGCGGGGTTGTCAATCAGACAGCAATCAACTGGATAAAAAACGGTTATCTTAAGGCTTTTACTACTCCGGGGGGACAATACAGGGTTTATTCGGAGAATATGATTGAATTCCTTCAGGGAAGGGGGATGAAGATACCTGAAGTACTCCTTCCCTATGTAAAAGATAAAAAAAATGAAAAAAAAGTCTGTATTTTAGAGTCAGATCCTGATTTAACCTTACTTTTCAGGGAAAAAATTACCGGCAGCTGTCCCTGGTGTTCTGTTTTTACCGCCAGTTCAGCTTTTGAAGCCGGAGTAATAATCGCAAAAGAAAAACCCCAGTTTATTATAATTTCAGACAGCATGACTGATATATCTCCGCCCGTAGTAAGAGAGATGATGGCAGACCTTGATATGGCAGGCAGCAGTTATAAAATCATTTTTCTTAAAAGCATAAACAGGCAGGAAGACTTTGCAAGATCTGCAGATCTTATTCTGGTAAAACCGCCTGACCACACGCGGATAACAGCTTTCATCAATTCATTTTCCGGGATTTGACAGGATTGGTTAATGGACAGAGAGCAGCATGAAAAAAAAAGATATTCAATCGTTATTTGCGGATTTGTGCAGGGAGTCGGATACCGGTATTCTGCACTCAAGGCTGCGGGGTTATACCATATAGACGGGTGGGTAAGGAACAACAGCGACGGATCTGTGGAAATAGAATGTGAAGGCAGGGAGGAAGATGCTTCCCTGTTTATTGAATGGCTTAAAAAAGGGCCTCCCTATGCAAGGGTTTCATCTGTTGATATAAGAGAAAAAGAATACCAGGGCATCTATTCCGGCTTTTCGATAGAATACTGATCAAGCTGCGGGAGTATATATCCCGGAACTGCGGCTTCGATCAGGGCTCCCTCTTCTGTATATTCTTCCGAAACAATTATTCCGGTTTTTCTTATAAGCTGAATCAGCTCATACTTTGACGGTGGTATAAGCAGATAAACTCCGCTGTCATCCCCGGACGCAGCTTTTTCAATTTCCTTTTCAAGCTGCATCAGGTTTTCACCGCTTTCTGCGGATATAAAAACTGAACCTGGAAAATCTCTCCTGAGCATCGACAGCGAAATATCGTCATTACACAAATCAACTTTGTTGAATACAATCAGTTTTTTGTTCTTGTCTGCCCCGATTTCCTTTAAAACGTCCATAGATGCATCATAATGGTTTTTAACTTCGCTGCTTGAAGCGTCCAGCAGAAGGATAATCAGGTCTGCAATAAGTGTTTCCTCAAGGGTTGATTTAAATGCTTCCACAAGCTGATGGGGGAGCTTTCTTATAAAACCTACAGTATCTGTTATAATAATTTCCTTCCCGCCTGTGAGCCTTAAATTTCTGGTTGCCGGGTCAAGGGTGTCAAAAAGCCTGTTGTTCGCGTCAAGATCCGAACCTGTAAGTGAATTAAGGAGGGTTGACTTTCCCGCATTTGTATAGCCTGCAATAGCGCATGTAAAAAGTTTTTTGCCGCTTCGCAGTTTTCTCATCGTTCCTCTCTGTTTTTTTACCTCATCCAGTTCTTCCTTGAGCTTTGCTATCTTTTTAAGAAGAAGCCTCTTATCAAGCTCTATCTGTTTTTCTCCCTCTCCCTTTGTTCCATAAGATCCACCCCTCTGTCTGGAGAGGTGCTGCCACGCGCCTGCAAGGCGGGGGAGATGATACTGGCAGCTTGCAAGCTGAACCTGAAGGGAAGCCGCTTTTGTCCTTGCCCTGTCAGCGAAAATATTAATAATGACTTCCTGTCTGTCTATCACCTTTAATCCGGAAGCTCTTTCCCAGTTTCTCTGCTGGGTCGGCGAAAGGTTCTCATCAAAGACAATAAGGTCGGCTTCAGCCTCTTTTGCCTGTTCTATTATCTCGTCAGTTTTACCGCTGCCGAGCAGCAGGGCTGCCGAAGGTTTTTTGACAGCGGCAACTGTTCTGCCTGCAGATTTTACTTCGAGGGTCTCAAGAAGGGCCTCAAGCTCATTAAGGTGGGTTACTACATCATCTTTTGCCTCTGCCGGGCTGTATAATGACTGGCGGGTTTCATTGAACAGTATACCGACAAGCCATGCTTTTTCCATCTCTGCCATTGTCTCATTTGTATGTGTTTTACTCACATTCAGTGTTTATCATATATTTCAGTAAATTGTAATTGCTTTTATATGAGGGTCAATCTGCCGGGGGAAGCCTGTTGTTTTGAGAACATCATTTCACCTGATACAGTATTATTGCAAAGAGGTGAGTCTGCTGTTATTATTTATGTGTGGAAAATCATGACACTCCCCCGGACTGTTTCAAATGCGTCTATTTCAAGGTAACCTGGGATGAAAGGTTTCCGCGGGCCTGCTCTGTCTTTAACATAAAAAGCAGGGAACTCCCTTCGCTTGCTGTACTCAGAAATACCGGCCGCAACTGTCCTGCGTTTAAAAATTCAGAAAAAGTTAAATAAAATATCCTGCTGAATCTGCCGGCAGGCATATCCGGTTTTGCATACAGCCTGCGAAAAGAAATTTTTAAACTCTGCTTTAGTAATCTGTTATTGTAAATGAATGATATTGGCTTTAAAATAGAAACATGCTTATAACAGATATTATAAACAGAAAGAAAACAGGCGAACCCCTTTCCAGGGAAGAGATTGATTTTTTTGTAAAAGGATATGTAGATGGAACTGTTCCTGACTATCAGGCCTCTGCCCTCCTTATGGCAATATGGTTCAGGGGGATGGACAGCCGTGAAACGGCAGACCTGACCCTCTCCATGGCAAACTCGGGTGATCTTATTGACCTATCCGCTATTCCCGGGGTAAAAGTAGACAAACATTCAACCGGGGGAGTAAGCGACGGGACAACGCTGATCACCGCTCCTCTTGTCGCAGCCTGCGGAGGAAAAGTCGCGAAGATGTCGGGGCGCGGACTAGGCCACACCGGCGGGACGCTTGACAAACTTGAGTCAATTCCCGGCTTCTCGGTACAGCTCGGGATGGAAGAGTTTATCGCAAACGTATCTGATATCGGCCTTTCTGTTATGGGGCAGAGCAATTCCCTTGTACCGGCTGATAAAAAACTGTATGCTCTGCGCGACGTTACAGGAACTGTGGATAATATTTCCCTGATAGCGTCAAGTATAATGAGCAAGAAGATAGCATCAGGAAGCGACGCCATAGTCCTTGATATAAAGACAGGCAGCGGCGCGTTCATGAAAAGGATAAGCGACTCGATTAAACTGGCCGAAGCAATGGTTGAAATTGGAAAACTCGCAGGAAGAAAGACTGTCGGCATAGTAACTGATATGAACCAGCCGCTTGGAAGCAGCGTCGGAAACGCGCTTGAGGTAAGGGAAGCGGTCGAGGTGCTCCAGGGGAAATATGAATGCGACCTCAAGGTAATCGCGTTTACCCTTGCCGCAAGAATGCTGATATTGTCAGGTATATGCACCAGTGAAAGCGAAGCAATGGAAAAAGTTGAGGATGCCCTGGTTTCAGGCAAGGCGCTTGTAAAACTTGCGCAGATGATCAGTGCCCAGGGAGGGGACCCTGCGGTTGTTGAAAATCTCTCCCTCCTGCCCCAGGCAGAAGCAAAGATAAGTGTTAAAGCTGATAAAACCGGTTTTATAAATGAAATAGATACAGCAGATATCGGATTATCCGCTATGCTGCTGGGAGCAGGCAGGGCGGCAAAAGATGATGTGATAGACCCTGCAGTAGGAATATGGCTTACAAAAAGGCTTGGGGATTATGTCAAAAAAGGGGATGAGCTTGCTGTTTTTCATGTAAATAATCCGGAGAGGTTTGAAGAGGCGAAAAAACTGTTTAAAGCGGCATATAAAATTACAAGCGAACAGCCGGAAGAGCTTCCGCTGATATATACAATAATTGAGGAATAAGAAATAACAGGTAAATTATGGATGTAGTGCTTATTGTTATCGACAGCTTCGGAATCGGGGCCCTGCCGGATGCCCATCTATATGGCGACATGGGAGCAAACACTGCCCTTCACATCTGTGAAAGCATACCGGGGCCAAAATGGCCGTTTCTAACTCGCCTCGGGCTTGGAAATGCCTCTGAAATACTTGGAAATCCTCTCCCCGGCTGCCCCTCAGTTTCTGCGCCGTTAGCAGATTACTGCGTAATGGCTGAAAAATCGCCGGGAAAAGATACAACGACCGGTCACTGGGAACTTGCCGGGATAATTCTTGATAAGCCCTTTACAACGTTTCCGCCCGGTTTTCCCTCCTTCCCGAAAGAGCTTACCGATGCTTTCACAAGAGAAGCGGCCCCGGGGTATCTCGGCAACTTGGCGGCATCCGGGACAGAAATAATAAAGGAACTCGGGGAAGAGCACCTTAAAACAGGGTTCCCGATTATCTACACATCATCCGATTCCGTGCTGCAGATAGCAGCCCATGAGGATATCATTCCGGTTGAAAAGCTTTATGAGATCTGCAGAAAGGCAAGAAAGATCTGCGATCCCTTCATGGTTGGGCGAATCATCGCAAGGCCGTTTACAGGAAACAAAAAGGACGGCTTTACAAGGACAGAGGGAAGGCACGACTTCAGTATCGCTCTTCCCGGTAAAACCGCGCTTGACAGGCTTCAGGAAGCGGGGGTAGAAACAATCGGAGTAGGGAAGATAGGCGATATTTTTAACAGGCAGGGATTATCGGAAAGCTTCGGAGTCAAGGGAAACAAGGCCTGCCTTGAGAAAACTTTTTCTCTTCTTACAAAAACACCTGAAAATGATGAGCCGGCAGACAAGCAGAAAGAGAACCGGTTTATTTTTGTAAACCTTGTTGATACAGATATGTATTACGGGCACAGGCGCGATATTAAAGGATATTTTGACGCGGTAACAGAAGCGGACAAAGGACTTCAGAAAATCGCATCATTACTTGATAAAGGGGATTCGCTGATTGTAACAGCGGACCACGGATGCGACCCCTCGTTTAAAGGGACAGACCACACAAGGGAGTATGTTCCTCTTTTACTTTACATTAAGGGGGAAGAAAGAGTTGCGGGGGAACCTTCCACGTGCATGTTTAAAGCTGATATAAAGGAAAGTTTTTCATTCGCGGCATCACTTCTTTACAGGCTTTTTAAAATTGAAAAATAGGCCTGGAATCTGCGGCATAGAAAAGGACGGGCGGTGAACTGATGAATAAGTTTTTTCTATTATTCTTTACCGCAAGTGTTCTGAATATCTTTTTTTTATCGCCGCTTTATGGCTTAGAGGATTCCCCTTCCTCGCAGGCTGTAACTGATTCCTCAGAATCAGTTACAGAAACACTTTCAGCTTCTCCCGCACAGTATCAATCAGAAGATCCGCTCTTCATGACAGATATTCCTGTATACTTCGGCAGGCAGCAGTTTGTGAAAAGGATATCAGAAAGGCCCCGGGAAGCGCAGCATTCATCGGTAAGCAAAGAAAAACCGCTCGGTCTTGTTTTTTCCGGCGGTGCGGCACGTGCTTTTGCCCATATAGGGGTACTCAGGCGGCTCGAAGAGGAAGGTATTATCCCTGACTTTATTGTCGCTAACTCCATGGGTTCGATAGTCGCGCTTCTTTACGCCGCAGGCGCATCCCCCGATTTAATTGAAAAAATTATTATTGAATATCCCTCGGACGCTCTTTTCCGTCCCGAGATTCCCCTGAACGGGGGAGTCCTTGACACAAGCAGATACATCTCGCAGCTTTACAGGCTTTTCGGGGAACTTGACCTTAAAGATCTTGAAATACCTGTCGCGATAATTTCAGAGGACCTGGAAACCAGGCGGCAGATAATTTTTATGGAAGGTGATTTTTATCAGATAATGCAGGCCAGCATCTCTATGCCGTTCAGTTTTCCGCCTGTAAGATACAATGGAATGACGCTGATTGACGGCGGCGTTACAAATCTCACCCCTGTTGATGCGGCATCAGAACATACAGACAGGATTATAGTTTCGACCGCCTTCTATAACCGTGAAAATGATTACAGGAATTTTGTAACAATAATAAACAGGGCATTTGATATCGGGAAAACAAGAAAGGGGATAGGGCAGCTCAAAAACACAGATACTGTTCTTATCCGCTGTGATGTGGAAAATTTTTCATTTATGGATTTTCAGAAAATGGAAACCATAATTGACAGGGGATATGAGTCTGCGGACAAAGCGGCAGCGCTTCTGGATGAAAAAGGATTTAAACTGGGCATTTCATGGGACAATGAAAGACTTGAAACCCTTGAAGAAGAGCGCCGTGACCTTGAAGACAGGTTTGAAGTAATAACCAGAGAATATAAAAGAACAGGAATAATCCCACAGAAAGAAATATCTGGAAGAATGTATGCCGGTTTTGAGATGTACGGAGGAACCAGGGATGATTATTATCTTGATGATTCAGCCTATCTTTTTCTCGGACAGTCCGCGGAACTGGGATATCTTCAGGCAGGGATAAGGGAATACTGGTCGCCCGAGGATCAGTACGGCCTTGACGCAAGGGCTGATTTCGCATTATTCGGCAGGCTTGTATTTAAAAACAGGATTACTGCCGGATGGGAAGATTTCAATTATGAAAAAACACTTATCTACAACAGGGCTGATTTGAATATTACTGATGACGGAGAAAAAGGTTTCCGCCTTTTTGCCGCAAGTGAGGAGCTGTATTCAAAGGAGATGGATCTTGAGATCAGGGAGTGGTTTGCCAGGGGAGGCTGTGATTTCTACACAGGAAATTATTCAATATCTCCTTACTGGTTTAACCAGTATCAGAATACAGGCGGAGCAGGAATTGAAAATGATTTTAAAATAAAAACAATAGGAAAATTCTATATTGACCAGAGATCTGTTATCAGAGTTCCTTTTGACAGGGAAGAACTTATCTCTCTATATAGAAATGACGGCCTTCGTGGATACACAAGAGAAGGGAATTTTGAGAGGGTCCTTGTTACAAACAACAGTCTTACCTTCAGGACCGGGACATCGCTCTCCTTCGGGGAAATCCTCCTTGTGAAGGATTTTGCCGCATCTGCATTCTGTGATTATTTTGAAACTGATAAAGGCGGCCTATCCTCAGGGCTTTCTATTGACCTCAATATTTCGTTCATAGGCCTTACCTCATTATTTTTTACCGCTTATGCGGGATATGATTACCTGAATAGTGAAATTTTCAGCAGTGTTGTTATTGGAAACAGACACTGAAAAGGGAATGATATTGACAAAGAGGGCTATGTCGCTTTAGCCTGTCATATACACAAAAAAAGGAGAAATATTTGATGAAACCCGGTAAAAGAATAAGTACAGTCATAATTGTACTGATTGCCGTTTTTAGCCTCGCTCTTATCACAGGCTGCAGCAAAGCCGCAAAAGAAGATACTGCAGCTGAGAAAAAGATAAAAGCTGGATTTGTTTATGTAGGGCCTATAGGCGATTACGGTTTTTCCCATGCGCACGATGTAGGGAGAAAATACGCTGAGAGCAAATTCCCCTGGCTTGAAACTTTATATGTTGAAAGTGTTGCTGAATCTGACAGCCTGAGAATTATCGACAGGTTTGTCCAGGAAGAAAAATGCGATGTTGTTTTTACTACAAGCTTCGGATACATGGATGACACAATCAAGGCCGGAGAAAAATATCCCGACACAAAATTCATGCACTGCTCGGGTTTTAAACAGAGCGCGAACGTAGGAACATATTTCGGCGATCTCTACCAGATGTATTACCTTAACGGGCTTATGGCGGCTGCCCTTACAAAAAGCGATAAAATCGGCTATGTAGCAGCGTTCCCGATTCCGGAACTCTACAGGCATATCGCGGCTTTCGCCATCGGTATCAAGGAAATTAATCCCAAGGCAAAGGTTTATGTAAAATGGACCTATGCGTGGTACGGCCCTGACAAGGCACGTGAAGCTGCGGAAGCACTTATTGCCGAAGGGTGCGATACTCTTGCTTTTACAGAAGATACTCCAGCTGTTATTGAAGTCGGACAGGAACATACAGAAAAGGGAAACCAGATTTACACATTCAGCCATTACAGCCCGATGCAGGAATACGGAAAAGACAGTGTTGTTTCCGGACAGCTTGCAGACTGGGGTGTAATGTATGAAAAAATTCTCAAAGATATTCACGACGGTACATGGACCAATGAGGATCTCTGGTGGCTTGTCGCTGAAAAAGCTGTAGCTCTCGGCGGTACTTTTGATGAAAAAATAAATGCCAAATTTGTTGATGATCTCCAGGCTGTGAAAACACAGAGCAAGGAATTCGGTGAAATCAGCATATATGACCTTGTTGAAAAGAGACTCGCCCAGATGGAAAAATCTCCTGTGGAATTTGAGCCTTTCACAGGCCCGATTGTTGATAACGAAGGGAATGTCCAGATCAAGGCAGGGGAAAAGGGAGATAAAGCTCATCTTCTCAACATAATGTATTTTACTGATAACGTTGCGTCAAAGCTTCCCAAGACCAACTGATCAGAATTTTTTAAAAAAGTCTCCGGCTGATAATTAAATCAGGCCGGGATTTTTAATATATAGAACCCCGGTGAGGATACCTGATCCGGGGTTTTGTTTTTTATGCCGCTTCATAACACTTCTTTTAAAAGGTTTCTTAAATACCTTTTTATATGGTATTATATTTTTAAAATCAGGTTACAGCATACCGCTTTACGGCAGTGTGACAGATCCCTGAATTAAAAATGCTTTCCAAGTATCTGCATCAGTAAAGTGCAGCAGGATCGCCGGACAACGGCGCTGCGTAATGCTTTTGCGCATCCGGAAGGCAAGGAGACTCCTTTGGTTATTTTATTGTCGCTTCTTACCTGGTTTGAAATTGTAATGTGCTTTATTTTGTTTTTTCCTTTCCAGTTTGCCCTTTTTATCCTTACTGCTCCTTTTGACAGAAGAAGGAGAATCATGCATTACCATTCGTCCCTCTGGTGCTCTCTTGCCCTTGCCCTCGGGCCGCTCTGGAAAGTTGAACTGCAGGGAAAGGAGCATCTCGACAGAAAAAAACCTCATGTTGTAATAATGAACCATCAGTCT
>JACKPD010000008.1 GCA_024233785.1 Spirochaetales bacterium | reverse complement strand
GGGCTATAAACTCTTTATCCTCCATTGGCTTGGTAGGATCCTGATGAGTAAGCTGGGTAAGGAGGATTTTAAGAAAATCATCCTTATCAAGTTCACTCTTGTATGTTCTCTGTGAGCCAAGCGTTTTGTTGAAGCTCTCAACCTGCATCTGCGTTCTGCTTTTTTCAATATCAGTCATAACATTGCTTATATCCACATTTACCTCCCGGTCAGACAACCATATCAATAAGTCTTTCTTCAAGAATCCCCGGCCGTCTTACCGTATGTTCCTCAATTTTTTCAAACTCTTTCCTGGCCAGCGCCCTGTCATTTTCCGAAGGAGTTTTCCCTTCATTTCCGCCGCCTACAGAAACATCAAGCATTGCTGATGAGTAACCGCTATCTTTAAAACTCTTTATCAGATTATCGATATTACCCTCAAACAATTCCTTTACATTAATATTGTCGACAATTATCTTCCCTGCTATATTGTTATCTTCAACAGTAAGTTTTATTCTCACATATCCAAGATGCTCCGGTTTCATAAGAAGTTTTATTTCACCCGAATTATTGTCTTTAAGAATAAGTTTTGCGTTTTTTACAATATCTGTATTTCCGGATTCCCTAAGGCTTTCAAGCAGCTGATTCTGAAACGAAGGAAAACCTTTTGCAGAGGAAGATCCGTCATTTATTTTTACTGCGGACTGTGATAAATCCTTTATTGATCCATCCTGAAGATTTCTTATACTGCTGTCGCTGTTCTCTGAAATCTTTTTATCAGCCCCGCTATCGTCTTTCTGAATGCCTGCTTCACTTTTTTCGGCAGCTGATTTTTCCTTTATTCCCTTCCTGAGATCAAGTACGTCAAATAGTTCTTTCTTGTCTTTTTTACTGATCCTGGAATTTTTACCTTCGGTTTTTTCTTCCTTTGCTGCTGCATTTCCTTTAATGTTACGCGCAATCATCTCTGTAGTACTTTCAGGTTTAATCCCTAAAGATGAAAGGAACTCTGCCTTCCCGCTAACCTTTTTAGAAATTTCAGATATTGAAGCAGCCGCCTCAGGTTTTTCGTCGTTATTTCCGGTATTTTCGCTTAAAACGTCTTTATTGCTGTTTATAGAATTCTGCGGGACAGGGCTTTCGGCTATGCTGCCTGCGGTATTGCCGCCTGCTGCTATGCCGCCTCCGGCATAATCAGATCCAGTGGTTTTTTTCTCTGTTACTTTATGATTTTCTTTGTCCCCGGCTTTTTTCACAGGTTTTTTTTCAGTGTTTTCTATTTCCCGGGTCTTTGCGGCAGCTGTTTTTCCGGAATCTCCGTCTGCGGCTTTTATCTCTTTTCCCTCTGCGCCGGTTTTTCCTTCTTTTCCTGTTTCGCCTGAGGTGACGTTCTTTTTATCCTTATTTAAATCACTTTCTTTACTTGAAATTTTATCATTATTTTTCAGGGAATCTGTTTTTCTGTTCTGGTCAGCAGCAGCTTCCTTTTCAGCAAACAATTTTTCAAATGCAGAATTATCCTGGGATTTGTTTTTAACCGGGAACTGTATAAACTGATCTGCGGCAGCAGGTTCATATTTTACAGCAATTTCTGACAACAAGTATTACTCCTTAATTCGGCGCTTCTGTTCCTGGTTCAACAGGTTTTAATGCCATTTTTCTCTGTATGGCAGCGGACCGTTCTGCAGGCATAAGCGAAAGCCAATATGAAACCAGAGAACCCTCTCCTGTTTCCTGCGCAATCCTCTCTGTTACCCGCATTATGTCGATAACATCCTGGTCATTCATTTCAAGCAGGATGTCCTTTGCCTTGAGAGGCGGCATACCTACAAGATATTTCGAAGACTGCTCAAGGTTCTCTATCTTATTTTCGTACAATCTTGTCCGCACGTTAAATGATTTTTCTCTTTCTGCAAGGGCAATTTCCATTTCTTCAAGCATTTCGACCTTCTGCTTGATCTCAACCGAAAGTTTTTCAAGTTCTTCTTCCCTTTTGTTGAGTTCTTCCTCACGTATATCAAGTGATTCCTTCATTTTGCTGTATCTTTCCTTTTCAAGAAGAAAAACATCATCTTTATCATCAATCGTTACGACCTTTTCCTTGTTTATCAAGCCGAATATCAATGAAAGCTGTTCCCTGGCATTTATAAGCCCCAGGTAATCAAACCAGATTACCCCGCCCAGGAAAAGAACAACAATCAAGAGTATCAAAACAAAAATCCGCAATCCCGCTCCCGCGCCGCCGGTTAATCCCATTGTTTAACCTCCCTTCTTCCTGATGCAAAGTTTGTAATTACAAGATCATCTATGGTTCTGGATTCCGCTGAAGCTTCATCCCTTTTATGTTCTTCCGTTTTTTTATCTTTAAGTTTTTCCATTACTTTTTTTTCTCTGAGTGCATTAATATATTTTTCCCTGGCCAGCTCCTGTTCGGAAACTACAGATTCAAGGTCCTTTTCAAGTTTTAAAATCTTATTTTTTATCGCCGTTATCTGTAATTCATCGAATAAAAGAGATGATGCATTATTATCGGCATATTCAAACCGCGAAGTTAAAATACGCTTTTTTCTTGTTTTCATATCTTCAATTGCACCGGTAATATTGATAAATCTGCCGGTAACTTCCGCAAGCTCAAGAGACTTCTCTTTTTCCGCGTATTTTTTCATTTCAAGAAGTTTTTCAAGTTTAAAGCTGAACTGCTTCATCTGCTATTACTCCTTACCCTTTATTCCGGTTATTTTTGTCAGGGCGGAAAAACTGTCCTCAAGTGCCGCTTTTTCTTCAACAGGCTGTATAAGGAATTTTCTTATATCAGGAAGTTTTTTTATCGACTCATCAATATCCGGATTCGATCCTTTGACATAGGCGCCTACATTTATCAGATCTTCAGCCTCATTAAAGACAGCCATCCTGTTTTTTATATATCCGGCTGAAGTCTTTATATCTTCCGGCAGAATTTTACCGGCAATCCTGGAAATTGATTTAAGAACATCAATGGCAGGGTAGTGATTGGCTTCAGCCATTTTCCTGCTTAATATTATATGCCCGTCAAGAAATCCTTCAGCATTATCTGCAACCGGCTCATCAAGGTCATCTCCTTCAACAAGGACAGTATAAAAACCGGTCATAGTCCCTTTTGCTGAATTGGCGCAGCGTTCAAGAAGCTTAGGCATCTCTGTAAATACGGACGGTGTGTAGCCTCTTGTCGCCGGCGGTTCGCCTATGGCAAGACCTACTTCCCTCTGGGCCCTTGCGAACCTTGTCAGCGAATCAAAGAAAAGCATTACATCCTTTCCCCTCTCCCTGAAATACTCGGCAATTGCAGTAGCTGTATATGCTCCCCTTATTCTTGAAATCGGAGGCGTATTTGATGAGGAAACCACAATAACAGACTTTTTCATTCCTTCGGGGCCAAGTTCGTTTTCAATAAACTCTGTGACTTCACGCCCTCTTTCACCGACAAGAGCAATTACATTTATATCCGCGTTAGTGTTTCTGGCAATCATACCAAGCAGTGTTGATTTACCTACTCCTGCTCCCGAGAAAATTCCGATCCGCTGTCCTTTCCCTACAGCCAGAAGTGAATCTATTGCCCTTACTCCGGTCTGGATCTGATCTGTTATCGGTTTCCGCTTAAGCAAATCCGGCGGTGAATTAAAAACCGGTATCCTCGACGCGGATCTGATATTTCCGCGGTCATCGCATGGGCGCCCCATTCCGTCAAGGACCCTCCCCAGCATAACCGGTGAGACAGGGACTTCAAGGCTCCGCCCTGTAGCTACTACCGGATTGCCGATTTCAATTCCTTCAAAAGAATCGTAAGCCATGAGCTGGATTGTATCCTGTCTCAGAGAAACAACTTCTGCCCATACCGGAATATTTGTGTTATTCATTATAATGTAGCACAGCTCTCCAAGAACCGCTCTGGGCCCGTGGCTTTCAATCAGGAGACCCTGCACCTTTACAACACGGCCTGTAAATTTTATGGGATCAGTTTTGTCAAGAAGACTATGGTATTTCTCAAAAACAGTGCTCATTCCCCTCCCCCGGCACTTTTTTAAAAAGTCAATAAATATTTACAGCAGCAGCTTTTAGATAAAATCCTCAGTCACCTCTGTTTTTGATTTAATCGGCGCAAGATCAAGAATTTTTTCCCTTATCTCATTAAGCTGGGATGATATTCTCGCATCAATTTCGCCAAAATCCGTTTCAATAATACATCCGCCCCTGTCAACAGTAGAATCTTCGAGTACGGTTATTGACCTAATATTGTCAACCATTCTCATAAAATCCTTTATATGCTCTGTCGTAAGTTTTACATCTTCCAGATTTACCCTGACGACAACCTCTCCCCTTGTTTTAAGTTTGCGCAGAGCCTGAATAACGTTATTGATTACTACATTTTTCTGATTTTCAGATATAACCTTGATTACTTTCTGCGATATAAGAAGAACAAGGTTTATAAGCTGGGTTTCAGATTCTTCAATTATGTGGTTTCTTTTTTCGATAGCAGTGCTCAGGACAGAATGGACCTTCTGGATAAGGCGTTCCACCTCTTCCCTGCCGGATTCATAACCTTTTTCGCTTCCTTCCTTGTAGCCGCGCTCTAGGGCATTTTTTTCTATCAGGGCAACCTTGTCCTCAGCTTCCTTTATCATGGCATCCTGTTTATCAAGCGCGTTTTTTATTGCAGCCCCTGCTTCATCCTCAGCTTCCTGCCTGATTTTCTGGGATTCATTTTTCCCTTTTTTAACTTCGTCAAACGCGCTCTGCCTGGCCTCTTCAATAATTCTGGCAGCCTCTTTTTTCGCGCTGTCAATCATTGAAGCTTTTTCCTTTTCCCAGCCTGCCTTGAACGCTTCTGCTTCACGTCTTAAATCATCAGCAGTGGGGCCGGTATACTCTTCGAGTACCGGTTCTTCATCTAATTCTTCAATTTCCTCTTCAACCGGATCAAGGTAAACCGTATTATTGAGATTTACTATTTCAACTGAACGAAAAACATTTCTTGCCAATCAACACCTCCTGCCTTACGGGTATATCAGATGCCCTACACAACCATTTCGTCCTCACCGGATCTCGCAACAACGATTTCACCCTGTTCTTCAAGCTTTCTGATAACCGATACAATCTTCTGCTGCGCTTCCTCAACATCTTTAAGCCGTATCGGGCCCATAAATTCCATATCCTCTTTAAGGGTGTTGGCTGCCCTTTTGGACATGTTCTTGAAAATCTTATCCTGTACTTCATTATCGACAGCTTTGAGCGCTTTACCAAGCTCCTGCTGGTCAACTTCCCTGAGTACTTTCTGTATGGCCCTGTCATCAAGGAGGACAATATCTTCAAATACAAACATTCTCTTCTTGATTTCTTCCGCAAGTTCAGGATCTTCCTCTTCAAGCGATTCGATAATTGTTTTCTCTGTAGACCTGTCTACCCTGTTTAATATCTCTACAATGCTTTCAACACCGCCTGCAGATGTATAATCCTCACTGGAAAGTGTGGAAAGTTTTTTCTCAAGCACTCTCTCAACCTCACGCAGAGTTTCCGGCGATGTCCTGTCCATTGTCGCAATACGCCTCGCTACATCAGACTGTGTCTCATGAGGCAGGCTTGAAAGGATAATGGATGCTTTCTCAGGCTCAAGATATGCAAGAATAAGAGCTATCGTCTGAGGATGTTCCTGCTGTATAAAGTTTAAGAGGTGCGTAGGATCTGTCCTTCTTATAAAATCAAACGGTCTGATCTGTAGCGAACTTGTGAGCCTGTTTATAATATCGATTGCTTTCTGGCTTCCAAGTGATTTTTCAAGCAGTTCTCTGGCGTAATCTATACCGCCGCTTGTGATAAAATCCTGCGCCATCATGAGTTCCTTGAACTCAATGAGCACCCTTTCCTTATCTTCAGATTCTATGCTTTCAAGACGGGCTATTTCAAAGGTCAGGGATTCTATCTCATCTTCCCTGAGGTGTTTGAAGATATCTGATGAAATCTCGGACCCTATAGTTACAAGAAATATCGCAGCTTTCTGCCTGCCTGTAAGATCTTTCCTCACTCCTCCCTTTTTCGAGGGGGGGTTATTTGACGGTACTTTTCCCATAACTTATTCCTCCAACAGCCAGGTTCTGATCAATTGCGCAACATCCTCGGGATGCTCCCTTGCCATATTGATTGCATTCTCCTGCATCTCAATCCTTGCCCTGTCCTCAACAGACATCTCGACACTAACCCCGTCTTCCTCAGCGCTTCTGAGCGCTGCTTCACGCATTGCCTGGTGCTGTCTTGCAAGTTCTTCTTCCCTGAGCTTTCTTTTCCGTTCAATAGTCTTGATAACAATTCTGAATACAATAAAAAATACTATAAGAAGCAGAGTTCCGATAATCGAATAGATTATCATCTGCCTTACCCGCATACGGTTTCTGTATTTCTGATCTTCGAGCTGGAACTGCTTCGACCTGTCAAACTGAAGCGACTGAACAGTAACAGAGTCGCCCCTGATTTTATTAAAGCCTATGGCATGCTCAACAAGAGTTTTTGCTTTCGCCAGGTCCACATCGCTGATATTTTCATAGTTTCTGACAATACTTCCATCCTTGTTCAGCTTGACAAGACCTGAATCGTCATATTCCCATCTCCAGATTCCGTCAATAGCAACACCGACTGTTATCCGCTTTATCCCCCATGGGCTTTTTTCCTCGGTTATGTTCTTGGTGTTGACAACCTCGTTCTGTATTACATTGTTCCTTTTATATTCTCCTACCATCCCCTCAAGGTCTTTATAGGCAGGAGGGGTCTGCCCTTCCTGTCCCGGAGGACCTTCAGGGTTGAACCCGGTACCCCGGAAGCTTTCATCGACCAGATTTTTTGATATGGTGATAGAAGGAACAACCTCGGTTTCATCAAAAGGAGTACTCGGATTGTCAGCTTTCATGGTAACAGGAAAATGTTCCTCAGTTTCAATCTTTTTCTTTCCCATATCAAGGTCAATATCAAGGTTTATAATTTCAACCCTGTCCTGGCCGAAAATCTGCCTTAGGGAGAGTTTTATGGCACCTGAAAGCTTCTTTTCAAGATCGCTCTTGATTTTCATCTCTCTTTTTGTAAGCTCAAGCCTGTCAAATTCCGCAAGCCCTGTAAAATCATTGAGAATATGTCCCTGATGGTCTGTTATTGTTATGTAATCATCATCAAGACCTTCAACAGCGAATTTAACAAGTTTTACAATGCCCTCAATCTTTTTCCTGTTCTCCCTTATATCGCTTCCAGGACGCGGTGTAATTATAATTGAAGCGGAAACCTTTTTCTGGTCTTCCGCGAAAAGCTCATTTTCCGGAAGTACCAGAGAAATATCTGCGGAGTCAATATCCTCAAGTGATTCGAGATGTGCCTGAAGATTAAGGGTTATAGCGCGCCTTAAGTTTACGTTTCTCTCAAAATCGGTAACTGTCCACCTGTCCATTTTAAAGACATCCCATGGAGAAGCTGTTTTTGGAATCAGGTCCTCCCTCGCCAGGATTGAAACAACTCTCTGCGCAGTCCGCAAATCCTTAACAAATATCATTCCATCAGCAGAAATTGTGTGTTCCACGCCTTCTTCGTCCATCCGGATCGATATTGTATTTAGCAGATTTTCATCTTTTACAGGCGAAGTGAGAACGCTGATCATTGACGGTGAACTGTTATAGACTGAGAGCATTATAAATGCGGCAATAACAACTACAGCAATCGCAGCTGACATAATTTTCTGGACAACTGACATTTTTTTCCAGATATTTGCTGCCTGGTCTAATATTTTTTTAAATTGTTCCTTCATTTCCCCTCCCCAGTGAAAAGAACAGTCACAAGCTGAATAATATCATAACTGTAAAACAACAACCTATTCTATTTTTCAGGTTTACCTGATACTTAATATCTCCTTGTAAGCCTTGATCCCCCGGTCAATAACCGCTTTTGTAAGTGCAAGAGCTGTATTTGCTTTTGCCATTGCTATTGTCACATCGTGGGCATCAATACTGTCAGGATCTGTTATCATCTGCACATTAAGGCTATCACTTTCCTGCTGCAGTTTATTTACTCCGTTTAAAGCCTCAAACATCATGTTTTCAAATGTCTGGTCCGGCTTTTCTGTCCTTCCGGAGGGTGTGCCGGCACCTGCAAAATGCCGCGGGTCAGTCTGCTTTAACGTCAGTTTATGACCTGACACCTGATCAAATTTCAAATACTCCATCTATTACCTCCCGATCTCAAGAGCTTTTAAAAACATGCTTTTCGATCCGTTAACCATAGCGATATTTGCTTCGTATGAACGGGTAGCGGAAATCATGTCTACCATTTCATTTACAATATTCATATTTGGATACTCAACATATCCGGCCCTCGGCCCGGTTTTTATTGCATCCGGATGTGTCGGATCATAGACAAGACGCGGTTTTTCATCCATATCTTTCTCGATTTTGGCAACACGCACCCCCTGACCTATTCCGTTATCCAGAAAAGAAGGGAGAAACGGGCTTTTCCAGTAAGGCTGTGAAACCCTGGGCCTGAAAACGACACGGCTTCTTCTAAACGGCCCCCCTTCAGAAGTTCTGGTAGTATTTGCATTTGCAATATTATCAGAAATAACATCAAGCCTGAGCCGCTGCGCAGTAAGCCCTGATGCCGCTGTATTAATATTTGTAAAAATTCCCATTTAATTCTCCTATCTCAGAACCATATTGATCTGGTTAAACTGGTTTGATACAGCCTGTGTAAGAAGCTGATAATTCAGCTGATTTTTCAGGGAAAGCATCATTTCTTCCTCAACATCCACATTGTTGCCGTTGTTTTTAGACTGCGAAAGGTAGTCAAGTACCCGTCTCGGCCCGACAGACCTGTAGTCAACAGGCTGATAAAAAGGGATATGCCTTTTGTCAGTCATTTTTGCTTCCAGCGCAGGTTTGGCCTGTGAATCAAAAGCCCTTTTGAGCTGGGCTTCAAAATTGACATTGCTTCTCTTGAAGTTTGGAGTATCCGAGTTTGCCAGGTTATCCGCGATTACAGATCTCCTCAGCATTGAAACATCCATTGTCCTGTGAAGAATATCAACAACCCTTCCGTAACTGTTATTCGCAAACATTATTCACTCCTGAAATAAACCTTTCTATAAATATCGGAAATTCAGAGCACTTGATTACTTTTTTCACAATATATACCTGCTCAGATCCTGATCCACAATAATACTGCCGAGTTTTTCATCAATATATGACGGTGTGATTGTAATTGTCTGGCCCGCCAGATCATTTGCTTCGAAGGAAATATCCTCAAGAAGATATTCCATTATTGTATGGAGCCTTCTAGCTCCGATATTTTCTGTCCTTGAATTAACCTCCTGCGCAAGAAAAGATATCCTCTTTACCGCATCTTCTGAAAATTCAAGCTTCACATCTTCAGTTTTCATCAGCTCAATATACTGTTTTATAAGGGCGTTTTCCGGCTGAGTCAGTATTTTCTCAAATTCCGAAGCACCGAGGGCCTCAAGTTCCACCCGTATTGGGAACCTTCCCTGAAGTTCAGGAATGAGGTCTGAAGGTTTGCTCATGTGAAAAGCCCCGGCAGCGATGAAAAGGATATGAGAAGTATCAATCATGCCGTATTTTGTATTGACTTTGCTTCCCTCAACTATAGGAAGGATATCTCTCTGGACGCCTTCTCTGGAGACATCGGCGCCGCTCCTGTTTTCCTTGCCGGCGACCTTGTCAATCTCGTCAATAAAAATAATCCCCATTTCCTGCACACGGTTACGCGCAATATCAGATGCTTTATCAGTATCAATAAGCCTGTCAATTTCATCATTAAGGATAACATCCCTTGCGTCTCTGACAGCCATTTTTCTTTTTTTCTTCTTGCTTCCGCCGAGCAATCCTGTAAATCCCCCCAGGTTCAAATCCATATCCTCAAGGCTTGTTCCGGAAAAGATCTCAAGGGCAGGTGCGCTTTTTTTATTTACATTGACTTCAATCTCTTTATCTTCAAGTTTTCCGTTTCTAAGCATGGTCCTGAATTTTTCCCTTGCGGAAGAGCTTTTATCACCGGCAGGTGAAGAAGCTGCCTGGTCCGGCAGGGCCGGTATTGCCTGTTCAGGAAAAACCCTGCCCTGCTGCACAGTCTGCATACCGGAAGGCTGGATATCAGACTGAGGTGCGGTCCCGGCTTCTTTTTTTATCCCGGGCAGCAGTATGTCAAGAATTATCTCTTCCGTCCTTGCCTCTGCTTCCTTTAAGACCTGTTCCCGCATTTCCGCCTTTACCATGTTTACGGAAACATTCATCAGGTCCCTTACCATTGATTCAACATCGCGTCCCACGTAACCGACTTCTGTATATTTGGTAGCTTCAACCTTAACAAAAGGCGCGCCGCACAGTTTTGAAAGCCTTCTTGCTATTTCTGTTTTGCCGACCCCGGTAGGGCCTATCATGATTATATTTTTGGGAGCAACCTCATCCCTCATAGATTCATCAAGCTTCTGGCGTCTCACCCTGTTTCTAAGCGCTATGGCTACGGCTTTCTTTGCCTTGTTCTGACCAATTATAAACTTGTCAAGTTCTGCTACGATCTGTTTGGGGGCAAGTTTATCCAGCTCAAGCATTATATTTCCTCCATTACAAAATTATCATTCGTGTAAATACATATTTTTGATGCTATTTTAAGGGATTTAAGCGCTATTTCCCCTGCCGGAAGGTCAGCTGAATCCATATAAGCCAGTGCGGCTGAATACGCGAAACTTCCGCCTGAACCAATTCCTATAACCCCTTCCTCAGGCTCTATAACATCTCCTGTGCCGGATATTAAAAGGATCTTGTTTTTGTCCGCGACAAGCAGCATTGCCTCGAGGCGGCGTAAAGCCCTGTCCATTCTCCAGTCTTTCGCAAGTTCAACCGCCGCCCTTGTTATGTCGCCGTTATATTCCTTTACCCGTGTTTCAAACCGCTCAAAAAGTGTAAACGCATCCGCAGTAGCTCCTGCAAACCCGACAATAATTTTGCCGTCAAAAATCTTTCTGACTTTTTTGGCATTACCCTTCATCACCGTATTTCCAAGTGTAACCTGGCCGTCAGCCGCCATTGCAACATTTTCATTCTTCTTTACAGCAAGTACTGTCGTTCCCCTGAATTCCATATTATAAAAAACTCCTTCATTTTCCCTCATTCTTATTATCCCGTTTCCCGTGCGGATGAGCTTCTCTATAGACATTTTTCAGCCGCCCTATCCCCACATGTGTATAAACCTGTGTAGTTGAAAGGCTTTCATGGCCAAGCATCTCCTGCACATATCTTATATCTGCCCCTTCCGTTATCATATGCGTCGCAAACGAGTGTCTGTAGACATGGGGCGAAATCTTTTTCTGAATAAATCCGTTATCAGCGATTTTATCCAGCAGGTAGAATATTCCTCTCTCTGAAATTCTCTTTCCGGATCTGTTTAAAAAAACAGGGAGACCTTTTTTCAGTTTCAGCTTTTTAAAATCCTCAAAATAATCAAGCCCTGCAAAATAATCCTTCATTGATGCAAGAGCTTTTCCGCCGAGATACACTATCCTCTCCTTGCTTCCCTTTCCCCTAACCCTTGCGCTGCCCATGGAAAGGTCAACCTTTTGCGTATCCAGTCCGGCTGCTTCCGAGACCCGGCATCCTGTAGAATAGAGGAAATCAAGAAGAGCAATATTTCTCTTTTTTGTAAAATCATCAGATTTCATATTTTCAGCGCTTAAGTGCATCTGATTAATTTCAGAATACTGAAGATATTCAGGCAGAATAGTTTCCTTTTTCATGCTCCGGACCCTTTCAAATGGATTTACCGGAGAAAGGCTGTTTTGAACGGCAAAATCGTAAAAAACCCTTGCGGAAGTTATTTTTCTATTGATTGAAACAGGCTTTAACCCCGAGTCCCTTAAAAAGGAAATATAGGAGCGTCCTGTATTCTTTTCAGGCCGGGCTATATCAAGCCCTTCTCCTTTCATGTATTCTTCGAACTGATAAAGATCGTTTTCATAGGCTTTGAGTGTTGCAGGAGAAAGATTTTTTATACTTTTAAGGTAACCTAAAAATCTTTTAATCACTCTTCCTCCGCTTCCATTGAATTTTTGCACTCGTGATTGCTGCAGGAATAATATGTTCCCCTTGCCTTGTCGTATTTTTCAACCATAAAATATCCGCACACAGGGCATTTCTTGGATGTCGGCTTGCTGTGGCTGATAAAATCGCATTCAGGGTAATTTGTACAGCCGTAGAATTCCTTGCTTTTCCCGCCCTGTTTTTTTCTTGCCACTATCATTCCATCACATCCCGGCCTGGGGCACTCTGCAAGGGGTACTGATTTAGTATTTTTACATTCAGGGAAACCTGAGCAGGCAAGGAAATAGCCGAAGCGGCCAAGCTTTTTCACCATAGGCTTTCCGCAATTTTCACAAACATATTCGGTTTTTTCATCAAGAGCCCCCTTGATTGATTCAAGGGTTTCCATTACATGCTCAACTTTTTTGTTGAATGGTTTATAAAAATCCTGGATCATGCCGACCCAGTTTTCATTGTTTATTTCAACATCATCAAGTTTTCTTTCCATTTCGGCAGTAAAATTTACATCGAGAATGTCGTTAAATGAATTGACAAGTAACTCGTAAATAATTTTTCCAAGCTGTGTCGGGACAAGCTGCCGGTTTTTCCTTGACACATAATGGCGGTCAAGGAGAAGGGAAATAATGGGGGCATAAGTTGAAGGTCTCCCAATTTCCTTTTCTTCAAGCATTTTAACTATACTCGCGTCTGTAAAGCGCGATGGCCCCTGGGTAAAATGCTGCTCTGATTTATATTCAGACAGCACAAGGGAATCGCCTTGTTTAAGTTCAGGTATTTTTTCAGATTTTTCCTTGCTCGCAAGGATTTTCAATACCTTCTGATATCCTTTTTCCTTTACCCTGGTCATGCTTGCGCGGAAAAGCGCTTCTCCGCATTCAATATCCGCTGTTGTGGTTTCTGAAACAGAATTCTTCATCTGTGAAGATATAAAACGTTCCCAGATCAGGGTGTAAAGTCTGAGCTGGTCCTTTGTAAGATATTCTTTTACATAATCCGGAGTATATGAAGAATATGTAGGCCTTATAGCTTCATGGGCGTCCTGTGACCTTTTAGCGGGAGAATAATTTATGGGATTTGCAGGAAGATCATCAGGATAATTTTCACCAATAAACTGTCTTACCTCTGTCAAGGCCTGAATTGAAATACGGGTTGAGTCTGTTCTCATGTATGTTATGAGACCAACGCGCCCTGACCCGATATTTATCCCCTCATAAAGCTGCTGGGCAATCTGCATGGTTTTCCTTGATGTAAACCCGAGTCTGTTGGCAGAATCCTGCTGCAGTTTTGAAGTTGTATAGGGCGCCCTGGGCTGGCTTTTTTTCTCTGCTTTCTTTATTTCACGGACAATAAAATCTTTGCCGATGAGTTTTTCCTTAAGCAGTTCTACAGATTTGCTGTCAGGCAAAACAGGTTTTGCGCCTGAATACTGCACAAGCTGAGCTGCAAAATGGTGCTTGTCTTTTTTAAGTTCAGCTTCAAGAGTCCAGTATTCCTCAGGGGTAAAGTCTTCAACCTCTTTCTCCCTTTCGCATATAAGCCTTAAAGCTACAGACTGCACCCTTCCTGCAGAAAGACCGTTCTTAACCTTTTTCCACAGGAGCGGTGAAAGCCGGTATCCGACTATTCTGTCAAGAACCCTACGTGCTTTCTGGGCATTGACTTTGCCTGAATCAATTTCCAGAGGCTTAAGGATAGCCTCCCTGATTGCAGCGGGTGTAATTTCGTTAAATATTATTCTTTCAATCTTTGCCTTTGTGTTTTTTTTCTCAAGAAATGATTTAAGATGGAAGGATATTGCCTCTCCCTCCCTGTCATTATCCGATGCAAGCAGTATGTGGTCCACTTTAGATGCTTTCTGGGAAAGTTCTTTAAGTATTTTCGCTTTCCCCCTTACTGTTATATATTCCGGTTCAAAGTCCTTATCAATATCAATAGCCATTCTCGATTTCGGCAGATCAATCAGATGGCCGATAGAAGCAGCCACAGAGTAGCCTTTTCCAAGATAGCGTTCGATAGTTTTTGCTTTTGCGGGTGATTCAACTATCAGAAGTGTTGAATTTTTTTTATTCTGTTCCGCTGCTTTTTTAGGCATTAATTGTTCTCCTGTACAAGACTCCCTTGTAATTTACGATCAGTTCATTTATTTCATCTTCTACAGTCCGGGGACTGCCAAAAAAATAGTTCTCAGGTTTATAATCAGGTTCTGATTCAATTCCGTAATAATCAGTAATAAAAGAAGGATGATCAAAAACAGCGGCGCCGTCCTGGGCAAGGAGACTGCCGCCCCTGCCGTGCTGTGAAAAAAGCCCTGCGCTGTGGATAAAAATATCACGGTTGTGCTCAAGCGCGTAATCTGCCGTAATAAGGGCTCCGGATTTCAAGGGAGCCTCAATAATCACAGTTCCGGCAGACAGGCCGCTTATGATCCTGTTCCGTTCAGGAAAATGGTATTTCAGGGGTTCGGTCCCCGGAGGGTATTCGCTTAATATGCAGCCGCCGTTATGGATTATTCCCTGTGCCACTCTTTTGTTGCAGAGGGGATAAACCTTGTCTACTCCGCATCCGAGAACAGCAGTTGTCCTTCCGCCTGATTTTATACTCCCTTTGTGGGATTCAGCATCTATACCCATTGCAAGCCCGGATACTACATTGATTCCGGAAGATGAAAGAAAAAAACCTGTTTCAAATGACGCCCTTAAAGCCCGCCCTGTGGCATGCCGTGTCCCTACTACAGAAATATTGAAACTGTCCGGATCAGGCAGGGATCCCTTTGCATAGATAATTATCGGGGGATCGTATATTTCCTTTAAAAGAGCAGGATAAGATGCGTCATATATTGAAATTACATCAATTCCCTGTTTTTCACACATTCCGGCAATCATCAGTGCCTCACCGACCTTTTTTTCTGTTTCCGACCTGGAAAGCGCAAAAAATGATGAAGCTATTTTATGAAGATCAGACTCTCCTGCCCCGCTAAGGCCGGCAGATTCAGCAATCCATTCGAGGTGCTTGATTTTTTCATTTCTGTTAAACCCTTTGAGGTTTGAAACAAAAAGAGGAACAAGATTATTACCCGCCATAACCACCATCCATCAGCTGTTTCTTATTGCTTTCAGCCTGATCCCTGTATGTGCTGTTTTTTGAATTCTTTATGATATTGTCATATAACTCTGAAGCCATATCAGTGAGACCTAACCTTATATATGCATTGGCAAGAAGAAACATCGCTTCATAGTCGGATTTCTGTGTCTCAAGCAGCCTCTCAAGAAGATCCACAGCTTTATCCGGCTGATCAAGCTCAAAAACATATAACACAGATAATGCGTATAATGCTTTATGAAAGTTCTTATTAAGTTCAATTGTCCGGAGATACAGTTTCTCCGACTCTTTCAGATATGAAAATTTTTCCGATTCACTCATCACTGATTTGGCATATTTAGCATGCGCAAGGGCAGAATAGTAAAACAGCACAGGATTCTCGTTGTCAATCTTTATTGCTTCAGTAAACTGTTCTATGGCAAGAAGATACATTCTGTTATCAAGATAAAGCTTGCCGAGTGTTTTGTGATATGTGCCGAGGTTCCTGGCCGCGTCAACTTTCTGCTCAAGAGTATCTTTATATTCCCTGATTGTTTCTTTCAGTTCTTTTTCCCGGATTTTAAGTTCCCCGGAAGAAAGATAGGGAGCATCCATTCCATTTATATTTTCATATAGATTTTTTTCTTCTTTACTGCATCCGGATAAGAGAATAACGAGAAAAATAAGTATATATTTTTTCATACTCTCTCTCCTTCAGGATGGTACTGCCTGTGATAGCCTTTGAGGTCATCCCTTGTCAAATGGGTGTATACCTGTGTAGTTGAAATATCACTGTGTCCCAGCAGTTCCTGGACTGACCGCAGGTCCGCTCCCCCGGTTAAAAGGTGTGTTGCGAATGAATGACGGAGTGTATGCACCCGGCTTTCAATTCCGCAGAGGGAGGCAAGTTCATTAAACCGTTTCCACACCCCTTTTCTTCCTATCCCTTTACCCCTGTTGTTCAGGAAAACAAAGTCGGATTTAATCCTTTTTGAAAGAAGGGGTCTTGATTCTGCCATATACCTTGCCAGCCAGACTTCAGCAGTTTCTCCAAGGGGGACAATGCGGTGCTTGTTACCTTTTCCAAGAACCTTGATTACACTGTCGCTATGCATTATATTACCGCATTTTAGTGAACAGGCTTCAGATATTCTAAGTCCGCATGAATAAATAAGCTCAAAAATCGCCCTGTCCCTCATTCCTGCGGGTGTTTTAACATCAATACTGTTTAGTAAAGTATCTATGTCGTCCACGGAAAGAAAATCGGGGAGCTTTTTTTCTTTTCTGGGGGACGCTACATACCTTGAAGGATTATCATTCCTTAAATCTTCCAGCAGCAGAAACCTGAATAAAGATCTGATACTGCTTACAAGCTTGCTGACTGTCGAAGCTGCAAGATTTTCATGAAATTCTATTTTTCCTTCCTTTCTTTCAGCAAGATAATTTTCTATATCAGCCGTTTCCGCATTCAGGAGTGTTTTACCTTTTCCTGCAAGATATTCTATAAAGAGAGCAGCCTCGGAAGTATAAATTACCGATGTTGAATCCGAAAGATTCAATTCAGCCTTGAGGTATTGCTCATATTTTTTAAGAATATCGCTGTGCAGGAGATCAGTCACTTTATCTTGTCTCCTTTTCCGGCATATTCACTTTCCCTGTCGCGGTCATAGTCCCGGTCCCCGCGGGCATTGTCCCGGTCCCCGCGGGCATTGTCCCGGTCGCGGTAAAATGTCGGAATATCAAGATCAGATTCGCTGGAATTTCTTCCTGTAAGATATAAATCATCCCGTCTGCCGAAAATTCCTTTGCGCAGCTGGCTCCATTCATTATTGCTGAGGAATTCGCTTTTGACTGCCGCAGCCGGTTTCTCATCCTCTTTTCTGCTTTCATGGGGATTAAAACCTGTTGCAATAACAGTTACCCTTATCTCATCCTTAAGTGATTCGTCATTTACAGTACCGGTTATAGTAAGTACATCCCGGTCTGCTGTGGAAGTGATGATCTGCATTATTTCATGGAATTCCGAA
This sequence comes from Spirochaetales bacterium, assembly GCA_024233785.1. Lineage (GTDB taxonomy): Bacteria > Spirochaetota > Spirochaetia > CADAEX01 > CADAEX01 > JACKPD01. The sequence goes on along the minus strand of JACKPD010000008.1, from coordinate 83,562 downwards.
AGTGAGAAATCAGGGCCTCCTGTAACATTCACAAGGATACCCTTTGCCCCTTCTATACTTTCATCCTGGAGCAGGGGGTTGTTGATCGCGTTTGTAGCAGCATCAATTGCCCTGTTTTCACCGCGCCCTGAGCCGATACCCATGAGCGCATCTCCCTTGCCGCTCATTATAGTTTTTACATCCGCAAAATCGATATTGATGTCACCTTCCCGTGTTATCAGGTCTGATATACCCTGAACACCCTGTCTCAGCACATCGTCGGCTATCAGGAGGGCCTGTTTGAACGGGGTTCTTCTGTCAATAATATTCATCAGATTTTCATTAGGGATTGTAATAAGGGTATCTACTGTCTGCCTGAGATTCTTTATACCGTTTTCAGCAAGTTTTCTTTTTTTCTCCCCTTCAAGGGCAAAAGGCTTTGTCACAACAGCAACAGTGAGTATGGACAATTCTTTTGCAATCGAGGCAATTACGGGCGCTGCGCCGGTTCCTGTCCCGCCGCCCATTCCGGCAGTTATAAAAACCATATCTGCCCCTTTAAGGACGTTCTTGATTGTTTCCTTATCCTCAACAGCAGCTTTTTCGCCTATCTCGGGTATACCTCCGGCCCCGAGACCGTTTGTGAGTTTTGTACCGATAGGTATTTTGTTTTTTGCCTTGCTTTTGTTCAGGTCCTGAACATCGGTATTTACTGCTATGAATTCAACATTGCTCAAACCGCTTTCAATCATCCGGTTTACAGCATTGTTCCCTCCGCCGCCTACGCCGACAACCTTGATAACAGTAGGATTTGTATAATTCCTTTCTTCAACAACTGTGATTTGCATTCCCCCCCCCAGTGAAATACACTTAAAAACTAACCTTAAATCAAAAAAATTCTTTGAACCAGTTTTTAAATCTCCCGACAATAGTGTTTTCATTTGACAGAACAACTTTCCTGTCAAAATTCCCGCTTAATTCATCGGTAAACATTACAAGCCCGACTGCTGTCGCATACATCGGATTCCTGAACTCTTCTACCATTCCCCCGCAGCCTGTCGGATATCCTATCCTGGCAGGCATCCCGAATATCTCGCTTGCAAGCTGTGTCATGCCGGGCATTAAAGAACCGCCTCCGGTCAGAACAACACCGCTGTTAAGCAGTTTTATATAATTCTTCTTGTCAAGCTGCCTTTTAACCATCATCAGTGTTTCTTCGATTCTCGGCTGAATAATATCGCATATTTTACTCCGTGAAATCGGAGCAGCCGGCCATCCGCCGACTCCCGGGATAATTACATCCTCATCATCTTCAATCAGAGGAGCATAGCAGCATCCTGAATCAAGCTTTACCTTTTCCGCCATTTCAAACGGTATTTTAAGGACTATTGAAAGATCATTTGTAACCTGCTTGCCTCCCACAGGCACAACATCTGTATGATATGGGGCGCCTTCATAATTAACAATAACATCAGTAGTCCCGCCACCGAGATCAATCATCAGTACGCCCATCTCTTTTTCTTCATTTCTCAGTACAGATTTTGAAGAAGCAAGGGATTGGAGCACTATATTGTCTACCCTGAAACCGGCCCTGTTTACACATTTGATAAGATTCTGTGCGGAAGTTACAGAACCTGTAATTATATGTACCTCTGATTCCAGTCTTATTCCTATCATCCCGAGAGGGTCCCTTATCCCGCCCTGATCATCAACAATGAATTCCTGGGGTATGACATGAAGCACTTCCCTGTCCATTGGAATTACAATCGCTTTGGCCGCATCAATAACTCTTGAAACATCTTCAGGAGCTATTTCCCTCCCTTTTCCGGCTACAGCTACAACACCCCGTGAGTTAATGCCTTCTATGTGCCCTCCTGCGATTCCTGTTACCACTGAATACACTTCCCGGCCGGACATCATCTCCGCTGATTCAATTGCTTCCGAAACAGCCTTCATTGTTGCTTCGATATTTATAACAACGCCCTGTCTGAGCCCTGTCGAAGGGGCTTTGCCTATTCCGGTAATTTCGAGTCTGCCGTTTTCATTATATTCACCAATAACGGCGCAAATTTTTGTGGTTCCTATGTCAAGTCCGACTATAATATTATCAGAAGGCAACCTGTCACCCCTCCTTAACCCTGAATACAACCTGACCGGATCTGAAATCCAGCTCGGTCATTTCTGACTTTAGCCCATTTTTTTCTATAATATCAAGTACAACAAATATTTGTTTCACCAGACTATCGTTAATTCCGCTTCCTGTTCGGACTTTTATGCCGCTGCCGGACGGATAAAGAAGGACTTCATAATCATTTTTATGCTTGTTAATGAATTTAAGCTCTGAAATCTGCCCGAAAAGCAGCGGATTTGATTCCCTGAGAACTTTAAGCTCGGCAAGATAGGAAGTGAGTTCTTCGGGAAGCCTTAATCCCAGCCTTAGATCCACAAATTTAAGTCCTGATACCACAGGCAGCTGATAATTGGAAACAGATTTTCCTATTTCGAATATTACTCCGTCCTCATCAAAGGCGACGGGAATTGTTCTGCCTCCCGAATTGACAAGCGCCATTGCAAGAGGTATCCGCTCGTTTATGTAAATAGATAATGAGGAGGGAAAGTGTTTTTCAATTTTCACACTTCTTATCAGCGGATGCTGCATTAGAGTGTTTTCAATCTGGGACGTATTGGCTGAGAAGTAGTATAAACTGCCTTCAAGACCTGCCAGTTTCAAAATATCGCTGTTACTGATAGGGAAAGCGGCTGAGCAATGTACATCAATTTTATCAATAGTAAGCCCCGGCGCTATATAAAGCTGAAAAGCAGCCTCTACCAGTACAAGCGCAGCTAAAAGCGCCAGCAGCATATTGTAAAGCCGCTTTTTCCGGAGGCCGGAATTATAATCTTTTTTCTCTCCATCCACAAAGCCGGTTGAAAAAACTATACTGCTCATAATGGTAATTCCCTTTCATTTTTTGTACTGCGGGATAAATTAAGAAGAATCCCGCACATAAGCAAAGTAACCATAATCGAAGACCCTCCATGTGAAAAAAACGGCAGAGGTATTCCGGTCGCAGGCACTGCTCCGGAGACAACAGCCATATTCATAAGAGCCTGATAGAGAATTGAGGTTGTAATACCAAAACCTGTATAAAAACAGAAACGGTCGGTACACCGGTATGAAATCATGTAGCCGCGCGCCGCAAAAATTGCAAAGAGAATTATAATTATCAGTATTCCGATAAATCCTGCTTCCTCTCCAATTACAGCAAAAATAAAATCAGAGTGGGCTTCAGGAAGTGTTCCCATTTTTTTTAGGCCGCTTCCTATTCCCTTTCCCCAGAAACCGCCGCTTATAAGCGCCTCCCGCGCCTTGATTATCTGGTATCCCACGCCTGCAGGATCTTTGTCCGGATCAAGGAAAGCAATAAGTCTTTTTACCCGGTGTTCCCTGCTGAAGACAAGGATCAGAAGGAACGGAACAGAAGCCAGAAAGCCTGTGAAGAAATACCGGAATTTAACTCCCGCAATAAAAAATATTGCAGAGCCGATAAGAATAAGAAAAACTGCTGTGGAAAAATCATTCTGGGCAAATGTAAGAAGTGAAAACAGCAGTACCATGACAAGAGGATGAGAAAGTGAATAAAAACTGTCCAGACTGTCTTCTTTTTTACTGAAAACATCTGCCAGATAGAGAATAAGCGCCAGCTTCACAACTTCAGAAGGTTGAAAAGACCTGCCCCCGATTATAATCCAGCGCCTGGCGCCCTGGATATCCCGTCCTGCCAGCAGGACTATGACAGAAAGAAGCAGAGATGTGAGCACTACCGCAAATACAAGTTTTTTTAGTACTTCTATCGGGATGTTCATCAGAAAAAGCGCCCCGGCAAATCCGGCGGCAGCCATTACCGCCTGTCTTAATAAAAAGAATTCCGGTGCTTTATTAAGCCGCAAAGCATTCGGATAAGATGCTGAAAAGAGAAAGGTCAGCCCAATCCCCAGCAGCAGAACAATTACTGACAGCAGGAATGGATCGCTTGAGTGCCTGTTTTCCCTTTCAACAATAAAATTACCTGTCATACTTCTCCCGTTACTGAATTTTCAAAGTAGATAGACTCAGGATTACAAAAAGACCGCCCAGAATCCAGAACCGGACAACTACCTTGCTCTCGTTCCACCCGCCCAGTTCGTAGTGATGATGAAGTGGGGCCATTCGGAACACCCTTTTCTTCCTCTTTTTATATGAAATCACCTGTATTATTACAGAAAGAGCTTCAAGAACAAAAACTCCTCCGACTACTATCAGCAAGATCTCTTTCTTGATTAAAAGAGCTATGACCCCTATTACACCGCCAAGAGAAAGACTGCCTGTATCTCCCATCATGATTTCTGCCGGATGGCAGTTAAACCATAAAAACCCGACTGATGCGCCGACTACCGCAAGACTGAGTATTGCAAGTTCCCCGCTGCCGGCAATATAGGGAATCTGAAGATATTCTGCATAATCCGCCCTTCCGGTAAGATATGTAAGGATTGCAAATGCAATTCCGGCAAGAAGGACAAGCCCAATCGCAAGCCCGTCAAGGCCGTCTGTAAGATTTACCGCATTTGTAGTCCCTACAAGAAGCAGTACACCAAAGGGGATATAAAAATATGAGAGATCAAGCACCGGATACTTGAAAAAAGGAATATAAAGCAGCGTTGTTTCCTTATTGCTGTTAACAAAAATAAAAGTAACTATCACAAGTGAAAGCAGAATCTGGGCTATAAATTTAAACTTTGCGTGCATACCTGCAGAATTCTTCTTGAAAACCTTGAGGTAATCATCTACAAAACCGATCAGGCCGAATCCTAGTATTGATATAATGGATATCCATGTATAGATATTTTTTATATCCTGCCAGAGCAGCACGGAGACAACAATGGAAAATATTATCAGGATACCGCCCATTGTGGGAGTTCCGGATTTAACCTGATGAGTACTGGGACCGTCATCCCTTATCTCCTGTCCCATTTTCTGTTTTTTGAGCCATTCAATAAGCATAGGCCCGAAAAAAAGCGAAAGGAACAGGGCTGTAACAGCCGCATAAGCCGCCCTGAAAGTAATATACTGAAAGATATTAAAAAATGTTAATTTATCGATAAGCGGCAGAAATATTTCTTTCAGCAATTTGGCACCTTCCTGTTTATTTTTCCGATAATTTCAAGGAACCTCTCAAGAGACATTCCCCTTGAACCTTTAAGAAGGATAATATCTCCCGTACAAAGATACCCGGAAAGAGCATTATTCATCTTACCCGGATCATCTGTCCAGAAAATGTGTTTATCCTTTTTCCCTCCGCTTAAACCGTTATATGCTTTTTCAATTTCCTTTCCGAAAAGGAAGACCGCGTCAGCACAGCTTTGTGCTGCCATATCCGCGACTTTATTATGGATAGCATCCGAACTGTCTCCAAGCTCAAGTATTGAACCCAGAAGGACCGCTTTCCTCCCGCTCCACGGAATGCTGTCAAGAAAATCAAGCGCTGCTTTAACAGATTCCAGGTTTGAATTGTAGCAGTCTGATATCACAGTTACAGGAGTATTGGTTATTTCGCCCCTTCCGAACAGAGGCTTTGCCTCTTCAAGAGCTTCCTTTATTTTAACATCATCTATTCCAAGGTATTCAGCAGCTTTTAAAGCAGCAAGGGCATTAAGCAGATTATGATTTCCTATAAGCGGAAATGCTATTCTTTCTTTTCCAAGTGTTATTTCAGTTCCGCTTAACCCTTTATCTATTACGGAAACCTCATTTTTCTGGCTTTCCAGGCCGTATAATGATATTTTCTTCCCGTATCTGCTGTCTGCCAATATCTGCGGGGTAAAATCATCATTTTCATACACAATTCCCGCTTTCAGATTGCCGAAGCTGTGAAAAATTTTCATTTTTTCATTCGCGATACGTTCTTTTGAACCAAACAGGCCTATATGGGCAGTGCCGATGTTTGTAAGGACAGCATAATCAGGCCTTAAGATATCCACCAGCACATCCATTTCCCCGGCATGGTTGATCCCCATTTCAAAAACTCCGAACCTGTGAGCGGGTCTTATTCTGAAAATGGAAAGGGGAAGCCCTGTTTCAGAGTTGAGATTGCCCTCATTCATTACTGTCAGATTCTCTTTTGCGAGTATCGAAGCAAGAAGCTCCTTTGTTGTTGTTTTTCCGCTGCTTCCGGTAATCCCGACAATAAAAATATTTTCAAATTTGGCGCGGTACTCCCTGGCAAGCACCTGAAGCGCCCTGAGAGTATCCTTTACAAGAATAAATACGCAGGACTGATTTTCCTTGAGAGCAATTGTTTCACTGTTTTCATTTTCTATTACGCAGCATACAGCGCCGGCTGAAACCGCATTTCCAATATATTTATGCCCGTCGCTTTTTTCCCCCCTGAGGGCAAAAAAGAGAGAACCCGGCTCAACTTTCCTTGAATCTATTGCAACAGAACTCAAATAGGGTTCAGGCCCCTCTGCCAGCAGAGTGCCAGTCATCATCAAAGCGGCTTCCCTTACTGACATGAGAGGTTCATTACTCACCTGCGGCTCCTTCCTGATCCTGTGAAAATTTTATTATTATGGCCTGCCCCGGTTTTTGTATGCTTAATTCCGAATCCTCATCAACAATTTTTTTAACTCTGGCCGGAGAACTGTATACAGAAAGAGCAGCAAGCATTCTTTTGTTTTCCTCAAACCATTCCTTCTGTTCATATTCATAATTTCTGATTTCTGCATTCATCCTTTCATACCGGAATCCCTGCCATACATTCAGAAAAAGGAGAACAGGCACTGTAATTACAGCCAGTGCCGCAAGAACTGTTTTCTTAACACTTTTCATAGTTCGTTAACCTTTTCAATGACACGCAATTTAGAACTCCTGGATGGCAGATTATCATTGATTTCCTCCGCCTCAGGAACAACAGGCTTTTTTGTAATCAATTCAACAATTTTCACACCCCTGCAGTTACATATCGGCGTTTCAGGTGGACATATGCAATCTTTGGCCATGTCTCTGAAAAAATGCTTTACAATCCTGTCCTCAAGCGAATGGAAGCTTATAACACCCATCCTGCCGCCCACATTAAGAACAGAAAGGGCCCCTTCAAGAGCTTCCTTAAGACGCGCAAGCTCGCCGTTTACAGCAATCCGCAAAGCCTGGAAAGTACGTGTGGAAGGATGAATTCGCCCGTGCCTGTAGGAAACAGGAACAGCATTCCAGATAATCTCGGCAAATTCCCCTGTAGTTCTAATCCTGCTGTTTTTCCTGTACCGGACTACAGCTTCCGCGATTCTCCTGGAATACCTCTCTTCGCCGTATTCATAGATTATGTCAGCAAGCTCTTTCTGCGGATAATTATTAACAATATCCGCTGCCGAGATTTCAAGGTGTTTTTCAAGCCTCATATCCAGATCTTCGTCCTTTCTGAACGAAAATCCCCTTTCCGCTTTTTCATAATGGAATGTTGAAATACCGAGATCAAAGAGTATTCTGTCCGGCCGTTCAAGGTCTGACGGATAATCCCTGAAAAAAGCATTAAACCACTTGTTGTAGAATCTCACCTGGCTTCCAAAACACTCAAGCCTCTTTTTGGCAATTTCCATTATCGCTTCATCAGCATCCAGGCAGACAACATTGATATCAGGATAGCGTCTTAAAAACCACTCGGAATGACCGCCTTCGCCTGTAGTTGCATCGACCAGAATCTGGCCGGGTTTATCAGGTTTTAAAAATGAGACAACTTCATTTTTCATTACGGAATAATGGACTACTTCAACCATGTTATACCGAGACTATTTTTCCAAGCTCTTCCGCAGCTTTCTGAAAATCAGCCTCATTCTCCTCCCAGTATTTCTGATAAACCTCTTCATCCCATATTTCTATATAATTATTTATCCCGAGTATTACACATTCCTTTTTAAGCTGCGCGAATGACCTCAAAACAGGAGCTATATTTATCCTGCCGGACCTGTCGATTTCAGTTTCCTGAGCAGGCGCGATAATTCTTCTCTGGATCATCCGCGCCCTTGCCTGAAGAATTGATGTTGCAGACATAATCTGCTGTGAAACCTTCTGCCACTCGGAAACGGGGAAAAGCCAGAGACACTGATCAACACCCCTTGTAAGGATAAGAGAATCGCCGTCAATGGCGGCCCTTAACTTTACAGGAATCATAATGCGTCCTTTTTCATCAATATTATTAACAAATTCCCCGCTTAACACACTAAATACCACTTTCCCCTATTTTTTACCACTTTTTACCACTCAAAGTAATAATAAAGGATTAAATTCATATGTCAACTTTGTTTTTTAAACCAATATTGAAAAAACTATATTTTACCGCCACTAGTACTTAACGTATTTTAAGTATGGAAGGATAATGGGATTACTTTTACTATAAATGAATAATACTGGAATAATTTGAGGTGCTGATGAAATACGATATCAGGGAGATAGTTTATCCGGAAGGAGACAGGCAGGAAATACCCCATATGCTTACTGTAAATCAGATAGTTGATATTAACGGGTATCCTGCTAGGCTGCCGTTCCCGAGTATAAAAACAATAGCATTCAGGGTCTATAAAAAAACAACAAGGGAAGAGAGGAATGAAACAGTTACGTCATTTCACCTCGAGCAGCTTACCTTATCCGAACTTGAAAGCCTGACCTGACTGAAAGTGTCCCTGGAAGGGATATCATGTTGTACTGTCCATAAAAATCCTGTAATCAATGTCAGGGAAAAGATTATTTTCCTTCTCTATCCCGGTCAGCCATTCAGTATCTACAGTGTTGCGGCAGAGATTATCGTATATTACAAGAAAGTTATGAATATGTTCCCTTACCCTTTTCTCGGCATATGGTTTTGCAATTCCTGTCTGCATAATAAAAGGCCAGTCCGAGGCCTGGGAGAGAAGGACCTCCCTCGCGGCCTGATTAAGCGCCCTTTCCTTAAGCCCTTTTTCATCAGGGAACCTTTTGACAAGTTCCGCCATTTTATCAATAACTATATGGATATGTTTATAAACCCAGTCATTACTTCCGCTGCACCATATTCTGGCGTAACCGTTGTTGCCCCAGCTTGCAAAAGAGAGTTCGCTTTTCTGGTTTTCAGGCCATTTTTCAATATAATCATCAGCGCTGATCGTGCTGAGACTGTTATCCGATGAAGTGAGCCTTAAAACCTTTTCCAGCCAGGGTATACCCTCATACCACCAGTGACCGAAAATCTGCGCATCATAAAGACAAACAAAAACAGGAGGCCGGTCCATGTGTTTTGAAAGCTTTTTCACCTGTTTCTGCATTCTGTAGAGAAAGTTTTCAGCATGTTCATTCACTTTCTGCTGCGCCTCTTCAATGTCATAAGGCTTTTTTTCTTCCCTCGGCTTTCCTGTATTTGAGTAATATTTGAATCCTGTATTTACCCTTACACGGTCCTTATAGATAATATTTTCAAGATATTCATCTGTCATTTCAAATCCGATGTCCCTGTAATATTCCCTGTAATGACGGTTTCCGGGATAACCGTCATCATATGACCAGACAGAATTGGATGTAAGAATGTCCCTGCAGAAAGCATTTATACCGGGAGAACAGGAGACAGGCGCATAAATTCCATATTTGGGAAATTCCCTGGCAAAGAGAAATGAATAGCCCGCAGTAAAAAAATACTTTATATTGTTTGCTTTAAGTGTTTTTTCAATTCCAGGCGCATATCCAAGTTCAGGAAGCCAGAACCCGGAAGGTTCTTTACCGAAAATCCTGCTGTGGGAAATTACAGCTGTCTGAACCTGTGCTTCAAGAGCATTGCTGTAGTCCGAATAAAACGGGAGATACGCGTGTGTCGCAGCTGATGTAATTATCCTGAGCCGTCCCTTCTTCTCAAGCTCCTTGAACCCTTTAAGGATATTCAATTTATAAAGATCAGTAAAATCAGTGCGGTTCTGTAAATTGGAGGAATGATACATCTTCGCAAGCCTGTTGAAAACCGGATCAAATGATGTTCTTTCTATCTCCTTTTTACCTAGTTCAATTCTCTCATCAAGATACTGCAAATACCTGCCTTGCAGCATTTCATCGGAAAGCATGGATGCAAGCGTCGGAGAAATTGACAGTGTTACGCAGAATTGAACATTATCCCGGTCAAGCCTGTTGAATGCCCTCAGCAGAGGCAGATATGTCTCGGATATGGCGCCATACAGCCAGTTCTCCTCTATAAAACGGTCGTAAGCCGGATGTCTCACAAAAGGTAAATGAGCATTCAAGACAAATAGTAAATATCCGTTATGCATTCGCAGGTCCTCTTAATTTTCTGTGTCAATCAGGTATTTATTATCAAGAAATGAAATAATACGCTGAGGTATGCTGTTATCTGAAGGTTCATCAGTAAAATCATAAAAGCCTGAAAGGACCAGGAAATCCTCGCTTAAACAATCCTGACATGTCTTAATATCTTCCATTGTCCTTGGCGGGCCGGTTATTTTGTTTGATGAGCAGAGTATTCTCTCTTCTCCGTACATATACAGTATAAGTTCGATATAATAAGTTGAATTATGTGAAGGAAGATTTATATACCAGTTCTCATCTTTAAGCCTTACCGGGATATCAAAAAAATCTGGTATATTTTCATCTTCAATTCTGTCTTCATTTGATTTTTCATGGACACGCAGCATCAGTTTTCCCTGTTTTACAGTATTGGAATAAACAAGTCTGTCTTTTTCACAGAGGTCCCAGTATGCGTAGGCAAGCAGCGGTTCAACAAGCATTATATGTATTTTTGTTTCATTGTAGCTTTCAGGTATGGAATATTCATTTATGTCCTGGGATTCAATTTCCTCATCCCTGAATATATCGAATTTCTTTTCTTCTCCCCTGATAATTATACTGTTGGATATAATTCTGTCGTTTCTGTTTTCTTCAAGAGCTTCAATCACAGCTTCGACCAGTTTTTCCAGAGGGAGATTCTGATAATTTATGATTCCTTCCTTTCTGGCCATTTCTTTCAAAGAAGAATATGAATAGGACTTAAGTCTATCTTTGGTCATAAGGTCTCCCCCCGGTTTTAAAATTATCCTATTAAAATGATTTTGGAGTGTCAATAGCGATATTTTGTTTTTGAAATTTGGCTTTCTCAGGGATAGCTAACAAATAAATTATAGTCAGATTCATTGCATTTCTGCAGTTTTCTGAAAAAGCATTACCATAACATCACCTGTCCCGGTTTTTTTTGCTACTATATCCAATATTTTTTTTACAGCAGGAGGAGCAAGGCCTTTTGCAAGACCTCCCCATGTTTTTTTCCTTATCAGATGAAAACCGTATTTTATGCATATTTTCTCAAGTGTTTTAAGTGAATACAGAAAAAGATGATCCGCTATTGCAGACCTCCATCCGGACCTGAAAAGAAATCCCTGAAGACTATCAATATTAGGTGTGACAATTATAAGAAATCCCCTGTCGTCAAGTATCCTGTATATCTCTCCAAGGAATGAAGCCGGATCATTGAGATGTTCTATCAGATGCGATGCATGTACAACAGAAAAACTTTTTTCAGGGAAATGTGCCTCTTCAAGCGTGCAATTGTGAATATTTACCCCTCTTTTTTTATTTCCGTACTCTACAGCCCCTGAGCATATTTCTATACCGGCAGTTTCCCAGTCTCTGTTTCTGAATTCAAAAAGGAACCTGCCTGTTGCGCATCCGATATCAAGAATTCTTAACTTTTTAAATGGGGAAAAATCAAGGCTCTCAAAACCAATGTCAGAAAGGGCCATCATCATAAGTGAAAAAAAGGAATCCTCATTCTCAATTTCATATTTAAAATAATCTTCATCATACCGCTGTGACAGGTCCGGGAAAAGCGGTTGGGGGTTCTGAAAGACAAGTGAGCAGCCTGAGCATTTTTTAAAACTATAGAGATCATAGGTATAAAGAAGTTTATGTTTATCTTCGCCGCTGCCGCAAAGGGGGCAAAGGATACTCTGAAGTCTCTCTCCGGAAGGGATTTTTGAATAAGTTTTCAACTAGTGCCCTGACCTATTTTTGTGAAACCAGTAAAAATTCTTTTGAAGTTTCGTTTCCCGCAAAATCTGATGCTGCAATTTCTACCCGGATCATACCGGCGCTGATGTCGAACTGCCCGAGATAAATATGCCAGTTATTCACTGTGTTTTTATAGTATTCAGATACTTTCTTCATGTTGCTGCTTAAAACAAGCGATTTATCATTCTTTTTTATGGAATTATAGGAAATAGCGGCGGCTTCTTCGCCGTTAATATAGACATTTATCTTATACGGGGCAAGCTGACAAAAATAATCAACATATTCGCTGGTATCATAGATTACCGCGCTGAAATCATATTTTCCAGCCTTTATATCGTTCCGGTTGGAGAGTTTTATCTCTTTCTTGCTTCCAGCCATTTCTATAAAAACTTCTTTAACAGCCGGTTTTGTTTTGTCCCCGGCAGGAGGCAGCAGCATGAGGGGGTTTACAATTTCGTTGAGTTCAAGATCAATAACCTCAAAATGGAGGACAGGACCGTTTGATGCTCCGCTATCTCCTATAAGGCCGATTTTATCACCGGCTTTGACTTTAATTTTTTTTATATCTATGGAATCTTTTTTCAGATTTGCATAGGTAGTTCTCAGCTGTCTTTCATGTTCAATAACGATATAATTGCCTAGTCCGGAAGGAAGGACTGAAAAAGTATTTTCTTCCTGGTAATAGACAATTTCCCCGTCAGCAACAGACAGGACTTTCTGTTCTCCCCCCCCTATTCCTATACCTGTCTGATAGTGATCACCCCTGTTTTCTGCGAATGTTGACTGCAGTACCCAATTCTCAACCGGCCATTGAAGGGAAAAAAGAGCCGAATCGCTTATAATTAATAGCAGAAAAAAAACAAAATACTTTTTCATGCTGTTATTCCTCTCCGGGACAGTGGATTTAATCATCAAGCATATCTACCGAATATATAGAATTACCTGTTCCGAAATAAAATCTCCCGCCGCTGCCGGTCATGAAAACATTGCCTGATTTGCTTTTATTTCTGTACATAATGCTGCCGTCAGGATAAATGAGATAAAAATACGATTGTCCTGCCGGACCATCAGTTTTTACAGCGGAGAAACCTGAGTCAGGCAGATAATGTACAGCAGAGATCTTACCCTCAAGAGAAGTACTTGAAAGGGATTTAGTAAGAAAATCGTAACAGTAAAAAATATTTTCACTTTCAAAAAATAGATATCTGTTGTCATCTGAAAAAGTTATATACCGTGAATGCCGCAGGTTATTATTGAACTGATAAGTAAATATCCTGCTGTACTGGGTGTGTTTTTTCTTCATAATAATCATGTACTGGGGATCAAGACCTGTTATCATGGCTATCAGTTCGGAATCACTTGAAATGGCAAGTCCGTAAACAGCATTTATTCTGCTCAACTCCGGTTTCATCAGTTTTTCAATTTTCCTGTCTTTATCCGTAATTATAACAGACCCGTCTACAAATCCTGCAATATAGGTATCAATATTGGCATCGGAAGATATGATTTCCGATTCATTTTCATAGGAAAAAATATTCTCCCCTTCAATACTCCATTCCGATATTTTTTTGCTGTTTGCTGAAATTACAAAAAGCCTGTCATCGATAAAATAGGGATACCCTGCCGTCTTTAAATTCGAGACAAAAGTACCGTCATTTTTATTTACAACAAGATTCTCCGTTACAGATGTATAGTTGATAAAATATTTTTTATTCTGGGCAGTATTGTAAAATACTCTGTCAATAAATGAAATCTTTCCGCTTCGGTCAAAATATCCGAAAACCTGTCCAAGCCTGAACGGAATCAGGGAATTCTTTTCTGCTCCCCCCAGCTCAGGCTTAAAAGCATTGACAACCCAGGCAGGAGAAAATTTTAAGGTATTATTCTCATATTCAGGAGCGAGAAATATATATATGAACAGGAATAACAAAACACTGATTCTTTTCCGCTTTTTTTTCATAAATCCTGCTGTTTATCCGGCCTTGCTGTAATCATATTCAATTGTATATAATAGATTTGCAGGTGTCAACGAAATATTACGGAGGAGAACTGGACATGGATTATACAAATTTAAAAGAAGCTGCAGTTTTTGCATCCCGCTTTTCTTATGCACCTTATTCAGCTTTTCATGTCGGTGCGGCTCTTTTATGCACTGACGGCAGCATCTTTACCGGATGCAATATTGAAAACAGGTCCTACGGACTTACAATCTGCGCCGAACGCTCTGCAGTAAGCACTGCGGCCGGCTGCGGGAAAAAAGTATTTACAGCCGTTGCTGTTTACTGCGCTGATTCCCCCTCTCCTGTTCCGCCGTGCGGGGCATGCAGACAGGTCCTGTCGGAATTCTGCTCAGGTGATGTGCCTGTCTTCTATGCGGGCAGGGACAGGAACTTCAAGATGATGACGCTTGGAGAACTTTACCCGGAAGACTCCCTTCATGACCTTAAGCAAAACTGATTAATTTCAAAATTAATTGCTGCCTGCTGCTGCAGTCTGGTGAAGCAGCTTGATGCAAACAAAGTTCCGGTGTTTTTAAAATAAGTGATATTCATAAAACAGTTTATTGACAAGCAGTCAGGACCGGTCAGATACTTTTACTTGAATCTTTCTCCATCTTGATTTTCCAGATTTCAAGATTCTTTTTCACAGTTTCAGAATCATTTGTCTCTCCAAGATAGACATGAATCCTTCTTAGGGCAGACAGATAGTTGAGCGCCAGTTTAAAATCATCAATACGGAAGGTATTAAGTTCATATTTTTCCCTGTAGCGCGTTGCAGCAAGCATAAGCATTTTCTTGACAAGGTTTAAGTGGTATACCCTGATTTCATATCCCTCAGCCGTAGGGTCCATTCCTGAAACAAGAGTTTTATAGTTTATCATATTTTTAGCTACTGTTGCGAAACGCCCTTCAAGCTCGACAAAAGACCATTTCCATTTTGAATTATCTCCAAAAGCATCCTTAATCATATCAATAGTAAATCCGAGTTTTTTAACAGTATCAAACCTTTTTTCATCAGAAAGCCCGGAGATTTTATCCAGGGCTACGGACAGTTCAGAAAACGGGATATCAATTTCATCAGTTACGACACTTTCAAAATAGATAAGAGACCTGTAAACTGATTTACGCGCTTCATTGAGAAAGTTCTCATTTTTTACACCAAGCAGATTTGATGATAGCGAGTTGAGAAGTATGTAGTAAGAGCTTAGGTTTAAAACATTATCCGCGATTTCAATTTTTTTATATTCAATTTTTTCCGTTATTTTTCCTGTTTTGAGGTCTGAATTGAAGTTGTTTTCCTTTTTTACAATTTCTTCCATTATCTGTTTGTATTTTGTAATATGCTCTGTATAATTTTTTCTTGCCTGCTGAGTTATTTTACCCATTTAACCCTCTTTTTGACAGAAGCACCCTTGCGTGTTCAAGCGAAGCATTTGCGCTCTGGTCGCCGGACAGCATTCTGGCAATTTCTGTTACCCTGCTGTCATTATCGACCTTTTCCGCCCGTGTTACAGTTCTTTTATTTTCAATAATTTTATTAACCCTTATATGATTATCGGCATTAACAGCTATGGAAGCAAGATGAGTTATGCAAATTATCTGTTTGATTTTTGATAGTTTTTGAAGATGATACCCGAGTGAAACGGCCACTTCACCTCCGATACCTGAGTCTATTTCATCAAACAGCATGGAATCGACCGGGTCGCTGTCAGAGAAAACACTTTTTACAGCAAGCATTATACGTGACATTTCACCGCCGGAGGCAATCTGGTCTATCGGCTTTAGCGGCTCTCCTGTGTTGGGTGATATCAGAAACTCAACCTGGTCAAATCCGTAACTTCCGCATACCGGCTTGCCTGAATCATTTTTCCGGGATTTAACCTGGATGCTGAAAACCACCTCCGGCATACCAAGCTGTTTCAGAATATCTTCTATTTTTTTTTCGAGAACAGCGGAATTCTTCTTCCTTTCATCAGAGAGTGCTGATGCTTTTTTAAGCACCTCATCTTCCATTTTTTTAATCCTGGCTTTGAGCTCCTCCCTGTCTATAGCCAGGTTCTCAAGCTCAGCCAGACGATTTTCCGAAACATTCTGATGGTTTATAACATCGTCAATTTCAGGCCCGTACTTTTTTTTCAACCGATGAATAACGGCAAGCCTTTCCTCGCATTTTGCAAGTCTTGCCGGACTGAAGTTATCTTTAAGTACATAATCCCTGAGCAATTCAGCTATATCCTCAATTTCAAAAAAAGCGTTTGAAAGCCTTTCTGAAAGAGGCAGAAGGCTCTCGTCTATAGCTGCCGCGGCAGATGAAGCATTCAGGGCATTTTTCAGTCTGGGAATAATTCCTGCGGTGCTTTCTGAAAGCTCTTCACGGGATTCCGCCACATACCTGAAAAGCTTTTCATGTTCAACAAGCATCTTGTGCTCTTTTTCAATCTCTTCATCCTCAGCCGCGGATATTTTTGCCTCACTGATTTCATTTACTGTGAATTTGAGAATATCGATTTCGCGGAGCCGCTCTTTTTCAGATAGTTCAAGCCCAGTGAGCCTTTTTTTCATTTTTCCAAGTTCGCTGAAAAGAGAAGAAAAATCTGCCGCGTCTCCAAGAAGTCCTGAATAGCTGTCGAGAAGATTCCGCTGCCTCTCCTCACTCATGATTGTATGATGTTCGTTCTGCCCGTGAATATCAAAAAGCAGCGATGTAAGTTCAATCAGTTCGCTTCTGCTCAAAGGTGTAGACTGGACTGTTATAGTTCCTCTGCCGTTAGCTTTTACTGACCTTCTGATAATAATAGAATCATCCTCGGCAGATATCCCTTTAACAGACAGCCAGTCAAGTACATCCTGATTGTTTTTAAGCCCGAATACGCCGGCAGCTTCAGCTGAGTCTTCTCCTGTTCTGATTACTCCCGTATCCCCTTTTACACCTTTAAGAAGCCCTATTGCACCGGCTATGAGGGATTTTCCTGAGCCAGATTCCCCCGTCAGAACATTGAATCCGGAGGTAAACTCGATTTTTATATCATCTATTAAAGCAATATTCTTTATATATATTTCTTCAAGCATTATTTGGCCCTCCAGACCAGTTAAGCTTGGATTTAACCTTGTTGAAAAATAGATTTTGATGAGACTTTATAATCAATGCACGGTACTGTGACTTGTCAATTAAAATATTATCGCCTTTCTGCAGTTTGAAAATTTCCTGGCCATCTGAAGTAAGAATAAGGTCAACCCGCTGCTCTTTCTCAACCGATATCCTGATTCTTTTATCCACAGGCAGAATAATTGCCCTGTTTGAAAGCGAATAAGGGCAAATCGGGGTAAGCATCACAGCATCCATTTCGGGGAACAGAAGCGGTCCGCCTGCAGCTGCTGAATAGGCAGTTGAGCCTGTGGGGCTTGAAACTATTATACCGTCGGCCCTGTATTCCCCAAGGTATAAATCATCAATATAAACATCAAGCCTTACAATCTTCGCGCCGCCGCCGGCAGTAATAACACTGTCATTAAGACAGCATACCTGATAAACCTTTTCCCCTTTTCTGTATACTGAAACCCTGAGCATCAGGTGATTTTTCACCTGATAATCGTTATCCAGAAAAGAGGTAAGTGATTTTTGCCAGTCCTTTCTTTCAATTTCTGTAATAAAACCGATTTCACCAAAATTTATAGCAAATATAGGTGTTTTAAAAGGGGAAAATATCCTTGAACAGTATAAGACAGTCCCGTCCCCTCCGAGTGTAATAACAAGCCTGTGACCTTTATTGAAATATGCTTCAGGAATATTCTTGCTGCTGCATATTTTATTTTCAATATTTTTTGAATCAAGGAAGTCATGAATTTCAGATGACATTTTTTCCGCATCTTTTTTTTCAGGATTAAAAATTATTAAAATCAGTTCATCATTGTTCATCTGAAAGTTTTTCCTGTATTTTCATGTATTTCCATGTATTTCCTGCATAGCGCAAATTAACTCAAAACCTGCCGCGCAATTTTCCTGACTTTTCAGGGCAGTGTTGAAATAACCTTGATTACTTTTTCCGCATTGCTTTTACCGATATTAGGATACAGCGGGAAAAGCAGGCACCTCATATTAAGCTTCTGCGCCTCCGGGCAGTCTTCAATTGTAATATTTTTTATAATTGAACCTTCAAAAGCTTCTGCAGTATCAACACCCTTTTTCTGTGCATATTTTTTAATTTCCTTTACACTGTTTTCAGCAATAACAGCAAAGCTGCAGTATACATTGCTGAATTCATTTTTTTGAAGGAAAGTTTTATTTTTTGTTTTCATTACTGCCTGAACATAGTTTTCAGCTATTTCCGCTCTTACATTTATAATTTTTTCAATATTGGCAAGCTGTGTGACAGCGATAGCAGCATTCAGGTCTGGAAGCAGGATGTCGTTTCCATAAGGTAAAATAATGCCGCGGAGCAGGTCTTTCTCTTTTCTGCTTTTTCCCGCAATAAAAGTGCCGCTCCCTGTTGTAATAATTTTCTCAGGGTCCATATTCATTATTGTAAAATTGCCGAAACTGCCAAGCTTTCTTTCCCCGGCCTGCGCCCCGAATGAATTGGAAATATCTTCGATAATGTTTATTTCCAATTCTGATATTTTTTCAATCTCAGGGACAAATCCCAGCGGAGAGTCGATAACAACAGAATGTATGCGGCTGCGGTTTTCTTCAACTGCTTCGGAAAGCTTTTCAAATGATATATTTGCGGTATCCGGATCAATATCAATAAAAAGGAGTTTTAAACCGGCATCTTCCGCTGCTTGTTTATAATAGACCGAAGAAAGAGGTGAAATTAAGACAAGATCCTTTTCAGGAATTACTGATGATTTAAAAACAATTTCAATTGCCCGTCTGTATTCTTTAAGAAGAAAGCCTTCATCTGTTCCGAGATGTCTGCTCAGATCAGCAGAAAACTGTTTTGCAATACTTCCGTTCGCAAGTTTTTCGCTCACAAGACAGCTTAATACACTGTTCATGTCTTTTCGATTAATAAAAGGTTTAAATACACTGATGCTCATCAATTATCCTTGTTTTTTATTTAAGACTTTCAAGCTGTTTCAATTCTTTGAGAGCAAAAAGACGGTCAATATCAAGAATGATAATGTACTGGTCCTCAAGTGGAGTAACACCCTCAATATACTCACTTCCAATCCCCTTTATCATCTGAGGGGGCGGCTGTATCCTGCTTTTATTGATAGTAATTACTTTAGCGACTTTATCAATCTTTACAGCCAGCTTCATCCCGTTAACCTTGATAATTATTAAACCGCTTAATAGTTCATCTGATTCATCTTTTTTAATTTTTTCAAGGTGAAAACGCTTGTGAAGATTGATTACAGGGAGTATGTCGCCTCTTAAGTTGAAAATTCCTTCTACAAAGGCCGGAGCGTTAGGAATATTCCTGATCTCATGTTCACGGACTATCCCCTCAACCTGCATAATATCTATACCATATTGTTCTTTACCGAGATTAAATGTAACAAGCTGAATAGTATCATCAATAGCCATTTTATTTCCTTGGATTATCAATTTTAATCATTATGCATTAATTTTAATTATTTATCAATTTTCTTTTCAGGAATTAAAGGATTTTAGATAATATTGGCAAATTGTCTCATTACCGGGGCTTCATAAAAATATTTATCTTCTTGACACTGTAATCAAGTTTTACTATCTTTAATTTGTACAGTGATAATGAAAAAATATTTATCATATAAGGATGTACAAATCAGCAGGAGGAAAGATTTATGTATAAAATTCTTGTTACAACAGACGGATCGCAGCAGTCATCAAAGACAATTGAAGAAGCGGCAAAATTAGCCCTTGCGATGAATGCCGAAGTTACTGTTCTTTCTGTCATAGAAAACGCAGATAACATGAATTATGCAAGCAATGTACCGCAGGACGTTATGGCTAAATTAAAAAAGGAACAGGCATCATTTTATGATAATGCTGCTGAAACCGCTAAGAAAGCGCTGGAAAGCAAAGGGATCAATGTTAAAACAGTGGTAAAAATGGGATCTCCTGTTGAAAATATCTGCACTCTGGCAGAAAAAGAAAAACACGACCTTATTATTGTAGGACGCAGAAGATTAAGCAAATTTCAGGGATTTTTCCTCGGAAGCGTAAGCAACAAGGTTCTGCAGTATGCAAAGACAAATGTAATGGTTATAAAATAATTTTAAAATAGATTAAATACAAGGGGCTAACCGGTGAAAGGCAGCCCTTTTTTTTTCAGCTGTTTTTCATATTTCCGGGCTGTCCTGTCGCCTGCAGGACATTGTTCCAGAACTGGGAAGTGACATCAATGGTTTTTCGTCCTGTTACAGCAGCTTTAATAGGAACATGGATATATGTATCATTGATCATACCGACTATCATATCTGTTTTTCCTGCCATACCGGCGTGAACAGCATACTGTCCGAGAAGTCCGCAGAAAAGAGAATCGTTTGGACAGGCCGGTTCACTCCTTATCAAATAGCTCGGATCGATGTATTTAACATTAACTTCCATTTCCCTGTCCCTGAAGTAGCTTGTGATTCTCTCTTTAATATATACGCCAATATCATTTAATCTGATATTGCCTGACTTATCCCTTTCAGTATTTCCTTTAGCTGATACCATATGCTCCTGCCCAGCCCCTTCTGCAACACATATAACAGCGTGTTTTCTTTTAATAAGATAATTTTCAAGGTGAAACAGCAGGCCGTTTGGAGGGTCCAGATCGAACGGCTGCTCGGGAACAAGGATAAAGTTTACATCGTTCATCGCAAGCGAAGCATATGAGGCAATAAAACCTGAATGTCGGCCCATAAGCTTTACAAGCCCTACCCCGTTAGGGGCGCCGTTCGCTTCTACATGTGCCCCGGAAATTGCCTCTACAGCCTTGGAAAAAGCAGTTTCAAAACCAAAGGATTTCTGTATGAAATTTATATCATTATCAATAGTCTTGGGTATCCCTATTACAGACAGAGGAAGCCCCCTTTTTTCCGCAATTGATGCAATTTCATGCGCACCGGTAAGTGTTCCATCACCCCCGATTGTATATAGAATATTTATCCCCATTTTTTCAAGTGAATCAACAAGTGAATTGATATTGTCTGTTCCTCCGCGGGATGAGCCTAAAATTGTGCCGCCTATCTTGTGGATATCCTTTACTTTGTCGGGAGTCAGTTCCACCGGGGCATAGGGACTTCCTTCTTTCAGCCCGTTATAACCGTATCTGATTCCCATGATTGATGTTACACCGTAATGGTAATGGGATTCCATTACTATTGACCTGATTACATCATTAAGTCCCGGACACAGCCCTCCGCAGGTAACTATAGCTGCCCTGGTGTAGGGAGGATTAAAATAGAGCTTCCGTCTCTGTCCTGCAATTTCAAGCGTGGGCTCTTCCTCCTCAGGATTGTTAACATCAACTATGACATTAAGTCTGACACGTTTATTCTCATCAATAAAAGCTGATTCAAGATGAGGATAATTATCCAGAATAGGCGACCTGAACCTGCATTCACCCAATGTCTTGATGCTGAAATCCATATAAAACCTCCGGAACAGGGTCAAAATATCAATTTATTGTAAATCAAATAAAAAAAAATAGCTGCAATTATTTTGATCAATTACATACTACATCCATGACAGTGTCTGATGATACTTTTTCTGTATAACATGTACAATATATCCGAAAATATATTAAATGGTCAGAATTAATGATTTTAATGAAAACACAACCTCGTACGAACTGTTTTTCTTTCTGTATGTCAAACTCATTAAAAAAGAAATAACAGCATTTGATCAGATTGTTTCGCTGACAGAAAAAATACCTCAATCAAATACAAAAGAACATGCCCTTAAAAATGCCTTTTATCTGCTTCGCAGACTTAACTGGGGTTTTTTCAACCAGCTTTCACCGGATGAATATCCAAAACTCTGGAAAAAACTTGCAATTCCGAATCAGCAGTATCCATTTGCCGCAGACTTAAAAAGGAATATGACTATTACCAACATTTATATCAGCTTTATTGATATCCACGGATATACCGCCTTCTGTTTCAATTCAGGAATCAACACTTCCCGCCTTCAAAAACTTGACGATTTCATCGATAAAAACATTACCAGGATGGCTAGAGAAAACAACGTAATCTGCAAGAGAGCCAGAGGTGATGAAATTATTCTTGCAGGGTCTTCAGCTCTTGATGTAGTGGAAACAACAGTACAGATAGCAGATTATTTTGCCAGAAAGAATATTATTAAAAATGCGAAAATTATTAAATCAAGAGGCTCAAGGCCTGCTTTTCTGCCTGATATGACAATATCAGCAGGAATTGCAGGAGGCAAAAAATATACGCCTCTTATAATCACATCAGACGGAGATCTTTCGGGAACTGTAGTTAATACTGCAGCAAGACTACAGGCTCAGGCAAACAAGATATCAAAAAATACCAACAGGATACTGGTGTCAAATCATGTTGCGGGAAATTTCATCGCTGAAGCAACAATTAATAAAGACCCGTTGCTTACTGAGCATCTGATAGATTTCTTCAATGCCGGCCATGTCGGATTCAAGGGCGTAAATCTGACAATTTTTGAAATAATCATAGACGACAAAGAAAAATACAGAATGAAATACCAGGGGATAATGATAGATTTAATTGATTCTCTCAGAAAAAAACTCTGGAATGAAAAGGTGTTTTCCAGTTTGATTGAACTTATATGCGATGCATGTAACAGGAGTCCTCTCTTCAGCCTGAAATTGCCTGAAAATACTGGAAATATATTATCATTCAATAATATTTCAGTTATAAAACTTGCCCGTGATTCACTGGACCTGTTTATGCATAACCATTATGAAGAAGCCGTCTCAAAGCTTTCGGAAGTTACAACTCTTCTGAAAAACATTCCGGGTATAGACTACTTTGTAGTAGTTTACAGCGAAAATGTGTATGCCAGCTATAGGCAGATTATTGATAAATACAGTACAGGCATTAAGGAACTGATAGTCAAACATACAGAGGAATACTTCACAAAAGAAGAAAAAGAAAAAATGGACAGCATGAAAAGCCAGTCTGTTCTTCTTGAAAGGATTCAGGAGAGAATCTACGGAAAAATCCCAAAGGAAAAAAAGAAAATCGTCTGGACTTCAATAGTCAACCATGAAAAGAAAGACCTTGATTTCAAGATATACTTCGGAAAATAAATATTTCATTACAATAAAATATCTCCTCTCCCCCGGAAAGTGTTAAACAGATCTGAATCCATTTTTTCAAAGGTATTTTGAAACATCAACCGAGTCTATCTGTGAAGGCTGAAGAAATTTTTCAGCATATTCCTTATAGGCTCCCGAAGACAACAGAAGATTAAAAAGGTCCGGATCTACACGGTGCTTATTCTTCATATTATATAGAATTTCTATGGCTTCTGAGAGTGTGTGGGCTTTTTTATACGGCCTGTCTGATGAAGTAAGGGCTTCAAAAATATCAGAAAGAGCCATAATCCTGTCAGGAATGGAAAGACTGGATTCCTTCAGACGGCGGGGATATCCTGAACCATCCGGCAGTTCATGATGTATGCCCGCATACCAGGGAACTTTTTTCAATTCTTCAGGAAACGGAAGCTGTTCCAGCATAACGATTGTCTGAGCCACATGCTCATCAATCTTGAAACGCTCCTCAGCAGTCAATGTCCCTTCACGGACAGAAAGATTGTAAAGTTCACCCCTGTTGTAAAGATGTTCAGGGACTTTGAAATTAAAACCGTAATTCCCGTAATACTCACGGGTCCAGCTCTCCCTGGGAATAATATGTTCCGGCCGGTCATTAATTAAATACTCCCTGACAGGGATACCGCCGTATTCAAGACTTTCACCAAGAGCTTGAAGCCTGTTTTTTTCTCCCCACGAAATGCCGATCCGGTCGTTAAAATGTCTGTACCATGTAGTGGATGCAATTTCTTTTAACCTCCCAATTGTTTCATCATCCATGAACTCACTTCCGATATTGCATTCAGCTACAAAAGCAAAATCGCTATGCAGTTTCATCTCCTGTTCAGCCAGTTCCTGGTCGGCTTTTTTCCGGTCCCTGCCGTCAAGCACTGCCTCGTGTCTTCTTATCCTAGCATCCCTGAGCAGTACCTCAAAACGGGTACGGATTTCATGAATCCGGTTATAGATTGTTTCCAGTTTAGTTGCCTTGTCAACTACATATTCCGGCGTAGTCACTTTCCCGCAGTCATGAAGCCATGCTGCAACTTCAAATTCCCGCTGCTGGTCTGTATTCTCAAAATGGAAAGAGGCGAGAGGACCTTCCTGAACTTTCTCGGCTTCCCGTGCCAGTATTCTTACAATTTCAGGAACCCGTTCGCAATGCCTTGCAGTATAAGGACTTTTGGCATCTATTGCGATTGCAACAAACCTCACCAGGTCATCAAACAGCTGCTTCTGCCTTTCCATCAATCCCCAGTTTTGAACAGCCACAGCCGCCGCGGAGCTGAGAGCTTCTACAAAGTCCTGAATACTTTCAGGAAAAGGTATTATTTCCCCTGTTTCATTGTTCCTTGCATTAATTAATTGCAGCGCTCCCAGCACTTTACCGCCGCCCCGGGGTTTTAACGGTACAGTTAAAAAAGAAATTGAGCGGTAATTGTTTTCCCTGTCAAACACACGGGTACCTGAAAAATCGTATTTACCGATTTCATATGCATCGGCAATGTTTTCTGTCTTGCCAGTGTGAAATGTGTGGGTTACAACATTATGATGGTTTTCAGCCCCGTCAGTATCGTAAAGAGGAACAGGTTTCATTAGAACAGGGACCCCGCTGGTCCCTCCCTGTCTGAATTTGAGCGTGTCATTCAGTACAATTTTAAATTCAAGCGATGCCCTGTCCTGATCAACCAGATAAAGACTTCCGCCATCCGCATTTGTAAGTTTTTTTGCCCCTGACAGTATCATTTCCGAAAGCCTGTTGATGTCAAACTCAGCCGACAAAGCTATACTCATATCAACAAGCATTTGCAGCTTTATCAGGGTATTCTTTAACTCTTCCGTACGCTGGGCAATCGTAACTTTCATTACATCAAATCCCCTGGCCAGCAGGTTAAATTCATAAATTGATGTATTGATTGAAAGTTTTCCATCAAAATTGAATTGGCCTATTTTTTCAGCATCTCCGGCAAGTTCTTTCAAGGCTTTGGCAAGACGCCTTGCCCACAAAACAACAAAAGGAATAGTAATAAACAGTATAAAAACTGAAATCAATAATATTTTTCTTCTCATTTCAACGGCACCAGACATGAAATCGTTTAACGGAGCTGATGAAAAAAAATACAGAACATTGTTTACCGCAAACTTCCATTCTTCAGTATGTATCAGCATGTTTTCATCAATATTTGTATCTGATCCGGAAAGACTGTCCGGGGTCTTACCCTTCCTTTTGAAAATCTCCTCAAGCATTGCCATACTTCCCGGTGAAGATGCAATAATATCGAGTTTTTCAGTCAACAACGCGATCCCGCCGTTATCTGATATTTTCTGGGATGTGACAAAAGAAGACAGGCTCGATATGGTCAGATCAACCCCTACAACGCCGCCCCCTGAGGAAATTGCGCATGCGGCAGTAATTCCAGGCTGCTTAAGAGAATTGAAAATATAGGGATCAGACAGTATTACGTCCTTATATTCTATCGCGTCCCTGTACCATTGGCGCTCCACGGGATCGTAACTGAAATCATTTTCCCTGCGGCTGTCAATAACATTTCCCTCCTGGTTAAGAAAAGTGAAAATCTGTATTCTTTTTTCCCCCTGCCCAGAGATTGTTCTGATTATAAAGTCGGTATTTTCCGGTGCCTCATGGGCTTTATTGACCAGATCGCTTTTCCCGGCTTTTATTACCTGAAAAAAAGAACCATCCTCCTGTCCTATGTAGATTGAATAGAAAGCCGGTTTATTCTGCAGCATCCGGGTAAATAAAAGACGTAAAGGATGCATTAACCCGTCATCAGGTATCACAGAATCTATTTCAGGCATAAATGAAGCGGTATATGCCATATCCATCGCCGGTTTCAGAAGAAGGCCGGTCCTCTCCCTGGCGGCAAGACTGATTGCCCTGAAGTTGGTATCTGCTGATTCCCTGGCAGTCACGCGCGCGACCGACAGTGTCATGGCTACAATTGAAAACGTCAGTAATCCCACAATGATAAGGACCCCTAAAACGATTGATATCTGAAACCGGATTTTGTTTTTTGAATTATAGATTGTATGCATATGAAAAATTATAGTATAGCATATCATCGATAACAATTTTTTTCTTTTTTGAATTTTTTCCGGTATTTTACCTGATATAAAAGTGTGCTTTGGTAAAGATTTTTTTAGTTTCATTTAAGCCTAAAGCCAGGAAAAATCTTGACGTTTTTATTTGTTTTGTCTAATATAAATAGATATATCTAATTTAAGAGGCAAATTATGACAGGACACGATAAACCCAGGGGAAAGATAGTAAGAAGACTGGGAATAAATATTTTTGGCAATGAGAAATATGACAGGCTGTTAAAGAGAAAACCCAATGCTCCCGGGAAAAACCCCAAAGCTGTTCAGAAGGGTAAAAAAAGTGATTACAGCCTGCAGCTGCTTGAAAAACAGAAACTGAAATTCACATACGGCTTGTCCGAACCTCAAATGAGAAATCTGTTTAAAAAAGCGGCATCATCCAGGGGAAAAACAGGCGACACCATGGTAAAGCTCCTTGAACAGAGACTTGACAATATAATCTATATTTCAGGATTTGCACGGACCCGGGGACAGGCCAGACAGATGGTGACACACCGGAATTTCAGTGTCAACGGTAAACCGGTAGATATACCATCCTACAGGGTATCAGTTAACGACAGAATTACCCTGGTATCCGGTAAAAAAACATCAAAACTCATCCGCGCAAATATTGCTTCAAAAGCAGTACATATCCCGCCATGGATAAAAACAGACCCCGAGGAGCTAAGCCTTTTAGTTCAGGGAATGCCGGACATCAATGAGCATAATACAGCTGCAAAAATGCATCTGGTTGTGGAGTACTTTTCAAGATAACCGGAAAAATCTGAAGTCAGGAAAGCACTTTCAGTCCGGAAAATTTGATATGATTTATTTGATTGCTTTAACTGCCGCAGTAGCTTAAAATATAAAACAGTTAGTTAAAGGTATGGTAAGCATCATTACTACTTTACACAGGTTTACAGAAAAGTATAAATTCATACATTTTCTCAGTCGATTGATTATTCTGATCTGTTTTCTGATGCTGACCCCATTTTTATCAGCCGAACAGATAACAGTAAAAAGACAAGTCATCATTTCATCTATAATAAAAGGTGATTCAGAAACAGAGAATAAGGAAATCAACAATCTCATTCTTGAAGTTATCAAATATGAACTCAATCAGGCAGGGTTGAGTCTGACTGAATCGGAGAGTCCGGATATACTGATAGACTGCGTCTATAATGTAACCGGTAATATTATCCGCTTTAATCTTAAGGCAGCTGTACCGGAAGATGACAAATTATTATTTTCAACTGATTCCCAGGAAGAATTGCAGTTCAATCTTGATAAGGTATTGATAGGGCATGCCGGCAGAATGACAGGAGCTATTAAAGATTATATTGCTCTCAACAGCGATATCTTCACTGCTGCAAAAACAGAAGAAATGCCTGAAAGTGACAATGAAGCAGATGAAAAGGAGACAACCGGCAATTCAGATATTTCAGACAAAGGAATTCAGGATGACAGAAGTCTTGTCTTTTACACAGATGTGGGATTATTCCTTGCGGCCGGAAAGGCGGGGCGCTATTTTAAACCCGCTTTATGGCCGTCAGTATTCGGCGGCTTAAAAATAAATGATTTTATTACTGCGGGACTTAATACCGGTTTAATGTATTTCAAAGCGGAAGGCTATGCAGCAAAGGCCCAAGGTATTATTTTCAATGCAGGTCCCTCCCTGAGGATTAAAGGACAGAGTTCTGGCCCATTTATTCCCGGAATAAGGGCCGAAACTGGCGCGGCCTTCCTGTTTGCAACACCTGAGAACAGTGACACTTCATTTAAAATTATACCTTCAGCAGAAACAGGATTAACAATTGATATTATCCGCAAAAATATGAATTTTCTTATATCAACTGATATATCACTGTTTTTTGAAAATAAATCACTGCTTTACGGGTTTACTCCAAGAGTCGGTTTATACTTTTAACAGGATTTACCTTGATATGCATTAAGGAATAATCGATAATTTAATAAAAGAAAATTTAAAAATATTATGAATAAAAAATATTATGAATTAATTATTAAAAAACTCATTTTCCTGATATATGCAGCTGCAATATTTCTGTCATGTGATCAATACAGCCTGGAAGAGCTTGTAGACGGACCTGACGGCAAAGCCCTTTCAATTTCACCTGTTTCCACAACACTGCAGGTACTTGATTCAGTTAAAATTGAGACATCGGGAGGCATACCGCCCTACTCCTATGCGGTTGCCGGCGGCGGCATTTTTACAGGCAATACCTACACGGCCCCGGCTGCGCCCGGAACAGCTGTCATCACTGTTGAGGATTCGGTAAACAGCAGTATAAAAGGAGTCTATACCATAATTGATTCCACAGTTCCTGTCATACCCAGCGGAAACATCGACTATTATATTTCCACGCCGCCGGCCGGCGGTGTAGGTATTTCGACAGGGTCGCCGGTATCAGCCGGATTTATTGTTTCAAACCAGGGTAGTGACGACGGGACTGTCGGCGTAATCTGGCAGGCCTATATTTCATCGGATGTTTTGTATGATTCAGGAGATACGCCGGTAGACAGCGGAATGTTCGGGGGGCTTTTATCCGGTGGCAACTCAGGATTGATAACAATTGATAACGGTAACTGGAATGCGGAAGGGACCTGGTATCTGGTAATAAGGCTCCAATGTACGGAAGAAGTTAATACTACGAACAATATAAGATCAAGTTCTCCATACTTTATAAGTGATTTATCCGGAATAGATTATGTGGTAAGCAATGTAAGCAGAACATTTCCGACAGTAAGCGGAGGAAGTTCCGTTTCTGAAACTTTTACAATCACAAACATCGGGGGAGAAGATGGCGCAATGGATATTACCTGGACAGCCTATGCTTCGCTTAATACAGTTCCTGACGCCGGCGAAGAAATCGGAAGCGGTATAATAACGGGAGGGCTGGATATCGGAGCCAGTATGACGGGAATTACGGCGGTCGGAACATGGCCGGAAGCATCCGGGAACTACTACCTTATCATCAAATCCTTTTCCAATGATGAAGTCAACCAGGGAGATTATGCATATAACCCCCAGACAACCCAGGTTGCATCTCCTCCCGACTATACAATTGAATCGCCGGTATTTACTGCAATGACGGCAGGAGGCAACATCAATGAAACACTCTTATCAGCCGCAGGGGGCACTTCCCCGGGTTTTTCAATCCGCAATCTGACGGCCAATCCCGGCATACAGACGATTAACTGGAAGATATACAAATCAGCAGATACTGCAGTCGGAACAGGTGATACAGTTGTCGCAAGCGGGTCTCTGGCACCCCTTGCCGGGAACACTGTATCAGGTCCGCTGTCATTTAACGACACCCTTCCCGGAAGCAGGGGTGCCCACTATTACATCATCCAGATATCGTCCCCGGACGATTCGGACTTTACAAACAATACACTGGTTTCCCCTCTGACATATTACTGGAGTGTTAACGGGAATTCAGAGTCCGATACCAATGAAGACGATAACAGCTTAAGTACAGCCGACGATTTTTTTATCAGGCTCAACCCCGGTGATACTGTAAATATACAGGGACTTGTTGATACATCAACCTCAAATGATCTTTTTCTGGTACGGACAGGCCCTTCAACAGGAAGGCTGAATATTGCTTTAACCTGGGCGACAGGAGCAAATGATCTTGATTTCTACATATATCAGAGCTTACCAACTGTGATAAACAGCTCAACACTAAATACCTTTAATTCGGAACCTACCGTCCCGCCCCTGGCAATTAATGTCAATCCTAACTCAAGTTACCTCATTCAGGTAAGAGCCACCCCTTCATCGAACCTTGGCGCGCCCTATACACTTACGGTAGAAGGTCTTCTTCCATGAGTTTTTGAATCTTTTTCCACATTACCTGCCGGCCGGTTCATCCAGAAGCCGTTGGAGATTTTGGAGAAAATCAATCAGAAGCTCTCTCTGCCCGGCGTCCATTGCCGCATCACCGGGAGGGGGTGAATTGCTGTTTTTCCGCCTGTTAAGGTAATCAGTTATGGCGACTATATCCTGAAGAGCCTCATTACGCCCTGCCTCCCTCTGGTCCCTCCCATAAAGCTCAAAAATTTCATCAGTTGTTTTATAAAGCTCAGGATACTTTTTTAGTACCTCTTCACTGGTAAGGGCCTGTCTTAATAATAGTTTTGAGTTAAGAAGCTTAATCATAACCTTGAGTGAGGAACTTTTATCACTGTCAGGTGAATTTTTATATCTGGTCTGCATGTTCCCCAATTCCCTGATAAGCGTATCGCGCCTGACGTCTGCCGACTGGGCCCTGCTGAGCAGGTCCTTTTCCTCTTCTGACAGCTCCATCTGTAAAGGAACCTGCTGAGGCGGGGTTCTCCCCGCAATTTCCAGATCAATAAGCCGCCTCATTGTATCCGTCAATATCCTGTCGATTTTTCTCCGTTCCGACGCAGATGCTGTCTGTTCTGTCAATCTTACTGTCAACGGGCTATTAATAAAATCCTCAAGAAGGTTAAGCTGCTCCCCGGCAGCGGCATAATCATTTTTCTTAAGAGAAGAGTTAACCGCTGTATACATACCCATTATCCTGGATTCAATTATAGCTATTTCTTCCTGCTGTTTTTTTAGCTCCGCAAGTTTTAACAGAAAGTTTTGCTCATCAGCTTCAGCTTTCTTTCTAAGCATCTCGCTCTCCTGCCTTGATGCAGCAAGATCCTGTTCCATAGAGCTTTTCAGGTTTGCAATTTCATCCTGTTTCCGGGCAAGGGAAGTACTGTACTCTGCTATCTGGTCGTCAAATTCCTTTGATTTTATTTTAAAATTATCCTCAATTTCCTTTCTGGCGGCTGCTGCCTTTTCATCAGTTTCCATCTGCTTATTCTTTTCATATACTTCAATCCTTTTTTTGATTTCCTCTTCGCTTAATCCTGATCCGCTTAACCTCTGTTTTTCCGCATCAATATCCCGTTGAAGTTCGGTTTTATACAATTCCACCTGCTGCCGGATTCTTTCTTCCGCAGCGGAAACAAGAGCTTTTCTTGAGTCTTCAGCCTGTTCAAGCTTCATACGGAATGACCGGATTTCATCCTCTCTATCCTGTATTTCCTTTTCCGCAGCTTTCTTCACAGCCTCTACTATGCGTCCTTCAACTTCAGATTTTACATTACCGCTTTCAGACAACAG
Source organism: Spirochaetales bacterium (assembly GCA_024233785.1). Lineage (GTDB taxonomy): Bacteria > Spirochaetota > Spirochaetia > CADAEX01 > CADAEX01 > JACKPD01. The sequence continues at coordinate 52,029 of JACKPD010000008.1, read as the reverse complement.
TTTTTTTTCGTTTTGATTAAATGCAAAGTAAAAGATAATTACAAGGACCACCAGCACTGCAGCTGCTGAGATATTAAGAACCAGGGGAAATACAACGTCAGAGGACTGGACATTAAAATCAATAGTTTTTTCATTGATTTTCAGACGGTTTTTTTCCAGAATGGCATCCATTTCCGCCATAATTTCTTTTTGCTGTTCTTCTTCCATTTTTTTAGAAGCAGTTTTATTTAAGCGTATACTTTCTTTTTCAAGATAGTCTTTTGCTCTGGCCAGCAAGCCTCTCATAAACAATCGCTCCTAAATATTTTAACCGGTTGACTAGTCGATGGAATAGTTTATACTCATATTAAATATGACAATACGCCGCAAGATTATATTAATTGTTCTGCCGCTTCTGCTTACGCCGATAATCCTGACCGGCATTGTCTCTTCCTTATCGGCACGCAACGGTATTAGTATAATAGCCAGCGATTTTTTAAAATTCAAGATTGAAACATTGAAAAACTATGCCTCAGGACAATGGAACCTGCTGGAAAATAACAATCTGGATACAGATCCGGATTTTATAAATGCGGCCAAAGATTCGATAAAATCTTTTTCTTCGAGTATTATACGCAATGATACTGAAATAATAATTGCTGTTGATACGTCCGGCAGCATGGTTATGTCTACAAGAAATATTGATATTACTCCCGTGGAACTGGATAACCTTATAATTGAATTTAAAAATGAAAGCGAAGGCTGGCAGAGAATAAGCCTGGCGGGAGAACACTATGTCGGACAGAAAACAGTATTCGATAATTTCGGATGGTTTGTTCTTGCCGCGGAAAAAGAGAGAATATATTATTCGGCAATAACAAATATCTATATAAGGACATTTATTATTCTTTCTGTTTCGATAATTACAGCTGTAATACTTTTGATTCTTTTTTCCAATATTCTAACCAGGCAGTTGGTAAACATTGTAAATATAATCCAGGATATTATAACAACCGGTGACTTATCCAAAAAAGTAACTCTTAAATACAGGGATGAAACCGGAAAGATGGGACATTATTTCAATCTGCTTACAGATGAACTCGGCAAAGCATATCAGCAGATAAAAAATTATGCATATGAAATGGTTCTTGCTAAAAACAAGGAAAAACAGATACGCAATATTTTCCAGAAATATGTACCTAAAAACGTAATTGAACAGTTTGAAATAAATCCGGAAACCATGCTGATCGGCGATAACCGCAGGCTGGCAATTCTTTTTTCGGATATAAGATCGTTTACAACCATATCTGAAACCTTAACCCCTGAAATTCTTGTTAAATCATTGAACCGGTATTTTGAAAAAATGGTTGAAATAATACAGGACCATAACGGGATTGTTGATAAATATATCGGTGATGCGATAATGGCTTTTTTCGGAGCTCCGGTAAAAACTGATGATGATGCATTGAAATCTGTTCAGGCAGGCCTTAGAATGATGTCTGAAATTGATATTTTTAATAAAGGCCAGAAAGAACTGGGCATTCCCCCCTTCAGAACAGGTATAGGTATTAATTACGGCAATGTAGTAGTAGGCAATATCGGGTCAGAACGGAAAATGGATTACACAGTAATAGGGGATACGGTTAACCTTGCATCACGGCTTGAAGGTCTTAGTAAATATTATCATGAACCGATCATCATTGCTGATACTTTAAAACATGAAATTGATAATTTTTATCCGTGCCGCCTGCTGGACAAGGTAGTTGTCAAAGGAAAAACCAGGGCTGTTGAAATTTTTACAGTCAGGGAATCACTTACCGTACTTCAGAAAAACATCTGGGATATGCATAAATCAGCTATCAATTTATATTTACACCGGAATTTTAAAGATGCCGGCAAATTATTCAGTGAAATGCTTTCCGCAGATCCGCATGATTATATTTCAAGGCTTTACCTGGACCGCAGCAGAGAATTTACAAATAATCCTCCCCCGGAAAACTGGCAGGGGGAAAACACATTTCTGGTAAAATAAAAAAGCCCCCATCGGGATTGACGGGGGTTTTGAGTGCGTGTGCAATAATAGAGGCACAATACCGCAGAAAGGGTAAATTAATAAAAAAAAGCCTGGCATGCCCGTAAACGGGATAGCCAGGTTTACATCAGTACTCAGATGTCTTTCCAGAAACTTAATAACAGTTCAGTAGTAGTAAATTAATAAAAAAAAGCCTGGCAACGACCTACTCTCCCGCAATAAAGCAGTACCATCGGCGCAGGAGGGCTTAACTTCCGTGTTCGGGATGGGAACGGGTGGGGCCCCTCCGCCATAGTCGCCAGACTTAATTTAATTTTTTATTTCACCACAGTTATCAGGATAGACCTGATAACTCCAGCAAAATATATATTAAAAGAAGGGTTAAATAATAATATGGTCAAGCCTCACGACTGATTAGTACCGGTAAGCTGGAATACATTACTGCACTTACACTCCCGGCCTATCAACCAGGTATTCTTCCTGGTGTCTTAAGTCACCTTAAAGGTGAAGGGATGTCTCATCTTGAGGGGGGCTTCCCGCTTAGATGCTTTCAGCGGTTATCCCGTCCGAACATAGCTACCCAGCACTTACCCTTGGCAGGATAACTGGTACACCAGAGGTTCGTCCGCTTCGGTCCTCTCGTACTAAAAGCAGCTCCTCTCAAACATCCAACGCTCGTGGCAGATAGGGACCGAACTGTCTCGCGACGTTCTGAACCCAGCTCACGTACCGCTTTAATTGGCGAACAGCCAAACCCTTGGGACCTGCTCCAGCCCCAGGATGCGATGAGCCGACATCGAGGTGCCAAACTTTGCCGTCGATATGAACTCTTGGGCAAAATCAGCCTGTTATCCCCGGAGTACCTTTTGTCCGTTAAGCGACGGCCCTTCCACGCGGAACCGCCGGATCACTAAGACCTACTTTCGTACCTGCTCGACTTGTTTGTCTCGCAGTCAGGCTGCCTTATGCCTTTACACTTACACGATGATTTCCAACCACCGCAAGGCAACCTTCGCGCGCCTCCGTTACTCTTTAGGAGGCGACCGCCCCAGTCAAACCGCCCACCTGACATTGTCCAGATACCCGATAAGGGCATCCGTTAGAAACCTAACCTGATAAGGGTGGTATTTCACCGTCAACTCCACTCATACTAGCGTACAAGCTTCATAGTTTCCCACCTATCCTACACATATCAGGACAAGTTTCAGTGCCAAGCTACAGTAAAGGTTCACGGGGTCTTTCCGTCTAACCACGAGTAACCGGTATCTTCACCGGTACTCCAATTTCACCGGGTCTCGCGTTGAGACAGCGTCCAGATCGTTACACCATTCGTGCGGGTCGGAACTTACCCGACAAGGAATTTCGCTACCTTAGGACCGTTATAGTTACGGCCGCCGTTTACCGGGGCTTCAATTCAGAGCTTCGCACCTAAGTGCTAACCCCTCCTCTTAACCTTCCGGCACCGGGCAGGTGTCAGTCCGTATACGTCATTTTGCAATTTCGCACAGACCTGTGTTTTTGGTAAACAGTCGCCTGGACCTATTCTCTGCAACCTCTTCTAAATTTTGATCTCCAAAAAAGGCCACACTTCTCCCGAAGTTACGTGTGTATTTTGCCGAGTTCCTTAACGCGAGTTCTCCCGAGCGCCTTAGCATTCTCAGCCCGCCTACCTGTGTCGGTTTACGGTACGGTCCCTTTTACCCTGTCCTTAGAGATTATTTCCTGGCACTATGACTACACCCGCTTCAATTGTCCTTAGACTCTCTCGCCATAACAGCTTACCTCAAGATGCGGATTTTCCTGCATCCTTCAACGGCTTACTGCTTAGACCGGAACTACCATTCTCCGGCCGGGCTTCACCTTATGCGTCATCCCTTCGAAAGTAAAAGAGGTACGGGAATATTAACCCGTTTCCCATCGACTACGCTTTTCAGCCTCGCCTTAGGGGCCGACTAACCCTTGGGAAGATTACCTTAACCCTGGAATCCTTAGGCTTTCGGCGGAGGGGGATCTCACCCCTCTTTTCGTTACTCATGCCTGCATCCTCTCTTGTGTTATCTCCAGCATACCTCGCGATACACCTTCTTCGACATCCACAATGCTCCCCTACCGCTTACTCTTTCGAGCAAGCCCGTGGCTTCGGTTCTATGCTTAGCCCCGTTACATTATCGGCGCATTACTACTCGACCAGTGAGCTATTACGCACTCTTTTAAGGTATGGCTGCTTCTAAGCCAACCTCCTGGCTGTCTTCGCAATTACACTTCCTTTTCCACTTAGCATAGATTTGAGACCTTAGCCGTCGGTCTGGGTTGTTTCCTTTTTGACCACGAATGTTATCACCCGTAGTCTGACTCCCATACATCCTGTAACAGCATTCGGAGTTTGGTTGAGTTTGGTACCCGGTGAAGGGCCCTAGCTCATTCAGTGCTCTACCTCCGTTACATTTAAATATGAGGCTAGCCCTAAAGCTATTTCGGGGAGAACCAGCTATTTCCAAGTTTGATTAGCCTTTCACTCCGATCCACACCTCATCCCTGCCTTTTTAAACAGACTAGGGTTCGGTCCTCCACTCTGTGTTACCAGAGCTTCAACCTGGGCATGGATAGATCACTTGGCTTCGGGTCTACTGCATACTACTCATGTCGCCCTAATTAAGACTCGGTTTCCCTACGGCTCCGGGACTTCTATCCCTTAACCTTGCAATATACAGTAACTCGCAGGCTCATTCTACAAAAGGCACGCCATCACCGTGATAAATCACGGCTTTGACCGTTTGTAAGTCTACGGTTTCAGATTCTATTTCACTCCCCTTCCGGGGTTCTTTTCACCTTTCCCTCACGGTACTATGCGCTATCGGTAGCTGTCTTGTATTTAGCCTTGGAAGGTGGTCCTCCCGGATTCAAGCAGGATTTCTCGTGTCCCGCCCTACTCAGGTACTCTTTTACGTAGTCTTATTCTTTTCAATTACAGGGCTTTCACCTTCTCTGGCCGGCCTTCCCAGTACCGTTCTTCTAAGAATAAGTTTTTTCCCAACTACGCGGGGCAGCCTGCCTGCCCCTCAAAGAGCCCTACAACCCCGGTAATGCAACTGCACAGGCATATCACACATTACCGGTTTAGGCTCTTCCCCGTTCGCTCGCCGCTACTAGGGGAATCTCAATTGATTTCTTTTCCTCCGGGTACTTAGATGGTTCAGTTCCCCGGGTGTTTCCTCTTATGGCTATTTTATTCACCATAACATGACATATAATCTAATATGACGGGTTACCCCATTCGGTTATCCGCGTGTTAATGGATGTTTGCTCCTAAACGCGGCTTTTCGCAGCTTACCACGACCTTCTTCATCATACAGCTCCAAGGCATCCACCGTAGACCCTTATTCGCTTGACCATATTACTTTTTAACCCTTCTCTATATTCTTTGTACTACTCTTCTTTCATACAAGAATTTTCTTTTTAAAGACCTGAATGTTTCTCTGGAGGCACAGGGACTCGAACCCTGGACCCTCGGCTTGCAAAGCCGATGCTCTAGCCAACTGAGCTATGCCCCCTGGTCGGGGATAAACCCCCGTTTAAAGAGGGCATAAACCCTCATATTTCAGGGACCGTATGGCCCCATAATATTATAAAAAAAGAGGGAGACCTGAAGCTTAAATGGGCCGCCTTAGGACCACGACGATTGCTCGCCGTCTCATAAGGTCTTTTGTTACCCAGCTTTAAAGCTGGGCTTTTTACCTTTCTCTTAGAAAGGAGGTGATCCAGCCGCACCTTCCGGTACGGCTACCTTGTTACGACTTCACCCCCCTCACCAGGCATACCTTCGGCATCGTCCTCCATTGCTGGTTAGACTAACGACTTCGGGTACCCCCAACTCGGGTGGTGTGACGGGCGGTGTGTACAAGGCCCGGGAACGTATTCACCGCGCCATGCTGATGCGCGATTACTAGCGATTCCACCTTCATGGAGTCGAGTTTCAGACTCCAATCTGTACTGAGACAGGTTTTCTGCGATTTGCTCCGCATCGCTGCTTCGCTTCACTCTGTACCTGCCATTGTAGCACGTGTGTAGCCCAGGATATAAGGGCCATGATGACTTGACGTCGTCCCCACCTTCCTCCGGTTTGTCACCGGCAGTTCCGTCTGAGTCCCCAGCATTACCTGATGGTAACAGACAAAAGGGGTTGCGCTCGTTGCGGGACTTAACCCAACACTTCACAGCACGAGCTGACGACAGCCATGCAGCACCTGTTTAGAGACTGCAAGCAGCTACGTAATCTCTTACGTATTCCTCTATATGTCAAACCCTGGTAAGGTTCCTCGCGTATCATCGAATTAAACCACATGCTCCACCGCTTGTGCGGGCCCCCGTCAATTCCTTTGAGTTTCACCCTTGCGAGCATACTCCCCAGGCGGTGCACTTATCACGTTCGCTTCAGCACTGGAGGTAAACCCCCCAACACTTAGTGCACATCGTTTACAGCGTGGACTACCAGGGTATCTAATCCTGTTCGCTACCCACGCTTTCGCGCCTCAGCGTCAGTTCATTGCCAGGAGTTCGCCTTCGCCACCGGTATTCTTCCAGATATCTACAGATTTCACCCCTACACCTGGAATTCTAACTCCCCCTCTTGAACTCTAGCATATCAGTTCTCAGCGCGTCTTTTCGGTTAAGCCGAAATATTTCACACCAAGCTTGATACGCCGCCTACACGCCCTTTACGCCCAATGAATCCGAACAACGCTCGCCACTTACGTGTTACCGCGGCTGCTGGCACGTAATTAGCCGTGGCTTATTCCCTGTCTAACGTCATCATGGAAGCATTCCCTCTTCCACTTATTCTTCAACAGGAAAAGAACTTTACAACATCTCTGCCTTCTTCGTTCACGCGGCGTCGCTCCGTCAGGCTTTCGCCCATTGCGGAAGATTCTTAGCTGCTGCCTCCCGTAGGAGTCTGGGCCGTGTCTCAGTCCCAATGTGGCCGTTCACCCTCTCAGGCCGGCTACCCATCGTTGCCTTGGTGGGCCTTTACCTCACCAACTAGCTAATGGGCCGCAAGCTCATCCCAGGGCAGAGCCGTAGCTCTTTTCGTAACATAACCTTCAAATAGTGTTACGGTATTCGGTCTTACCCCATGTTTCCATGAGCTATCCCCATCCCCAGGGCAGATCACTTACGTGTTACTCACCCGTTCGCCACTCTCATCAAGTGCAAGCACTTGAATCCCGTTCGACTTGCATGCTTAAAACGCGCCGCCAGCGTTCGTTCTGAGCCAGGATCAAACTCTCCATTATTTATTCCATCGTTCCGAAGAACGATAGTTACTAATTTCGTTTCTCTCCCAGCTTCACTCTTACAAAAAAAATGAAACTGTCAAAAATTACTCTTCTTGACCCGCTTCAGGTCCCTTCTCTTCTTCTTTTAAAGATCATTATACCCGAACCAAATACAGTTTCGAGTAATTTTTTTATGCAGATTATTAAAACAAATATTTCTACAGACTCACAAACATATAAATGTTTATTGAGCGATATAAAGAATAGTTTTAAAACTGCAAAATGTCAATAGATTAGGCTCTTTACTTTGCTGATTTTCAAATAACAAGAATCACTTATTGACTGCGAAATGAAAGATATATATTTTCCTTTTTTTAGTCAAGCCGTATTAGAATTTTTTTAAAAAAAGATATATTATTAGTACATGGCAGATAGTGTTACGGCAGAAATAACAGAAACAACCTCTTACAGCAACTGTGTAAATTGCGGTAAATACATTGAAACAGATTTAAAAGGCAAGACCCTCTACTGCTGTCCCGATTGTACCGAAAAGACAGGAAAATGCGGGATATGCGGCAAATTTTACAATTTAGAGGAAATGCACATTGGGTCAATGAAGTGTAAAATAATATTTGATCTCAATAAAAAAGGTTTTCCATTTATACGTCAAACAAAACTAAACCTCTTTATTATTGGAAATCCGTTTATTAAAACTGAACTGATATCACAGCGGCTTTCTCTGGTACTGAAACTGCCTGTTTTTATGAGCGAACAGCTCAGGATTGAAAACGCACTCTCCCCTGAATATCTTAAGGAGAGAATTGATGCTAAAATCAAAGCGGAGAATCTTTCGAATTATTTTGTGTTCCTGAGCAACAGCAATAATATTGACTTCATTGAGGAGATGAAGGGAAAATTCCAGTTTGACAGATACATAATAATCAGCAATCCGGAATCCGTATCAGAACCGGACCACCTGAAGTTCCAGATATGTACAGAATGCGGCAACATCAACAGTTTTTCAGAGCCGGATTATGAGGGAAAAAGCGAATGTCTTATCTGCGGCAATGAATTTTTCCGGACTACAGAGGGAGAAACATCAATACAGCAGAAATTAAAAAATTTCAGGGACTGTGAAAATTATTTAATTTCCTCATTCCCTGAAAAGTGCGTAAAATTTGATTTCAGCGATATAACCGGCACAGTAAACAGTATTGTAAAATACTTTATCTACACTTAGCGGCTCAGAGGATCAATCAAGCATTATTGAAAAACCAATCCACCAGCTGATAGCGCGTGTTGTAAATACCGGTTTCGGAAACAATTCCACTGCCGGGGCTACTGTGGCAAACAGTTCGAGGAATCCGTCAAGAAGCGCCGCTTCACCGGTCATGGGAATATTAAGCCCCCCGATAAAATCATTTTCATTTTCATCGCCGAAAGATACTTTACCGAAAAGTCCTATCCCGAGAGTACCGCTGAAGATTTCATTTATCGGCCTGGAATTAATAACCATATAGGAGCCATTCAGAAAGAAATATTCACTTCCCTCTGTAAAATCATAACCGACCTTTATATCATAAGGCCCTGTCTGGAACAAAAGAACCGTATTAGGCATCCCGAATCCAAAACCGAGCCTTGTCTCTCCCAATGATTCCGCGAAAACCGAAAAACCAGATATTAAAGACAGTAAAACCAATATCAGAATCATCTTTTTATTCATCAAAAACTCCTGAACTTGATATACAGACATTAGTTCTGTATTTACTTTATTAATCGTCTAAAAGCTTTGCATTTTGAAGTATTTTATAAATTCTCTCTTTGCCCGCTATATCCGGAGCTGAAGCAAGTTCTTCTGCCCTTAATTTATCATCAAAACCGGCAGCCAGAGCTTTTTCAAGATAGGTTAATCCCTTTTCCGTATCTTCAATCTCATTCAGGTAAACTGATGCCATATTAAACAGGATTTCCTTGTTTTCAGGCTGTTTTTTCAGAATCATAGTGCCGGTTTCAGCTACAGATGCGAAATACCGGGTCTTGAGATAAGAATTGAAAAGCATTGTTAAATTACTGATATCATCAGGGTCTGTCTGCCGGATAAGGTCAAGATACTTTATTGCTTCAGAATATTGTTCAGTCCTGTAATATGTTTCCCCGAATGCGGAATTTATCTTTGCAAGCAGTGAATCGTCTTCAATTTTCTTTGCTTTCAGGAGAGTGAGGCTGTCCAACGCTGCGCTGTAGTTTTCCCTGTCTATGCTGATTACAGCGCTGTTATAAAGCGCTTCCATATTTCCGGGGTCAATTTTTAATACATCATCATATAACTCTGATGCTTTTTCATAATTGCCGAACCGGTAGACACAATATGCTTTTGCGGAAAGCAGTATTGTATTCTCAGGTTCCTCTTTAAGCATCCCGTCAAGAATTCCTATTGCTTCGCTGTATTTTTCAACTTCCATATAGGCTTTCGCAAGGTTGAACGATGCAATTTTCATGTTTTTATTATACTCAAGCGCTTTAAGATATGACTCCGAAGCTTTTGCAGTGTCGCCCAGTTCCAGATAGGCATTACCGAGATTATAATAAAGTTTTGCGGATTCACGCCTCGAAAGGCCTCCGGCACAGCCGGATAACAAAAAAAGGATCAGCAGACCAAAAAATATGAATTTTTTAAGCTCTAAACCCATTTATACTCCTGCAGAAAGTACAGTTTCCTCAATTTTCCTTATCTGCGACCTGTAAAGGTCTGAGACAACAGAACCGTAATCAGCAATCAGCTGAATTATATTTCTCGGGTAATCAGGTTCATCCTCTCCGTTGAGCCTGTCCCCGGCGTCCCCGAGCCCGGGGAGAATGTATGCAAGTTCATTCATCACAGGATCCATCCAGAGTGTATATACTGTAACATTTTCAAGCGCCCTCACTATTCTGAGCGTCCCTTTCAGGGAAGAGATAACATTGAAAAATTTGACCGACCTGGGTTTTACCCCCTGGTCCATCAGGTATTTTATTATAGTTACAAAACTGCCCCCAGTCGCGTTCATCGGGTCCGCGAAAATAAGGTCTTTTCCATTCATGCATTCAAGATCAAAATACGATTTCTCAAGATCAAGTATATATTCCATATTATGTTCTTTCTTCGTATCATCCCTTTTAATTCTAAAAAGGGCAAACGGAGTTACATAGTTGTCGGAAGAATATTCCTGTATTTCCTTGGACATTATAATCGACGGAAGAAGAGCGCCCCGGAGCATTACGCACATGACGCTGTTTTTAAGATCCTCATCAATATACGGTATTTTATGTACAGCATAGTTCTGGACAGGGGTTTTTACAGGAGTTTTTACCACAAGATAGTGTCTCTTGGTCTGGTCCCCGCCGTAAAGGGAGAGGTTAAAAAGAAGCTCATAAGCTCTTTGTGTGTAATAAAGGAATTCCCTGTGTTTGGTGTTGACGTCCCGGAGCTTGGCAATCAGCCGCGATGCTTCGCCGTGAATTGACACAGGTGTTTCAAATGAATAAACCCTTATGCGGGGTTCACCTGAAACAATTTCCTTCATGAATTCACCCATTTTATTAAAGCTCTCAATAAGATTGTTTCTGTCATTGTCATCAGGGTTTTTAAGATTACGGCTGTCTATGGTTTTGAATATTTCAGTCGCTTTTTTGTAATATGAATTCATCTGGTCAAGATATCCCTTATCAGTTTCGCCCAGGTATCCGTCCAGATCTGTTGCCTTTAGTATTATTTTTTTCCCCATGACTGCTGCTCCTGTTCTGTTTTTTCAATAATAGCAGTTATATCGTGTTTTGTGGAAGTAATTATACACAAAAAGGCGGATAAAAGGGATACCATATCTTACACCATAGGGGAGAAAGGCTTTTTAATTATATTTGCTCTTGCCCGATAAAAGAATTAAAATATACCGGGTATAATTGTGATGATGATTTAAAAATCAGGAGTAATTTATGCCGGTACAGTTCAACAGGACAAAAATAATATGCACGATAGGCCCAGCCTCAGCTGAAACAGAAACAATAATCAGACTTGCCCGGAACGGAATGAATATAGCAAGAATCAATATGTCACACGGTTCCGACGAAAGTAAACTGGCGATTGTTGAAAACATCAGGAAAGCCGAAAAGATGATCGGATACCCGATACCTATTATTGCCGACCTCTGCGGACCGAAACTGAGGCTCGGAGAAATAAAGGAGCCTTTTGAAATATCGGAAGGTGAAGAGTTGATTATTACTTCGGAAAACATTACAGGGACCAGAGAGAGGGTCTCAACCAGCTATAAAAATCTTCCGTCTGATGTTAAAAGAGGAGACCCGGTTCTGATCAATGACGGCCTTATCAAACTCGAGGTAATTGATAAAACAGATACTGATATAATATGTAAAGTAATTGACGGCGGACTGGTCCAGTCCAGAAAAGGAATAAACCTTCCAGGCACTAAATTATCAATCCCTCTTATAACGGAAAAAGACAAAAAAGATATTGACTTCGGGATAAAAAACGGAGCTGATTTTTTCGCAATGTCATTTGTTACCAGCGGCGCAGACATTAGGGAGCTTAAATCAATAATTACAGGAAAGGCCCAGGATATACCTGTAATAGCAAAAATAGAAAGACCCGCCGCTGTTAATGATATTGATTCAATCTGCGGGGAAAGCGATGCGGTAATGATCGCCCGGGGAGATCTCGGGGTTGAAGTTCTTCCTGAAGAAGTTCCGATGATTCAAAAAATGATAATTTCCAAATGCATAGAAAAAAACACTCCTGTCATAACCGCGACACAAATGCTTGAATCAATGATAAGCTCTCCCCGCCCTACAAGGGCTGAGGCAAGCGATGTCGCCAATGCTGTTCTTGACGGGACCGACGCTGTCATGCTGAGCGGAGAAACTTCTGTCGGAAGCTACCCGGTTGAAACTGTATCCATGATGAAAAGGATCTGCGGAAAAACTGAAAAAAAAGGTTTTTATATTAACCGGATGAGACTGCGTAGAAACAAAGATGAAAACTCCGGCGATTTTCTTGTTAACAACATGACAAGGGCAGTCTGTTCATTTGCAGTAGATATTGACGCGGCAGCAATAATTGTCATCACAAAAACTGGCAAAACAGCGAGAATGCTGTCAAGGTTCCGGATAAATACCCCTGTGATAGCATTTGTTGAAAAGGAAAAAATAATAAAATACCTGACTCCTGTATGGGGCGTAAAAGGTGAGCTTATTGACAATATGTCGGACACCGACTCTACCCTGAAAAGGGCAAAGGAACTTGCCCTGAAACTTGGATATATCAAAACCGGGGATCATGTTATTTTTGTTGCAGGTATTCCGCTGCTTGAATCGAATAAGGTTAATATGATGAAAGTTGAAGTAGTTTAGAAAATGAGGATATTCCCAGGAACTCCAACAATTGCCATTCATGTTTTATTATGTCTTTTTTAAATTGATTTGTGTTATTTCCTGTCTTATTTTTTCTGTATATTTATCAGACCACTCAATCATGATATCAATAAAAGTCTTTAATGTATTGGAGATATATTTTTCCTTATGATAAATAATATAAAACTGCCTTACCAGAGTCTCATCAAGAACGTTTATTTCAACAAGTTCATTTCTGGCAACCTCATTTTTAATGACATTTCTTGAGATAAACGCGTACCCGAGTCCTTTTTTCACAAGGCTTTTTACTGATTCGCTGTTTGAAAATATACATCTTACATCGAATTCCAGATTGTTTTTCTTCTTGAATTTCATGACCGCTTCATTTGTACCGCATTCTTCTTCAAACAGAATAATTGGCAGATTGTTTACTTCCCGGGGGCTTAATTCCTTCCGTTTCGCCAGAGGCTTGTCAGGCGCCGATATAAGAACAATTTTTTCCTCAAGAAGATTTTTTACCAGTAATTTCTGGTTTTTAAGTTTTTTTGATATAATTCCGAAATCGCACTCGAGACGGCTTGTAAGGTCAACCACCTGGTCGTTGGGGAGTGTAGTAACATTGATCATGATACCGGGATAAAGCCGCTTGTACTCAACCAGGAATTCCGGCATAAAATGAGCGCCGTATGTCTCTGTTGTCAATATATTTATAATTCCTGATTTCTGCTGTTGTATGTCCCTGACGCATTCTTCAATTTTTAATTCTATTTCAAATATTTTTTCAGCCATTTCATATATTTTTTTACCGGGATCTGTCAGAACAAAGCTCTTTCCGTTTTTATTGATCAGCACAAGGCCGAGTTTATCCTGGAAATCATAGATCAGTCTTGTTACAGAAGGCTGGGTAATATTTAAAAATTCAGCAGCTTTTGTAAAATTTTTAAATTTTGCAGTATAATAAAATATCTTAAGATGCTCTGTGTTCATAAATCCCAACCTTTAGTGAATTATATATAACTGACGCATGTTGCCAAGTCTGCAACACTGAATTTTCAGATAAAAAGGTTGTTAAAATTATTCAAGCATATCCGGAATTAAAAACTATCATGCCAGTTAATAATCGCTTTTACAGCATTCTGCCATATTTTGTAATTTTCCAGTAATGCTGAATTATTGTTTCCCGGTATAAATATTTTTTCATCAGCTTTTTTCTCTTTTAAAGATTTCACATCAGTCCATATTCCGGTTTTCAATCCGGCCAGATAAAAAGACCCCAGCGAAGTTGTTTCACGCACAGCCGGCCTCTGTATTTTTATACCCAGAAGATCGGACTGGTACTGCATAAGGAAATCATTTCTGCTTACCCCGCCGTCAACAGATATTGATGATATTTCCCTGAATCCGTTATTTCTGATAATTTCTACAAGATCCATAAATCTGTATGCAATACCTTCTATCATGGCCCTGATTAAATCATTCCCTTTTGTATTAAGCGACAATCCTAAAAAAGCCCCTTTCATATCTGATTTCCAGTATGGTGCAGAAATTCCGGCCATTGATGGAACAAAATAGGTGCTGCAGGGATTTTTTAAATCGAATTTTATCTCACTTAATTCCTGCGGACTGGAGATAATTTTCAATTCGTTAATAAGCCAGTTTATGCAGGACGCGACACAATATACCCCGCCGTCTATGGCATAATTTATCTCATCATTATATTGAGCAGCAATTGTCGTAGAAATCCTGTCATTTAACTTCAGCCTTTCTTTCCCTGTGTTAAGAAGCAGGAACCCTCCTGTTCCGTAAGTAATCTTGGCTTCTCCTTTATTAAAACAAGTATGGCCGAAAAGAGAGGCCTGCTGATCAACAACGGAAGAATGAATAGGCGCAGATATTCCTTCGCATACAGAAGGATCAGAATATCCGAAAAACCAGGAAGACGGCACTATTTCCGGCAGCACATTTTCAGGAATTTCAAATAATTCCAGTAATTCATTATCCCATTTCAATTCGTTGATATTAAACAATAATGTTCTTGAAGCTGTTGTAACATCAGTCATTATCGATTGTCTGCCTGTTATCATATACAGCAGCCACACATCCGAAGTTGCAATAACCGCATTTCCTTTATTGATTGAATCTTTCACTTTATCAACATTTTTAATCAGCCAGTTCATTTTGGGTGCTGAAAAATAGGGATCAAGGAACAGCCCTGTCTTTTCTGTAATAATTGCTTCATCGGCAGCGTCTTTCATCCGGCTGCAGAATTGGCTGGTCCTTCTATCCTGCCAAACTATGGCATTGTACAAAGGTTCCCCGGTTTTTTTATCAAAAGGAATTATTGTTTCGCCCTGATTATCAATTCCAATGGCGATAATTTGATCTTTCGTTATTTCAGTTTTGTTAAAGATATCCCTGATTCCAGTTTTTATGGAATCAAGGATATTATAAGGATCATGCTCAACCCATCCGTCATGAGGATAATACTGCTTAACACTCTGAGTGCTTATTGCCTTAATATCCCCATTTAAGGTGTAGAGTACTGTTTTTGTAGCAGTTGTTCCCTGGTCTATTGATAAAATATAATTGTTCATCCTTATCCTCAATAATATTTCTCTTATCTTGAAAAATATAAATCAGGCAGCCAGGTAGCAATTTCAGGGAATATAATTAATATAACTATCGTTAAAATCATGAGAAATATAAAAGGAACAATAGAACGATAGATATCACTAAGACTGATTTCCTTTGGAGCCATAGCCTTCATGAGAAAAAGATTATACCCGAACGGCGGTGTAAGATACGCTATCTGACAGGTTATAGTATAAAGAACGCCATACCATATCGGATTGAACCCTAATGTAACCACCAGTGGAATATAAAGCGGAGCGACAATAATCAGCATAGCTGTATCATCCAGGAAAGTGCCCAGTAATAAAAATGAAACCTGCATGGCAATAATCGTACCTATTGGACCAAAACCATGGCTCAAGAACAAAGTTGATATCGCATGAACAGCTCCAAGTCCGTCAAAAATTGCGGCAAAGGCCATAGCCGACATGGCAACCCACATAAACATCCCGCTGACACTTAATGTGTTAGTTAAAACACTATTTATTATTTTCCAGTTCAGACGCTTCTTGATTCCTGCTGCAATTATAGTTGCGATCGCTCCAATAGCCGAGCTTTCGACAAGGCTGGTTACTCCAAGTAAAAAAAGCCCCGACATCATCAATATTATAAACAAAGGAAGTAATCCGCCCTTGAGGGCTTTTATCTTTTCTCTGATAGGGATATCCCATTCTTCTCTCGGCAAAACCGGTCCCAATTCAGGCTGGAACCAGCATCGGACTACAATATAAATAACAAATAATGCAGACATTAAAAGACCGGGGAAAACACCTGCCAGCCAAAGATGTCCTACAGGCTGTCTTGCGATCATTCCATAAAGTACAAGAACTACACTGGGCGGAATAAGAATTCCGAGGGAGCTCCCCGCCTGAATTACTCCTGTTACCATTTTTTTATCATAATTTTTCTTAAGCATTTCCGGCAGGGCAACACTGCTTCCGACACTCATACCTGCTACACTCAAACCATTTATTGCTGATATAATTGCCATCAGGACAATGGTACCTATGGCCAATCCACCCCTAAGAGGGCCTGTCAGAATATGGATAAGGCGGTACAAATCCTCGGATATTTTTGACGCGGAGAATAAGTATCCTATAAATACAAAAATCGGCAGCGTTACCAGTGGATACCAGTTTATAAGCTTAAAAGCTGAATGGTACCCCATGTCTATTCCACCGGTTCCCCATAGTATTAATGAGAAGATAGCCGCGACTCCGCCTATAACTGCATAAATATGACGTCCAGACAAAAGTGTAACAAACATCGTAAGAAACATTAATAAAGCTATAAATTCAAAACTCATTATCTACACTCCAATTCTTTATCCAGGAACTATCTTTACCAAATGCTATTACGATATCCTTTATAAGCTCTGATATATTCTGCAATAGCATAAGAATTATACCTACTGTAGCAATTATCTTCATCGGGGCTATAGGAGGACCCCATGCCGAATAATTTGTCTGATTGTATTTTACCGCATAATAAGAACTGGAAATCCCACCAATCAGCAGACCTGTCAAATATGCGAGACTTAATATAAAAGTACAAATATCGATAACAGCTTTTTTTCTTCGGGACCATCTTTCATAAAAAAAATCCATTCTTACATGCCCGCCAATTAGATAGACATAAGCTCCGCCTAACAAATAATAGGTTCCGTTAATAAATTGAGTTATCTCCAGAGACCATTTATTGGAAGTACCAAAAATATTCCTTGAAACAGCTTCATAAGCCAGTACAGCTATCATTAACAAAACAAGGAATTTCACAATATTGCCTATCAGCATGCTTAATGAATCCATGGACTTTACGTAAATTTTTATCGGGTTAATCAAAAATTCCACTCCTCCATTTATCGTTTTACTAAAAATCCCTGCCGTATTCATTATAAACAGCAATAAAATAAGGCAGTGTTATAATCTAATCCTGGAGTGATCCAGGATTAGATGTTAATTTTTTTCAACTTATTTTTTACTTACCGGCAGTGTATGGAGCACCGGCTTTCTCTCTGATAGCCGAGTACTTTTTAAACGCTTCAATAACTCTTGCCGACCTCGGGCTCTTCTTGGAAAATTCGTCCCAGTATTTATTGGCCTGCTCTTCAACTCCTGTCCACTGATTGTCAGGGATAGATGTGAGCTCCATTTTGCTGCCTTCTGCCCTGTACCGTGCTTCTCCCCACCAGTACCAGTTCAGTCTGTAATAATTTGAACTTTCAATTGTCATGAGCAGCAGCCTCTGAAGGCGTTCCGGAACAGCTTCCCATGACTTTGTATTTACAAAGAAACCACCTGACCATGCGCCGGAAATAGGATTCGTCAGCAGATATTTACAAACATCAGCAATACCGGTAGTGTAAAGCTCAGTTGCGCCCGACCAGGTAACACCGTCAAGCATTCCGGTCTGGAGTGCCATTTGAACATCTTCTACAGGCATAACAACCGGAACAACACCATATTCCGCTTCAAGGAATTTACCATTAAAAAGAGAAGTAAAAAGTCTTAAGCCTTTAAGATCTTCCACTTTTGTAATTGGTTTATTACTTGCGACAAGACAAGGGTCCCAGCTACCCTGAGCAAGCCAGGTAACACCATCAATCTCATCATAAGCTTCTTTCCAGATTTCATTCAAACCGTAGCGGTTCCATAAAACATCAATATCAAGTCCGATTCTTCCGGCAGCAGGAAAATATGCGGAAAATACTGCTACATCCGCCGGTGAGCCCATTGATTCATCATCACTGACTGCCATATCAATAGTTCCTTTCTGGACAGCGTTAAATAACTCTCCATGAGGTACGAGCTGATCAGCACCGTACATCTCAATTACCATTTCTCCGTCAGCAATTTTGTTGAATTCCTTGATCTTGTTGCCAATAATATCATCATTCATTGATGGACCGGCATATGTCTGCAAGCGCCATTTGATTGTATCTTTTTTTGTCTGTGCTGTTCCGCTTTCACCTGCTTTCTGGGCACAGCCGGTAAATGTTACCGCAGCAAAAGCCACAATTACGACCATGCCGATAATTAAAAATAGACGACTTAGATACTTTTTTTTCATTTTAAACCTCCAGTTAAAAAATAAAAATTCTTTTCCATAAAAATCCCCCAAACTATTTTATCTCAATCCTCAAACATGAGAATTGTAATAGCCACTAAATCAAGAAATCTCATAACTGAATTTTCCTATCAAAACCTTCTTCAGTACCTTCAGCATTTCGATGCAGTCTTTCTCGTCAAGATTTCCCATATTTGCTATCTGAAATAGATTTTTTGATTTCAGATCCCCTTTCCCATCGTAAAATACATAACCTTCATTTTCCATTTCAGTCAAAAATTCATTCATTGGTATTTTTTTGGGCAGATATACTGTTGTAACAGTATTTGCCATCTGCGCAGGATCAGTTAAAAATATTTCCAGTCCCATTTCGTATAATCCCTCGCGTATTATACGGGCCAGTTTTTTATACCTTCTGATCCTGTTTTCGACACCTTCTTCAAGCAGTTCTTTAACTGATTCTAGTAAAACATTAATCATTATTACCGAAGGAGTATTTGGGGTCTGGTTTTTTTCTTCTGCTATTTTTATATGTCTTCCCAGATTTAAATAAATATTCCGGGGTTTTGTATCATAGGCTTTTTTTATCAGGTTTTTTCTTAAAACTACAAAAGAAGTACCGGGATGTCCTGAGACACATTTATTCGGCACGCCTGTGCACACATCTACATTATACTCACTGAAATCGAGGTATTCTCCGCCGACGGCACTGATGGCATCCAGAAAAAATAATTTACCGTATTTTCTGCATAAATTTCCTACATCTTTTACCGGATTGATTATCCCGGTGCTGGTCTCATGACAAACCATCCCGACAATTGTTATTTCTTTATCTTTTTCCAGAATTTTTTCAATATCTTCACAATCAGGATATTCTCCCCATTCATATTTCAGCTCGGTGTATTTAATATTGTAGCATTCGATAATATCTTTTAACCTGTTGCCGAATTCTCCATTTGTAATGAGCAGCACTTTATCACTGCTGCCGCAAAGAGATGAATATACCGATTCATTGGATGCGGTACCTGAGCCGCTTATAACTACTGATGTATATGAATCATCACAGTTATAAATTTTCAGTATTTTCGGCCGGAGTTCAGATAATATTTCTTCAAAATATCTGCTGCGGTGGCAGATATCCGGTATTAAAGCAGCTGTTTTAACTCTTTCAGTAGTAATGACAGGCCCAGGAGCAAACAACATTTTTTTTTCCATAAAACAAACCTCTGAATATATATGCATGATATCAAACGATCATGTATCATTTAAATATAAATGATTATCATTCATTCTAACCTTGCCAGCAATTATTTGTCAACTTTTTTTTAAATAATAATCATTTAAATATATATACTTATAAAATTTTGGATGGCTGATTTCCAATTGGCTTTATACTGTTTAAGGGTCTGTTAGGATTGTATTGTATTGTTGGATTATGCCGGGCTTAAATAAGCTTCCTGCTGATATACCAATTAAAAGGCAAAAAAAATGGGGATTTACCAGTTTTGATAAATCCCCAAATCAATATCTCCTAGGGGAGTCGAACCCCTGTTGGCGGGATGAAAACCCACTGTCCTAACCACTAGACGAAGGAGACATAAAGCAGTACCTGCATTATTCAAGTAAAGTATTCAAGCCATCAAGTACTGTATGAGCCGCAATGGATTCGAACCATTGACCCACGCCTTAAAAGGGCGTTGCTCTACCAGCTGAGCTAGCGGCCCAGTCTATTAGGACTTTGGCAATTTAGCAGTATTCAAAAAAATTGTCAATCATTTGCTGAGTTTTTTTTAACCTTAAAATTGCTGTTTATAATTTGCTGGAATGGGAGCTTACAGGCAGAATAAAAAGGAGTTTTTCAGCCGAAAGAAGCAAAGAGGGCGTCAAAACTGTTTCCTTCATTCTCCCTGTGCTTTTCTATCATACAGTTGACTATGCTTCCCTTTACGGGATCTTTGTCTTCCGGGAAGCCTTTTATTTTAAGCTTGAGATAATTATCAGAGATCCCGTTCCAGACATCTTTTAAAGACCCTTCCCTTCCCTCGATAATTGCCGGGGAGCTCATTCCTATACACTTAGATGCATAGATTGCAAAAAGTTTTCCGGATAGATTTCTAAGGTGTTCGGCCCTTTCCGTTGAAACCCTTTCAGGAACATGGTTTTTCATCCTGTAGGCAGCAGTTCCCGGACGGGGGGAAAAGGGAAACACATGAAGATAGGCAAATTCATTTTCAGTCACGAGACTGCAGGTATCCTCGAAATCCCTGTCAGTTTCCCCAGGGAATCCTGTTATTACATCAGCTGATATCATGGGATTATTACCCTTCTGCCTCAGGATTGATACTGCATCTGTTACTTTATTTCTTTTATATTTCCTGCCCATTGCAGAGAGAACAGCATCAGAGCCTGACTGCACAGGGAGATGAAAATGTCCGCATATCCTTTCCAGTTTTATGATATCAAGGTACCGCCCGTCTATGCTGTCAGGTTCAAGTGAGGATAACCGTATCCGCATCTTTTCCGTACCCGCAATAATTTTCTCTATCAGGGAAACCAGGTCAAGACCTCCGGATTTATAGGAAGATATGTTGACTCCTGTAAGAACAAGTTCGTTGTAGCCTGATTTTTCAATATCAATAATATTCGAGATAACAATATCCGGATCAAGGCTCCTGGATCTGCCTCTGGCAAGAGGGACCCTGCAGTATCTGCAGAAATTATCGCAGCCGTCCTGAATTTTAAGAAATGCGCGGGAATGGAACTGAAATCCCTTTGTTACAGTATAAAAACTGCTGTCATCCGGTTTCGCTGTTTGCGGTTGGGATTCTGGCAGCAATTGCGATTGCGGGAGCGGCTGTGACTGAGATGGCGGCCGGGTTTGCGGATTCAGTGGAGATTGCGGTTGTGACTGCCGGGCCGGCTTTTCCCCGGAGTTTTCCCTGATAAATTCTTTTAGCAGCGGTACCGCATCCTCGGGATCAATACAGGAATCAAGAAGCATTTCCGTGCTTTTAAGCAGCAGATGTTTCTTATCCTGCGGTATTACAAGCAGGTTATCAGCAATCTCTTCTATCTTTTCCGGATCGAGCTGGGCATAGCAGCCTGTTACAACTACTACAGACCCTGGATAGTCCCGCGAGATCTTTCTTATCACCCTCCGGGCCTTCTGCTCGCTTTTTGAGGTCACAGTGCATGTATTTATAATATAGATGTCGGCGTTTTCTGATACTGGTACTATATCTGCCCCGGCAGACAGAAATGAATCCGCAAGGACTTCACTTTCAAACTGATTGAGCTTGCACCCGAGTGTGTAAAAGGCAACGCGTGATTTTGATTTTTTCATTTAAAAAACAGGCAATGTACTCCCTTGTCAGCCTGCGAGCTTCATCTGTACCCTGTTTTTACCGCGTACGGCCTCAGGGTTTGAAGGATTGAGCTTTAAAGCCTTGTCATACGCATCAAGGGACCATTTGTAATCTTCAGCCATCTCCCGCGTATAGCCGAGCCGGGCCCACCATCTTGCGATATTCGGGGAATGATAGAGGGCTGTAGTGAGCGCTATATCAGCATGATGGAATTCACCGATCTGTATAAAGATTTCACCCATGTAATAATAGACAACATCAATCCGCCCGCCGCTCTGGACAAGCGAGACATATTCCTCAAAGTATTTAAGCGCTTCGAGATTGTTTCCGAGGTAGTAACTTGCCTCTCCGCAGTTTTCTATAATCCTGCTGTCATAACGCGATATTTTAAGCGCCGCCAGGCTGTAATCAAGCGCTTCCTGGTATTTTTTAAGTTTTATAAGAGACCAGCCGAGCACGGTATATGAATCCATGTTACGAGGCATCTGTTCAATTTCATTAAGACATATTTTAACCGCTTCTTCATATTCACCGTTTTTATATTTCTGCAGGGCATCGGGACGTTCCTGCGAAAAAAGAGGAAATACCGAAGCAGTAAAAAAAATTATAATTATATAGAGCAGTTGCTTTTTCATGTTAAAAACTCCAGTTTATTTAGCTGTCATTGTACAGATACCGTTAAAAATACACCCTTTTTCCATCACAACGGCAGGACTTGTAATATCTCCGGTAATATTGGCGGTGGAAAATAATTCAATAGTTTCCTTTGAATTAATATTACCCTCAACCCGCCCTTTAACTGATACCTGGCTGGCGTCAATCTGGGCCCTGATTACAGCATCTTTCCCAACATACAGATCGCTTGAGGCATTTATAACGCCATTAAATTTGCCTTTTATCATTAGAGGTTTTTCAAAAGAAAGTTCGCCTTTAAAATCAATATCTTCTGACAGGATTGTATCTATTTCCGATTCTTCAACATTTTTAATACTGACTTCAGCCATATTATCTCCCTCCGGATTTCTATGGAAATATCGTACTTAACCTTACAAGAGGTGTCAAGATGAATAGCAAAAAGAGCACCTCTTATGATGAACTGTTATTCGATTAATATCTGATTTTTATACTTTTTTGTATGATATTGCAGAAATAGGACATTGAAATTTCATAAAAAACAGGTCATTATTGCTAAAGTAAAAACAATTAATCATCTCTGACTAATTACAGCAAAACAGCAATTCAAGGAGTAAATATGGGTTTTATTGAAAGAATGAAAGAAGAAGCACGGGCAAAAATGCTTAAACTGGTTCTGCCGGAAGGAAGGGATTCTAGGGTTATCACCGCGGCAAAAACATTAATCGACGAAAATCTGATTTCTGAAGTTTTTCTTGTAGGAGATGATAATGAAATCAGGAAAAACGCTGATTCCATAGGCGTAAAACTCAACGACAGGATAATAATTGTAAATCCTGAAAAATCACCCAACCGCGATGAATATGTCAATGAATATTATGAACTCAGAAAACACAAGGGGATGACAGAAGCCCAGGCTGCCGAGGAAATGAAAGGGGTGTTAAGCTGGGGAGCGATGATGGTACGGAAAGATGTTGCATACGCAATGGTTGCCGGAGCCGAGAATTCAACAGGAGCAGTAATTTCAGCCGCACTCAAGATTATAAAAACCGCACCCGGGATAAAAACAGCTTCATCCTGCTTTATTATGGATAAACCTGGTTCAAAATGGGGCCACAACGGCAGCCTTATCATGGCTGACTGCGCTGTAATCATTGATCCCACTTCGGAACAGCTTGCAGACATAGTTCTTGCAGCCGCGGATTCGTGCAGAAGCTATCTCCTTACAGAGCCGAAAATAGCAATGATGTCATTTTCAACCAAAGGCTCTGCAACACATGAAACTGTAGACAGGGTAACAAAAGCGCTTGAGATTGTAAAAGCCGCTTCCCCTGATCTTGATGTTGACGGAGAACTGCAGCTTGACGCTTCAATTATTCCGGAAGTAGGTCAGAGAAAAGCGCCGGGGTCAAAAGTAGCAGGATACGCAAATACACTTATTTTCCCGAACCTTAACGCAGGAAATATCGGATACAAGCTTACACAGCGGTTCGGCGGGTTTGAAGCCTACGGCCCTGTACTGCAGGGATTTGCAAAGCCGGTATCAGACCTTTCAAGAGGATGCAACGCCAACGATATAGTTTACAGTTCACTTGCAACAATAAACAAAAAATAATCTCTGATATCAATATCAGCAATCTGACAATCCGTTCCTCCGAGAGGAGCGGATTTTTTTTTAGGGGTTGACAACTTCGGTTTTATTTTAAAATATTCCTTCATGAAAGTATTACTGATTGGTTACGGGAGCATGGGAAAAGAGATAGAAAAAATCCTCATCTCCCGCGGGCATTCCCTCGCAGGATTTGTTGATCCGGTTGCGCCAGGCGGACATAAGGAAGTAACCTTGGGTCTTCTTGATAAGGCGGATGTAGTAATTGATTTTTCTTCGCCTGCCGCTGTTGAAAGCAACTGTAATGTATATGTGCAGGGAAAAACACCTGTTGTCATGGGTACAACAGGGTGGGAACAGATACGGAATAAAATTGAAAAACAGGTAACTGATGCAGGTATCGGTTTTATCTGGGGGTCTAATTTTTCCATCGGGGCCCATTTGTTCTTTATTCTGGCGGAAAAAGCAGCTTTACTTATAAATTCCCTGCCGGAATATGATATACTTTTACATGAGTATCATCATAAGAGGAAAAAAGATTCTCCGTCGGGTACAGCGCTTACTGCCGCATCAAAAATTATTGCTGGTCTTGACAGAAAAGATACAATCTTAACAGAGACCCTGGACCGGCAGATAAAAGAAAATGAGCTTCATGTTACTTCTACCAGATGCGGTGAAATTCCCGGTACTCACACTGTGATGCTTGATTCTGCCGCTGATACAGTTGAAATTACACACAGGGCAAGGAACAGAAACGGTTTTGCCCTTGGGGCTGTAATGGCAGCGGAATGGGTCAGAGATAAAAAAGGCTTTTTTCCGGTTGAATTATTTATTAAGGAAATATTAGGTTAAGGAGTAAACTATGAGATTAAAAGGTGTATATACAGCTCTTGTCACCCCGTTCAACAAGGACGGTTCGGTAGACTGGGAATCGCTGAAAAATCTTGTCGAGTTCCAGATTGATGAGAAAATAAGCGGCCTTGCGCCGATGGGAACAACAGGGGAAAGCCCTACACTGAGCCATGAAGACCACATGAAAGTAGTGGAATTTGTTGTAAAACAGTCAGCCGGAAGGGTTCCGGTAATTGCCGGTTCCGGCTCAAACTGTACTGATGAAGCGATAAGAATGACAAAGCTTGCCAAAGATTACGGGGCTGACGTATCTCTTCAGGTAGCGCCCTATTACAACAAGCCGAGCCAGGAAGGCTTTTACAGACACTTCATGGCAATTGCCGATGCGGTTGATATTCCTCTCCTTGTTTACAACATTCCGGGCAGGAGCGGGAAAAATATTGAAAACAGCACAATGCTTAAACTCGCAAAACATCAGAACATCTGCGCGGTAAAAGAGGCTAGCGGAAATATTGCCCAGGTGATGGAACTTGCGGCTGAAAAACCTGCTGATTTTGATATACTTTCCGGCGATGACAATCTGGGTCTTCCAATTATCGCGCTGGGAGGTTCAGGAATTGTATCTGTCGCAAGCAACCTTATCCCTTCCCAGATGGAAGAACTGGTAAAAGCGGCTCTTGCGGGAAATATGATGAAAGCCCGGGAGCTTCATTATAAACTGCTCCCGTTGTTCAGGGCTGAATTTATTGATACTAACCCGATTCCAATTAAATATATGATGTCGCTGAAAGGTATGGTTAAGGAAATCTACAGGCTTCCGCTCTGTGAAATGAGCAAGGAAAACAAGAAGCAGGTTAAGGATGTGCTTGACAAAATGGAACTGATATCAAAATTTACAAAGTTTTTTAAATAACTGCCCGTAAACCGGGGCCAGAGTCCCCAGGGCTGATTTAAAACCGGCTGAAGGGTTATCTCCTGAGTGATAAACAATATTGCTGCCTCCCCCTGACAGGGAATAAAGGCAGCTTTTTTTTCACTTTTTAAAGGGAGACAGTAACGGGCTCCAGGCTTTAATATCAGATGTAAAAAACAGAAACCAGCAGTTACAGGATATCTGCCTTTCAGCTGTTAATTCTTGTAAAAAGCGAGACAATCTGATCCACGTCAAGCTTTTCGGCCCTGATGTCTGAAGGAATACCCTCAGAATCCAGTACGGCAGCGGTTTTTTCCCTGCCGATTGTTTTAAGATTATTGAATATTGTTTTCCTTCTGGAATTGAAAAGAATTCTCAGGAAACGGGAAAATTCCTTCCGGTTTTTAATATGGGTGAACCTCCCGTGCGGAGTCATCGATACAATGGCAGATATCACATCCGGGGCGGGATAAAACGCCCCGCCCTTTATTTCCGACTCAATTTTCACATCGCAGGCAAGCTGACACAGTACGGAAAATGATGAATAACCGCTGACGCCGGGCTTTGACGCCATTCTCTGCGCGACCTCCTTCTGGACAGTGAATACCATTTTTTCAGGAATAAAACTCTCTTCAATAAACGATGCAATCATTACTGAAGCTGTGTTATAGGGAAGGTTGCCGAATATTCTGTCCGGCATTCCATGATCCTTACTGTAGTTCTTCCAGGTTTTAAGAATATCGCCTTCAACAATTTCGATTCTATCATTGAAAAGCGAACGGAGCAGTTCGGAAAAACCCCTGTCAATCTCAAATACTGTCAGATGCCCGCCGGAAGCCGGTGAAATTTTTTCAAGAATAAGTTCTGTTATCGACCCGAGACCCGGACCTATCTCCCATATTTTAAGGCCGGTTTTCAGATCTATTGCTGAAATAATCTGTTCCCTCACACTGCCTGAAACAAGAAAGTTCTGGCCGAATTTTTTCTGGGGAGCAAGCCCTTTTTCCGCAAGTAAACGGATAATATCTTTAGGGGAATTATAATTCATCTGTACCTCTTTAAAAAATTAAACAATTTAAACGGCCGAAGCGGGAACATGGCAAAGACTATAACAAATAGATTGATAATAATTAATAGACAAATTGAAAACACTCCGGTTTTAACAGGCGGCAGTAAGGCAAATAATGATGCTGCTTTCCCGATTGATACAGATAACAGCTCAAGAAGGTAATTTACCGTAATTGGAATCCTTCCTGTAAGCAGAACAACAATAAGGGACGGGAAAGCGGTGAGCATTAAAATTGTTACCAATGGGGTAAGGATAATGGAGGAAACAAGACCGGACAGGTATATTTCTTTAAAGACAACGGCTGAAAGAACATAGGAAGGGACCTGCGCGGCAAGCGTACAGGCAAAAGGGGCGGCAATTAACGGGGGAATAAAACCCGGGATTATTCTGTAGATGTAATCTGTAAGAAAAATTATCCCGCAGACAGCTGTAAATGAATAATGGAATGTGAGTTCCCCCGCCTCATCCGGCGCTGTAAATACAGCTATAACGAAACAGAGGACAATAAGTCTCCTGAAATCCCCTTTTCTGAAGAAAAGCCTTGAGACAGAGGCAAGCAGGAAAAATATAAATGCGCGCAGCAGGGATGCCGACATCCCCGCAGATACTGCATAAAAGTAATTAAATACAAGTGAGACAATAATCGAGGATCTTATCCCGACAGCCTTTCTAAGAATAAAAAATATAAACATTGTAAGTATTCCAAGGTGCATTCCTGAGAGCGCGAGGAGATGGGAACAACCGGACTTTCTTATGTTTTCTGATAAAACAGGGTCGAGACCTGACCTGTTCCCGATTAGAAGGGCAGCGGCCAGTCCGTTCCCTGTTTCTATTTTTTTCACACCTGAAAGTATGTAATCCACAGCTCTTTTTCTTAAAACAACAGATTCAGGAATGTAAACCGGGACTGCTGAATATCCGGTTATTACAGGCGGGGATTGAAAATACATCGGTGTTGAATAATCATACTGCAGGAAATCCGGCTTTTCTATCCTTACATGTGAACCCCGGTACAGGGCTTCACCGCCTGATATAACCTTGATACATCCTCCTGTTTCCGCCTTTATTCCGGTTTCAGATACGGCAGATTTTAACTTAAGTGAATAAAAAGTCCTGCCTCCCCGCAGTACTTTTGAATCGCTAGTAAGCACGCCTTCAATAAATGAGATATTATCAGACTCAAACGGAACAAAAGGAACAGGAGTTCTAAGTATCGGGAGAAAAGCTGCAGCGGAAAAAGCAGCAATAATCAGAACAATGAGATCATAATAGTATTTTTTTATTGAAGAACAATCATCTGGCTTTAAGTTTAGACAGGGAAATTTCCGCTTCCCTGATGATTTCCGGTGGATAGGAATAGTTTTTGACACTGGAAAGATTTTCAAAAGCAGTTATGTCTCCGATTCTTCCAAGGTTTCTTATTACGGCAAATACAATATCATTGTCATATGTAAAGCCGTTCTGCGCAAAATTATTTGTTACTTCAAGAAACATGTTTAACCGTAAAGCTGCTTCATGCGTGTTTAACGATCCAAGGCAGTTGATGGCTTCTATCATCTGGTTTTTAACCGGAATAGTATTTTTATAGCTGGTCAGCCTGTCGAGATAGGTAATTACAAGACCAGTTGCTTCCGCCCATTTCAGGTCAGAAAATTTTCTTATGCACATAAGGCGGATATTGTCTGCCACGGAAGATTCCAGGTGGTCTTTAGGCTTATAATCAAAGGAAAGTTTCATTACAGTCTCAAACAGCTTCCCTTTTTCAATTATTGTAAGCTCACTACCCTCCCACGCGTTTTGAAGCACATTTTGAATATCCCGCGGCGGACTGTTTAGAACAGCATCAAGCATCTTCTGATATGCTGCGCTTGCGCTGCTGACATCCGGAGACTGCTGTGCAGTGAGAATTTGAGATAACAGAAAGGTATTGGAAATTATAAGAAGAATAAAAACAAATAAAGAATTTTTCCGTTTTACTGATTGAAGAATTCCGTTTTTGAAAAACATAACCTGATTTATCATTTATCAGGGAAAAGGCCGTAAACAAAGCCTAAAACCCTGTTTTTCATATTAAAACCTAGCGGGGCAGCTTTTAAATGAAGAACAGACTGGTTTTTATTCTGGTTGTAATTAACGCCCCTTACCACACCGCACATTACAACATCTTCACCGGAGAGTTTTGTCTGTATTTTTACAGAAAGACCGGCCCTGGCTTTTCCCCCTATCAGGATAGCAGCGCCGTCTTCAGAAATATCAAGAATCATGCACCTGATTCCTGATGTTTTTTCTATATTCTCATTGGCCCCTTCATCGCTTTTGATTGAATAAAGATGCGCGTTTTTGTTTACATCAGCCCTTACCGAACCCCTTTTCTGGCTTCTGACAAGGGTATCTGAATGGGCTACATGTAAAATCGGGACTTTACTGTCTGTAAAATCGTTAAGAATTCTTGTTTCAAAGACGTAGCCGGCATCATCCGGTCTCCAGAAATAGACATTAATTTTTTGTCCCGACCAGGAAACTCCCATAGGGAGCGTAGGACCTGCAGGATATGAGATTGCAAAATATTTTCTTAAATTCTCAACAACATTCGAGACATAATTTCCTACTCCGGGAAGGGTAATCTTGATAACCTGCCTGACTGCTATTTTTCTGCTTGTGGTAATTCCAATTTTATATTTAGGCTGTTCAAATTCAACCTTTTTTCTGAAATCAAAAAGCTTTGAAATAAGCTCCTGATTTGCCCCGTATCCTGCAGTAGTTTTAAGTTTTATAATCATGCTGCGCAGGCACCTGTCGAGCTGCTTTACTGACCAGAAGAGTGATACAGGATTTTGAATATTATTTTCAACCGCAACCTTTCTGAGGAGGTTGATTTCCGGAAAAGCAAAGCCGCTTTCTCTTCCCCTTGTATAAAACTGTATCCACGGAAAATTGTCACTAGCGAAAATTTTGAGAAGAATGAGCACCGCTGCTATCAATATTATTGTAAAAATTAAAATTACTGTCATAATGTTTCTTGTTATTAATTATCGAACAAACTTTTTATAGTGTTAATTATATCTTTAAAAGATAAAAATTGATAGCAAAAAATATTACATATATCTTCAATAGTGTATAGATTAAAATTATGCGATTAAAAACAGATTTTACAGTTTTTGAGCCATTACTTATATACGCGGTATTGTTTTTCCCCTCAGTATTTCTGTTTACGGAAAACAGTTCTTTAATCCTTACATCTGTCTCATCCATGACTCTCTATCTCATAACTGCAATTCCGCAGATTATATTCATTATTTGGATTTTTAATACAAAAAATTACAGCAGTACAGAAGCCGGCCTGATTAAAATAAAATCCTCAGTAATTCCGTTAGCCATCTTTTATACCGCTGCCCTGCTCCTGTTTTCCGCCGCCTTTATCAGCCTGTACAGCCGTTTTTTTTACCCTGACAGTGCGATTTCTTCCGTGACAGCGGCTGATGAGGCGGCTGCTGCAGTAAGAGATAACATTACCCTGCTGCCGATGTACCTGGCTGTTTCCGCGGTTACAGGATACAGGGAAGAGCTTTTTTTCAGATCATATCTTTTAAATTCATTAAAGAATAACGGAAGATATTTTATCCCGGTTATACTATCATCACTGATGTTTTCCGCCTGTCATGCATATCAGGGAACAGCAGGAATTTTTCTTTCATTTTCTGGTGGTATATTTTTATCCATGATATTCCTTAAACACAGAAATATTCACATAAATGCCCTTTCACATACATTTTTCAATTTTTTTGTCATTCTTTCCTATGTATTTTCTTTTTAAATATTGGACTTTATAACTGCGGCATATTATTATTTACATATATTTATTCATATATTGCAATTTAGCCGGAGGAAACGAACCAGATGAGAAAAAATATTTTTATATCAGCTTTTATGCTTTTTATACTGTACGGAAACCTGTATGCAGATACATTCAAAGACAGTCTGCGGGCAATGGATATGCAGATAATTGAAGGAGATGTCAGCTATTTTGACTTTTCTCTTAAGGATATAAACGGGAAACAGGTTAATCTTAAAGATTTTGAGGGGAAAGTTATAATGCTCAATTTCTGGGCCACATGGTGTCCCCCGTGCAGAAAAGAAATGCCATCCATGGAAGTACTTTACAATAAACTTAAAGGGCGGAATTTCGAAATGCTTGCGGTAAATGTTCAGGAGGACGCAAAAACAGTCAAAGACTTTATAGTCAAAAACAAATACACATTCCCGGTACTGGTAGACCCAAAGGCGGAAGCTGCGGCCAAATATCAGGCCCGGTCAATACCTACAACTTATATTATTGATACAAATGGAAAACTTGCCGGAGGCTTTATAGGCGCAAAGGAATGGGATACTGATAACATAATAAGAATTCTTACTGAATTAACAAAATAATCTTCTTTTATTCAGGTATAAGTAAGCAGTGGAAAGGGGTTATAAACTGATGGAGCTGGGCATAATCAGGAAAATTTTTATATTTATTTTTATTCTTGCTTTTATCACGATTTCAGCAGCAAGCGCTTTTTTACCCGGGGTACCTTCGCCTGAAATAACAATAAAGGCTGATGAGAACAGTACTGCTGAAAATTTTTTTAAAATAAAAATTCTCTATGAATTCCCCGAAGGTTTTCATCAGACCCACAACCCCGACTTTTTCAAAGCAGAAATAACCGGACCAGATATATTTACAGACGTAAAAACTACATATCCCGGAGGTAAAAAAGAAGGTGATTTAGTTAACTATTATGATAAAGCAGTTATTACTCTGTCCATTGACAGGGATAAGGTTCCGCCGGGAGAATATAATATACAGGTAAAGGCAGGATACCAGCTGTGCGATGAGAACGGAACATGTTATCTGCCCGGCAGCTATGAGGAAATGATAAATGTAATACTGAAACAGTAATGACTGCTGGAGTGTCAGATAACGGCAATATTTCATTTTCATCGATTCTTTACTACATATTGCTTGCTTTTACGGGAGGGCTTCTTCTTAATGTAATGCCATGCGTATTTCCGCTGCTTTCCATAAAAGCGCTCTCGCTTGTAAAACAGGCAGAGGAGAACAAAAGAAAAATACTCCTATCCTCCCTGAGCTACGCTTCAGGAATTATATCGTCACTGCTTATCCTTGCGGTTTTTCTGATCATATTAAGAAGCGCGGGAAGATTTGCGGGATGGGGTTTCCAGATGCAGAGCCCGTATTTTGTTATGGCCTTATCCGCTGTAATATTTATTTTCGCCCTCTCCATGTTTGATGTTTTTACAGTTACGCTTCCCGGCGGTAATACAGCGGGAAAAACATCAGCCGTAAAAGGTTATGGAGGACATTTCCTTACAGGAATATTTGCGGTTCTTGTAGCAGCCCCATGTACCGCCCCTTTCCTAGGGCCGGCCATTGCCTTTGCCCTTTCAAGGAGCAGTTTAATTATTCTTCTGTTTTTCATCTTTATAGGAGCGGGATTTTCCCTTCCGTTTATCATACTTGGATTTAATCACAAATTAATAAAAAAACTGCCGAAACCGGGCAGATGGAGTTCTATATTCAAGGAGCTGTTAGGTTTTATTCTTGCTGGAACATCAGTCTATCTTGTATCAGGGATATTAAAGGGCAGACCTCCTGAGACAGGAGTAAATATACTCTTTTTCTTTCTTGCCGCCTCCTTTGCCGCCTGGCTTTACGGAAAAACAGCATTTCCCGGTGCATCAGCAAAAAGAACAGCATCCGCCCTTCTCCTTTCCTCAGCAATTATTGCCGCAGGCTGGTTTTTTCTTATAGATTTCAGCAAATCAGCGGATAATACCCTCGGGATATCGGATACACAATACAGCGGCGGCACTGGCGTGAATGCCTATATAAAACCTTTTTCACAGGATATTCTTAATTCCCTGATCAATGAAAAAAAGGGGGTATTTGTAGACATATACGCAGACTGGTGCACAACATGCAAAATAAATGAACGTTTTGTCTTAAGTTCTGATGAAATTATTTCACTTTTTCTGGAAAATAAAATCACATTGCTTAAAGGAGATTTTACAAACGGAGATCCTGACATCGGGGACTGGATGAAGGAAAACGGGAAAGCCGGTGTTCCAGTATATGCATACTATCCTCCCGGGGGAGCAGACACCGGGCCTTATTTCTTTCCTGAAATTATTACAAAAGCCATGCTTGTCAGAAAAATTTCAAATATCGATTAAATTACTACTTGTTTTACCTATTCAAATGGTATAATATCGTTAATTTTTTAATTTAAACCATAAAAATTCAGGAGTGAACTGCATTATGAAAGATATCAAAGAGCTGCTGCCCCACAGGGATCCTTTTCTGTTTGTTGATTTTATTGAAAAATCGGATGAGAAAGAGATCATTGCCTACAGAACATACACAGAAAAGGAATTTTTCTTTAAAGGCCATTTTCCGGAGTATCCTGTTGTACCGGGTGTAATACTTGTTGAAACAATGGCACAGGCAGGAGGGGCCGGAATATCCTTAAGCGGGCTCCTGGGTGAATCACTCTTTTTCCTGGCTACAGTTGATAAGGCAAAATTCCGCAGACAGGTAAAACCCGGAGACAAAGTCAAACTTGTTATTACAAATATCAGGGTATCAAAAGCAATGATTAAACAGTCAGGGAAAGCTTACGTAGGCGATGAGCTTGCGGCAGAAGCAGAATGGCTGTGCCTTGTACAGGCAAAAGGGGTATAAAATGACATTAACAAAACGGTTGAAAGAAGTCAGCAGGAAATATTCAGATATACCTGCCCTTTATTCCAAGGACAGCAGCGGGGTTTTTCAGGTTACAAAACACGCCGATTTTTACAGAGAGATTGAAGAGGCAGGAGCAGGATTTATCCAGGCCGGAGTAAAGAGAGGCGATCATGTAGGTATTATTTCTGACAACAGAAGGGAGTGGATTATCTCGGACCTTGCCCTTTTGGGCCTGGGAGCAGCGGATGTACCAAGAGGTTCAGATTCAACAGCTTTGGAAATCTCATTTATATTAAAACACGCGGACTGCAGAATTGTAATAGCGGAAAACCAGGAACAGGCGCTCAAGATACTTGAACACAGGGAGATACTTCCGGTCCTTGAAAAAATCATACTTTTTGACAGCGATGAAAGTAAAATAAGTGATGATAAAAAAGGCAGGATAGAAATTATCTCTTTTAAAGCAGTTGCCACAGCCGGCAGGAAAATGATTGATTCGGACAAAGATATTTTCAACAGGGAGATTGACAAGGGAAACCCTGATGATCTTGCGACAATAATTTATACATCAGGGACAACCGGGAAACCGAAAGGAGTCATGCTCACCCACAGGAACTTCATCTTCCAGCTTGACAGGATCAACGGGAAATATATACAGATCAGGCCCTCGGACATCATGATGAGCATCCTTCCGGTATGGCACTCGTTTGAAAGGACCTGCGAATATATTTTCCTTGATGCAGGGGGAGCGCTGGCCTACTCCCAGCCTATAGGCTCAGTTCTGATTGCGGATATGGCCTTAATAAAACCGCAGTGGATTGTATCTGTTCCGAGGATATGGGAAGGAGTGAGAGCGGCAATTTTAAGAAAACTCAAAGCAGGGAAAAAAATCAAGAGAGCAATGTTCTTCTTTTTCCTCGGTTCTGCGCAGCTTTATAATGATTTTCTCGCAAGGTTTTCCGGGACTCTTCCGCAGTTCAAAAAACGGTGCAGGCTGTTTGACATGGCTGTTTCAGTTATTCCCCTTATACTTCTGCTGCCGTTTAAACTGCTGGGCGGTGTCCTTGTTTTCTCAAAAATTACAAAACTTTTCGGAGGAAGGCTCATACTTGGAATCTCGGGCGGCGGCGCCCTTCCCCCTCACGTCAGGCGTTTTTTCAATGCCATGGGGATAAAAGTGAATGAGGGCTACGGCCTTACTGAAACAGGACCAGTACTTTCAGTCTGCACACAGAAGAAAACTGTTCACGGCACGGTAGGCCCGCTACTGCCTGATGTAGAGTTCAAGGTTGTTGACAAGAATATGGAATCTGTCCCGCACGGGAAAAAGGGTATCCTTTATGTAAAGAGCGACCAGGTAATGAAAGGTTACTATAACAATGAAGAGGAAACACTGAAAGTCCTTAAAGACGGATGGCTTAATACCGGAGACATAGTAATTGCGACAATTAACCGCGAAGTTAAAATAATCGGACGCGCAAAAGAGACAATAGTACTGATGGGGGGAGAAAACATAGAACCTCTGCCTATCGAGGATAAATGCCTTGAGTCAGACTACATTGATCAGATAATTGTTCTTGGCCAGGACATGAAATATATCGCAGCCCTTATAGTGCCCAACTTTGAGCTTCTGGAGCAGAAAGCGGCTGAGCTTGAGATCCCGTACATGGATAAGGATGACCTCATGTCCAATCCTGAGATCAGCAATATTATCGAACAGGAACTCAAGGAAAAAATAAATGTTAAAAACGGCTTTAAGCATTTTGAAAAGATATTCAGGTTCAAGCTGTTAAGCAAGCCGTTTGAAGTAGGAAAAGAACTGACCCAGACATTGAAACTCAGGCGGTCGGTTATAAACGAAATGTACGCTAAGCAGATTAAAGAACTATTCAAATAAGTATTAAACAGATAACCCTCACTGTTACATTTAAAAGTAATATATCAATTCCGGCTCCTCCAGGGAGCCGGTTTTTAATTTATCTAAAATCTACAGAAAAAACTTTTGTGATTTGCAATAATTAATAGCATTACTTAAATCAGACATGACAGATTCTCTGTTATTACTTTTATGCATCTCAAGAAAGCATTATACAGGGTTTTGCTTTTTATGCTTGTGAGTTCATGCTCCCTGGGGCAGGTTGATTTTGCAGCCGTAAAACCTGCTCATACATCTTCAAAAATCACCGCCGAGATCCTGGAGAATTATCAGAAAGCAAAAAACTGCTACATTAAAGGCGATTTAAAAACAGCACTTGAGATTCTATGCTTAATAGATAAAAAAGCGCCCCTCTTTACCCCTGCCCTTGAACTTGCGGGACGGATCCATTTTTTTACCGGAAATCTGCCCGAATCAGAAAAGTATTTTCTTAAAGCTTATGAAAACAAACCGCATAACATAAATTACGGGAAATGGCTATGCAGGTCTTATATGGCAAAAGGGGATTTGAATAAAGCAGGAGCTCTTCTCGACTTGCTTCTTGAAGATTCACCTGAAGACACTTCACTGCTTATACTCAACGGAAAAATAATGAAGGAAAATCACAATTACCCGGAGGCAATGGAATACTTCAAAAAATCCTTTTTAATCGAGGATGAAATTGCAGAAGCCCATCTTGATCTCGCTGAAATTTACGCGTCTTTTTCCTTCAGGGATAAGGCAGCGGATGAACTTGAAAAGGCATTAAACATACTGGGTGAAGAGCATGGGCTTTATAATCCGGTCAGGGCGGTTTATGAAAAGATGCGGTAGAAAAGTAAAAACCTTTATATTTATCCTGGTAATAACATCGGGCGGCATTATTGCTTCATGTGCAGTTTTTAATCACGCTGTAGAGGAAAGTGTATTATTTCCAAGTGAGAATGGAACAGACTCATCCGGGGAAGATTTTATGATTAAAAGCGGTATCAGAGTTGAAAATATTGAAGTAAAAAAAGCAATAGGCAGCGAATCGGTAAAAAGCAGCTGTGAATATATTCTTGAATTTCTGCTGGCGGGAAAAAACTCAAATGCGCGGGATGGGATAAAAGAGGAAAGGTACCCGGCTGATGTTGTTCTCAGGGAAGACTCATTCCTTAAAGGGTTTGACGCATTGAATACTGTAACACTTGAAATAACAATCTATACAAAAGAGAGGAATAGAGTATTAAAAGAAGTATTTATTACAGAAGAAAGTGTAAATACAATATCATCGAATTTATATCTTTATAGAATCCTGAAAAAAGGGATCAGAAAAACCGGATTATAAAAATAAATAGATATGAAAAAACAAACCTGTATTCCGGTTTTAATAATTTTACTTCAGTCTGCGTGCTTACTGCTTTTCGCTGAAGGAGAGACAGTTTCTTTTAACATTAATCAGGCAATAGATACAGCATTAAAAAACAACAGGGAATTTATTTTAACAGGTAAAGAGATATCAATTGCTGAAAAAAATCTTAAACTCATGTACAGGAATTTTCTCCCTGAAATAAACCTGGGGTATTCAGAATATACATCAGTATCATACTGGAATCCGGATTCAAGGGAAAAGAAAATATCAATAGAACTTAAACAGAGGATTTATGAAAAAGGGCGGCTCTCTTCAGCTGTTAAAATAATGAAGAAAGAGACTGCGCTGGGGAGATTTGAGATTACCCAGCAGCTTGAAGATTTTATTTTTGAACTGATCAGCTCATATGTCGATCTCTTAAGAATAAAAATTGAGATAGATATCAGCAATGATGCGGTTGAAAGCGCTTATCTGCAGCTGAAAATAGCGGAAAAAGAAAAAGAGCTTGGTGAAATTACAGAAGTGGACCTTCTTGAAATGGAATTGGCTGTTACAGGAATGGATGAGGACCTTCAGAATCTTTATCTCGAGGAAAAAAAAATAATTTTTGAATTTTCACGCCTTCTTGAGCTGCCTTCAGGGCTTTACCCTGAACTTGAAGGAAAGATCAATCCTGATTATAACGGATTTCTTGATAAAAGCATTGATTATTATATAGAAAATTCAGCCCGTAGCAGCAGTACAATCAAAGAATTGATGCTTTCTCTTGAAAAAGCAGAAAATGAATACAGGCTTGCATCTGATAAATTTCCTGAAGTATCTGCAGCCGGTTCATTTTTTATTGCCGGAGACAACTTCCCTCTTACAGAGAAGGGCTTTTCCAT
This sequence comes from Spirochaetales bacterium, assembly GCA_024233785.1. Classification (GTDB taxonomy): domain Bacteria; phylum Spirochaetota; class Spirochaetia; order CADAEX01; family CADAEX01; genus JACKPD01. Next base: position 14,306 of record JACKPD010000008.1, on the reverse strand, counting down.
TTCATTATCATTAAGCTTCAATAATCCAGGAATCCCCTCATCAATAACAGGGACTGCAGGAAGTGAGAATCCCAATGAAAGGTCAAGGAGTTTAACAGCGGAAACCTCTCCGTTTGGAGGGCTTGAAAACCTGTACCTTAAACAAAGCGCAGAAGCTTCGTTGAAAAGACGGGAATATGAATTAAGATCATTTTTTTTGAATAATGAATTCGAAATAAGGGAACTTTTTTCTGAAATTGAATCAGGTGTTAAAGAACTAGGTTTATTAAGAAGGAAACTGAAAGTATCTGAAAGAAAAGCTGAAATTGAAAAACTTCAGCTTTCCCTTGGTGAAATTAAGAGAATTGATTTTATTGAAAATGGTATTGCATTTGTAAAAGAAAAAATCAGGCTGCTTGATTCTGTTTCAGCTTTATACAGGAAGGAAATCAGGCTGTTAAGGTTATGCGGTATTATAAATATCAAGGATACTGCCGGATTTATAATTAGATGATTTTGAGCCGACGCTCAGGTGCACGCATGTTGTTAAATATCATAAAAATATTGTTAGTCTTTTCTCCTTTAATCACAGCCTGCAGGGAAACCCAGCCTGAGAGAGAATATCACCCAATGCAGATAAGGACTGCTGAAGCACAGACAGAGAACACCGCCCCTTATATATCCGGTTTCGGCACTGTTCTTTATTATTCTAAAGCGGATGTATATCCCCCTGCGGAAGGGTATATTGAAAATATTTATTTTGAAGAAGGGGATAAAGTAAATGCAGGAGATATCCTTGTTAAACTCGGAAAGGAAAAACTGCTTCTTCAGAGGATGGAAGCCTCTGCTGCCGTAGAATCCAGGAAATCACTTTTATCACTTGCTGATGAAAGACTTAAAGCCGGCATGCTTGAAGCAGAGCAGAAAATTATAGCGGTGAAATCAGGTGAAGCTTATCTTGATCAGAAAATTGCGGAACTTGCCAATATGGAAAGGATATACGCGATTAAAAAACAGCTTTATGAGGCCGGGGGACTTTCTCCTGAAGAACTGGAAAATTATAAAATGGCTTTTAAAAAAGCATCGTACGAAACGGCAAGCGCACAAAACGATCTTGATATTTTAAAATGCGGATACAGGGATTCTGATATCATAAGCGCCGGCTATCCGGTTCCGCAGGAGACGGATAAGTGGAATGAAATAATCAAAAAAATTAATACCTCAATTCTTACGGCAGAGAGAAATGCAGCTGAATCCGACCTCAATGCCGCTCTGGCCGAACTTGCAATTATAGATTTGTTGATTAAGGAGACTGAAATACGCTCACCCATATCAGGAATAATCGGGAAAAGAGAAATGGAAAAAGGTGAAAAAGCAGAACCGGGTACAAGGATTTTAACAATCTTCGACAGCAGCAAAGTCTATTTACGGGTTGAGATCGGGGAGCTAAGGTCCCTTGAAATCAGGAAGGGAAATCCGGCTGCCGCGTTAACTGATTATGCTGAAATTACAGGGGCAGTTGAGCTGATTTCACCTGTTATTAATCCTGCCAGCAGAAGCAGGGAGATAAAAATACTTGCGGACAACAGTAATAACCTTTTCATCCCGGGAAGCTTTGCAAAGGTCAGCATCCGGACCGGTGAAGACAGACCCTGCACAGTCATACCTGAAGCTGCTCTGCTAAGAGATGAAAATACAGATATTACTTCTGTTTTTATTGTAAGAAACAATACCCTTTTTAAAAAAGAAATTGATGTTTCGTTTATTCAGGACAACAGGGCCTTTATCAGTTATAGCGAAGGAAATGACGGCCCGGGTGCTGACATCTCAGGTGAAATTGTGTGTCTTGATCCGGATAAACGTATGACAGACGGGATGAGGGTGGAGATTGCAAAATGATTATCCGCTTTACCTCTCTTTTAATTTTAATCCTGCAGATAACAGCATGCGGAATAATTGATCTATCCCCGAATATGGAATACAGGACAAATCCCTCACACAGGTACCAGGTAATGTCCCGGTCTGATGATATTTTTATAGAATTCGGCTTTATGCCTGATAAAATCTCTGCTGAATCATTTCTTGGTATTTCTGATTACAGCGGTAATGTCGGCGGCAGTTTAAGCTGGAAAGACAGCAGACTGATTTTTACGCCTGATAAAAAACTTATATCTGGAAGATTATATAACTTTCAATATAACGGAAGCGTGCTCCGCAGGAACGGAGGGGAAGCGCTTATCAATGTTTTACTGCCTTTCTATTTTGAAACTTCTGAAGCTGATATACCGGTAATCAGGGAAATAAGTCCGCCGGGAGGGGCCGTAATATCAGGTTCAGAAAAAATAAGAATTCAATTCACAAAAGAGATGAATGATATTTCATTTATAAAAGGATTCAGTATTTCTCCCGGAATCAGTTTTAGCACAGAATGGAGTATTGAAAAGGATGAAGTATGTATATTACCTGATGACAAATGGGAAAATCTTACAGCCTATACCTTTAATCTCACTAATGAAATAAAAGACTCTGAAGAGATACCGCTGGCTGAAGAATATATTTTCACACTCTATACAGATGAAGACCATGAGACACCCGAAATATTATCGACAGAGTCTGCTGTCAGTGATTTTGCCGCTCAGTTCCCACCGCTGAATAACGATTTAAATTCATTAAAATACAGTGATGCGGTTAAAATAATTTTTTCAAAACCAATGAATATGGAAATTACTGAAAATGCTCTGGCTGTAACACCTTATATTGCGGGAAGATATTTCTGGCCGGAAAATGCCGTGCTTGTTTTCATACCTGAAAAAGGATGGAAACAGGGGACTGAATATCTTTTATTTATATCAAAGGCAGCTGAATCTGAGACCGGGCTATGCTTAAGGGAAAATTATGAAGAGATATTTACACCTGATATTGCTGAACTTAAACTATCTGAAATCGGCGGAAGAGCAGAGGACAGCTTTCCTGTCTCATCTTTCAGTGAAAGCACATGCATCGATATACAGCCTTATGGAGTAAGTTCTCCCTGGTCCTATTACTTTACTTTCAATTTTTCAAGGCCGTTCTTTGATGATAAATCCAGGTTTTCAGCACAGAACAGCATCAGTCTTTCCTGTATTTATCCGCCGTCCGGGGGAAGCCCCTGGCCGGTAAAATATTCATGGTTATCAGATTACAGCCTGATGATTAATTACCTCGGCTTCACCCCATACAGCAGCGATGAAGATATATTTCATTATTACCTGCTTGAGATAAAAGGAGGTGAATCCGGAATTATCAATAATGAAGGAAGTTTTTTAAAAAAAGATATTAAACAGCTTCTAAGGGCAAGATAAGGAGTGGAAAATGAGAATACCATTATTCCTTATTTTTTTTATCATATCAGGGTGCAGCATGATTGATGAGTACCTCAACATGAATGAGGTAACCATAACCGGAACAGTTCCGTCTGAAAAATTTATCCGGGCAAATGATATTGACGCAATTGTTGTTGATTTTTCAGGCGATATGGAGAAGAGTAAAACTGAAAACGCTTTTTCACTTTGCAGAAACAGCAGCTGGGTTTCCGGAAGATTTTCATGGAAAAAGAGATCCCTTATATTTGTTCCAGACGGCGGTTTTACACCTGACAGCAGCTATGAAATATCAGTATCGAGTAATGCTGAAGACAGATACGGTAATTCACTTTCAGAAAATTTTATTTTTGCGTTTACAACATCAGGGGAGACAGATGAACCGCGTATTATCTCAACCACCCCGGCTGACAATGAAATAATCGACAGCAGCTCTCCTGTAATTACAGCCGCTTTTTCTGAAAAAATAAAGGAGGAAAGCTTTTATTCCGCCTTTTCCATCACTCCTGATGTAAAAGGCTTTATCAGTTTCAGCAGCACCGGGGAAGAAGCATATTTTACACCGGTGGAAGATCTGCAGCCCGGCAGATATTATAAAGTGGAAATATCGGATTCACTTAAAGATCTTTCAGGCAATAATCTTAAAAATAATTTCAGTTTCTCCTTTAAGACGGAAGAGAGTATCCCTTTTTCAGTTAAATGGTTCGGAAATACTGAAGGAAGCGAATATTACAGCACAGCTGATATACCGGTCAATAACGGAGTCAGCTGCAGGGAATCATTTCTTGTATCATTTGAAGGAAGCGTTCCTGATTCAATAAAACTGAACCCCGTTACAGTTGAACCTTATTCGCCTTATAGTTTCAGCTGGAATAATAATTTTTCAGAATGTAAAATAACATTCAGCGGTATTCTTGAATTTGAAAATATTTATGAAATCATAATCAATAAAAAGAGATACAGGCTGATGACTGATGATCCTTCTTCCCGTCCTCCTGTGTTATCAGGGATTACGTTCTGCGGAGACAGAATGAACCCTGTCTTTGAAAAACTCGCCCTTAACAGCTCAATCAGTTTTTTATCATCAGATAATGCTTTTTTTGATCTTTATTTTCATCTGGCCGAAGGCGCTGTTCTAAATGACTATACAATTTTCAATTCAGTTGATTTTCTTACTGTAAACGGAGATCTCTCTGTAGTTCAAAAAAGAATTATTAATCCTGCCATGGAATCCCTGCCGCCGCCTTTAGCCGGGACTCCCGCTCTCCCCGGTACCAGTGAATATATTGTGAGGATAGAATGCACAGTAAGGGCAGGAATAGACCCGTCTGTTTTCAGAATTATTGTAGATTCAGCGCTTGAGGACTCTTCCGGAAGCACTCTTGGGGAAGATGAAGTAATACAGGTAAACAGCCTGTGAGGATATCATCGCTTTGCGCAGAACATCCGGTCTCTGTTCTGATGATTTATGCCGGAGTGATGTTTACAGGAATCTTAAGCGCTCTTCATCTTGAAATCAATCTTTACCCTGAAATTGAAATACCTGAAGCTTCTGTCATATGCAGTCACCCTGAAATGAATGCCCGTGAAATGGAGCAGCTTGTAGCAATTCCTCTTGAAAATAGCCTTTCAACAGTCAGGGGGATAAAAGAAATAAAATCAGTTTCAAAAGACGGCATATGCTCTGTAAATATTTTATTGGGTATTAATACCTGCATCAATTCAGCGGACGCTGAAATAAAGGAAAAAATAGACATTGCCTACGCCTTTCTTCCTGACAAGGCTTCAAAACCTGTGGTTTTTTTTAAAAACATATTTGAAACACCGTTCATGACTCTCGGGATATTCCCTGCTGAAGGAAAGAGGCCGTCTGATATTTGCGATCTGGTTGATAAAGAAATGAAGACACGGCTCCTCGCAGTTGAAGGTGTGGCAGAGGTAAGGATCTCAGGTTCAGGTAAAAAAGAGATTGTAATAGATATCGATTATCCAAAGCTCATAAACACAGGAATTTCTCTTGATGAAATCAGCACATCCGCAGCAGGGGCGGTTTTCAATTATCCGGTCGGCATAATAAATACTGATATCCGGGAATTCAGGGTAAAAGCAAAAACAGATATAAATAATACAAGTGATCTTAAAGAAATACCGGCTATCCGGGATAATGCTCTCAGGATTGGTGATATTGCTGATATCTATGAAACAGAGGAAGAAAGTAATTCATTTTTTATTTCCGGCAGCAAAGAAAGAATTGAAGAATGTATTGGAATAGAAATCATAAAATCAGGGTATACAGGGCTGATAGGCACCTCAAAAAGACTTAAAAAAAATATCAGCAAAATGCAGGATATTTTCAAAAATGATTTTCATATCAGTATTATTGAGGATTCCTCAGTTTCGCTCTCATCCTCGCTCAAAAGCCTCTATATAACAATAGGTATAGGTTTTTTATCTGCCGCCGCGGTACTCCTGCTGATATTCAGAGACTTTAGAATTTCAGCAATAGTTTTTATATCGCTCCCTGCATCTTTATCTATTGTTTTCATTTATATGTTTTTTCTGAAAGTCAGCATAAATTTAATTTCCCTTTCTGGCCTTGCAATAGGCTGCGGGATGGTTTTTGACAATTCAATAGTAATTCTGGATAAGCTTCTGAAAACCCAGCCGGCAAGTCCTTATTTAATCGGCAAAACACTCAGGAATACTGTTTCAGCTGCCGCCGGGTCTACCGCAACTACCGTTATCGTATTTATCCCTGTATTGCTGATACCCGGAATTACAGGCAAACTTTTCTACGATCTTGCTTTATCCATAATTATTTTTATCATTGCATCATTTACTGTGTCTGTAACTTTAACCCCGTCGCTTTACATGATATTGGGGCTCCCGTTAAATTACAAAGAAAGAAAAAACTTCATGATCGTGAATATTACAGTTTTATATTATAAATATCTGATTTGGATCAAAGGTAAAAAACACCTGAAATATCTGCTCATTCCATTATTAACAATTCCCTTTACGCTGACACCGCTTATCGATTTCAAAACAGCGCCTGACGGATCAGAAAATATTGTTTCAGCCCAGATTGCTTTCCAGCCGGGCTTGCGGATTGAGGAATACTGCTCCAGGACAGCCGTTATTATACGAAACCTGCTTGAAAAAGGGATAGCCGTATCAGTAAATGCGGCGGGAGGATATGACAGCAATTCTCCTTTTGAAAAATGCTCTAAAGAAAAAGAGTCCTGGATAACCTCGCTTTCTGTCAGAGGCCATGAAGATTATTCAGGCGTTACAGAAAAATATGCAGACCTCATTGAAAATTATTTCAGGGAAAGAAAGATAAACGCGGTTATCAGAAGCAGGGGCAGTTTTATGGACAGACTTCCCAGGATAGGCAGTGAGTTATTCGAAGCGAGGGTTGTTGATAAAAACAGGGAAGAATGCGGCAGGAAGGTTCAAGCCCTCTCTTCATATCTGCAATCTATTGATGGAGATTTGCAGATTACAGGGAACTTTATTAAAAACATCAAGGGGTTTAATATAACATTCAGTAATGAAAAACTGGCTGAGACAGGTATCAGCAATATGGAAATATTTGAAACACTTACAGCTGCTGTTAAAGGAAGGGTTTTTCAGTTAAATAATTTCAACGGAGAGACAGGGAAAAAAGTAAGGATAAGGTTTAAAAAAGAATATACAGATACACCTTTTAAAATAGCATCTCTCAAATTTCCGTTTGAAAAAGGATTATTTGATATTTCATCTTCTGCCTCAGTTACGGCTGAGATGAATTATCCCTATCTTGAAAGAATCAACAGAAAACCGGCGCTGACTGTTATAGCGGCTCCTGGAAAGACAGATAAAAAAGATCTACAAAGACTTGTAAATGAATCAGCAGACAGCAGTATTGAAATTGTTTCCGCTTCTGTCAGCAGGGAAAATATTATAGAAATATCAGTATTATTTCTCTCTTCCCTGCTGATGCTCTATCTTTTTCTCGGAGCGCAGTTTGAGTCATACACAATTCCATTATTCATTATGATGACAATACCGTTCTCAGTATCAGGAAGCATATCGGCTCTTTTACTTACGGGCAGGTCATTCAACCTTAGTTCGTTTCTTGGCATACTTATTTTAAGCGGAACAGTTGTAAACACAGCAATTATAATTTTCTCTGAAAGAACCGGTGTCTGTTCTGATATCAGGGAATCTGTAAAAGGGGGAATAAGGGCAGTTACAGCTTCTGTACTCACGACAGCCGCAGCCCTGATCCCTGCTGCTTTTCTTGATAAAAATCCGGTTCTAAGCAATGCAGCATGTACCCTGCTTGGAGGTCTTGCATCAGGGACTGCGGCCCTGTTTCTTATTTTTCCCATGACAGGACCTGATTCCAGAAAGAACTGCGGAAGGAGAGATTACTCAGGTAATGAGTAGAAAAAGAGCTCTCTTTATTTTGATTATCCTTTCTTTCATTTTTCTATTCTCACTGCGTAATTTGAGGCTTGGTCTTTTACCTGAGTTAGATTCCAGGGTTATAACAGTTAAGACAGAACTCAAGGGAGCATTTGAAAATGAAATGGAGGAACTTGTTTCAAGACTTGAAGAGCCTCTGTCTCAGACAGGTTCAATTGAAAATATCATCTCTGTATCAGAAATGGAGAAAGGAACAATCTGGTTATATTTTACACAAAGATGCTGCATGGACAGAGCATATATAACAGTTAGGGATTGTGTAAACAGGGTGTATTCCGCTTTTCCTGATAACATACAGCGCCCCTCCATTTCAAGAAACTCAAGTAATGATTTTCCTGTTTTTATGGCATCTTTTGACAAAAAACTTTTCAAAGGAGGAGAATATCTTAAACAGGAATTTGAATCTGTTGAAGGGGCCGGTGAAATTGAAACAGCAGGAGGAAACAGCATGGAGCTTGATATCAGGATCGATGCTGATGCGTTAACAAAAACATCCCTGAAGCCTGATGATATCAGGCAGGTAATTGCTTTCTCAAACATCGGGGGAACAATTACTCCCGGGAACATGATACCTGTTAAAGTTGACTGTCTTTTAAAATCAAAAAAAAATATTGCTGATATTATTATTATTCCCCCTTTGAGAATAATAGACGCAGGGGATGTTGCTATTCACCCTGCAGACTGTGAATCTGAAGGCCGCATAAACGGTAAAGATTCAATTATTCTCTATGTTATGAAAGCAGATAATGCAAATACTATTAGATTATGCAGGGAACTTGAAAAGAAGACACATCAGACAGGAGGAACACTTCTGTTCAGCAGGGGAAGAGAAATAGAAAAAGCCCTTTCTGAAACTGCAGTATCAGTATTGGCTGGAATAGTATTTGTCATTCTGACAACATTCATTTTTATCAGAGACATAAAATTATCTATGCTTGCGTCGGCAAATCCGGTTTTTTCCGCTGTAACAGCTGCTGCCGCCGCCGCAGTGAGCGGATTTGAAATCAATATAATAACACTTGCCGGAATAGCTGTCTGTACAGGCTTATCAATAGATAACGCAATCATATACATTGACAGCTATAAAAAATCACCGTTCGGCAGATGCTCCCTAAACCGTAAATTATCAAGCCCTTTGTTATTTTCCGCACTTACAACTGCAGTTGTATTTTTACCCCTTTTCTTTGCGCAGGAAAGAATTAAAAATATGTTTATGCCGCTTGCCCTCATCATAGCGGCAGGGCTTACAGGGTCGCTTGTATATACGTTTATTTTTATGCCTTCTTTTTTACCCGAAAAAAACAGAATTTTTGTTAACAGGGATAATAAGGATATTTACAGCAGAATTATTAAAGAAGTATTTTTTTTTGCACACAGTCATAAAAAATATATCATCACCATCTTTATTATTATATCCGCAATAGAATTTCTGATAATTAAAAATCATGATTTTATCTTTTTCAGCCTTGATGAAGGAAAAAAGCTTTCATTTATACTGGAATATAAAAGTGGTATTAACTTCAGCCACATAAAAAATACTGCAGTGGAATTGGAATTGGAACTGCTGAAATTAAACTGCATGGATGTAACTTCAAGGTACGAAAGCGGAAAAGCAGGATTCGATATTAAATTAAGCTCTGCCAGAGAAAGGGAACTGTTAAAAAAAAGGATACTGGAGCTAAGCGGAAAGATTAATTCTGCCTTCTGTTATTTTCCCGGCAGCAATGAAATAAGAAACAGCTATGATATTGACATATATGGCGAGGATTTATCAGGGACTGCATCCGCGGCAGAAAATCTGGCTGAGATTATAAAATGCGCCAGTCCTGATAGTGAAATCATTTACCATTTCAAGTCGCCGGTACCGGTTTACAGTATTATACTTGATACCGCAAAGTGCTCATTATTATCTATTACTCCGGAAGAAGTATTTAACTACCTTTATATGTCTCTCAACTCTCCTGTAATATCGAAATATTATGAAGAAGACACTGAAACTGATATAAGATTCGGTATTTACTGTACAGAAAACCGGGGAATTGAAGAGATAATGGACATGTCGTTAAAAAACAGAAAAGGGAATATCATTCAAATAAGAAATATAGCATCCTTTGTTAAGGATGAGGCTCCCGGTAGGATATACCATAAAAACAGACAGAGATGTCTTGCAATATCTGTAATAAAAGGGAGGAGAAATGAGATTGATAAAATATTGCAGGATACTGTATTTAAAGAGGGATACAGGGCTGATGCGGGAAGTGAATATAGAAAGCTTAAAAGCAGCTGTAAAGAATTGGTTCACCTTGCCGGAGCTTCGTTATTGTTTATCTATATTGTGCTTGCGGTTTATTTTGAATCGTATTATGTCCCTGCGTTGATAATATTTCAGATACCATCATCCCTTTTAATTCCGCTGATAATTTTAAAATTATTCAATATCCCTTTTTCAATAATCTCATTTTCAGGACTTCTGCTTACAGCGGGAATTTCAGTAAACAATATGATAATACTACTGCCGCCGTCCGATATACCGGGGAAAGGCCTATTGCCGTCTCCCTGTCAAATTGCAGAGAGACTTTCAGATATCTTTAAACCTGTCTTGATGGCTTCGGCAACAACACTTCTCAGCACACTGCCCCTTGCCGCAGCAGGATGCGGTGAAGGCAATTTCTTCATGCCTCTCTCAGTAACGTTATCCGCGGGAATAGCCGGTTCGCTGCTGTTTCTGCCTGTCTGTGCAGCATCCTGTACATCCTGTGCGGAAGTTCAGGATGTAATTCAGGCAGGCTGCAATAACAGAGCCAAGTATTAATATCAGGAATTAAGGGATAAAATCCTTTCTTTCAGTTTTGCGCCGCCTTTTTCCGCCCTTGCGGTAAACCATTGGGAAATTTTCTCTTCCTTGAATGCTTCCTTAAGAAGAAGCATGGCATCGCTTATAAATATATTATCATCCATTTCAAGCATCACTGCGGCAGGTTCAAGAATTTCAGGTGAAGCTCCTTCCATTACACTGTTTAGATAATAAAATACCTCTTCAACAAGGAGGATGTCCTGCCCGTTTTTAATTCCGTTAAGGCTTGCCAGTTCCAGTCTTGATTCAAGCGCATAGGGAGAAAGCGGCGCGGTTAAAATACAGTTTTTAAGCACATTTGAAGCTGATGCTGCATCATAGGTTCCTGATCCTTTTTTCATCCCGTTCCAGAAATGGTAATAATATCCCTGGATTCCGGTGAAATTCCTTTCTATAGCGGCGTACTGTGAAAGAAGTTCATCTGTACCAAGACCGGTCTGAAGCATTGAAGAAAGCCTGAGATAAGCGTAAAAAACTATAGGAATCTCAGGTTTAAGCTCTGCAAAAACAGATTCCGCAAGACCCCATTGTCCAAGTGTGAAATATTTATAGCCTTCTGCCATTTTCATGGACTCTGCTTTTTCTTCCGCCTCATTGGCGTTTATATTTGTCTTGAGGAATTCAATTGTCTGGATTACCTGCTCCCTTGACATAGTACCGTCGTAAAGCGACCTTTCAAGCTCCGAGAAAGCCGCAACAAGGGCAGATAACGGCGCGCCGGCCTGTTCAAGTATTTCAGCCTGTTTTATCCCTGATCCCTGCAGATCCGGTTTTCTCACTCTCATTTCATCAATAAGTGAAATAACTAAAACAAGGTCTTCCTCTCCGTTCTGCGAAACGCCAAGCAGTGAGATGAATGTAACAAGGTCATTTTCGGAAAAAAGGTTGACATTGTTTTTCCAGGCATTTCTGAAATAATTCAGTGAATCGCTGTATTTTTTTTCCGCGGCATAAGCCTGCGCAAGGCTGATTGAAGCTCCCAGCGGGTCGGCCTCCCCTATTTCAAGAGCTTTTTGTCCGTATTCTATACATTCACTGAATTTCTCTTTCTGAAGCATATATTCTGCGTAGTTTGCATAAAAAATATACTTTTCTTCGCCGTTTTTACTTTTTTCCGCAGCAGAAAGCCCTTTTTCAAGAATGGCAGCAGCCTTCTCCTCATCCCCAATATCAAGATAGGATGCGGCAAGATTTATTTTTGTCCTGAGACGGTCAGGATATTTTTTGTCAAGTTCTTCAAGAGCGGGAATAAGTGCTTCACCCTTGCTGTCAGTCATGACAGCGTTAAATTCTTCTATAAACTTTTCATTCCTGTTTGTACAGGACAGTAAGAACGGTGAAATAATCACCGCTATAAGAAACAGGTAAGTGTATACGGAAAATATTTTTTTCAATTTTTTCTCCCGGAAGTAGTTTTTGCGGAAAAGAAAGCGGCGCTTCACCTTTACCGGAAATTCAGGGTATGAATCCTGTAAATCTGCTGCCGGCAGCCCGCGCCTGTATGATCAGGAGGATAATAACATAAAAACAGTTTTAATACGATACCCAATTCTGGACATTGAGCTGTAAGCTGCTTAATCTTGACTAATCTGATCATATTACTTATGTTTATCACAATAGCTAAACAATAAATAAGTTTAAAAGGGGTTAAATATGCCTATTAAAATACCTGATAATCTGCCTGCCCGGGAAATACTAAACAGTGAAAACATCTTTATAATGACGGAAGACAGGGCTTCCCATCAGGACATTCGTCCTCTCAAAATAGGTATTCTGAATCTTATGCCCACAAAAATAACTACAGAAACACAGCTGATGAGGCTGCTTGGAAATACACCTCTTCAGATAGAAGCTGTTCTACTTCAGACTGAGTCTTACCAAAGCAAAAACACCTCATCCGATCATCTGAACGAATTCTATAAAACCTTTGGTGAAATCAGACATGAAAAGCTTGACGGAATGATAATAACAGGAGCCCCTGTAGAACAGCTTGATTTTGAAGAAGTTGAATACTGGGATGAGCTGAAAGAGGTAATGGAATGGACAAAACACAATGTTTTTTCAACCCTGCATATATGCTGGGCCGCGCAGGCAGGCCTTTTTTATCACTACAATATACCTAAATATCCTCTTGAGAACAAAATGTTTGGAGTATTCAGACACAATGTTAATATTAAACATACCAAGCTGCTGAGAGGTTTTGATGATGTTTTTTTTGCTCCCCATTCACGGCATACTGAAGTAAAAAGGGAGGATATTGAAAAAAATGAAGAACTTGAAATACTTTCTGAATCTGATGCAGCAGGAGTTTATATTGCCGCATCAAAAAACGGGCGGAATATTTTTGTTACAGGGCATGCTGAATATGATCCTCTAACACTTAAAGCTGAATATGACAGGGATATCGCAAAAGGATTAAAAATTGCAGTACCTGAAAACTACTACCCGGATGACAACCCTGATTTAACTCCTGTTGTAAGATGGAGAAGCCAGGCAAATCTTCTGTTTTCAAACTGGCTGAACTACTATGTTTACCAGGAAACACCATATAATCTCAGCGATATCAACTAGGGAAACAGGTAATTTCATTGAAAATATCGACAAAGGGAAGATACGGTCTGCGTGCAATGGTAGATATTGCAATTAACAACAGCGGAAAACCTGTCAGTATAAAATCAATCGCTGAAAGACAGAATATATCTGAAGCATATCTTGAACAGGTGTTTTCAAGCCTCAGGAAAGCAGGTCTTTTAAAAGCAGTACGAGGAGCATACGGCGGATTCGAAATAAACAGACCTGCTGATAAGATAACAGCCGGTGAGATTCTCCGTTCTCTCGAAGGGCCTCTGGAAACGGTTCAATGCACCGGATGTCAAAAAGCAGAAGCCAAGGAGGAAGCGCCTTCCGGTTCAGGGAGAATAATTAAAAACTGCGGAACCTATTCCTTCTGGAAAAACCTGAACACCCTGATTAACGATTATATGGATAGTATAACACTGCAGAACCTTGCAGATGATTACAATACAGATTATAATAAAAGCGGATTAACCGCAAAAAAGAATAATAAAATTACTATTTAATGCAATAATAACACAATTTGAACAATACTTTAACAATCCCTGATTATTGTAAACTGTATTTGAATAAAGGAGGAAAATATGGCAAAAATTAATATTTATATGAGCATGTTCGGATTATTATGTATTGCAGTTCTGCTTTTTGTAATCGGAGTAATTTAATATTTTAAATTACTCCTTTTTTTTTGATGAAATTGAATTATGCCATCGGATTTCCGATGGTACCATGATTCCTCCAGGAGGAATACATATAAATGCCTGCCGATCTGCCTATATAAACTTCTTTTATTATTCTATTTTAAAACGCCCCACTTCACCCATAAGCGTGTTTATGCTTTCCATATTTTTTCTGCTGATTTCATTTACCTGATTTACAGCAAGATTTATTTCTTCTGTACCTACAGACATCTCATTCATGCTGTTTGTTATCTCCTGTGTCACTCCGGAGACCCTTTTCATCTCATCAAGCACTTCCCTGCTTCCGGTAAGCATCCGGACAGATCCGTCCTTAACTTTGACAGTAATATCATTAATCTCTTTGATTGCTTCAAGCACCTGGATTCC
>JACKPD010000007.1 GCA_024233785.1 Spirochaetales bacterium | reverse complement strand
TTTTCGGCGATGTAAGCTGGGACAGTGTCAAGGTTCACAACAGGATCGCGGGATTTATAATTGAGCACGGATACGGCTATACCCCGGAATATACACCTGGTGAGACAATTACTATTTACCAGGGAATGATGCAGGGAGATATTGAAGTAAACATGGAGTCATGGTCTGATAACGTTCAGGAAGTTTATGATAAAGGCGTTAAAGCCGGCAGTATTATTGATCTTGGCCCGAATTATCCGGACAGCGAACAGGGGTGGTATGTTCCTACATATATGATAAAGGGAGATGCCAAGAGGGGTATAAAGGCTTCTGCGCCCGATCTTACGTCAGTAGAAATGCTGCCCAAGTACTGGGAACTTTTTAAGGACCCCGAAAATCCGTCAAAGGGAAGGCTTTTTGTAGGTCCTCCGGGCTGGGGAGCGACGAAAACCGGACAGGAAAAAATGGTAAAACTCGGTCTTGATAAAACCTTTAATGCTTTTCTTCCAGGATCTGACGCCGCACTTTCAGGTTCAATGATCGCAGCCTATAAAAAGGGTGAGCCATGGGTCGGATATTACTGGGCCCCTACATGGGTACTTGGTTCTATTGATATGACACTCCTTAAAGGTTCGGAATGGCCGCCCGCAAAAGTCAATATACTTATAAATCCGTCAGTTAAAAAGAAAGCTCCTGAAATTGTTGAGTTTCTGACAAAATATGAAACTACGACACCTGAAAACAACGAGTTTTTATCAATCATGAAAGATAAGGATTATACAACAGATGAAGCTGCAATGTGGTTCCTGAAAAACAAGGAAGCCAGATGGTCCAAATGGGTACCCAAAGAAATACATGAAAAGGTGAAAAAAGCTTTGGCTTCATTATAGGATAACATTACAGAATAAGGAAAAAAACAATATGAGTGAAATGGACCAAATAGTCTCCATTAAAAACCTCTGGAAAGTCTTTGGGCAGAAGCCCAAAGACATCTCATGGGAACAGATGAAAACCACAAAAAATGATGACAAGCTTAAGAAAAGCGGATGTGTAGCCGCGCTTCGGGACGTTTCCATGGATATTGGGAGAGGAGAGTTTTTTGTTATTATGGGCCTCTCCGGAAGCGGGAAATCAACACTTATAAGAACGCTTATACGGCTTATAGAACCAACCAAAGGCAGTATTACTGTTTCAGGAAGTGACGTAATAAAACTTGACAAACAAGGGCTGATGGAATTCAGACGGCATAAGGCTTCAATGGTTTTTCAGAATTATGCACTGCTGCCTCACAAGACTGTGCTTGAAAACGCCGCTTACGGCCTTAAAATACAGGGTATGAAAGAGAAGGATAGGCTTGAAAAGGCGCAGACTGCTCTTGAGACTGTCGGCCTTAAGGGCTGGGAGAGTTATTATCCGGGTAATTTAAGCGGCGGAATGCAGCAGCGGGTCGGGATTGCGCGTGCGCTTGCAACTGATCCTGAAATACTGCTTATGGATGAACCGTTCAGCGGTCTTGACCCCCTTATAAGGAGGCAGATGCAGGATGAGCTTGTAGAGCTTCAGGATACTGTTAAGAAAACAATAATATTTGTTACACACGACCTTCATGAAGCCTTAAAGCTCGGAAGCAGGATTGCAATAATGAAAGGCGGTTCAGTAGTTCAGATAGGAACGCCTGAAGAGGTTGTTACAAACCCGGCGGATGATTATGTAAAAGAGTTTGTTAAGGATGCGTCTCCCGCAAAGATTATAACTGCAGGGCTCATAATGGAAGAACCTGATGTCCTTCTATACAGATGGGAAGGGCCGAAAACAGCCCGTCACCTCTTAAGAAGCTCTAAAAGGGAATCAGCTTTTGTTATTTCCAAAAAAAGGGAACTTCTGGGGATTGCGACAATCAATGCGCTTGATAAGGTATTAAAGGAAGGGGGTAGCGAATTCGGCGACAGTCTTGATACAGATATTGCGCGCTGTACAATTGATACAACGCTTGAGGAACTTTTTCCTGTAGCGACAAACACTTCCTATTCCGTTGCTGTTGTTGATGAAAAGGGAAGATTTCTTGGAGAGATAAGGCCGAGAATGATTCTTGATGCCATGTCTCAGAAGGAGGATGAAGAAGATGTTTGAATTTCCTGAAATACTAAGTATACCGATGGCAAAATGGATAGACAGGATCATGGAAGCCGTGCTTGAGAATTTCGGCGGTTTTTTTGATCTGATCGGGGAAATAAGTCTTGTAATGCTTATGTCGGTTGAAAGGGTTTTTCTGGCAATACCCTGGTTTGTAATCGTTATAGCTGTCGGATTTCTCGGGTGGAAGATCTTATCCTCTGTATGGAAAGGGATATTATTCTCTCTTTTACTCATGATAATCGGCAGCTTCGGTTACTGGGACCTTGCGATGATGACACTGTCAATAGTAATTACATCTGTTATAACAGCGCTTATTATAGGAATACCTATAGGCATTATCATGGCATGGAGCAGGACTGTGGAAGCAATAATCAGGCCGATTCTTGACGCAATGCAGACCCTCCCAAGTTTTGTATACCTTATCCCGGCCCTTATGTTGTTCGGCCTCGGAAAAGTCCCGGCAGCTTTCGCTACCTTTATTTACGCGGTACCGCCTGTAATACGGCTGACCTGTGTCGGAATACGGGGAGTGCCGGAAGATGTAGTTGAGGCGGCAAAAGCGTTCGGTTCAAGCAGGTGGCAGATCCTGTTCGATGTACAGCTTCCGCTGGCCCGTCCTTCCATTATGGTCGGCATCAACCAGACAACAATGATGGCTCTTGCCATGGTTGTCGTAGGTTCAATGATCGGCGCCAAAGGGCTAGGAATGGAGGTCCTTCTTTCAATCAACAGAATTGAAGTGGGAAGAGGTTTTGAAGCCGGGGTGAGCATTGTACTTCTGGCGATTGTTATTGACAGGCTTACAAACGCGCTTGCAAAAGACACACAGACTACAGTCGCCGGATCATAGGTCCGATTCACATTACTGTAAGGTCCGGAATTATCCGAAATATGAGGATAATTCCGGATTTTTGTTTTTAATATCCTACCGGTATCATGGAATAAAACAAATCTCCAATATATAATGCCCAATATATAATGTTCAATTCAGGAGAAAATACCATGGCTTTTACCGGCTTGCAGGATTTTATAAAAAAGCTTGAAGAAAAAGGGGAACTTGTCCGTATAAGGACATCGGTCTCTGCTGAACTTGAAATTACCGAGATAGCGGACCGGGTAATGAAACAAAACGGGCCTGCTTTACTCTTTGAAAATGTCAAAGGTTCTGATTATCCTCTTTTTATAAACGGTTTCGGCTCATCCGAACGGATGGCTATTGCCCTCGGGTCTTCTTCTCCTGATGATGTAGCCGCAGAAATCGGCGATATTATTGATCTTTCAGGATATGCAACTCTTTTTGATAAAATAAAAGCTGTACCCCGTCTTGCCCGTCTTGCCATGGTCTTCCCGGTTACAAAGAGCCGGGGAGCATGCCAGGAAATAGTTGAGGAGTGCGATTTGTCATCACTGCCGGTACTGAAATGCTGGCCGGGCGACAGCGGAAGATTTATAACACTCCCGGTTGTAATTACCCGTGATCCTGAAACCGGCATGCAGAATATGGGTATGTACAGAATGCAGGTACTTGATAATACAAGCACTGCCATGCACTGGCATCTCCATAAGGACGGCAGAAGAATCTATGAAAAATATAAAAAAATCGGCGGAAAAATGCCTGTTTCTGTTGCAATAGGCTGTGACCCCGCTGTAATTTATGCGGCTACAGCGCCTCTTCCTGAATTTGTGGATGAAGCATTATTTGCCGGTTTTATCAGAAAAGCGCCGATCTCAATGGTTAAATCACTTGAAAGTGATATCCTGGTCCCCGCCTCATCGGAATTTATTCTTGAGGGATTTATTGATATTGATGAGGCGCCGGTTCTTGAGGGACCGTTCGGGGACCATACAGGGTATTATTCCCTGGCTGATTACTACCCGGTTTTTCATATTACAAAGCTCACAAGGAAGAAAACCCCTGTTTACCCGGCAACCATAGTCGGCAGGCCTCCAATGGAGGACTGTTATATCGGGAAAGCGACTGAGAGGATTTTTCTTCCGCTGCTTAAAATGCAGTGTCCTGAAATTATTGATATTGATTTCCCCCTTGAAGGGGTTTTTCATAACTGCGTAATCATTTCAATTGACAAAAAATATCCCGGCCAGGCATTCAAGGTAATGAATAATGTCTGGGGGCTCGGGCAGATGATGTATACAAAAATGATAGTAATTGTGGACAGAAATATTTCTCCCCATGATTATTCTGCTGTCACATGGAAAGTATTTAACAATATTGACTGGGGGAGGGATATAATTATTTCAAGAGGCCCGCTTGACGCGCTTGACCACTCATCCCCGTACCCCCATTTCGGAAACAGGATAGGTATTGACGCCACAGTCAAACGGCCCGAGGAAGGACATCCGAGACCATGGCCGGATGAGATTATTATGGATGATGAAATAAAAAAAATAGTTACTTCAAAATGGAACGAATACGGTCTGGCGGCTGACAGGGAATCAACGGAGAAAGAATGATGGCAGAGTCAGCTATTTACAGCGCTATTAAGGGCAGCTTAAAAAAGATTACAGCTTACAGTTCTCTTGTTATGTTTTCACACTCGATATTCTCAGCGTCTTTCGCTGTAGCTGCGTCCTTTTTTGCTTCCCGCGGTATTCCAGGGTTAATTAATTTTATCTGGATCATGACTGCTTTTTTCGGGGCCAGGAATTTTGCGAATGCCGTAAACCGTATTGTAGACAGAAAGATAGATGCTGAGAATCCCAGAACTTCATCGCGCCATATCCCTTCCGGCGAGATATCGGTCAGGGAAGCTTTATCTGTTTCTGTTTTCTTCTTTGCTGTTTTTATGCTGGGCGCCGCAATGCTGCCTCCCATTTGCCTCATCCTTACTCCGTTAGCCGGTGCCCTGATGATACTGTATTCCTATACAAAGCGTTTTACATGGATGTGCCATTTTTTCCTGGGGGCAGCCTGTGCGTGCGCATCCGCCGGGGGGTGGCTTGGTATAACAGGCGCTTTCGAATGGCAGATGTTTCCACTTGTTTTCGCAAACGGCGCATGGGTAGCCGGGTTTGATATAATTTATTCAATTCAGGATGAAAGCCATGACAGGAAGGTAAACCTTTATTCCATTCCTGCGGTGTTCGGCGTAAAAATATCTTATGTGCTTGCAGTACTGCTTCATATATTCACTATTGCCATGCTGCTCCTTGAAGGATTTATTATGAAAAGCGGAATAATTTATTATTCAGGAATTGCCGTTATCGGCTTCCTGTTTGTTTTTCAGCATCTGCATACAGTTGTTACTTCTTTCAGCAGGGTCAATTTTGCGGCCTATACAGTAAGCAGGATAGTCGGAGTTGTATTACTGATTGCAGTAACGGCAGATGCTTATGCACGATGGAGAGGATTATGAGAAGAATTATAGCGGCGGTAACAGGGGCAAGCGGAAGCATATACGCGGTAAAGCTTATAGAAGCCCTTATGCAGGCTGATATTGAAATACACCTGGTTTTTTCAGATACCGCTAAAAAAGTTATGTTATATGAAACAAAAGAAAGCTTGCCTGATTTGGCAGAGAGACTCGATAAACGGATAAAAAGCGATAATCTGCCGGGCCGGATAATTCACCATGAAAACAGTAATATGTTCTCTTCAATTGCAAGCGGGTCTTTCAGGACGGAGGGGATGATAATCATCCCCTGTACAATGGCCTGCGCAGGAAGAATCGCCTCCTGCAGCGGCAGCGCTCTTATTGAAAGGACTGCGGATGTCTGCCTGAAAGAAAAGAGGCCGCTTGTTCTTGCCGTCAGGGAAACTCCTCTTAACCTCGTGCATCTTAAAAATCTTACCTCGCTCTGCGAAGCCGGGGCCGTTATATATCCTGCAATGCCGTCTTTTTACAGTAAACCTGAAACCATAGGTGAACTTGCGGAAAACTTCTCTTCCAGAATTCTTGAACCGTTCGGAATTTTAACGAAAAACTATAAGGAATGGAGTGAAAATGAATAACAGTACAAAAGTGAAATATGTTTTTAAACTGATATTTATAATATATCTTTTTTTATTGCCGGGAACGGTTTTTTCTGAAAACAGGGCTGATCTGATAATCGGCGTGCTTCCTGATCTTGATTCAATTCCTCTGCTTCTTGCAGAAAAGGAAGGATATTTTGAAAAAACAGGGGTAAGTGTAAAAATTGAGAAATTCACAAGCCCTGTAAACCGTGACACCGCATTTCAGACCGGAAATCTTGACGGCGCAGTATCTGATATCCTTGCAGCGCTTCTTGCGATTAATGGCGGATTTGATGTCGGGATTACCTCGCTTACAAACGGGTCGTACAAACTTGTCGCATCAGGTAATTCAGGAATAAAAAAAATCAGCGACATAAAAGGAAAAAGTGTGGCAGTCTCCTTAAACACTGTTATCGAATACTGTACAGACAGGTTTGCAGTATCTGCGGGGCTTGAATCAGGCAGTTACGGTAAAACCGTAATACCCCAGATACCGGTGCGTCTTGAAATGCTTAAAGCGGGAAAAATCCCGGCTGCTACACTGCCTGAGCCCCTTGCATCTGCCGCCGTATCAGGAGGGTCTGGCGCTGTAATCATAGACAGTTCCGACCGTCTGGGAATAAACCCAGGTGTGATGATCTTCTCTTCTGCCTCACTTTCAGAAAAGGCAGATGCTGTTAAAAAGTTTTATAAAGCGTATAACATGGCAGCCGAACATCTTACAGGTGCCGCTCACGGCTCTATTGATGATTTTCTTGTCAAGGAATGCGGGTTTCCCGAAGCGGTAAGGGGTGTGATCACTCTACCTGCTTATACGAAAGCGGCCCTCCCTTCTGAAAAAGAATTCACCAGTGTAAGAGAATGGCTTGAAGATAAAAATCTCATTAAAAAAGGGATAAGCTACAGCAGGGCAGCAGTACAGGTATTTGCGGAGTGACTTTTATTCTGATATCAGAATGATATAAATGAGACTGACTGGTCATCTGATTTAAAATAGGCAATATCCTGCTGTCTTCCGGAATTAATACCGGACTGGGCCATGGCGAAATATTTTTTGTCCTTTTCAAGGTATTTATAGATATCTGACAGAAGGTACCTGCACTCAATAAAGTTATCACCTTTTTTCATTATGCCTGAAAACAGTTGTGTTGACGTCCTGGTCTCACTTTCCCATTTACTTGAAATGGCATGCCAGGACCCGTTCCTTACCCCGCAGATGAAATTCATATTACCGCCTGGAACAGTAATAAATACCTGGTACCAGAGACCTTCGGTGTTCCTGGGCTGATCCAGTCCTGTCCCAATATGCATATATAAATATTGATCATCCATTGCCATCTGCACCAGGGATATGTCTCCCGCGGTCCCTGAAACAGAATCTCCGGTCTCGTCTTCAGCCAATACAGGAATCGCAGTCCAGTCGCCGCATTTACCGTCAATAATTATGTCTCCCGGCCGGACCAGAGGAATCTTCCCCGATTCCATCATTTGTTTCTCAAGTATTCTCTGTTTTTCAGACAGAACAGCTGCTGTACCCGGCGGGAAAGCATAACCTTCAGGCGGTGTTTCCCTGAGATTCCCATTAAGCAGTGAATCATATGTTTTCCTGTCAAAAGCCGGCTTGTTTTCTGAAAAAGCCTTTTCAGGTGAGATCCTGTTTTCAAATAACCTGGTAAATATTGAATACTTTGTCTTAAGAATCCGGTAGTCCTTTCCAGACCGGCCGGATGCGGATAATTCCGCTTCTGAAAGCCTGGTTTCAATTCTTCCCCTGTAATCGCTTTTATACCAGTTCTCCAGCACAAAGCGGTCTATATCTGAAAATTGCTCAACTTCAAAATCGCTTATCGGCGGTGCTGCGATAGTTATTCTTGTGGTCCTGTTCTCCCTGATCTCTACCATATCTTCAAATACCTGAATATATTCAAGAGCTCCTGCCTGAAGTACTTCTACCTTATATTTGCCGATTAAAATTTTAGGCAGTGATGTGAAACTTGATCCTATCGGCTCCCCGTTTAGAAGTATCTGGTACACGCCGGTGTCTTCAAAATCAACTGACAGTGTCCCGTATGCTATATGGACCCCGCTGAACGCCTCAAGAAGCGAGGCGGTTATGCTGTCTGATGCGTCAAAAATATCAAGAACTGTTTCCGCGGTTTCCTCTTTATCCAGGACTGTCATATTTTTAGCTTTATCGAAAACTGAAAGTTTCATAACGCAGGCGTATCCCTGTTCGACTGAGGTCTCACCGAAAATAATTGTGTCAATATTATCTTCAGCAGCAATAACAGAAGGGGAGCGCCTGTCTTCCAGCGGAATCGGGATAGCGTCATATTTGTCAATAATTTTCAGGGACAGTAATATTGTGTCCTGAATTACTGTACATAAAGTATCGTACTGTTCATCACCCATATTATTGACAGGTACAGATACCGCTACACGCGGTTTCGGGCTCTGGCTGAATACATTCTGAAGCGGCGGGATAACAATTAGTAATAGAAACAGGATCCTTATTTTCATCTTTATCTCCTGAACCATTTAAAAAACAGCGTTATATGCAAAGAAATCTTTTACCTCTTTCAGTTCCAGCAGTCCTGAAGGATCCTCTGTTGAACCCGGTACCGAGGTCACTGTTATTAAATAATAGCTTTTTCCGGGTTTGACTCTTAAATAAACACTTGCGGATGTATCAAGTATTGATTCCATTGACTCTGCTTCGAGCAGCCTGTTGCCGATAAAAATCTGTTTTCCTGATGACCCGGCTGCTTCTTTTGATAATGATTTAAAGATATCCCCGTCATCATCATCCTGGATGCTTATGCTGATAGGGAATTCGCCCGTAGTAAGTGTAAATATGCATCCGCCGTGTATATCGTCATGCCACATCCATTTGCCGTCCTGACTGAAAATGCTGAAATGC
The DNA here is from genome assembly GCA_024233785.1 of Spirochaetales bacterium. Lineage (GTDB taxonomy): Bacteria > Spirochaetota > Spirochaetia > CADAEX01 > CADAEX01 > JACKPD01. The sequence continues at coordinate 99,163 of JACKPD010000007.1, read as the reverse complement.
CTGTCAATTATTCTTTGCTGTGTAATCAAAGGCGTGTCTTCGATTTTTACAGAAACAGCGTATGCAATGGGCAATAAATCCTCAAGCGGCATATTTTTGCTTGAAAGCCATAGCCCTGTAACTGCAGTTCCGGTAAGCTGCACGCAGTATAATTCGCTTTTTATACCGGCGGGAGGCTGAGTTATATAAACATGTGATTCTGATTGACTATCACCTTTAGTCAGGACCCAGTTCAGTTCCTTTATAATGGTTTTGTTCTGAACCGGGCTGCTCTTAAACAGTTCCGTAATACCTGGTTTTTCCCGGCTTATTTTACTTGAGCAGGTTTCAATAATCCCATTAATATTGCTGTCTGAAGTATAAAAACCTGCCCAGGCGCCAGGCATTTCCCGGTATGAAAAAAGCCAGCCTTCAGGAACAGTAACTGAAAGCCCGTTCCTGTCGAGCCTGTTAACCGCGCCTATCTGCGGCGGCTGTGAAATTGAAGACTTTCCTGCGCCGGGGCCGCTCAGACACCCTGTGATTAAAGATAACGATACAAAAAGAGGAAGGAACCGGTATAATTTATACATAATTCTGAATATCCTCAGACTGAAATTATATCATGGTGTAATTTTATTCAGCAAATAAAATTTTTAAACAGTAAAAATTTGTTATCGGCTGACTTACCTTTTTCTTTTTACCTGTTTTCGCTGTTATTGCCTGTTATCCAGGGGCAGAAGTATTTTTCAGCAGCATCAAGCGAATAAAAAAAAGCAAGCCCGAGAAGTGAAATGCACAGGATTCCAGACGCCATATCCTTGTACGCGACCCTTACCCACGAATCCATAATAAAGAACCCGAGCCCCCTGTCTGTGCCGAAAGTTTCGGCGAAAAATAACACGCTAAGCGATGTTGCCGCGGATATCCGGACAGAAGAGATGAAACGGGGAAGAGTGTGGGGCCAGATTACATAGCGGAAAGCATGTAAGAATCTCCCGCCCAGAATGGAAATTGATGTGAAGTATTCTTTTTCAATACTTTTTACGCTGTCGCGTACAGATAAAAGCACCTGGAAAAATATTACTGAGAAAACTATCAGTATGCGCGAGAGTTCCCCAAGCCCGAAAAGGAGGAGAAACAGGGGAAGGAGAGCGATCTTCGGCACAGGATACAGAAGATAGGACAGGGGTGAGATAATAAAATCACCTTTCCGGCTAAGACCGGAAACAACTCCTGCAGGGTATGCGAGGATTGAAGCGAGTAAAACAGGAACAATAGTTCTCAGAAAGCTTGCCGCTGTATGTCTTAAAAGAACAGAAGGGAATATCTCTATAAGTCTTATTATTACACCGGCAGGGGATGGAAGAAAAATACCGGCTCCTGTCATGGAGATTATCTGCCAGGTGAAGAATATTATCAGTGAACCGGTTAAAAACTTTGAGAAATTGCAGTAAAACCATCTCACCTGGTACTCTCCATAATGAGTCTTATATTGTTAATATGTGAAAAAAATGCCGGGTCCTTTCTGTCGGTGAAATCCTGTCCTGAGCGGTAGGCTGAAACAAATCCTTCAGATGGTTTTTTCCCCATAATATAAATTGTATCTGCAAGGTATACGGCTTCTTCAATGCTGTGGGTTACAATAAGTGTTGTTATCTTCTTTCCCTTTAAAAGATCTTTTAAAAAGTCCTGAAGCTCTTCCCTTGTAAGCGCGTCTATAGCTGAGAACGGCTCATCCATCAGGAGAAGCTCCGGGTCTGATGCCATTGTTCTCGCAAGCGCGGTTTTCTGTTTTTCCCCGCCCGAAAGGGATGACGGGTAGCGTTCTTTAAGGCTGTTTATGGAAAAATCCCTCATTATACCGGATACCTTCTTCCTGATTTCTTTTTCTTCAAGCCCGGATATCTCAAGAGGGATCCTTATGTTTTTCTCAACTGTAAGCCATGGAAAAATGCCGTAGGTCTGCAGAATACAGCCGACCCTTTTATCTCCTTTTTCAATAATCCTGCCTGAAAGCCTGACACTCCCTGCAAGGGGCTTTTTCTGCGCTGTTAACAGGGAGAGAAGTGTTGATTTACCGCAGCCGTTAGGTCCCAGGACCGCGGCTGTTTCTCCCCTCGTTAAACTGAGGCTTAAACCGGTGAATAAGGAGATCCCGGGGTATGATGCGGATAGATTTGCTGCTTCGAGCATGTCTCAAGTGTATAGCCGGATGCGGCATTATGTAAACAGGAGGCAACCGGTTATTATCAGGTTAATAACTTGCAGTTTCACTTACATTGACAGCATGACTATTGCAAGGACCGACATCATGAGAGCTGATACTTTCCTGAGTGTAAGTTTCTCAATTCCGGCGGCAATAGCGAGAATATATGTAATAAGAAATCCCATGTTTGATATAGGAATAACAATACTTATATTCGCGCTCTCTATTGCATGGAATAGAGAAATCACAATCAAAAAAATAAATAATCCGGAGATTAGTGAATATTTGAAGCTGATTAATGTAATCCTGGTATTTTTTTCACGGAAAAATGAATATACAGCTCCGCCTGCAAACCAGAATAAAGCGCTCATGATTATGATTGCCTTTTTCTCAGTTCCCCCTGAAATAAGATATTTTGATGAAACAGCGTATAATGACCTGAAAAGTGAGGCGGCTATCCCGATAATGAGATACAGGATAAACCTGTTGCCTGCAGCTGTCTTTTTTCTTTCAAAAAGGAAAAGGACTGCGATAATTGATATTATTATACCGGCTATATTAATAAGTCTAATTTTTTCATTGAGAAGCATTATTGAAAGTATGACGACAAGTATTGTGTTAAGCCTGTAAATTGTTGACCCGGTGCTTGCGTCGAGCACTGTCATGCTCTCGATAAGCAGGATATTTGAAAGAAAGATAAATAATGCTGGCAGTATTGCAAGTGTCAGTGCTTTTGCCGTAATACCTTCGGTGCTGCCTGTAATTTGATAAAATATCATCAGGAAAATAAACCAGAAAAGCCCTATCATCGAAACAAACATCCCGCGTGACCTGGAAATGCCTGCCGAATATTTCTTAAATACAAAATCATTTAGTCCTGAAAAAATTAAACACAGGACCGCAAAAAATACGCCGTTATTCATTAAACCGCTGCTTTGGTAAAGGATTAAGTGGTATTATATATACTTTTTTATGTTTTATAAACAGGATAATTATTGATACATTTTAATAAAAATAAGAATATCTCCATTACCATTATATACTTAATTTTATACGTTTGATCCCCGATAATCGATACATGAGAAAAGTCGTTTTTTTTATCATGCTTGCCGCCTTAGCTATGCCTTCCTATACTGATGAATTGCAGGACCGAATAGACAGGGCTTTTTCAGCAGGAAATACGGATGAGATAAAAGCTGTTATTGCAGAGAAAAGCACTCAGGAGGGATTTGAAAAGGTAGAATCCTACATTATTGAAAATGTAAAAAAATCAATAATAGCCGGAAATTACAGCTTTGCAGGTAATGTTCTTGATCAGGTTCTTCTTAACAACCTGGATAATGTTGAGGCCCAGGACCTTTATATTTCGCTTGAGAAAGTGGAGAAGGAAAAGAGGCTGATAGAAGAAAAAAAGCTTGCCGAGGAGGCGAGAAAGCTCGAGGAAGAGCGGCTTGCTGAAGAGAAAAGGCTTGCCGAGGAAGAGAGAAAGCGCGAGGAAGAGCGGATAAAACAGGAACAAGAGCAGGAAAGGCTGGCTGAGGAGCAGAGGCTTCTTGAAGAACAGCGCATAAAAGAGGAAAACGAGCGCCTTAAAGAGATTACAAAGGCTCTTGAGGAAGAGAAAAACACTGCTGCTGAAAAGGCGGTTTCAGAATATATCCGGACTGAAAATGATAAGGGATATTTTACTTTTAAGGGAGAACTGGGAGCCATTGACCTGATTCTTTACAGATCGGGATTCTTCAGCGATGTATATGATAAAAACAAGACAAGCTACAGATACGGATTATCGCTGGGCGGGTCTGTCTTCTATTACAAAGCCGGTTATTCCGGCGGCCTTGATCTTTCCATTGAATCATATTTTCTTGAAATATATCCGGAAAGCGCGTCGGTTTTTTCATGGAAAATTGCCGCGAACAGTGAATTCCTTGCCACAGACCTGCCGGTTTATGCAAGGCTCGGCCTCACACAGACAAAATATAACTATCCTTCGGATGTCGGGGAAGACATGTATATCACATCACTTATTTCCCCGGTTTTAGGAATAGGGCTTAGGGACTACCAGCTTACTGACAGGTTTTATTTAAACGGAATTTTTGATTTTTATCTTGTAAGCTTCATGACCTCTTATTTTGACGGCGCATTTGACAGCCAGCTGGGTCTTAAGTATGACCTTCCAGATTATAAAAAATATGACTTCTATGTGAAAAGCAACCTGACTGGAACTTTTGTTCTTGGTGATAACAATATTGAAAATAACCTGAAACTTCAGATTATTGCAGGGGCGGGGATCAACTATGGCAAAAAGTAACAGATTTATACTGATTTTTTTGGCAGTTTCTGCATTATTATACGGACAGGATATATATACAAAGTATCTAGATGAGGCCAGGGCTTTTTATCTTATCAAGGATTATGACAAGGCTCTATCCCGAATACAGTTTGTCCTTAAAAGCCATGACAGTTTTGCAGCACTTCCTGAAGAAGAGAAGGAGCTTTCTGAAAATATTTATTATTCTTACCTTAAAGGACTTTCTGACAGTAACAGCAATGATAAATTCAGCGCTTTTGCTTCTGGTAACCCCTATTTCAAGCAAATTGCGGCATCCTCATCCAGGATTAATGAACTCAAGCTGAAGAATGATGAGTATATAGCTGCAGTAAAGCGTGAGGAAGAACTTAAACTGGCAATGGCAGAGGAAAAGAGAAAGACACAGGAACTTGAAGACCTTAAAAGGGCTGCGGATGAAAAACTGCGCATGGAGACAGCGCGCCTTGAAGAAGAGCGGAGAAAGGAGCTTGACAGGATAGCCGAGGCGCAGAGAAAGGAAATGGAGAGGATTGCCCAGGAGCGGAAGATTGAAAGCGAAAGACTGCTTGCCGAGAGAAAACGGGAGACAGAGAGGGTCCTTGAAGCTGAAGCGGCCAGAAGGAAACAGGATGAAGCCGCAAAAAGGGCTGAGCAGGAAAATTTCATAAGGATACAGGAGCAGATAGTAAAGGAAAGAATGGAAGCGGAAAGCAGTTCAAAAGAACAGATTAATACAGTAATGCAGTCTTTCATAACCATGAGGGACAAGGAGACGCAGGGAAACATGCGGATTGTAATTATAGTTACTGTAGTAATCGGCGCTATCTTTATCGCGATGCTTGCCGCTGTAATAATTCTCTTCATAGTTTCCTACCGGAATTCACGCAGGCAGCAGGAAACATTCATGAAGTACGCAGAGATGGCTCCCGTAAGGTCATACGATGCCCTCCCTTCTCCTGTCATGAGCGATGTAGCTGACGCGGTATACAGGATTGAGGACAGAACATCCTCAGGCGAACATGGGGAAAGCACTGCCAGGGCGCTTCCTTCTCCTGAAGACCATGACAAGGAAAAACTCAGAATTGTTGTTGAGCAGTGCAAGGCATTCGGGGAGGCTATTGACAGCGCTACCCACAGGAAAAACTGTTCAAAAAACGCGGCTGAGCTTGTCTACAAAATATCAGTGCTGCTGGGCCGGCCTACAAGGGAATCGATGATCTATTACGCTGTTGGACTTATTTATGACATCGGCTTTTTAAGCACTGATCCAGCTCTTCTCGACTCACCCAAACTTACTGACGAGCAGTTTGAACTGGTTAAAAAACACACAACATCAGGGCTCCACATGATCCATTTTGTTGACAGGGAATACAAACAGATTTTTATCGACGGTATCACAAAGCACCATGAGAACATGGACGGCAGCGGCTACCCGGAAAACCTGAAAGAAAAGGACATACCTTTTATCGCAAGGGTAATAAGGGTCGTAGACAGTTACGTGTCTCTTATATCCCAGCGCTCCTACCGCGATATTTATGACAAGGAAACTGCCTTTAAAAAACTCATTGAGGACAAAGGTGTTTATGATGAAAAAATACTGGAGGCATTGTCAAACGTAATATGAAAAAAACAACAGTAAAAATAAAAATAATATTTGCACTTGCTGGGATAATTTCCGCATTCGGGTGTTCAATAGCTGATGATATGCTGGGTGTAAATGAGGCTATTCTCAGCGACAGGGTAGCGCCGGCAATTTCTGTTATTGAGGGAATAAGTTATGCCTTTGTTGATGCGGATAATACGCTGCAGCTGCAGGTAAGCAATCCTGAAAGCGGATACACCTATTACTGGGAAACAACAGGAGGGACTATTGACGGAGAAGGGGTAACTGTAACTTATACAGCCCCTTCAGTTGCCGGAAATACAGTTGTAAGGTGCTACGGCTCCAAGGATGAATATGTAGAGACAAGAACTGCTGAAAAAACAATACATAATATCGAAATCCTTGCTGACAATATGCTCTGGCTGAAGGCTGATGCAATAACAGGGCTTAACTCGTTTGATGCTGTCGCATCCTGGACCGATTCAGGTACAGTGGGGAATGTCCTTGCCCAGGCTACAGAAGCAAACAAACCCAGGTATGTAGCAGACAGCCTAAACGGAAGGCCGGTAGTAAGGTTTGTAGATAATACAGATTCTCTTTTTAATACCGCATTGACAACCGGCTCAGGATTCGGGGTTGCACAGTCTCAAATAACTTTTTTTATTGTATTCAGGGTAAACAGTTATATAGCGGCAAGCTATATCCTGGGAGCGCGGAACGGCGGAACAAATTCTTTTCCGGTTTTATACCACCTGGCGCCGGGGCAGCAGCTAAGGTTCTACCAGTATTCAGCATATAACGCTTCCCCATTCCCGGTCCTTTTTGGACAGACAAACATGCTGAGCTCCGTCTGCGATATGACTCAGGCCGTTGTCGCGGACAAGCTGAAAATATGGCTCAACGGTACTGAGCAGGTTGACAATATCAATGTCGCCGCAACAAATCCTACAATTAACCGCCTTTATCTTGGTTCTCTTACAGCAAACAACAGTTTTGTCGGAGACATCGCGGAAGTGCTTTATTTCAGCACCGCCCTTTCCGATGAAAGACGTACCCAGATTGAGGCATACCTGACCGAGAAATGGGGCCTTTAACTTATACTGAATAATACCCGGCTGCCGCATGGTTCTCTTTATAGCGGCGGCCCTGATTTACTTTTTTAAATCCGGAACAAAAATTTCTGAAAAAAATATTTTTCTTGTATTTAGAGAAATCCTGATTCTATAATATAGGATAATTCAAATAAGGAGAAAATATGATAAAGAAACAATTGTTTTTTCTGGTAATTGTTCTGATGATTGTTCCCCTGCTTTTTGCAGGAGGGGGAAAGGAGAAAGGCGATGCTATGGATAAACTTCCTGCGTTTGACAACCTGAAATTCGCTGTAATTTCAGACATCCACCTTGTGCTTCCCGAACAGAAGGGTAATTCAGACGGCTACAGGCTTGGTCTTAAGACAGTAAGCATACTTGAAAAAACTGTTGAGGAATTTAATAAAGACCCTGATCTTGATTTTGTCCTCGTGACAGGCGACCTGACCGTAGACGCAGAACCCTGGAACATTGACAAGACAAAAGAAGTTTTATCAAGGCTTAATGTCCCTTATTTTGTTATTCTCGGAAACCATGATTCAAGTCCGATCAGACACAACGATAAAGATCAGCCAGTCGGCGTATCAAAATATGCTGTTTCAAATACTTTTACAGGTATGTATGGCGGCGGAATGGAGCCTGGAAGGACATATTACTCAAGGGAACTCGCGGACGGCCTTGTCCTTGTAGCGCTTGATTCCACACATCTTCAGATCTGGGACCCGGTAGCAGGAATGGCTGATTTTAGCGGCAGCATAGATCCTGCCCAGATGGTATGGCTTGAGAAAACACTTGCGGCGAACAAGGGTAAAACCGTCATAGTAATGCAGCACCACGGAACTGTACCCTTTGCGGAGGGGGACAAAACAAATCATAATTACTGGAGCTGGTTCAAGCTTGAGAACGGGGAAGAAGTCCAGGCTCTCTATAAGAAATACGGTGTAAAGGCAGTTCTTTCAGGACATCACCATATTTCTACCAGGTATCAGAATGTTGACGGGGTTTATCATATTACAAACGCACCTCTTACAAGCTACCCGATGAGATATACTTTGTATAATATTTCACCAAAAGGGTTAAGCTATGAGGCAAAAGATGTTCCGGTTCCAGCGGAATGGCATGAACTGGTAAAGAAGAACTTCCTGGCCAACAAATGGTGGAGAGACGCTGATCATACAATGACTCCGGAAGGGGACGCCAAATACCTTGAATTCTACGAAGGAACCTCAATGATGAAGGCAAACCTTGATTTTAAATGATTATTTTAAGAGTTAAATAAATAGGGGGCCTCAGTCCCCATAAAAATGGGAAGAACTTAAAAAGTCCTTCCCATTTTATATACATATGCTTGCAGCTTGTTATCTGCATGGAAAAATATCAAGAAGTTCCGTAAGACTGTCCACTACCGCGTCAGGAGCCCTTAGCTCTCCTTTGTCTTTTTCAGGATCCCATGCTTCTGTCTTTAAAAGAACAACACCCGCGAAACCCGCCCTGCGGGATCCTTCAACATCACGGTTGGGCTGGTCACCGATATAGACGCATCTTTCCGGTGCAATACCGGCTTTTCTGCATCCCATGAGAAATATTTGAGGAGCCGGTTTTTTTATCCGCACTTCCGCAGAGAGAATAACGACTTCCATCTCATCCCAGATATCTGCCGATTTAAGTTCTTCAGGCACCATAGTGGGGCTGACGGTATTACTGATTAGCCCTGTTCTGTATCCTCTTCTGTTGAGCTCCCAGATAACTGGTGCCGCCTCAGGGTACATCAGGCGGTCTCCCTTTATCTGCGAATTTATTTTTACAAGCTCATCTGCGTTATTCTCGATTTTATCGGCCAGCGGCGCATCAAAAAAAAGCCACTTCCTGCACATATCCTCAACTGTTTCCTCATAGCAGTTTGCAAAGCTCCAGTCTTTAAGTTTTTTATTTCTTTCCTGCAGTATTTTCCAGAAATCCTCCGGGGTGTTTTTATATCCCAGGAAATCCGTCAGTTTTCTGATTTTTTCCAGACTGCTCTGAGGATTTTCCTTTACAAACCCTAAGGTACCTCCCTTGTCAAAAAAAATGAAATCAATATTTTTAGAATCAAAATATCCGTGAATCATAATCAATACCAGCCTTGGATGTTTCTATAATTTCCCCTTGAAAAGAAAAAGGCCTGATCATATTAACCAGGCCGAATATTGGATAAATCCAGGGCAGTGAATTACATATTCTTCATCCAGAAATCCCTGAATATAATAACGTTGTTGTAGAGCCAGTCACCGTCTTCTTTCCATGCGTTGATTTCCTGAAATGGTTTCTGTCCCTCAGGCACTTTAACATCTTTTCTTATCGACCAGTTTCCGATTGTGTTATAGGGCTTGAAACCAAGTCCGCCTTTTTCATCACCGTAAAAATATTTGATAAACAGCTTGGCAGCATTGGGATGCTTTGCGTATACGGGGACTGCAACAGCGGTCTGGTTCAGGAATGTTGAGAACGGTTTTACGTCCCATGCAAGTGCCGCATTTAGTCCTTGTTCTTCCGCCACCCTCATTTTTGACGGGCTTATTATCCCGAGAGGCGGGTTCTTCTGTCCTTTCGCTCCGACTCCCTCAATTGCGTCGTTTCCGCCCTTCTCGAATATAATGTCATTTTTAAGCAGCTGTTTTATAAACTCATGTCCTGCAGTGGGGCAGTCTTTGCTTAAAACAATTTTTTTGCCAAATTCTTCTTTGTACGCTTTTTCCATTTCATCGGCATGCATAATAAACATCGCCATGTTGTTCATGTCCGAACCGCCGAGCATCGGGTCCTTCATGATAAGTTTTCCTTTCCACTCAGGTCTGGTTAAGTCCCACCATGAATCTACTGGGCATTCGGAGTATACTTCGGTGTTGTATGCGATCATTTTACCGCCGAGCCTCTGTATGCCGAGTTTTTCATTCTTGAACTGGTCGAACATAACTGCTTCAACATCTCTTGGAACATATTTGAACAGCCTGTTGAAGTCCACGAATTCAGCGTAAAGCTCAGGTGTATCGCCGCAGGTAATAACATCTACTTCATAAATCTTTGAATCCTGGAGTTTTTTCAGTTTTTCCTTGATTTCAGCGGCGCCGATATCGGAATAAACAATTTTAACTCCGTATTCCTTTTCAAAAGCTTCCTGGAATTTAGAAATTCTGGAAGTATCAGCGTAAAGTACAATTTCACCTTCTGCCTGGGCTGCCTTGATAATTTCATCCCAGTTTTCAGTAGCAGGCTGGTAAGGACCGAGCTGGGCCTGTTTCAGCCATGCATCAATTGCAGGATCCATCTTTGAAGCTGACTGTTCCTTTGCTCCTCCGGCAAACAGCATTGCTGAGCCGATGAGAAGGATTAATACGATTAACAGTGTTTTTTTCATTCAATTCCCCTTTGTTTTTTTCCGGCAGCAGCTGACAGCTGATTAGCCGGTTTTCAGAAAAATAATTTATCTAAAAAATTCTTTTTCCCGTTCCAATATCAAAAATATTATGGCAGTCCGGTTTTATTCCAATTTTGATTGTTTCTCCCGGTTTTGACCTTATATAGTTTTTGGTTATCATAGTTACAGTACAGTGTTCATTGATAAGGTTGTTGATCTGTGCCGGACCTGTGGGAAGCTGTGTTTCAATCCTGAACGCTACACCGTTTTGATCTAATTCAGCGTCTTCCGGTCTGAAAGCTACTTTTACATGTTTTCTGTCACCGATAAGGTCAGATTCCACCGGCAGGATAAAACCTTTGGCATTTACATGCGCTTTGCCGTTTTCCCTTATAACTTCGCCGTCAATGAAATTCATTTTAGGGTTGCTTATAAAATCCGCCACAAACAGGTCTGCCGGTTTCCTGTAAAGCATTTCTGGTGTATCTTTCTGAAGAATAACACCGTCTTTCATAATACATATATGGGAAGACATCGTCATTGCTTCTTCCTGGTCATGTGTTACATAAACAGTTGTAGTTCCTGCTTCCTGGTGAAGCCTTTTGACTTCAGATCTCATCTCAAGCCTTAGTTTCGCGTCAAGGTTTGAAAGCGGCTCATCCATAAGGAATATACCGGGTTTTGCAATAAGCATTCTCGCTATTGCTACCCGCTGCTGCTGACCGCCTGAAAGCTCGTTTGGATATCTGTGTGCATGTTTTTCAAGGTGTACCTTTTCAAGGATATCCATTGTAAGTTTTTCAACTTCATCCTTCGGAAGTTTCTTGATTGTCGGCCCGAAAGCTACATTTTTCATTACTGTCATATGGGGCCATAGTGCGTATGACTGGAAAATAAGTCCGATATCACGTTTGACCGGATCTATATATATTTCATCCTTTTTGGAAAAAACAACCTTATCGTTTATTGTAATTTTTCCTTCTGTAGGATTTTCAAGTCCCGCAATTGATCTTAAGGTTGTTGTCTTGCCGCAGCCGGAAGGACCGAGAAGGGTAAGAAAATCCCCTTCATGGATATCCATGGTAAGATTGTCAATTGCTTTTGTTGTTCCCCAAATTTTTGAAAGATTCTCAATTCTTATTTTTACTTTTCCGCTCATAAATTAATCTCCGATTCCTTTTGCCATATCTGTCCCCTGATATTTGCGGATAATGTAAATCCCCAGCAGGCTCAGAAACACAAGTATCATTGCTATTGCGTCACCAAACTGGTGATATCCGCCTTCGGTGTATCTGAAAGTCATTGTAGGGAGTATTTTTGTCTCAGGTGTTACAAGTAATACAATAAGAGACAGCTCCCTCATGGTTGATATGAATGAAAGCATAAACCCGGCTACAAAGCCGCTCTTTGTCAGCGGGTAAATAATCTTTGTAAATTTTGTCCAGAAACCGGCGCCGACCAGGGTCCCTGCCTCTTCTAAAGATTTGTCTATCTGCATCATGGCCGCGGAACCTGTCCTGGATGAAAACGGAAGGCGTTTGGCAAGCGATACAATTACCAGCAGCGCGAATGTTCCGTAAAGTGAAGGGAAGAACCCGATCGGCCTGGAAAACATTCCGAGGTATACCGCGCCGAACGCGATTGAGGGAATAATATAGGGCGCGAATGAAAAAGTATCGCAGGCTGATGCGAGTTTTGTTCCTCTGCCCCTTACTATGGCGTAGCCCAGAAAAATACCGATTATTCCGGCTAAAATGGATACTGTAATTGAAAGCCTTATGGAATTCCATGTTGTAAGCCATATATCAGGATTGCGTAGTATTCCTGCCTGGCCTTCTCCCAGAACTATTCCGCTTTTCCCTATTGTATTCGGTGCTCCAATCCAGTAATGAAGAGTAAAGTTGCTTAATGAATAGTCCCCGTTTACTTCCATAAAGGTTTGATACAGAAGAACATAGAGCGGCAGGAATATACAGGTAATAACAAATAACATTACAAGGGCGAAAATAAACCACCTGGCCCTGCCTAGATTCATCGGTTTAGACCTGAATCCTTTTCCGGATATAGTTACATAGCTTTTCCTTGCCCCTATTACCTTTACGTTCATGTAAATGGTCAGACCGGATATAATTATCATGATTATCGCGATAATAAATGCATCGCCTGGAAGATTGTTCCTTATCGCGCTGTATATCTGTGTGGCCAGGGTTGTATAGGAAACAGGAAGCCCGAGGAAAGCCGGCGTTCCGAAAGTTCCGAGACCTTTTGAAAAAGTCAGAATAAAAGCTGAAAGAATAGCAGGCATAACAAGAGGAAGCGTTATCTTTGACATAACCTGTCTTCTGTTTGCGCCGAGAAGCGCGCCTGTTTCTTCAAGGTTGGAATCAATAGAAGCCAGGGCGCCTGATACCGTAATAAAGGAAAAAGCATAATAGTGAAGCGAAAGGCAGATTATTATCGGTACAGGGCCGTAGGAAAGCCAGTCAGGCGGGGCGATGCCTGTGAGATACTGAAACCATCCCTGACTTCCGCCTATTCTCTGGTTTTTAAACAGGGTAAGCCATGCAAGGGCGATCGGCCAGGACGGTATAACATATGGAATAGTTGCTACATTGGCAATTATCTTCTTGAAAGGCAGATCTGTTCTTACGACAAGGTATGCCAGAATACAACCTATCAGCATAGACAGGATTGTAAGGCCTCCTGTTACAACAATTGAGTTCAATAATGGTTTATAGAACATGTTTTTTGAAACATCGCTGTAAAAAACCCTCTCAAGGTGCACAAGAGTAAAATTTCCCGGTATTGCCTTTAATCCGTGCAGAACTACCTGTGGAAGTCTTCTGTCCGAAAGTGTAAAAGTAAAAGCTGTCTGGAAAATATTGATAAGAGGCATGAATACAAAAAATACAAGAAGGGCAAGCAGGATTATTCCTATTACCCTTTCCGGTTTTTTGATTTCCCTGCCTGCTTTCCGAAGGAGGGGACTGTTAAATCCCTCTGTTTTGACTGATATGCTCATCAGGTTCCCCTTATATTCAAATTGATTGAAAAAAATTATAACCCAGCTTTTCTAATAAGTAAAGTTTTTTTCATAATGAATTATAAATGAACAAAGTTTTTCAAAACATAATTATATATTGGACTTTTTTGTGCTACTTGCGATAAAAATGAAAATAATTTTTACATTTATCAAAAGCGGTTTCATTCACAGCCTGACTGTATACAGAGTTTTTATGAATTATCAGTTTTTTTGAAAGAAAACAGGAGAAGATAATGGTTTACAGCGGGACTGCTTATTTTTTTGCGGTAACCTTGATAATGTGATAACCGAACTGTGTTGATATTACATCGCTTACAGATCCTGCACCGGTTTTTTTGACAGCGTCCTCAAATGGTTTTACCATCTGCCCGGGGCCGAACCATCCCAGGTCCCCGCCCTTTGATTTACTCGGGCATGTGGAATACTCTCTTGCGAGTGCTTCAAAATTGGCGCCCTGTTTAATTTTTTTAAGGAGCTCTTCTGCCAGGCGCCTGTCTTTAATAAGTATGTGACTTGCTTTCCATTCCATGAATCAACATTAAACTATTTTTAAAATATTCTCAAGCATCAGCCGCAGCACCGAGAACCCTTCTTATTACAGAGAGCAGATCCTTTAATGCGTATGGTTTTGATATGACTTCTGATGCTCCCTTAAGAAGTAATTCTTTTTCAGGAAGATTGCTGGAATAACCGCTTGCAATAATAATTTTTAAATCAGGAGAAACGGTAATCAGTTTTTTCAGGCATTTATGCCCCCCCATACCAGGCATGTTAATATCAAGAACAACAATATCAATTTCTTTTACCAGATTACTTAGGATTTCAATTGCTTCTTCACCCGATTCAGCCTGGATAACATTATAGCCGTAATGAGTCAGGCTGATGTCCATGAAATCAAGAATCGCTTTATTATCATCAACAATCATCACGGTTTCTCTTCCGGCAGTAGTTTTTTTATCAGTAATATTCTGCCGGGGTTTTTTACTGGTAATATCTTCTTCAGATGCCGGAAAAAAAAGATGGAAGACTGTTCCGCTGTCCGGTGAACTATCGCATTTCAGAAATCCTCCGTGGCTTTTTACAATTCCATAAACGGTTGAAAGTCCCAGGCCTGTCCCTTTCCCGGTTTCTTTTGTTGTAAAGAACGGGTCATAAATTTTTCCTGAAATACTGCTGTCAATTCCGCATCCTGTATCTGAAATATCAAGAAAAGTATATTTCCCGCAGGGAACCAGTCCGTTCTCGGAAAAAAATTCCTCCTTAATATCCGCACGGCCGGTTTCAATTCTGAGTAATCCGCCGTCAGGCATCGCATCAGATGCATTGCTGCATAAATTAAGGATAATCTGTTCAATCTGAAGCGGGTCTGCTTTTACGGGGTAAACATTATCATCAAGGCAGGTTTCAATTTTTATCATTTTGGGAATTGTTCTCTCAACTATTTTAAGTGAATGGTTTACCGAGACATTGATATTTGATGTTATCTTGACAGATTCCGCTTTTCTGCTGAATAAAAGCATCTGTTTGACAAGCCTTGCCGCGCTTTCTCCGGCCCTGTTTATCGCTTCAAGTTTGGAATAATCCGGATCATCAGCTTCCTTATCAAGCATCAGGAGCTGTGTATAACCGCTTATAGCCTGAAGAAGGTTGTTGAAGTCATGCGCTATGCCTCCTGCCATTGTTCCGATTGATTCCATTTTCTGTGCATGTCTCAGGCTGTCTTCAAGCATAAGCTGTTTTGCCTCATTCTCCTTTCTTTCGCTTATGTCCCTTATGCTGATTACTATGCCGTTGGTCGCCGGATCACTTATGAAATTCCGCCCGATTGCTTCCATAGTCACCCATCCGGCTGATCTGTGGGCATGCCTGTATTCAATTTTAAATACTTCATCATGGTTTTTTGATTCAAGAAGCGCGTTAAAGGCTTTAACAGCTTCAGGCAGATCGTCAGGATGGATAAAGTCTGTAAAGGCCCTTCCTGTAAGCTCTTCGGGTTTATCCCCTGTGATCCTTTCCATGGACCTGCTTATAAATTTACCCCTCCCGTTTTCATCCAGAAGGATCAGAACATCGGAGGAGTTGTTGATAAGATTGAAGAGTTTGATTTCTGAATTATGTCTGTCCTCCTCCGTGAATTTTCTTTCAACTATATCAAACGCAATTTCACCAAGCCTGCCGATGACAAACTGGTCCAGTTCTGTATAAACAGTATCCTTGCTGCCGATCCCTGCAATGGCTCTTACTTTATTATTGCGTATTACAGGGATTATAATCTCCCGGACTTTTTCCATTTTTTGATTTACATTGTTTCCGCTGTTGAAAATAATCGGTTTTTTAACTTTTACACATTCGGCAAGGACCGGGTTTTCTGAGATATCGATTACCGGATCTTTAGCATAAAATGTCCCGGCATAATTTTTTATAGAGTTAGAAGACCATGTATGCAGTTTGATATTGCGTTCATCTTCATCCAGCAGGTGATAAAATGACGTGCTGCTTCCGGTCTGTGCCTCCAGTTCATCAAGAACTTTCATCAGCGACTCGCGCAGTGTATGGGAATATGAATAGTCATTAAGCTTTATTTTTAAGAGCAGCAGCTGTTCTTCTGTTTTTTCTATTGTAATATCCCTGAGAATTGCAAGAACCTCCTGCCTGCCGCTTACAACCATCCTTGATTCAAACCATTTTATATCATCTTTAATCCTTATTCTGAATTCGAAACTCTGCGGTTCTCCCGATTTAAGGGCTTCTGTTACTTTCTCCATTGTCAGTAATGCAGCTTCCGCCGGGAAAATATCTGCTATGTTTTTCCCGATAAATTCGGCTCTGGACAAGAAAAAAAGGTTGTGAGTACTGGAAGAGCAATCTATGAGACTGTATTCATTGTCAACTAAAAAGTAATAGTCGGGAGCTAAAGAGATAAGCGCCTGGTATTTTTTTTCGCTTTTTTTTAATGCTGCCTCGGCAGTTTTTCTTTCAGTTATATCCTGCACCGTGCCGCTGATGAAATGAGGTCTCCCTTCCGGATCTTTGACCAGTCTTGCCGTATGGCTTATCCATGCCTTTGTCCCGTCCCGTCTTATTATCCCGGCTTCCATGCTGTTGACAAATCCGTTTTCCATAAGCTGATATTTAAAAGAATTAACAGCTTCCGGTTCTGTGTAAAAATCATAAATGCTGTAATCTGTTATATCTTCATTGTCTTTTTCCGCTGCCCTCAGAATTTTACGGCAGGCGTTATTAACGGCAATAATTTTACCTTCAGTTTCCGCTTTATATGCGCATACCGGAAGATTATTAAAAAATTCCCTGAAATTAGTCTCTTCCCTGTTAAGCTCCTGAGTTCTCCTGTTCAGATGGCTTTCAACCCTGAGAAGCAGCTGTTCCCTTCTTGCCCTTCTGCATAACTCGGCAATGTATTCCGGTTTAAATGGTTTTCTGGCGTAAGCTGCGGCACCGCTTTTCATCCATTCCAGAGCGTGCTCCGGGTCCGGGTCTGATGTTATCATTATTATGATGCTGTCCGGCCTTGCCTGCATGAATTTTTCAAGCAGTTCACTGCCCTTGGCATCAGGAAGATGATAGTCAATAATTATAACATCAAATAACGTTTTGGCGAACTGCTTCTCCGCCTCTTCCCCGTTAACTGCAGTTACTACAGTGTTGTTTCCCGGCTCAAATGCCATGGTTATCAGTTTTCTGTATACAAGGCTGTCTTCTACTGCAAGTATTTTTAACCGGTTGACCGGTTTTTCTCCTTTAAGAAGCTGTTCTACTGTTGAATAAAACACCTTGTGCTCAAAAGGGGATGAGAGAAATGCGTTTGCGCCCATATCCGCCGTAATGGCTGATGCATCTTCTCCCGCGAATGTGGATGATACTACAAGTACAGGTATTTTATTATAAGCGGAATACTCCCCGGTTCTTAGAAGTCTGCATAAACGCCATCCGTCAATACCCGGCATATAAAGGTCAGTTATTATAAGATCAGGTAAACTTCCGGTTTTTTCCAATTCAAGGAATGATTCTGCACTTTCATAAAAAACTGCGTTATATCCTTTTTTTTCAAGTAAAAGGACAAACAGGCGCCCCTGAACCGGTTCGTCATTGATGACAATTATACGGATGCTGTTATCCATAAATTACTCCGTAAACACTTTTTTTAATAAAATAAATCTGTAATTAATTTATTATATAATACTATCCGGGAAATAAAAAATTAATTAACCCATTATTGCTCCCGGCAGCACAAAAAATACAGTTTCCAGCCCTGTTGAATTTCAGTTTGTCCGGGCTATTGTCAGATAAATATCTTGCCCGCTGAATAAACTGATTATATACTCCTTAAAGAGGTATAAACATGAAAAAGATTTTTGCAGCACTGATGCTGATGTTTTTCGGACTGGCAGCATTTGCAGGCCCGTCAATTGCAGGCGTGGATGTTTCAGATTCTGTATCCTATGGCGGAAAGCAGTACAGCTTAAACGGCGCGGGTATAAGAAAAAAACTTGTACTTAAGCTTTATGTCGGTTCACTCTATGCTGAAAAGAAAATTACAGATGAAAAGGACGTGCTTAAAGGGCCGGTTTCTTCAGTTATCAGGCTTGATATAATTTCAGGTATTATTACCAGTAAACTGATGAAAGAAACAGTGCAGGAAGGATTTGATAAAGCAATGGGCGGCGATACATCCTCCCTTCAGGGCAGGATAGACAGCTTTATCGCAGTTTTCAGTGATGAAATTAACAAGGGCGATTCATTTATCTTTGTCAGCGTTCCCGGAAAAGGGGTAACCGCGTATAAGGGAGATAAAGAGCTTGTCGTGATAAATGACGACAAATTCCGTGAAGTTCTTTTTACCATCTGGCTTGGCAGCGACCCGGCTGATAAGAATCTTAAAAAAGATATGCTCGGCGGCTGATGAATAATAAAACAGAATTCAGGATAAAATTCAATAAAAAAATCAGCTGTTTAAGTATTTGTTCACGATAGCGATATGAATATCTTCTCTGTAGTTCTTGCCGCGGCGGGTGTTGTTGATATTTTACTTGCTTTAGCCGCATTTAAAAAGAAAAACTCACCTGCTGTTCTGGCATTCACCGGGCTTATGCTCTCCTGTGCCGTCTACTCTATCGGCTACGGAATTGAACTTTCTTCACAGAACCTTTCCGGTATGCTCATTGCTGCCAAGATACAATACCTTGGTATTCCGTTTATTCCGACATTCTGGATATTGCTTTCATTTGAATTTACAGGTTTCAATTTCAGAAATAAAAAAATATTCTATGGCTTTTTGTTTGCATATTCAGTTGTTTTATCTGCATCAGCTTTGACAACAGAATACCATCACCTTTTTTATAAAGATTTTTCTGTCGACTACAGCCGAATCATTCCTTTATTTTCTTTTCATAGAGGTCCTATTTATAATGTGGATATGATCTACAAAAACCTGGCTTTATTTACCTGTACTGTCTTATTTGCCAGATCTTTGTTTAAAATACAGCCTTATTACAGGAAACAGACGTTCTTGATGCTCCTTGGCTCAATAATTCCCTGGATTACTTATATCATATATCTTCTTGAAATTAATCCATGGGGGCTTGATCTTACGTCATTTGCTCTTACAGTATCAGCACTTGTTTTTATATACGGCCTTTTTAATCTGCAGCTCTTTAAAATTATTCCTGTTGCCAGGTCTTCTGTTTTTGATGGAATGAAAGATGCCGTAATTGTCTTTGATACTGAAAATCAGATTATCGACTTTAATCCTGCAGCACTGGAAACTATTGAAAAACTTTCCCGTGAGAGTATCGGCCGGCCGGCCTGTGCTGTACTGGATGATTATCCTGATTTATTAAAATTTGTATCTGCAAGCAGGAAAGAGGAGTTTGAACTGAGCATTGTCAAAAACGGGAAAAGCATGTATTTCAGCTGCCGTCTTTCACCTGTAATCAGAAAGAAAACAACAATTGGAAAAACTGTTGTAATTAACAATATAACAAAACATATTGAACTTTTGAATCAGCTTGAAAAACTGGCATCGACTGACAGTCTTACCGGAATAAACAACCGACGAAATTTTATAGAACTCTGCAAAAGAGAGCTCTCAAAGGCAAAAAGGTATTCAAGACCGTCATCACTTATATTTATGGATATAGACCACTTTAAGAATGTTAATGACCGATTCGGGCACGATGCCGGGGATGCTGCCTTGAAAAATATTGTCAATCTATGCCTTGGAAGTATCAGGGGCAGCGATATCATGGGAAGGCTCGGAGGAGAGGAATTCGCTTTATTCCTTCCCGATACAGATATCAAGGAGGCCATTATACTGGCTGAAAAATTAAGATGCAAAATTGAAGCAAATCAGATTGAATACAGTTCATACAATATTGCGATGACATCAAGCTTTGGAGTATTCGGCACCAGGCATGTCAATCAGTTTGATATTGACCTTTTTCTTAAAAAAGCTGATCTCGCGCTGTACATTGCCAAAGAAAACGGCAGGAATCGTGTTGAAACATAGCTTTATATAATTATTTGCAGGGCTGCAATCAGTCTGTTCAGGTACTGCTGTTATAAAAATCAACAGCCTTTGCAAGCTCGTTTATGCAGATATCTTCATATCCTTTGTATAGTGATATGATATTATCCTGCCTGAGGCTGTTGTCTTTTTTCAGCAGCAGCGGGAAAATACTATGGGTCGAGACTACAAGCTGGTATTTTTTTATAAGGCGGGGGAAAATTTCCTTCCAGAGAAGGGCCTGGCCCGCGAATCCAATATGGTTGTCAATTTCATCAAGAAGAAGTGTCGGCCTGTCTTCTTTTTTCATTTTCCAGGTAAGGAATCTGTCCTCAATATAATTAATAAGCTCATTTATCAGTCCTATCCTTTTTTCACCTGTTGAACGGAGATTGGTATAGTCATCAAAAAAGTCAGGATTGATAAATGATTTTTCAGAATTGGTATAGCAGTCCTGGAAAAAGACCGGACTGCCGTCCCATTCAACAGAATACGAAGAATCCGCAGTTTCCATAATGATGAGCGGGGATGATGACGGAATGCTGCCGATAACTGTCTTTACACTGCTGTATTTTCCTGCTGGCCCTTTATCAGAAGATGACCATCCGCCGTCTGCACACCCCGCGGATTCCGCAAGCGCTTTTAGAATTGTGCTTTTCCCGGATCCGTTAGGTCCAGACAGCAGATTGAGTCTGTTGTTGAATTGAATCTTTTTCCTGCCGATTCCGGTGAGTTTTACCTGATATCCTCTATCAAACTTTATTGAGCTTATCATCTATTATCCTTAACTCTTGAGATCATAATAAAATTTATAGTATAACAGATTTTATATATAATTTCAGCTGCATGCGCTTTTAATATTTTAAATTGACAAGCTATTTCAGAAGGAATAATCTTTTTAAGATGAGAAGAAAATTATTTAAGAATTTTATTATTTTCCTGAAAATATTTTTCCCTCTTTTTTTATTTACACTTGCGGGCTTTGCAGTGCATTCAGCACTTATTGAATTCAGGTCTGTAGACCTTGCAGGAAAGATACGTGAAACCCCTTTTGACAGACTTGTGCTTTCACTTTTATTTACCGGTCTGGCGTATTTTTTTTCAATCGGATATGACAGGACAGCTGTAAAGATTATCGGAGGCAGATTACCTTTTCGGAAGAATGCCCTGCTGACAACAATAAGCTACGGGATAGGCAACAGCACGGGCCTTGGGGGTGCCGGGACAAATTCCGTCAGGTTTCATCTGTATTCCCAATGGGGTTATTCGCTTCCAGATATTGCAAGAATAGTTTTATATGCCGCAATCTCCTTCTGGATAGGTTTTCTTTTTCTGGGTGTTTTTTTATTCCCGATGATTAAATTGCCTGTAGGGTGGAATGCAGGTAATAATCTGCCTTTGTGGCCCCTGTCTGTTCTTTTCGCGTCTTTAATCCTCATATACTTTGCTTTACCGTTTTTTAAAATAAAGGTTTTATCTTTCAGGAATGCCTCGGTTGAGATACCCCCTTTTTTTATATCTGTGCAGCAGCTGTTTTTTTCCGTCTCTGACTGGATTTTTTCATCACTTGCTCTTTATATTTTTTTCCCTGAAATAACTTTTTCAGGCTTTACAGCATTTTCAGGATTTTTCCTTTTTTCACAGTTAATCGGAATGTTAAGCAACATCCCCGGAGGTCTTGGAGTTTTTGAGGCGGGAATTGTCCTGTTTGCTTCGTCCTCCGGTTTTGATCCCGCATCAACTCTATCCAACCTCATTTTATTCAGAATAACCTATTACTTTATTCCTCTGTGTGCTGGTTCGCTTCTTTTGATTTTCCATGAAATAAGGATAAGACAGGAGGCGGTTTACAGTACTGTCAAAGGGATATTGATTTCTTTTTCAAAAATCATACCTGAAACAGCGGCTGCAATAACCTTTATAATAGGAGCTTTCCTTGTTATCACAGGTTCCCTGCCCGACAGTACAGACAGACTTAAGGCTATCAATGCTTTTGTTCCGCTTGTCCTGATTGAGTCCTCCCATTTTTTTGCGAGCCTTACCGGAACTGCCATGCTTTTCGTGGCAAACGGCCTGAGGCGCCGGATAAAATCCTCATGGGCAATTACTGTTTTTCTCATGTCTGCCGGCTGTGTTTTCAGTATCCTGAAAGGTTTTGATTTTGAAAAGGTATTTGCCATATTGCTGTTTATTTCTGTTCTGATTTACGGAAGAAAAGAGTTTTACAGGCTTGAGAAACTGTTTGATTCATATCTCAGGACAGAGCAGATTGTCATAACGGGAATAGTTATAGTTTTTTCAATATGGCTGGGTTTTTTCAGCTACAAACATGTTGAATATTCACATGAGCTTTGGTGGCAGTTTACCCTTCTGGGGCATGCCCCGAGATTTCTCAGGGGAGAAGCAGGCGTTATCTGTCTCGTAATTCTGCTTGGTATTATACGTATCGCACACCCGGGGGTCCCCCGTTCCTTTAAAAAAGCAGAAGCTGAGATTTCAGGGGAGGACCTTGATTCAGCATACACTCTTGCCCTGTCGTCCCCGTCCTCCTGTTCATATCTTGCGCTGACAGGCGACAAGAAATTATTATTCAGTACAACAGGGCGAGCTTTCATTATGTACGGTACAATGAAAAATACCAGGGTCAGCATGGGCAACCCGGTAGGAGACAGGGAAGAATGGCAGGAGCTGATCTGGGAATTTATTGAAGATGCTGACAGGAATAACGCACGGGCCGCTTTCTATCATGTCGATAAAACATCGCTTGATTTGTATCTTGAGGCCGGTATGAACTTTTTCAAGATCGGGGAGGTGGCGAGAGTTAATCTGGAAGGGTTTACGCTTGATACGCCGGAAAGAAAACATATAAGATACAGTTACAGAAAAGCTGAAAAGGACGGACTCCTTTTTGAGGTTGTTTACCCGCCCCACAGCGGGGAACTTCTTGAGAAGCTGAAAAATGTTTCCGACAGATGGTTAAGCGATAAAAACGCAGCTGAAAAGGGATTTTCACTTGGCTTTTTTTCTGAAGCATATTTCAATTACTGCCCGTGCGCATTAGTGAAAAAAGGAAACAGCATTCTTGCTTTTGCCAATTTATGGCTCCCTGATAACAGGGAAGAATTCTCCATTGATCTTATGAGGTTTCTTCAGGAGGCCCCGTCCGGTATTATGGATTATCTCTTTACATCGCTTATAATCTGGGGAAGCGGAAAAGGATACAGGTTCTTTAATCTGGGAGCCGCACCGTTATCAGGCCTAACAAACCGCCCTTCCGCACCTGCATGGAATAAAATAGGCAACTTTATCTTCAGTCATGGCGAGCATTTTTATAATTTTGAAGGATTAAGAAAATTCAAGCAAAAGTTTTATCCGGTCTGGGAACCCGAGTATATTGCCTGCAGGCCCGGTTTAAATGTTCCGTTTATAATTTCCGATATTACATCCCTCATTTCCGGAGGAGTTAAGGGGATATTCAGCAGAAAAGCCAAAACAGGATAAGATAATATTGACATTTTATTGCATTAGTTATATCATATTAAAGTAGTAGGAAATAAAGGATGTTACAATGTTTCAGATTTCAACAAGGTTAAGATATGGATTAAGGGCGCTTACATATCTTAGCACTAATGAGGGTTCCGGTACAGTGAGTCTCCATGAAATTGCGGAAAAAGAGGGAATTTCAAGAAAATATCTTGAAAATATATTCAAGCTGCTGAAAAAAAATAAAATTACCCGCAGTGTCAGAGGGCGTGAAGGCGGTTACGCCCTTATAAAAAAACCGGAAGATATTGGTCTTTATGAGATTGCAGCTGCCCTTGAAGGGCCGGTTTCCCTTCTTGACTGTATTGATGCTGAAAGCCTGTGTGAAAACAGTTCTGAATGCGGAGTAAGAAGCTTCTGGGCTGATTACCAGGAATATGTAAAAAAGTATATGCTTAATATAACTCTTGCCCAGGTTATTGACAGATACTATAACAAAAAATGATATAAGGGGTTTTTCTGATGAGTGAAGAAAAAAGAATATATATGGATTACAATGCGACAACTCCTATCAGGCAGGAAGTTAAAGAGGCGCTTATTGAAAGTTTTGATTTGTACGGGAACCCGTCAAGTCTTCATACACCGGGCCGGCTTGCGACGGAGAAAATTGTTGAAGCACGGATTAATATAGCAAAACTGATAAATGCCGAACCTGATGAGATAATATTTACAGCAGGCGGCTCTGAATCAAACAATACAGTCCTGAAATATGTTGTCTGCAGTCCCAATAAGGGATGTTCAGGCGGATGCTGCAGCAAGGCAGGGCGGGACCAGATTATAACTACAGTAATTGAGCACCCCAGTATAATTTCAACAATGGATTTTATAAAAGATCAGGGGGGGACTCCTGTAATGCTGGGTGTTGACAGCAAGGGAAAGATTGACCTTAAAGAGCTTGAAGAGAGCATCACGGAAAAAACAGCGCTTATATCGGTTATGATGGCTAACAATGAAATCGGAACAATCCAGGATATTAAAGAAATTGCCCGGATAGGGAAGAAACACGGGGTGCTTGTACACACCGATGCGGTCCAGGCTGCGGGAAAAATACCTATAGATGTAAAAGACCTTGGTGTTGATTATCTTTCCCTTTCAGGACACAAGATTTATGCTCCCAAAGGAATTGGAATTCTTTACGCCAGGAGAAAGGCTCCGTACTGTCCTTTTATTCACGGCGGGCACCAGGAAGACGGGAGAAGGGCCGGGACACTTAATAATCTCGGGATTATAGGTTTCGGCAGGGCTGCTGAACTCGCGCTAAAGGAAATTGACATGGAATACAGGACCATGCAGCGGCTGAGGGACAGGCTCAAGGCAGGAATTGTAAAATCAGTACCTGATATTAAAATTAATGGACATGAAACCGATGTACTTCCAAATACCCTGAATGTATCTTTCGCGGGAGCTGAAGGCGAATCCATACTCCTTTATCTCGATATGGAGGGGATAGCGGTCTCAACAGGTTCTGCCTGCTCTTCAGACTCTCTTGAACCTTCACAGGTCCTGCTGTCAATTGGGCTTGGGCCGGAGCTGGCCCACGGGTCGATAAGGTTCAGCCTTGGAAGGGAAAATACGGAAAGCGATATAGATTATGTCATAGAAAAACTGCCGCCGGTAATTGCTAAAATCAGAAAGATGTCGACGGCCTACACAGGAGGGAAAAAATGACTGCCGGATCATGGTTATATACAGATAAAGTAAAGGAACATTTCACAAATCCCAGAAATATTCTGGATGATGAAGATAAATATGACAGCGACGGAAGGGGAGAAGTAGGAAATATTACCTGCGGCGACCAGATGCTTGTTGTTATCAAGGTTAAGGATAATAAAATAACAGATTGTAAATGGAAAACTTACGGGTGCGCTAGCGCAATAGCAAGTACCTCCATGATGTCGGAGATGGTTATAGGAATGGGCCTGAAAGAAGCATATCACATAAAGCCAGAAGATATTGTAAAAAGTCTAGACGGCCTTCCTGAACACAAAATACATTGTTCAGTTCTCGGCGACAGGGCGCTTCGGGCAGCTATTGAGGATTACTACAGACGCAACGGCCTTGAGGATGAAATTGAAGTTGAACCTGCAAGGGTTGTCTGCCACTGCAAGAATATTACTGACCGGGAAATTGAGGATTTTGTTAAAAACGGCGGTAAAACGTTTGAAGAGCTTCAGGAAAAAACTGAAATCGGGACTGTCTGCGGGGGGTGTGTGGATGAGGTGAAAGAACTTCTCCACGACTATCATCATATATACGGCTAGGCAAAGGTTATCTTTTGCATAAAAGCTGATTAAAGGTCTCTTTTTAAGAGACCTTTTTTATTGTATAAATATAATTGACAGCCATACCGGGAGTTTGCGGTACAATGCCATGAATCCTGCCCGGAAAAACAGATATGGGAGAATCATAAATGGCAGCACTTGAGATTAAACAGATCAAGGGGAATACCTGGTATATCCCTTCCCCGGCCAATATCGGAGTTTATGCGGATAACGGCAATGCGGTTATAATTGACAGCGGTAACGATAAGGAGGCCGGCCGGCAGATATGCAGACTGATAGACAGCCTTGGCTGGAAGCTTTCGATGATTATCAATACCCATTCAAATGCGGATCACGCAGGGGGAAACGCTTTTATTCAGAATAAAACCGGATGCAGGATAGCCGCTACAAGGGTAGAGGCCGCTTTTATAGAGAATCCTCTCCTTGAGCCGGCGTTTCTTTTTGGCGGGTTCCCTCATACTGGGCTGCGCAATAAATTCCTTATGGCAAATGAATCAAGGGTGACTGATATAATTGAACCTGGTGATAAAATTACTTCTCCGGGCGGAGCCGAGCTTTGGACTATTCCTCTTCCCGGCCATTTTTTCGGGATGATCGGCGTAAAAACCCCGGATAATGTGATCTTTCTGGCAGATACGCTTTTTTCTGAACACATTGTTAACAAGTACAGTATTTTTTATCTTTTTGATGTCGGGGAGCACCTGAAAACACTTCAGGCTATTGAAACGCTTGAAGCGGATTATTTTCTGCCGTCCCATGCGGAGCTTACTGACAATATAAAAGAACTTGCAGCTGTAAACAGGGCGAAAATTTATGAAATAAGCGGCAATATTGCTGATCTCTGCAGGGAAGAGATTGAGCTTGACGGAATTCTCTCAGGTTTATGCGCCATTTATAATATTGAACTTAATGATAATCAGTATGTTCTTGTCCAGAGTTCTCTCAAGGCATACCTTGTTTATCTGCTTCAGAAAGGGGAGCTTTCAAAAGAATACCGGGGCGGCCGGCTTTTCTGGAAAAAAGCCTGATATCAATCTTTATCCAATGTTCTATTGTAGTTCGGATTTTTTGAAGTTATATTATATATATGTCCGGTAAAACAGATTTCAGAACAGATCAAAAATTCTCTGAATTGGTCAAGGAGCCTGGAAGATATTTAATTGTGCTCCATAATGATAACTATACAACTATGGAATTTGTTGTTTCCGTACTAAAGGAAGTATTCCATAAATCATCTATTGAAGCCAACGTAATAATGCTTGAAGTACACAAGAAAGGGGCCGGCAAGGTAGGATCATATACCTACGATATAGCAGCGACAAAGATGTACCAGGTGGAAAATATGGCATCCCGCGCCGGCTATCCCCTGAAATGCACAATGGAGAAAGAATAATGAGAATAAACGATGAGGTACAGGTAATACTTAATGCCGCATATGATGAGGCGCTGTCCCGAAAGCATGAATTCCTTACCCCGGAACATTTAATATACACATCCCTTTCTTTTGAAAGCCCCAGGGAATTATTTCAGGAATGCGGGATCGACCCTGATGAATTAAAAAGTGAAACGGCCAGGTATCTCGAAAAAGAAGTACCTGTCACAGAAAAAAGCGAGCCTGTACAGACACTGGGCCTTCAGAGGATAATTGAAAGGGCCCTTATACATATAGAAAGCTCATCCAAAGGAGAGCTTGTCTTTTCAGATATTATTGTATCGATATTTGAGCAGAAAGACTGCTATGCTTCATATTACATGAAAAAAATGGGGCTTACAAAAATTAACCTTCTGAGGGTTGTCTCCCATGGATTTAGCAAAGAGCCTGATTCCCTGATTATTCCGCCGGGTGATAACGGGAAAACAGATGCTGATAATGATGAAGCGGGCGGGGCTGAAAAAGATCCGAAAGAAAGTAAAAAAAGTTTCCTTGAAAAATTCACAAGAGAACTCACCGCGGAAGCGAAAAAGGGAAAACTTGAACCGCTCATCGGACGTGAGGAGATACTTGAAAGAATTGTCCAGGTACTCTGCAGAAGGATGAAGAATAATCCGGTTCTTGTAGGTGATCCCGGGGTCGGAAAGACCGCAATGGCTGAAGGCATAGCTGCGATGATTGCGGAATACCGCGTTCCCGCTTTTCTCCATGATTACTCAGTTTATCAGATAGATATGGGTTCTCTTGTCGCCGGGACAAAATACAGGGGAGATTTTGAGGAGCGTCTTAAAAGGATTCTCAAAGAGCTTGAAACTAAGGAAAAGGTAATAATATTTATTGATGAAATACACACAGTAATAGGGGCAGGGGCTGTGTCGGGAGGCTCCCTTGACGCTTCCAACCTTTTAAAACCGCTGCTCTCATCCGGGCGCCTGAGGTGTATAGGTTCAACAACTTTTGAGGAATACAAGAAAATATTCGAGAAAGACCGGGCCCTGGCAAGAAGATTCCAGAAAATTGAAATACCTGAAACAAGTTTAAGCGAAACAGAGCAGATACTTACCGGTCTCAAGGAAAGGTATGAGTCCTATCATAATGTAAAATATACGGATGGAGCAATAAAAGCGGCTGTCGCGCTTTCAGACCAGTATATAACTGACCGCCACCTGCCGGACAAGGCGATTGATGTTATTGATGAAGCAGGTGCATACATGAAACTTCTTGATTTCAAGAACAGGCCGGCTAATCTGAAAAAAATCCCGAAAGATGATGGGAAAATTGATGACAGCAGAATAAATAATAATGAGACCGGCGATAAAAGTGCTGATGCAGAAAACACGGAAAGCGGGGGAGCTGCTGCTTCAGACAGCGTAAATACTTCAGCGGCAGAAAAATCCCAGCCGGTCCTGGTTGATGAAAATATAATAGAAAAAATTGTCGCAGGGATAGCCAGAATTCCGGAAAAAAGCGTGACTGTTACAGAAAAATCCAAACTTAAGGATCTTTCATCTGAAATAAAAAAATATCTTTTCGGTCAGGATAAGGCGGTTGAGAGTGTCTGTCATTCTGTTAAAAGAGCAAGGGCCGGGTTCAGGGAGCCTGACAAGCCTGTCGCTTCATTTCTTTTTGTAGGGCCTACGGGAGTGGGGAAAACAGAACTCTCCAGGCAGCTTGCGTCTGCCCTTGGCATTTCGCTTATAAGGTTTGACATGAGCGAGTATCAGGAAAAGCACACAGTCGCCCGCCTTATAGGCGCTCCTCCGGGATATGTAGGATATGAAGAGGGCGGGCTTTTAACAGACGCAATAATAAAAACGCCGCACGCAGTCCTTCTTCTGGATGAAATTGAAAAGGCGCATCAGGATATTTACAATATTCTTCTCTCTGTAATGGATTACGCTACCCTTACCGACAATAACGGAAGAAAAGCTGATTTCAGAAACATTATACTGATAATGACCTCGAATGCGGGTGCACGGGAGCTGGGAAAGCCGATGATCGGTTTCGGAGGTCTTAAGATCGGAGACAGCGCTCTTTCCTCTGCAGTGGAAAAAATATTCGCGCCTGAATTCAGAAACCGTCTCGACAGTGTTGTGGTTTTTAACGATCTTGATATGGATAACGCAAAAAGCATAGTAAAAAAAGAGATAAAGCTGTTTACCGCCCAGCTGGCGGCTAGAAATATAACTGCAGAGTTTACGGAAAAGTGTGTAACTTTTATAACCGAAGAAGGTTATTCAAGAGAATACGGTGCAAGGAATATTTCAAGGGTCTTCCGTGAGAAAGTAAAAGATCTTTTCATTGACAGGGTGCTTTTCGGGGAACTTGAATCAGGCGGCAGAGTCATAGTTGATGCTGAGGATAATTCTATTGTAATAAAACTGCCGGTTTCAGAGTATACAGAGGAATAGGTTTTCCTGATATCCTTTGAATATAGAAAAAATTTCAGCGGAGAACCTTTTGGAATAATGACTTCCGGTTTCCCTTATCTTGATGAAAACCAGTATTTTGAATTTCCGCACCCTGATACAGCAGACAGTGACGGCTTTTTAGGTGCAGGAGGAAACCTTTCACCGGGAATGCTGATTTCCGCTTACCGCCAGGGAATCTTCCCGTGGTTCAGTGAGGGCGACCCTGTCCTGTGGTTTTCTCCGGACCCAAGATTTGTCCTTTTTCCTGAAAAACTTCACGTGCCGCAAAGGCTTGAAAGGCTCCTTAAAAAAGAGGTATTTGATGTTGAATTCAATACGAATTTCACTCAGATAATTGGTGAATGCAAAAATGCAGACCGTCCGGGACAGAGAGGCACATGGATTACTGACGGGATGGAAAAAGCCTACATAAGGCTTTTTGAGCTCGGGTATATCTTTACTGCCGCGGTTTTCGAAAAAGGGAGCAGGTCTCTTGCCGGCGGTGTATACGGTGTAAGGATCGGAAGGTGCTGTTTCGGAGAATCAATGTTCGCGAAAATACCTGATGCATCCAAATACGGTTTTGTGAAACTTGTCAGGCAGCTTGAACGTGAGGGTGTTGCAATTATAGACTGCCAGATGAAAACTGCCCATCTTGAGAGGTTCGGTGCGGAAATGATACCAAGGAACGTTTTCCTTGAAATTATAAATAAAAACCAGAAAATAAAAAAGGATTGAAAATGACTTCTAAAAAAAGATACCTGGGCCTGATTATAACACTGCTTCTGCTTTTTACATGGCAGGGAGCTTTTGCAGATATACTCTCATTAAACAGTGAAAAAGTAATACCGGCAGATCCGCAGCTTGTTAAAAACTCTCTCGCGAACGGGCTTACCTATTATGTAAGGGAAAACAGGAAGCCTGAGAACAGGATAATACTCCGCCTGGTTGTAAATGCCGGATCTGTGCTTGAAAAAGAAAACCAGCGCGGGCTTGCCCATTTCCTTGAACACATGGCGTTTAACGGCACTGTCAATTTTCCGGGAAATACACTGGTTGATCTTCTCGAAAAGGAAGGGGTAAAATTCGGACCTGATCTTAACGCCTACACAGGGTACGACAATACAGTTTATATGCTTGATATTCCGGCAGACAGGGAAGACCTTATTGATTCAGCGCTGCTTATCCTCTTTGACTGGGCATCCGGCATTACATTCAGTCCTGAAGAGATAGAAAAGGAAAGAGGAGTTGTAATTGAGGAATGGAGAAAAAACAAAGGCTCATCTGAAAGGATAAGCGAGGTGCAGCGGAAGGAAATATTTTCCGGATCAAGATACGCTGAAAGACAGCCTATAGGCACCATAGAAGTTCTGGAAAATTTTACCCGTGATGATGTAGTCTCTTTCTACAAAGACTGGTACCGCCCGGACCTGATGGCTGTAATAGCTGTCGGTGATTTTGATAAAGTAAATATGGAAAAACGGATCATAGATACATTTTCCGCAATGCCGCTTCAGAAGATCAGAAAAATGAGACCTGAATATCCTGTCCCCGGACGGGAGAAAACTCATGTCTCTGTTATCAGGGACACGGAAGCGACTTCCGCAGAACTTAAAGTAATATATTTTCATGACAATATTGCTCAGGAGACAATCGGGGATTATCGTCAGAACCTAATATCTTCTCTTTATCTATCCATGCTTAACAGCCGGTATAACGAAAAAAGACAGGAGAAAAACCCTCCTTTCCTGAGCGCGGGGGCAGGTTTTGGAAAACTAACCTCATTGAGATCTGTTTTTTCCGCTGTCTGTACTGCAGACCCTGAAAATGTTGAAACAGGGATTGAAGCGCTCGCAGGTGAACTTTCAAGGATCCGCAGGGACGGTTTTACAGATACTGAGTTTGCAAGGGCTAAAGAAAAGTATGCTGCCATAATGGCGCAGCTTTACAGGGAAGCTGAAAATACAAACTCGGAAGCTCTGGCGTCTGAACTGACACGAAATTATTTTGACAATGAATATGTTCCCGGAATTGAAAATGAATACATCCTTGCAGTAAATCTTCTTCCGGAAATAAAAATTGATGAAGTTAACTCTCTTTCAGATTATTTTTTCACAGCAAAAGAGCCGCTAATTTTATTAAGCCTGCCGGATAACGGCAAAGGATCTGAAGTAAAGCTTACTGAAGAATATGTGAAAGATGTTTTTGAAAAAGCGCTTGTTTCCACGTATCCTCCTTATGTTGATGCGGCCGGCGAGGGTGCTCTGATAAATGAACTCCCTGAATCCGGAAGTTCAAGGCTTGTAAAGACAGATAAACTGAACAATATAGAATATTATGAGCTTTCAAACGGCGCAGAGGTAATCATTAAAAAAACACCTTTCAAAGAAGATGAAGTCCTGTTCAGCGCTTTCAGCCTTGGAGGGCATTCTCTTGTTTCGGATGACGAATGGGTTTCGGCTAATTTTGCTTCAGGTATTATTTCCCGCGGTCTGCTGGGAGGCAGGACAAGGATACAGCTTGACAAGTATCTTGACGGCAAGCTTGTAAATGTCTCTCCGTATATCGGCGAGACATCAGAGGGGTTTTCAGGCAGCTCTTCCCTCTCCGATCTTGAAACACTTTTCCAGATGGTATACCTGTATTTTAATGATGCGGAGAAAGATCCGGATTCCTATGATTCCTATATCTCAAGGCTGGGCATATATCTGCAGAACCAGGAAGCTGACCCGGATGTTATTTTCGGCCGCACACTCAGGAATATCCTTACCTCAGGTCATATGCGCGGAAGGCCTTTTGACAGTACCATGATTTCAGAGATTGATATTGATAAGGCATATTCTGTTTTCAGGGAACGCTTTTCCGGCCCCGGAGACTTTACCTGGGTTTTTACAGGTTCTGCCGGCCCTGATGTCATAATTCCTCTGGCTGAGAAGTATCTTGCTTTTTCAATTCCGGGCAGGGATAAACCGGAAGGAAAAGAAACATGGAAGGATACGGGAATAAGGCTCCCTGAAGGAAAGATAGAAAAGACTATTTATATGGGAAAAGAGGAGAAGGCGGATATCGCGCTTGTATTCAACGGGGAATTCAGCTGGAGCAGGGAAAACCTTGTTCTTCTTACAGCGCTTGCCGAGGCGGCGGATGTAAGACTCAGGGAAGTAATAAGGGAAGAGGAAGGGGGAACCTACAGTATAAATGTATACCCGTCAGTAGATAAATATCCTCTATCGCAATTTCAGTTAACTGTTTATTTTGTATGCTCCCCGCAGAGGGCGGATGAACTTAAAGCTATTGTCTTAAGGGAGCTTGCATCCATTTCGGAAAAGGTTCCGGAGGGGACCCTTCAGAAATTTAAGAATTCCTCAAAACTTGAATACCGGAAACAGATAAAGGAAAACAGCTTCTGGCTGTCGGCAATCAAGGATTCCGAATTTGACGGTTCAGGGCTTGCCTGGTTAAGTAATTATGAGGATATGACTGAAAGTATAACCGACAGGATGATAATGGACGCGGCATCTGTTTATTTCAATCCTGATAGAATGGTAGATGTTACAATGTTCCCTGAAAAATAAAAAACTGCTGCTGTACTTTAAGAAAAAGTACAGCAGGTAACTTCAGAGTTAATACTTGAAACCGCTGTCCCCGATGAATTCGCGCAATATTGAAGTTCTGGGGACAAAACGGGCGGGAATGCTTGTAAAATTTTCAAGAAAACGCTGCAGTCTTTTTGCTTCTGAATAGAGCTCGTTGTAAGGCTTGACTGTTTTCAGTATAGGCTCTGCGAATGATTTGAGGACAGCGAGTTCATAATCAAGAGCTGAGTTGAAGACGCTGTCAGCGTTTTCCTGGAATGGAAATATATTCCTGTATTCGCCCTTTCTCACAGAAGGCCATCTTGAAAGTGTATCAAGGGCAGAATACCCCCTGTACTGGTAATCCCTCACCATCCTCCTCAGCAACCGGTTGTCCGTTGTCGGTATTCTGTTGTGATCGTCAAGGTTAAGCTGTGTGAGGGCCGAGATATATATTTTATGCTTGAAATCATGGTCAATTTCACATGTCAGTTTTTCATTAAGGCCGTGTATTCCCTCGACAACCAGAATACTCCTGCTGTCCATCCTGATCTTATGCCCCTTGAAGCTGCTTTTTCCTGTAATGAAATCAAAGTAAGGGATTTCAACCTCTTTGCCCGAAATAAAATCAAGCAGGTTTTTGTTGAAGAGTTCAATATTTATCGCATCTATCGATTCAAAATCATATTCACCGTTTTCATCTTTAGGTGTTTTTTCCCTGTCAACATAATAATCATCCAGCGAGAGTATAATGGGGTTATAGCCTACAACGCGCAGCTGGGTTGAGAGCTTTTTTGAAAAAGTTGTTTTACCTGATGAAGAAGGGCCCGCAATAAGTATGAGCCTGACTTTACCTCTTTTTAAGGCTATCTGGTCCGCTATCTGCGCTATTTTCTTATTGTGAAGAGCATCTGCAACCCTGATAATCTCTTCCGTGTTTCCCGCATCAATATGTTCGTTAAGTTCACCTACAGAGCTGAATTTCTGTATTTTACCCCAGGCTTTATATTCCTGGAAGATCGAAGAGAGTACCGGTATATCCCTGAAAGGTTTAATGTACTTAAGGTCTTCAGTATCAGGATACCTTAAAAGAAAGCCGTTTGAGTATTTCATGATCTCGAAATATTTCAGTATGCCTGTGCATGGTGCAATCGGTGTATGGGCAAGGTCCCTGTAATTTTCACATGTATAAAGCGCTACTTTACTGTCATTCCTGTGTTTGAGGAGTAGTGAAGTATCCTTATAGTTGTTTTTTTCAAAAAAGGACACAGCTTCCTGGTATGAAATCACCTGCCTTGTTATCGGCAGGTCCTTTTCGACATCCTCCCTCATCGATTTTTCTATTGCCCTGATGTCGCTCTCGGGAACTTCCTCGATATCAACAAAATAAAAATAATAACTGTTGCCCAGAGAATTGCTGATTACAAGGCGTTTATCCGGAAAGAGTTTCTTTGCAGTTTTTGTAAGGAGAAAACAGAGGGAATCCCTGTAAATCCTGTTGCCTGTGGGTGTGCTTACAGCAATGGGTTTTACCAGACAGTTAATGCCTATTTTGAAGCTTAAGCTTGTAAGTTCATTATTTGCAAAAGCTCCGACAAAAGGATCACTGATTGAATTAAACTCCTCATTCCCAAGGATCTCTTCCACCCTTGTCCCGTAGGGGACTGTAATTTTGGTGCCTGAAGGAAGAGTTACATCTACATCTTTCATAATCAAATCTCCCGGATAAATTATTGAAGGTATTTTAATATTAAAACCGGCAGATGTACAGGATTAAAAAAACCGGCTGCTTAGTGTTTCTGTCTGCCGATAAAATTATTGTATATAGTAATAGTTAGAAATGAAGCTGAAACCCAGAAAACAGCAAGTATTGCAATTTTTGTCATTTCTATTGCGAGGGCCCAGACCTTGCAGAAGAGTTCATAGTGATTCAGCAGTATATCTTTGTTTATATTTTTAATAACTGCATTGCGAAGAATAGCTGTAAATTCCGCGGAAACATAGAATGTAAGAATAAATGCGGCTGTAAAAGCAATTAAAAGAAAAATTATAAAAATATTCTGTTTTGGACTGTCTGTGAAAATAATATGTCTGCTCATTGTGTATATAGAAATACGGATAAAACACAATTGTCAATCATGTTTTATCCGAAATATTAATTTATTTACAATTGCTCCAAGTCCTGAGCCTTAATCCATTACTGCTTTCCCGATTGCCAGATCCCAGTCGAAGGTAGCGGCAAGATACTCATAAACAGCTGAAATATGACTTATTTTTGCAAGCTCGAGACTTAATGAGGCGTCTTTCAGATCAAGCTGTGTTGCCATACCGCTGTTATAGGATGTCTGCGCTATCTCGTATGCCTGCATAGCGGTTTCCATTGTCGCGGCTGCTGACTCAATCCTTTCGTTTGTTTCCTTAAGTGTCAGGTAAATGCTGTTTATATCTGAAAGGATATTTTCCTTGAGCTGTTTGACCTTGATTTCAGTCTGTTCAAATTCTGATTTCGCCTTTTTATCCTGGGCCGACAGCGCGCCGCCGGAATAGACCGGCAGCGATACTTTTATCCCGAACTGTGCGACAGTAGTTTTATCACTGTCAAGGGAAAAATCATCTGATCCTGTTGAGACGCCGTACAGAATATTGCCGGCAACAGTTGGATAATGATCAGACATTGCCGCCTTAATATTTATCTCTCTTAAAGACAGTTCTCTTACAAGTGATTTGTAGTCCGGTCTTTCCTTTAAAATATCAGGCAGGGGTACAGGCTGTGGCATTGGGGGGTAATCATTAATATCACTCTTGAGAATAACCTCATCATCAAGAGGTATTCCCGCGAGATTTTTTAAATTGATTTTAGCAAGATCCAGGTTTTTTCTTGCCTGTGTTGTCTCCGGTATTTTCATCTTCCAGTCCACCTCGGTGCGGAGAAGCTCAAACTGTGATACCAGCCCGTTTTCAAACTTTTTCTTTACATTAAGATAATTTTCCCTGGAATTTTCCTCCACTTCTTTTTTAACATCAAGAAGTTTTTCAAGAAGGAAGTTCTGGTAATATACCTTTTTGGCAAGTGTTATTACTGTCTGGTTTTGAATATCATAGATATACCCGCTCATCAGTTTGAATTCCCTGCTTGCCTTGATTGCGTTAAAGACTTTCATGTTGAATATCTGCTGGCTCAGCGAGAGCCCGAAACTGAATTCGTTGTCAGTATTAATATCGATATCCTGATAAATAAGCATTCCGCTTGATGTGTCGGCCGCGACCGGCATCGGCTGCTTGATATCGTTCAGGTTTCTTGTATAACCAAGCTCAGCCCCGATCATCGGATAGGCCTGGGACCTTACTGTTTTTTCTGTAGCGTCAGCTATTTCGATATCCCTGGCCGCCTGAAGCAGCTGCTTGCTGTTTTTTTCGACAAGCCTTATATAATCATCTATGGTAATTTCAGTGCCGAATGAGTAAACGGCTGCTGAAAATAATAGTAAACAGATTGCTGCTGTTTTTTTCACTGTAAAACCTCCATGGCTTTTGTCATTTTTTTCGAAAGCAGGTTTTCAATAGCCGGTATTACTATGAGGGAGAGAACCGTTGATGTCACAAGTCCCCCGATGCTTACAATACCCATTGGCTGCCTGATTTCCGCTCCTGATGAACCGAGTCCCATTGCCATAGGCAGCATCCCAAGTATTGTAGCGAGATTTGCCATAATAATCGGTTTCAATTTTGTAGGGCACGCTTCCAGAAGCGCTTCGTGCATTGTAAGCCCTTTGCGGGTAAGCTGGTTGGCGTAATCGAGAATAAGAATAGCGTTATTTACTACAAGCCCTACCAGCATTATTATAGCCATCATTGAAATAAAGTTCATGTTTATCCCGGTAATAAGGAAAGCGTAGACAACGCCGATCAGCGACAGCGGTACGGTAAACAGGATAAGAAGCGGCTGAAACAGTTTTTCAAGCATTGCCGCAAGCAGCATATAGGTGAGGACTATTGCAATTATAAATACAATTCCCATCTCCCTGTTAGTACTCTCCATTTCCTCGGCATCGCCTGAGAGGACCATTTTGTATCCGAATGGAAGATCAAGCCCCGCAACTTCCTTTTTTACTATATCAATAAGCTGGCTCTGCGCAAACCCGGGGGCAATATCTGCCGTAAACTCTATGGCTTTGACCTTATCCTTGTGGAGGATTTTGTTATAGCCTGTCGTGAATTTTACATCAGCAAAATGGGATACAGGTTTTATTCCGCCGGGAGTCGCTATCATAATATTTTTTACATCCTCATAGGATTCAACTGAATCATCTTTAAGCACTACGCGGATATCGTATTCCTTGCCTTCCTCTTTGTACTGGGTCATAACCATCCCTTCGATCGCGCTTCTTACCGTGAATGCGATGTCATATATAGTCAGGCCGGCATCAGCAATTTTTTTCCTGTCAGGTACAATAGTAATTTCTGGTTTCCCTGCCCTTGAAGAAGTATCCAGGTTCAAAAATCCTGGTGTGTTCTTCAGTCTGCTGAAAAGGGTTTCCTTGTATTTTTCAAGCTGAGCTATATCCTGTCCCACAAGATAAAAATCTATAGGTTTTTCACCGGAACCCCCGCCGCCTGATACAGCCGCAACCTTGATATCCACTCCGGGAATATCTGCCAGGCGGGAGGTGATTATTGAAGCGTAATCCTGATTGGAAAGCTCCCTCATCCCCTTATCGACAAGCTTGATATTGAGGACAGCCATGTTTGTTCCGGTATTGAGGTCTGATATTTTTCCAAGTTTTGTAATTATATGTTTGAGATCAGGTAAATCTGTAAGCCTTTGTTCTATCTTTTCCGCGACAGCTGATGTTTCAGAGAGGTCATATCCCTGCGGCATTTCAACTGATATACTGACTTCTCCTTCATCCATCATCGGGAAAAATTCAAAATTGATATATTTAAACATGCTCATCGAGAATACAAACAATACGATTGTGCCGATAACAACAAAAAAGCTCCTGAGCTTAGTCTTCAGAATTGATTCAAGGAGATGCTTATACTTTTTCTCAACTTTGGCAAACATCCCTTCAAGAAACTGTCCGACCCGGTTTTTCTTTAATGCCCGTTCAGGAAGGATAAAAGAGGCCATCATCGGTGTGAGCGTAAAGGCTATAAGGAGTGAAAAGATTGTCGCGAATACTACCGCGAGGGCGAATTCCCTGAGGAACATTCCAACCATGCTCCCCATTGCGGCGAGAGGAAGGAATACCGCAATATTGGTAAGTGTAGATGCAATTACCGCTACTGTTACTTCGTCTGTCCCGATAAGGGCCGCATCCCTTCTCCTGTGCCCGAGCTCCTTGTGCCTGAAAATGTTTTCAAGAATTACAACAGAGTTCATAACCAGAACGCCGACAGATGTTGAAAGCCCCATCAGTGTCATCATGTTAAGGGAAAAACCCATAACCTGGAATGTAAGAAAAGTCGGGATAAGAGAGAACGGCATTGTGAGGGCTACGATAAGTGTCGATCTTAAGTCGTGAAGAAAAAACAGCAGTATCAGAGATGTAAGGACAATACCCATAATTATGTTTGACAGGGTATCGTTTACAGATGACTCAATATAATCCGCAGTTTCATTTACAACCTCAAGCGTTACTCCCGGCGGAAGGTCCTTGTTTATCTCATTTATAATCTTTACGGCGGATTCAGCAATAGTTACAGCGTTACCTTCGGGGCTTTTAATTATACTTAAAAGAATAGCGTTTTCGTTACGCGTTTTGCTTTTATTGTCATAGTAGATTGTCCTTTCCCTTATCTCTTCGACCGAGTCTTTTACTTCAGCGACTTCGCCCAGTTTTTTCTGTCCGGAAGCTGTCATTATATTCAGGTCCCTGATTTCATCAAGCGTAAGAAATTCCCCGTCAAGTTTTACTGAATATTCCTGCCCCCTGTTTTTGAATGTACCGGCCGGCATGTTCAGGTTTGAGGACGAGAGCATCTGGTTTACCGCGGCAAGTGAAATCCCGTTCTGGTAGACTGTCCTGTTTTCAAACTCTACGCTGATTTCCCTGGACTGTCCCCCGGTTAGTGAAACATTTCCTACATTTTCTATCTGGGAGAACAGTTCCTTTATCCTGTTGTCTGCTATGTCATAAAGCTCCTGCATCGGTATGTTCCCGGAAAACATTACATCAACAACCGGGATCGCCTGTATGTCAAACTTGTCGACAACAGGGTCGTATGCGTCATCAGGGAAATCATTTTTTATGGCGTCAATCTTGCTCTTTACTTCCTGGTTCGCGACATCCTGGTCCTTTGAGAGTTCAAACCTCATTATAATGATGGATGCCCCTTCAAGCGAAAAGGAATTTATATAGTTTATGCTGCTTATTGTGGCAACCTGGTCCTCAATTTTTTTTGTTATCTGTGTTTCAATCTGATCGGGGCTTGCCCCGGGGTACACAGTCTGTATAACAATAAAAGGAAACTCTACGTTAGGGAAAAAATTGAGCGGCAGCGAAAGAAAGGCTATTGCCCCGAAAAGGATGAGCGCGGCAAGGACCATGCTCACAAGAACCGGCCTTTTTACTGAAAGTGATGATAAAAACATTCTATTCTCCTGCTACTATCCTGATTTTGCCTGATTCCGTGAGAAATCTGCTCCCTTCAGTTATTATAAGGTCCCCGGTATTAAGCCCGCTCTTTATCTCGACAGTCTGACCGCTTCTTTCCCCGGTCTTTACTTCTCTTTTTACAGCAGTATCTCCGTCGGCGATATAAAGATATGTTATCCCGCCGCTTTCAATTAGATATTTGCTGTTAACTGTAAAAGCAGCGCTGTTCTCGTAAATATAAATATTTATTTTTGCTGTTACACCGCTTTTAAACTGCCTGCCGCTGTTGTCAAATTCAGCTATAGCTCCGAATGCCTGTTTTTCCGGGTTGAGGGAAAGGTCTGTCTGGACAATTTTTCCCTTTATTTCATAGCCTTCCCAGATTGCCGAAGCATTCATCCCTGACCTTACTTTTGCTATATCTTTTTCTGAAACCCAAAGCCTGGCCTTGAGTCTGTCATTATTGCCGATGGTAAAAAGTACTGTTCCTGATTCAACATTTTCACTTTCCCTTACATCAAGCCGTGTTATATATCCGCTTATTGGGGCTTTCACATTTACCATGTTGTTAACAGCATCCCAGTTTGCCTTTGCTACGTCATAACCAGTCTTTGCGTTGTCATAATCCTGCCGCGAGACACCTTTACTGTTGTAAAGCTGTTCAATCCTTTTAAATGAGTCAAGTGAATTCTCATAAGATGCTTTTGACTGAAAATAGTTGGCTGCCGGGTTATCGTATGGAAACTTTACAATAACTGTATCTTTTTCTACAAAATCCCCGACCCTGTAGAGAATTTTATCAACATTGTCATCTATTGAAGCTGAAGCTGTTGACTCAGAAATACCTGTTACAGGCGCTGTATACTGCAGCGATACTGAAAAAGCTCCTTTCCCGGCCGGAATTACTGAAACCGGAACCCCTTCCTCTTCATGAATTTGTGCCATACTCCGTGTTTCCATAGACTCTTCCGGTTTTTTTGCAGCGCAGCCTGCGATCATGGATATTACCAGCACTAAAGTGCATGCTGTAAGAAATTTTTTAATAAGCATTATTTTGTATTCTCCTTTTATCATTTCCGCTTAAGCTGTTGCGGCCGGTTTTTTATAGCTGAACAGCCCGTCCAGTAAAATATTAACAAGCTGTGAGATGTCTTTTTCCTCCAGCTTCGGAAGCCCTGATTCTTCCTGATATATGATCATTTCAAGAATCCCCTGCATATAAGCAACTACTGATAAAAATTCAACCATGACATTTCTGTCAGATTTAATATCAATGTCTTTACCAGTTGCTTTTTTAATCAGATCTGTAAAAAACTGTTCTTTCGATTTATGGTAATTTATGTGATTCTCCCTGAATTCCTTCATTTCAAAAACAGCCTGGTTAAGATAAAGTACCTTATTCATCTGTCTGAGTTTCTTGTCCCTGCTGTATCTGAGGATCAGGTTGTTGAGGATTGAAAATGTCCTGTCCTTTAAAGTAATTCCCTGCGTAATAGAGCTGCTGACAATAATTTCAATTTCCTTTACAACCAGGTTGTGAATTTCCATAAATAGATCGCTCTTGTTTTTAAAGTGCCAGTAAATGGCGCCTCTTGTAACGCCTGCTTCTTTTGCGATATCGCTCATATTTACAACTGCATAAAGTTTTCTGCTGAAGACTCTTATTCCGGCATCAATTATATCCTGTCTTGTTTTTTCAGCATCTTCCTTTGTTTTTCTCAATACATTCTCCCGATTTATTATTATACATACATGAATGTATAATAATAAAAAAGAGGGAAAAGCTTCAATAGTAATGTCTGATTTTTCAGTATTTAAATGCTTTTAAACTATGAGTATCAGCTGGACATCACAGACATTTGTATTTGTAGGACCAGTTGTCAGGAGTCCCCCTGCTGATTTGAAATAATTGTAAGAGTCGCTTTGTGCAATGTAGAGGGCGGGGGAGAGCCCTTTCTCTTTTCCCGATTCAAGAATTTCAAGCGATGCAAACGCGCCGGCGGCGTCTGTAGGCCCGTCGTTTCCGTCTGTTCCGGCCGAAAGAAAATAAATTCCCTTATATGCATCAGGGTTGCCTGCCATTTCATTAAGGAATGAGAGGGCCATCTCCTGATTCCGGCCCCCTTTTCCGCTCCCTTTCAGTGTAACAGTTGTCTCTCCTCCGGCTATTATGCATCCGGGTTTTACTACCGGGTGGCCGTACAGTGATGTGTCCCTTGCAAGGGCGGAAAAGAATTTCGCTATTTCCCTTGCTTCGCCTGTTATGCCTGATGAGAGGATAAGCGGGTTGTAGCCGAGGCTGCGGGCTTTTTCTTCTGCAGCAAGAAGTGCTGTATGGTTTGTTCCGATAAGGATGTTCTCTATTTTAGTGAACGCTGCGTCTCCATTTTTCGGGGTTTCCGCTGTCTCTCCTTTTTTGCCTGAAATAATAAGGTTTTTAACATTGGGAGGAATCCTGTCGAGCAGCCCGTATTTTTCAAAATATGAATATGCATCCGCATAGGTTGTCTCATCCTCAACAGTAAGGCCCGAGGCTATTGTATCAAGCCTGTCTCCGACTACATCGGAAAGTATAAGATTTATACACGCTGCAGGATACATCAGGCGCGCCAGGCGCCCCCCTTTGATTCCTGAGATATGCTTTCTGATGCAGTTGATCTCTTTGATCGAGGCTCCGCACTCAAGCAGAAGCCTTGTTGTAGCCTGTTTTTCTTCAAGTGTAAGCTGAAAATTATCATCTGAATACGGCAGGCATAGGATCGCTGATCCCCCTCCCGAGATAAGGTTTATCATCAGCGTATCGCTGTCTGCTTTTTCGGCAAGAGCGGCAATCTCCCTTGCTCCCCTTACGCTGTTCGCGTCAGGT
The DNA here is from genome assembly GCA_024233785.1 of Spirochaetales bacterium. Lineage (GTDB taxonomy): Bacteria > Spirochaetota > Spirochaetia > CADAEX01 > CADAEX01 > JACKPD01. The sequence goes on along the minus strand of JACKPD010000007.1, from coordinate 56,302 downwards.
ACCGGATGGCCGGTTTCAATCAGGTCAATTCTTGAGAGCTGTTCCGTATGTCCGTATTTTACAGCAATAATTCCTTTTTCAATCCTGCTTCCGAGAACTGATTCAAGCCCCTTGGCCATGCTGGCGGTTGCTTTGCCGGCTCCGGTTACCCATATTCTTTTAAATTTTGAGAGGTCAAAATCTTTTTCCTTCTGCGGTGTTTTGATTTTGAGAATATCTCCGGTTATACTCAAGCTTGTCTTGAGAATTTTCTCAGGGTTTACCCTGTCTACTGCTGAATTGAATATCTGCTCAAGATCGTTCTCATATCTGCCCTGTTTCATGACCGCCTCTCCTGTTTTCTTTTATGGCTTTATAGCATTAATAAATGATTTATTTAATTATGTCTCAATACTTATTGTTTGAAAGTTCATACAGCCGAAGACTGTTCCCATAACAGGTCCTCCCGGCTGCCGGCTTACCTACCTGAAATTTTCCTCAATTGTCCTTGCAAGATGTTTAACGGCAAAAAGAGGGCTTGTGAAAACCGGAGTTTTTTTCTCGCTGTCTGAAAGCAGCTCAGCAACCCTTGCTGTTGATGCCTGCGCCAGGACTACGGCTTCGACCTTTCCCATAAGATTTTTAAGATATTTAATTACTATCTCATCATGGAGAGCCGTATTGCCGCTTAGCATGGCATCATATGCGTCACTGCAGAGAACTGTTTCTATTTCAACTTTTTTGTTCAGCTTTTGCGCTGTTTTAAGGAGAAGATTCCCGGAAGGATTGAGTGTGCCTGCATTTGTAGCAAGCACTCCGATTCTGGAATAACCCGAAGTCACAGCCTCAGCCATCGGTCCGTCTATTGACAGGACAGGCACATCAACGAGAGTCTGCGCGTATTCTATTAAAGGAGTTACGGATGAGCATGTAACCTGTATAATATCCGCCCCGGCCTGTTCCGCGGATATGACATTTTCCGAAAACCTTCGTCTTACTGTTTTAGTAAGTCCCCCAGCTGACAGTATCTGCGTTATAATGCTTTCATCGCTTATATGCTTTTTAACGGTTTTTGTTTTTATCAGCTCATCGCACAGAGTGTTAAAACTTTTTTCAAGTCCGGTTATTGTATTTAGAAAAAAAATTGTAGTGCTCATTTTATCACTTCCGGAGAGGCTTTACAGTTTATCAGTATCTTCCCATTTTACGAAAGTGCCGACTGCCTCATAGTTTTTATTGTTTTTAATCTCTTCATACACAGGTTTTGATACATAAAAATACGACATCTCCTGTGTATTCCGTATCCTGACCATTCTTACATCCTCGATTTTTTGCCCGTAAACCTGAAGGGCAGTGGAAAGGGCTTCCTCATAGTCTTTTTTTACTATCGGAATCCGCCCCCTTTCAAGAAATGCGGATGTTATTACATTCTCGTTTGTAGCCTGAAAATTGATCTTGTTATACAGTTTTTCCGTGATCAGATCAGCCTGGCCGACTCCAATAGCATTCCCGTGGGATTCCTCGGTAAGGTCGTCTACAACGATAATTCTTATCTCCGCGTCAGTTTTAGGGGGAAGTCCCCTTATCCCGAGGTCTCCTGTAACATTAGGATCAATTCCTGTGCCGCTTATATTTTTACCCATTTCGTCAATACATAGGATATCAAGTTTGCTGACAGGAAGCTGGGCTATATTTTCAATTGCTGTTTTAAGCAGTTTTTTTTCTTCAGTATAAAATTCATCCGGGGTAAGGGCCTTGAATATCTTTGTTTTGTGATAGGGATTTTCAACTATCGCGAAACCTGCTTTTATATTTGCTTCACGGACAACCCTCTGGGCTGTGGGGACAAGCAGTTTATCAAGCCCGTACCCGCCGAAGCTGTGTATTTCAAGCGCCAGTTTATGCTTTCCAAGCCCGATGCAGCACATTTTGTGAAGTCCGCTTTCAATCTCTCCTGCAAAGTCTGTATGGGCTTTAATCCTGTTCATTATTATTATGCTGTCGCATTCATAGGCGTTTCTGTCGACATATACTTTATTTTCAAGGCCGCTTGAATCAAGTTCAACAACCTCCATGGAAGAAAGAATTTTTGTTCCCATGGTCTCTTCTGTTATGCCGTAGCTCGCTAGTACTTCAAGCTGCCCTTCTGCCGTTGCCCCGCCGTGGCTTCCCATTGCGGGAACTATTATCATCTCGAAACCGTTATCCTGAAAGTACTTTATTATTGTCTTCATGATCAGCGCGTAATTGCTTATTCCGCGGCTGCCGGCCCCGATTGCGATCCTCCTGTCCCCTTTGAACAGATGAATAATTTTTCCGCACTCTTTTTTGACATGAGTCTCAAGATCAGCTATATGATCATCATCAAGTCTTTGTTTTACTTTAATAAGTTCAGGAAACCTTTCCATTTGAATCTCCAATTTTCCGTCCGCCGGAATTCTGCAGGCCTTTCAGCCCGCGATGTAGGGTATTGTCTGAGGCCCTTCCGGAATTACGCATATACTTGCGCTTCTCCCTAAAGATTTTACAATTTCCTCAACTCTTTTTTCAATATCACGGCAGGGAATCATGAAAGCCTGTTTTATCTGTTCATCTGTAAGATTGTCGCTGTAGAAATGAACATCAGCCTTTTTGCATATAAGGGCATGGATCTGCGCCTGCCACATATCGTGCATGACAAAACCGGGTGTCCTTATTTTGCCAAGAAGCTCATCAGGTGTCGATGCTGACGCGAGAAGCTGACCGTATTTTCCATGCTCAGGAATCCCGTCCCAGCAGTCTGCTGTAATGATTATATGTCCGCCCTGCTTTACAATCTGGGAGGCGGCGCTCATTCCCTTGACAGCCTGATACATATTGAGGTCAAGAGGATAACCTGAATTACTTGTCAGTATTATATCATAGGGTTCCCTTACACCTGCCATCGCATGTTTTTTTACATATTCGCAGCCGGTTTTGTGCGCCTTTATGTAATCTCCCGCAAAGACGGCAGTAATCTCTTTTTTCCTGTTTAAGGCTACGTTCAGAAGAAGGGTAGGTTCTGCAAAGCCTGCTGCCTCTCTGACCTCTTCCCACAGGGGATTTCCTTCTGTTATCCCCCAGATCGCCTGTTTATGGTCCATGTGCGCTGCGCTGTGGTTAAACTGTACTGTCTCAAGTGTCGCAAGACCAGGCATAATAGCTTTACCTCCGCCTGAAAAACCTGCGAAAAAATGGGGTTCAATAAAACCTGTAAGTATTTTTACATCACAGTCCAGGAAGTCGGAGAGAATATTTATTTTATTCCCCCCTTTGCTTGTACCGATATATCTGTGGGCAGCTGAGTCCTTGCAGTCATTCTGTATTATTCTGTATTTACCGACAATTCCAGGCCCCAGAATCTGTTTCAGCTCATCTTCCGAATTTGTCCTGTGTGTTCCTGTAGCATTGTATAGTGTAATGTTTGCATCAGGAACGTGAGGTATTTCCGCGAAAATTGCAGGGAGCAGAATATTATAAGGGGTAGCTCTTGAAATATCGCTGAAAATAATACCGACCCGGTCTGAGGATTTAGCGATTTTTGATAAAGGTTCTGTCCCTTCAGGTGACTGAAGCGCGGCCCTTACAGCTCCCACCTGGTCGGCAAGCCCCTTCTCAAATTTTGGTTCAATTACATCTATTTTACAATCATCCGGAAGATTTACCTCCAGATTACCTTTACCATAGGCCAGTTGTACTTTCATATCTGCTCCTTGCTTTTCTGTCAGGCATTAATAATTCGGCTTAAATCCCCGTCTCTTGCCGCTTCAAGTATCGGTCCCATATATTTGTCAATCATGTCGGCTGTAAGCGGTACAGGCATATTCTGCAGTTTCATGGCAAGCTGGGGATTTTTTGCAGCTTCAAGCGCCCTTTCTATATATTTATCGCTGAAGCCTTTTACATCTCCAAGGCGTACCGGAAATCCGATCCTCCTTGAAAGTTCAAACATTGCCTCCGCTACCGCGACGCCGAGTTCTCTTCCTTTCAGCTTATCAAGATCAGCCTTTGTGAGGCCGGCTTTTTTATATATTCCGCCCACCATCCGCAATGATTCCTCAATCGCTGGAGCGAAAAATACAGTATAGTAGGGATTTGTTATCGCGCAGGCCCTGCCGTGGCTTAAAAGATCAACAAGCGAGAAGCTTGTAAGGTGCCCGCCGTTTGTCCCCCCGAGCATTATCGCGTATCCTCCCATATCAGTGGCAAGACACAGATTGTCTTTTGCCTCTTTGGCAGAAGGGTCTTCAAGCGCTTTCTGCAAATTCTCTACTACAAGGCCGATACCGCTCTCGGCAACTTCGCTTATTTTGCCGTATGTATCCTTGTTTCCGGCAGCGCTGTAAAGAACTTCAAGGCAGTGCGCTATTCCGTCAAGCGCTCCGTCCATTGTAAGTGAGGCAGGGGAGCCGTATGTTACTTCATAATCAAATACAGGAATTAAAGGGACTATCGCTTCATCCACAATCAGTTTTTTCTGTCCTGTGTGAACATCGGTGATATTCGAATATTTGGTAAGGTGCGCGCCGGAACTTGCCGCTGTCTGAACTGCGATATGGGGGGTGAGTTTTTTCCCTGTTTTTACTAATGCCTCTTTTACTTTTCCCGTTCCAAAGTAATCTTCAATTCCGCCGCCTATGGTTCTCAGCACTTCCGCAGCCTTTACAGCATCAATTGTGCTTCCGCCCCCGAAACTGATAAGTACATCAGGGTTAAATTTTTTAACAGCATCAGTGATTCTGTAGAGGTCCTCTCTCGGGCAGTTAGGTTTTGCGCCGTCTGCCTCTCCCGCGATTTCAACACCTGCTTTTTTTAGTGAGGTCCTGATGCTGTCAAGAAACTTCTCTGACCCGGGAAAAATGTCTCTTACAAAGACACATTTTTTCCCATACTTCGCGGCAGTTGAGCCGATTTTATCAAGGACTCCTCTTCCGTATAAATAATTATCTCCCTTAAATTCATAAAGAAGTTTTTCCGCATTTTTTCTGTAATCCATTTTCCTTCCTTCTATTTTTCACAGATCGCAACAGCCTGGATTTCAACACACGCGCCCTTTGCAAGGCTGCCTACTTCCACAGTTGCCCGGGAGGGGAAGCTGTCTGAAAAATAACTGCTGTAAATTTTATTCATTTTTTCGAAATCCTTCATACTCGTAATATATACTGTAGCAGAGACAATCCGTTCCAGTGATGAACCGGCCTGCTCGCAGATGGATTTCAGATTTTCGAAAGTCTGAACTGTCTCATTTTCAATTCCCCCCTCAACCAGTTTTCCTGTTTCAGGGTCAAGGGGAAGAATTCCAGATGTGAAGAGAAACCCTCCCGCTTTAACAGCCTGTGAATAAGGGCCTATTGCCGCGGGGGCTTTCACTGTATTAATAATTTCTCTGGTCAATACTTTTTCCTGTATACTCATATTATAATTTTATTACATAGTTCCCGGCAGCCATAATGCAATCTGCGGAAAAGCTATCATTAACGCAAGTTCGATGACTATTATAAAGACGTAAGGTATCATTCCGCGGATTATATCCCCTGTTTCAATGCCGAGCTCGGGAGGCGCTGCCCCCTTGAGGAAGAACATTGCATATGCGAACGGAGGAGTGAGGAATGACATCTGGAGATTGACAATAACCATCATTGCAAACCATAACGGGTCAAAACCGAGTTTCGGGATAATGGGGGCGAGTATCGGGACCATTACGAAAATAATTCCGATCCAGTCGATAAAAGCGCCCAGGATAAAGCATATTATCATTATCATTGTAAAAACAGCCCAGTTTCCGCCCGGAAAATTGAGAATGAATGTTTCAACAACTTTACCGCCGCCAGCGCTTAGGAATACGCTTACAAATGCTGTTGAGCAGCTGGCAATTAGAAGTACCATTCCTGTAAGCTTTATTGTTGAGAGTGAAACATCTTTAAGTACTTTCCACGAGAACCGCCCGTAGGCTGCAGTAAGTAATGTGGAAACAAGTGCTCCTACAGCTGCGGCTTCGGTCGGGGCTGCTATACCGAAGTAGATAGCTCCAAGTACAGAGAAAATAAGGATACCGGCCGGTACAATTGTTTTTGCAACAAGCATTGTTTTCTGTGAAAATGGAACATTCCTTTCTTCTTTTGGAATTGCAGGAGCAAGTTCAGGCTGGAAATGGCATCTTACTGCTATATAGATAATGTAAAGACCTGAAAGCATAAGGCCTGGAACAAAAGCTGCCATAAACAGCTTACCGACAGAAATCTGTGCTACCGGGCCGTAGACTATAAGCATTATGCTCGGAGGAATAAGTATCCCGAGTGAACCGCCCGCGCAGATTGCTCCGGTCGCAATACCCTTGTCATATTTTCTTTCAACCATTGCGGGAAGAGCGACAAGTGTAAGCATTGTTATTGAGGCCGCGATAATACCAACACTTGCAGCCATGATTGTTCCAATTACTATACTTACAATTGCAAGTCCGCCCCTGAAACCGCCGAACCAAAGGTAAAGGGCATCGTACATTTTCTTTGCGATACCGGATTTTTCAAGCATGTTACCCATGAAAACAAAGAGAGGTACTGCCATCAGACCGTAGTCAGTTACTATTGCGTATACACGACCGTATATAAGGTCGAAGGAATTGGGCCCAAACAGCATCAGCCCTGTAATAATGCCGACACCTCCTATCGGAAATGCCAATGGAAAGCCGGAGAGTACTCCTATGAAAAGGGCTGTAAACATTCCTATTGTAATTGCTTCAGGTGATAAAAAACTAAACATTCTTGAGCTCCTTTTTATAGATAAGGTAATAAAGATCTTCAATAAACTGCGCAATGCACTGAAGCGCAAAAAAGCAGAATCCTAATACCATTAAGGTTCTGAAAGGAGCTGCCGGAGGAAGCCAGCTGCTGTCAATCATCTTTTCACCTGTTTTCCATGCCCTCAGTGCCCACTTTGAACCGGTAAAAATCAATACATACACAAGGGGGAATAGAAAAATTATTGAAAGAACTACATCTATTAACGCCTGTATTCTTCTGGAAAGCATTCCATATACTACATCTACCCTTACATGTCCGCCAAGTTTGTGGGTATAACCCCATCCGAGTGTTCCTATTGTCCCCAAAAGCATTTTTGAAGTCTCAAGCGCCCAGACTGTTGGTGAATCAAAGACATATCGTGCTGTTACCTCAATAAAGAGAACCATAACCAGGGCCATGACAAGAAATTTAACAAACTGTCCTGTCCCTTCGCTTAAAATGTTGATGCCTGATACCAGTTTCCTTGCAGGTGTCCAGTCTTCACCAATAAACATTTTTCCCATAAATTACTCCTGTATAATTAAAAAGCCCGCTTTTGCCCCGCGGTATGATAAGCAGGGCAGCGGCGGACTATTTAGTTTTATTTTACGTCAAACTGTTCACAGATTTTTTTCCATGCCATAGCTTTTGTATAAACATCAGCATATACAGGATCTTTCTTTGACTCTTCGGCAAAATATTCATTTGCTTTTTCATAAAGGAGGTTTATAACATCCTGGGGAACTTTTTCTACAATTGTTCCGTATTTTTTGAATTCAGCAACCGCACCGGCGTCTTTTGCAATAGCTGACTGATAGTATTCCCTTGCAATCTGATCTGTAGCAAGTTTTACAATCTCTTTAAGGTCAGCAGGAAGTTTATTGTATACATCGCTGTTTACATAAATACACTGTGTGTCACAGGGAGCCCTTGACGGGTCAAGGTACATGTATTTTGTTACTTCGTGGAAACCCATACCCCAGTTGAGTGACGGATTGATGTATTCAAGTGCATCAATTACGCCGCGCTGAGCTGATTCATAGATTTCGCCGCCGGGAAGGAATACAGGGGTAGCGCCCATTTTTTTGAAAATAGCGTTAAGAGCTGTTGTTCCAAGCCTTATTTTAAGTCCTTTTATGTCAGCAACAGATTTTATCTGCTTGTTTGACTGGCACCATACTTCTGCAGGGCTTAATGTCAGAATACCAACATATTCAACACCAAATTCCTTGTAGATTTTTTTTGCAATCTCTGTTCCTTCATAGTTCATCCACATTTCAAGCTGGTTGGCAGTAAGCCCGCCAGGATACTGTGTGAAAAATACTGCTGCCGGAACATATCCGATTGTCCAGCCCGGAGGGCCGTGTATGGCTTCTACAGACCCTGACATAACAGAGTCAAACTCTTTTCCAGCCGGAATGATTGAACCAGCAGTATACGGCGTAATTTCAAGTCTTCCGTCTGAAGCAGTATTTACGATATCCGCAAATTTCTGCGCAGCTTCATAAGTCGCATCACCTGCCGGTGCCCATGATTGAAGTCTCCACTTGATGACTTCAGCTTTTGGCTCAGCCGCAGCGGTGTCTGCTGCTTTCTGTCCTCCGCATGATACTGCAAGAACCATGAAAATGGCTGCAAGCATCAGCATAACGATCAGCATTCTCCCTTTTTTCATTTTTTACTCCTTAAAAAATTTATTGAAAAACAGATCTTGGTCTTAAAATAATTTTAAGACATCTTATAGGAAATTTGTAGAAAAAAAATTGTAATTAAAATATTGCAATAATTGTGCCAACTTAATATCAATTTCAGCTCTTCATCTTTTTCCGGCAGGAAGAATGGTATTTACAGGAAAATACTGTTTTAATTCTGTTAAAATCATTAAGGATGTTCTCTTTATCTCCCCGGGAAAACTGTGAAAAAAAACATGGCGCAGCTGAATAAAATGGTGTAGAATGAAAAACCCGGCTGCAGAAAACAAAAAATGCTGTATTTTACAGCATCTGCTGTTGTCTTATACAGCAATGGTTTAGGCTTGAATATGATAAAAAGTGCATTTGCAATACTTCCCTATAAAGAACTCATTGAAATTACCAGTCAATTTTCATCGGATTACGATCTTGAAGTAATGCCGGACGAGAAAAACGTTGAAAGCGCCATACCTGCCGCATTGAGCGCCGAGAAAAACGGGGCCAGAGTTATCATAAGCAGGGGCGGAACGGCTGAAATTATAAAAAAGCATGTGCATATCCCCGTTGTCGAAATCAGGGTAAGCGACCTTGATATTCTTCGCGTGCTTTATCCCTACCACAATAAGGAGCGGAAAATACTGATCGCAGGCTACCGGAACGCTGTTCAGAGGTGCAGGTCGGTATCGCAAATCCTTGACCTTGACGTTCATGAACTTTTAATCCCATATGAAAAAGAAGAATATAATATAGAAGATGTTAAAAAAGCTGCAGATTACCTTATCAAGCTTCACAAGATAGATACCATTATTGGAGACCAGACTGCTATAGAAAACCTCAAGTCGCTTTGCGAAAACCTGCATCTTATAAGATCGGGCAGGGATGATGTAATGGAGGCTATTGAAAGAACAGAATCTGCCTTTTACGGCAGGCCGGATGGCGGTAAGTACAACAGATATGTGAAAAATGTGCTTGATACTGTAAATGACGCGATAATTTCTGCTGACAACGACGGAGTGATCAGGGTTTTTAACAGCAGTGCTGAAAAATTATTCAATCAGAGGCAGAAATCAGTGATAGGGCAGAAAATTGAAAGCCTCCTTGAAACCCAGGACTGCTTCGGAAAGCTTAAATCTTCAATATCGGAAGTCCTTCAGTCAGGTTTGTCAAATCATGAAAAAATAATCAAACCCGCAGGTGGTGATTATATCATAAACACCAGTCCTGTGATGACAGATGATAAAAATCTTGGAGTAGTTCTTGTTATCCGGGAACTCCTGAACAGTTCAGGACAGGAAACAAAAAAAATAAGGAAACAGCTCCATCAGGGGTTTTCAACAAGATACACATTTGATGATATTCTTACTGTTGATGAGGGCTTTTTAAAAAAGATCCACTCTGCACGTGAATATGCCGCTTCCGATGCCTCAATTCTTATAGAAGGGGAAAGCGGCACGGGAAAAGAACTGTTTGCACAGAGTATACACTCTGGAAGCAGCCGCTGCAGCGCTCCGTTTATTGCAGTAAACTGCGCCGCAATACCTGCCGCTCTTCTTGAAAGCGAACTTTTCGGCTATGTTGACGGCGCTTTTACAGGAGCATCCAGAAAGGGGAAACGGGGACTTTTTGAACTTGCCAATACAGGGACAATTTTTCTTGATGAGATCAGTGAGATTGATAAAAGCCTTCAGGTGAAATTTTTAAGGGTACTTGAAGAAAAACAGATAATGAGGATAGGTTCTGATACATCAATTGATCTTGATGTGCGGATTATTGCGGCAACTAACTGTGATCTGAAAAAAAAGGTAAAGGAAGGCTGTTTCCGCTCTGATCTTTACTACAGGCTTAACCTTTTAAACCTCCATCTTCCGCCCCTCAGGCAGCACAGCGATGATATTGAATACCTTGCCTCTCATTTTTACCGGGTTTTCAATGATAAATACACTCTTAAGGGAGGAGCCCTCTCTGAAGAGGTTCTTGATATTCTCAGGAAATATTCCTGGCCCGGTAATGTAAGGGAACTTAAAAATATTATTGAGAGAATTGTTCTTACTGCCGGCAGCTCCAGACCTGACACTTCATTAATCCATCTGGTTGCTGAAGACATTTACAATGAGGACTGCGCAAAAAGTATTACAGGGAATACACTGGAAGAAGTCAAGTATAACGCCGCTTTGGCGATGCTCAAGGAAGAAAATTTCAATAAAAGCAAGGCAGCGCAGAGGCTTGGTATCGACCGCTCAACGCTTGACAGATTACTTTCGGGGAAAAACCAAAGATAGGTAAGGCAAAAGAAGCGGAGCGGCACCTGCTGGCCTGCGGCACCTGCGGACCGCTCAACACGCTTTCTGCGACAGATTACTTTCGGGGAAAAACAAAGATAGGTAAGGCAAAAGAAGCGGAGCGGCACCTGCTGGCCTGCGGCACCTGCGGACCGCTCAACACGCTTTCTGCGACAGATTACATTATATTCAATGCTTTTGAGATAACAAAAAGGAGAATAAAGGTGAATAAAATTGCATTCTTCCCTTTTAAGGGAGAGAAGATGTGCTTTATGCATGTATTAATTAATGCGATTGATTTGCATGAGAAAAACGCAGAAGTTAAAATTATAGTTGAAGGGGAAGCTGTAAAACTCATAAAAGTACTTGAAGAAGAGGAAAATAAACTCTACCTGAAAGCTAAAGGCTTTGGATTATTTGATTGTATCTGCAAAGCCTGTTCAGTTCAAATGGGTGTTTTGGATTACAATGAAAAAACCGGGATACCTTTAAAAGGAAACGCAAACGGTCATCCCGCGATGTATGATTATATAAACAACGGATATGAAATAATTACATTGTAAAGGAAGTTAAATGTACACAGCAACAATGCACTATAAATTCAAATCTGAAAACCTTGAAGAAGCATGTACCCTTTGGGAAAAAGAAATTTTCGCCCGGGCAGGGAAGCAGAAAGGCTGCGTAAGAATGCAGTTTTTAGTGGACCATAAAAAATCCGAAGCCATGGCCATCGGAACCTGGGAAGAACCCGAGTTTGCGGCAGCTTTTATGCGGACAGGTGTTTTTAAAAATCTGCTTGAAAAGATCCGCCCTTTCCTTGTGGAGGACCCGCTGCCCCATGTGTGGGAACTTCGTTTTTTTGAGGAATTTTGATTCTTTGGTATTAAGAAACCTAACCGGATGCATAACATTACATCCCTTTGCCTTTTGTTCCATACCGCCATTCAGCGGCTCAATAATATTGCCTTCAGCCTGAAGCTGCCGCCGGTCCCTTTAAAAACAGATAGGCAGTCCTTCATACAGTAAAAATTTATCCGCTTTTTGATCTTGATCTTTTGCAGATGTAATATATAATAAGCCATAAGAGTTAATTATTAACGCCTGTTAGATGAGATAAGGAGTTATTTTACTGTGAACGAAGACAAGCCGGCAGTTACAGGTTCTGCGTATACTTCCGGATCTTCTGCCCCGGCAGAAAGCATTCTGACAACTATAAGGACAAGATACCACACACTTTCCGATGTTCAGAAGAGCATTGCTGATTATGTTCTTGCCAACAGCAGCGAAGTAATGCTTCATTCCATTTCGGATATAGCTGCAAGGTGCAGTACAAGTGAAACAACAATAATGCGGTTTATAAGAAAACTGGGGTATAAAAGCTACCAGGTTTTCAGGGTACAGATTGCGCAGGCTACAGCAGGTGAAAAGAGCCAGACTGTCTTTTCAGAGATAGAATCAGGAGATTCCATAGGTGTTACAAAACAGAAGATAATATCTTCAACAGTCAATTCAATAAGGGATATGGGCTTTATTGTCTCAGACCGCCAGATAGAAGAAGCAGTCGGAATGCTTACAGCGGCAAAAAGGATTATATTTATCGGAGTGGGGGCCTCGGCTTTTGTAATGGGAGATATGTACCACAAGTTTGCCAGGCTCGGTTTTAATGCCGTGAAGGAAAACGATCCCCACATTATGGCAATACTTGGCACCCATACCGGAAAATCGGACTGTCTTGTCTGTATTAGTCATTCAGGTGAAAGCAAGGATATTCTTGATGCGTTAAATGCTGCAAGGCAGAGGGGCTGCAGGACTATCGGGATTACAAGCTATGCAAACTCAACCCTTGCGGCAAATACAGATATCACCCTGCTTTCTTCCAGCAACGAGACAAGGTACAGGCCTGATGCGATGGTCTCGCGGATTATCCAGCTTGTAATTGTTGATATACTTACAATTGCCTGCACTTTCAGGCTCGGTAAAAAAGGTATAGCAGGGATTGAAGAATCGCAGCTGGCCGTAGCCGGTAAAAAAAGGTAAGCAGATGTTTGATAGATACAGAAAACCACAGCCGGAGGTAAAATCCTCGGGTACGGCAACAGTATCGGCATAAGTAAACAGCTGCCGTTATATGGCACCTCTGGTGTCTGGGCAGATAATATACAGGAGAGAAGAAAAATTATGAAACCTATCAAGAAAGCATTGGTATTCGGCGACGCAATGATCCCGAAAACACTTTTTAAGCCGGCGTATGACGAGTTCATGGCGCCCTGGGTGGAAGAAGCAGTTATTGAAAACTGGGAAGAGGACTGGCCTACCCTGCAGAACAGGCGCCTCGAAGTTGAAAAAAGGGGACCTGAAATTGAGTCTATCCCTGAGCCTGTTACAGCATCAGGCAAAGACGCTGAAATCATAATGGGCCTTTTCGTGCCGATATCCAAAAAGGTGATGGATGTAATGCCTTCCCTGCGCATAGCTGGTGTCTGCCGCGCAGGACTTGAAAATGTAAATGTGGAAGAAGCTACAAAGAAAGGAATACTTGTTTTTAACGTACAGGGAAGGAACGCGGAAGCTGTAAGTGATTTCGCAGTAGGGATGATGATAGCAGAGTCAAGAAACATTGCCCGCGCGCACCATGCGATAAAAACCGGAACATGGAGAAAGACTTTTCCTAATTCGGAATTTGTTCCGCAGCTCAAAGGTAAAACAATAGGTATAATCGGGTTCGGTTTTATCGGAAGGCTTGTAGCGAGAAAGCTTTCGGGTTTTAATGTTAATATACTTGTCCACGATCCGTATGCCGATCCCGCAGCCATAAAAAAACTGGGGTGCACACCTGCCGACAGGGAAAAACTTTTTTCTGAAAGCGATTTTATAACTATCCATGCGCGTCTTACTGACGAAAACAAGGGCATGGCAGGCGAGAAAGAAATAGGTATGATGAAAAAAACAGCATACCTTATAAATACCGGGCGCGCGGGGCTTGTTAATGAACCTGCTCTTATTAAAGCTCTTAAGGAAAACAGGATAGCAGGAGCGGCGCTCGATGTTTTTCCGACTGAACCGATACCTGAAACCAGTGAAATAACAACTCTTGACAATGTTACCCTTACTACACATATAGCCGGAACAACAACAGAGGCGCTGACAAAATCTCCAGGTCTTCTTATGGAAGATATTGAGCATTTTCTCAAAGGGGAAGAGTACAGGTTTATGGTTAACCCGGAAGTCCTTAAAGACAAGGGCTTTGCAGAGTGGTTTAATAAAGTAAAAACTCAGATAAAATAAAACAGAAAAGATCAGGATCAGGTAAAACTGGTTCTGATAAATCCGGCCAGGCCGGATTTATATAACAGCTGAAGAAGAAGAAGGAGGTTCCGGTGGAATCTTTTATTACAGTAGATATTGGTACTACAAATTTCAAGTCAATGCTTTATAAGGCAGACGGAACACTCCTTTTTACTTCTGTAAGAAATTATCAGCCTGTTTTCAGCAGCAATCAGCAGGTAAGGCAGCACCCGGATACATGGAAAAGCGCTCTTTATGAAACGCTTGCTGAGACTGCTCTTTACCTGAAAGAAAATAAAATACTGCCTGTGTCTGTCGTGGTTTCAAGTCAGAGGGCCTCTGTAATACCTGTCGACCGGCAGGGAGAGCCGCTTTATGAGGCTTTTATGTGGCAGGATAAAACAACCCTGACCCAATGTGAATATCTCCGGGGCTCCATAGATCTTTACAGCGCATACAGGAAAACAGGACTCAGGATTGATCCGTATTTTTCAGCTCCCAAGATATTATGGCTTCGTGATAATGAAAATCAAATTTTCAGAAAAGCGTCAAAGTTCCTTGGCGTACAGGATTTCGTTGTTTTTCTTCTGACAGGTAATTTTATAACAGACCACACACAGGCTTCCCGCACGCTGCTTTTTGATCTTGAAAAAAGGGTCTGGAGCGATGACATGCTGCATGCCGCGGGAATTTCTCCCGGTGTGCTGCCTGATCTTGTTCCACCGGGAGGAAAAGCGGGAGTACTTTCAAAAACACTTTCTGAAATAACCGGCCTGCCTGAAGGACTTCCTGTAGTTATTGCGGGGGGCGATCAGCAGACTGCCGCAATCGGCCTTGGTGTTTTTAAAAAAGGGAGAGCGGAAGCAAATACAGGAACAGGTTCTTTTGTGATTTCCCACAGTGATGTACCTGTCTTTGACCGGGAAATGCGGATACTCTGCAGTATTTCAGCCGTTCCGGACTGCTGGGTGGCTGAGGCAGGTACACTTACCTCCGGAATAGTATACAAATGGCTTTCCGGTATGATCGGAGCTGTAAATAAAGCCGATGATACTGAAAAACTTGATATCGGGGAAATAAACAATCTGGCGGAACTTTCTCCTCCCGGAGCAGGGGGAGTCATTATCCTTCCCCATTTTAAAGGGTGCGCGGCCCCGTACTGGGACCCCTATGCAAAGGGAGTCATATTCAATCTAACCCTTGCAAACACAAAAGGGGATATCGCGAGGGCCGCACTTGAATCAATAGCGCTTGAGCTTGCGGAGAACGTTTCAATTATCGAGGAAAATACAGGCACTCTTGATGAGATCACTATCGCAGGCGGACTTACCCAGCTTGATCTTTTTAACAGGATACAGTCTGACGCTTTCGACAGGAAAGTCATTCGCTACCACAACCCTGAAGCCACATCGATCGGCTCTCTTATAATAGGCGGGACATCAGCCGGAATATTCGGAAGCATTGAAGAAGGTTTCGACAGAATTGTGCTGGGAGATCCTGAGATTTACAGTCCTGACAGGGCAAACGCGGAAATATATAAAAATTACAGCAGATTCAGAAAGAAATTATATTTAAGTCTTTCTGATAGTTCATTATTCAAAGATGTTTATGAATATCAGCAAAAAACAGAAAATAACAAAGCAGAGAAATGAAAAGGAGTAAATAATTAAATGCTTGTAAAACTTGAAAAAATACTTGAAACAGAAGGCGCTGTCGGGTCTTTTAATGTAGTTGACCTTGATATGGCCCTCGCGATAATTGAAGGGGCAGAGGAGCTTAAACTTCCTGTTATAATCGGTATAGCCACCCGCCACTGGAAAGCTGCCCGCGGACAGCTTCTGGCTCCTTCCATATTAAAGGCAATTGAAAAAGCCTCTATACCCTCTGTACTTCACCTTGACCATTCGGGGCCGAAAGAAGAGCACATTGTAAGGGAAGCGCTTGACAGCGGTTTCACCTCCATAATGATTGACGGCAGCAAACTTCCTTTTGCCGAAAATGCCGCAGTTACCGCAAATATTGTCACACTTGCCAAAAGCTACGGCGCGTCCGTGGAAGGGGAGATAGGCGCGATTACCGGTGTTGAAGGGATGGTAGACGGTGAGCACAAGGCCTCTGAAAGCCTTTTTACAGACCCTGATGAAGCTGAAAAATTTGTTGCCGGGACAGGAGTCAACGCGCTTGCCGTCTCAATAGGAACAGCTCACGGCTTATATAAGGCAGAGCCGGTTATCCAGTTCGATCTGATCTCAGCCCTTAAAAAGAAAGTTTCTGTTCCGCTGGTAATGCACGGGGCGACAGGACTGTCTGACGAAGTTATGCGCAAGACAATCAGGTGCGGTATACGCAAGATTAATTATTTTTCAGGGCTTGTAGTTGAAGCGGTTGAAAGTACAGGACGTTATCTTGAAACAGCTGAAAAACCCGACTATGTCGCCATGAGAAAAACTCTGTTCGATGGATGGAAAAAACTCGCATCAGGGCAGATGAAAATTTATTCCCTGAAATAAGTATCAGTAAGAATTTTTTTGCCGGATGAGCTGCCGGGCCGGACAGATACCGGCTCTTCAGCTTATCAGGCTGTCAAAGCGGAACAACAAAGGACAATGCTGAAGTGATTATTGGTTCCGGTCAGTTCCGCTGTTTTTTAATGCGTAAAGATCTTTCAGCGCCTTTATCCATTTACCCGGGCCTATATAGCATGGGGCAAACGGGATGCTGTAAATGATATCCTCAGGGCTTTTTATATTACCGGTTTCAAGTATTGCTTTTTTTACAGATTCTACATCGCCCATTTTTATCTCCATATCACCTCTTCCCTCAATCCCATGCAGGTCTCATCATTACGCAAAAAGTTCCAGCTGAAGCGGCTGAAGCTGCTTTTTCCTGTGTGCAGATTTTTTTACTGCCTGATATGTCCTGTTTCCAAGGCCCCCTGTCCCTGCCGCAGCCCTGTCGGCTGACGCGGCCGCCGCCGGTTTTTTAGTCCCTGAAGTAAGCTGAGGAAATTTAATTTCAAGTTCCCTCCCAAGTACGATGGAGAGGTTTTCAATCTGCTCTGCAATCATGGCGTCATCAGGATTTTCAGCTCTGACTCTGCTGACTACCCATGAAAGTTTTAACTCTTCAATAATTTCAAGGTATGCTGATATTGTAACCGGATCTGTGCAGTTTTTCCTTAAAAGTGACAATGCAGTTTTTATCCAGAACAACAGGCTTAATTCCCTGTCTTCATCCATCAGTGCAAGTGCGCTTAACTTCAGTGAATCTGTTTCTCCGAATACAAGTTTTATATTTTCAATTAAAAGCTCAGGTGACATATCATGGGAAAATAACTGTTTAAGAGCCCAGACCGCTATGTTCTCTGCCGCATTAGTGTCTTTTGGAAAAATATCTGTGATAATAAGCGTAACGCTGTCAATAAAACTGTCTTCCTCCCCATTTTCCAGATTGCTGATACACATATTCAGGTTCAATGTGAAATTATTATTTTCCCTGTTAATTTCCTGAAGCAGGCTTTTTTCAACTTCTGTGAATCCCTCTTTGCTGTCAGATCCTGATCTGTCAATAAGGCTTTGAAGAACAGGACATAATAGTGCCGGAATGGATCCGGGATTTATCCTGCCTGCCGCGATAGATGCCTCTTCAGGAGAATTCCTGTAAATGTTGTAAAGAGTTTCTGTAAGATATCTCCAGTCCGAAAAAAAGGAATCGGGAGTAATTTTTGAGAGATGCGACATTATCTCTTCATCATACATGCCGTTCGTAACAGCCTCAAAAGCGTCGGATACAATCTGGGCTTCGAATTTAAGGATATCATTATCCTTGAGCGCGTCTGTACGGCTCATGTAAAAAGGGTCGATAAAATAATTATTTAACAGGTTCTCTAAATCTTTTCGGGTTTCAGATCGTGAACCGCCAAGCTGGCTTAATATAGATTTTATTGTGTTCATAGTTAAAGAAACGGACGTTCATCAGTTAACTTGAGATTTTTGATTATGTCAATAAAAAAGAGATATTTAAACCACATATCTGCTGCGGTGGCCTAAAAATGAAAAATTATATATATTAAATAAAGGAAGCTTATGAATGGATAATTCTGATATAATTCTTGACAGTATTTCGGACGGCGTTTTTACAGTAGACAGCGAATGGCATATTACCTCTTTCAACAGCGCGGCTGAAGATATCACAGGGATAGCCCGCTCTGATGCCAAAGGGAGGTTCTGTTCAGAAGTATTCAGGTCAAGCATGTGCGAAGATGGCTGTCCTTTAAGAGAAACACTTAAAACAGGAAAGCCAGTGATAAATAAAACCGGTTTTATAATAGATGCTGACGGCAGCCGGATACCGATAAGTGTATCAACTGCAGTACTCCGGAACAGCGAAGGTGAGGTTATAGGCGGTGTTGAAACATTCCGCGACCTTTCAGAGATAGAAGCCCTTCGAAAGGAACTTACGGGAAGCTTTTCCATAGGTGACATTGTAAGCCACAGCCCTGCCATGAGGAATGTCTCAGATATGGCGACAGCTGTTGCGGGAAGCCCGTCGACCGTCCTGATACTTGGCGAGACCGGAACAGGCAAGGAACTGCTCGCAAGGGCCATACACTCAATGGGGCGCGGCGAAAGCAGGCCGTTTGTAGCGGTAAACTGCGGAGCGCTTCCTGATTCTCTCCTTGAATCAGAGCTGTTTGGATACAAAAAAGGGGCTTTCACAGGGGCTGCATCGGATAAGCCCGGCAGATTTGCCCTCGCAGGAGACGGTACCCTGTTTCTCGATGAAATAGGGGAGATAAGCCCGGCGCTCCAGATACGGCTTCTGCGTGTTCTTCAGGAGCACACCTATGAGCCGCTCGGATCAACTGTTACAGAAACTACAGAAGCCCGGATTATTGCAGCAACTAACAGGGACCTTGCGGCCCTTGTTAAAGAGGGAAAGTTCCGGCTTGATCTTTACTACCGGATAAATGTTGTTTCGATTGAACTTCCGCCGCTTCGTAAAAGGAAAGAGGATATTCCGCTCCTTGCTGACCACTTTGTGAGGAAATTCAACTTCCTGCAGAAAAGAGATATCGAAGGTTTTACACCGGAATCCTATTCAATAATGATAGCCTGGGACTGGCCAGGCAATGTAAGGGAGCTTGAAAATGTTATTGAGAGGGCATTTGTTCTGTCAAAAGGGAGATGGATTACGCCCGAGCAGCTTCCGGATGAGATAACAGGCGCTGATAATTACCTGCGCAGGGGTAATATTCCAGATGATACAGGAAACATGGAAGGGGCAAAAAAGACAGCTGAAAAAAAGATTATAATAGACGCTCTTGAAAAATCCGGTTTTAACAGGCAGAAAGCTTCAGATCTCCTCGGTATCCACAAAACAACTCTTTTCAGAAAAATAAAGGAACTTGATATTATAATACCGCATGGAAAAAAAGACAGAGGGGTATAAAGAAAACAAAGACTATATATAATAAAATATATATAGTCGATTGACATTTTTATGTGTAACTTATTTCAGTGGAGAATAAAATGAATAAAAAATTGATTTTTACAGTAATTTCTTTTTTAATGATTTTTCAGCTTCACTCTGAACCGGTATCTTCGGAGTGGGGAGCGGGGGCAGCCTCTGCTGACAAAAACCTTACAATCGAAGATATGTTAAACTATGCGGTTCAGGATGAATATCTGGCAAGGGCTGAATATGAGGCAATTATCGGGAAATTCGGAAGCCAGAAACCGTTTTCAAATATTATAAAATCTGAAGAAAGCCATATAGCATGGCTTAAAGATGCTTTTAAGGATCAAGGGCTAGCCATGCCGGCGGACAGGGCAAAAGAGTATATTGTAGTACCTGCATCGCTTAAAGAGGCATTTCAGACAGGAGTAACTGCGGAAATAGAGAATATTAAAATGTATGAAACTTTTATCGCCTCTGAACTGATAAACAGACCTGAAAACTCATCTCTCAAGTCTCTGTTTATCAGGCTTCGTGACGCCTCAAAGAACCATCTCTCAGCTTTTAAAAATGGACTTGCAAGATATTAGATTTTAAAAGGTAGCATTTATGCAACTTAAAAATATTATTAGTTGCATAAATGCTACTAATTATACAGTATTTTTTGATAATCGTTAAAATATTTCCCAACAGAAACCCCTATTTATCTCTAAAAACTCCAGATAATGGTTTAAAATCCTCAATTATTAATATAAATAGCTTAAATATCTCAGATGGCATGGTAATTGCATTATCATTAGTGTGAAAAATATAAAAACATGCTTTTCAGTATGGCAGGGCAGGATAGCGCCGGTTTTTGATGTTTCGTCAAACATCCTGATTCAGGAAACTGAAGAGGGGAAAGTCAAATCGGAATACAGCCTCCAGCTTCCTGCAGAAACAGTATTTGACAGGGTCTCATTTCTCTCTGAAAACAGCGTGGATGTAATAGTCTGCGGCGCGGTTTCAAGGGAGACAGCTATGCTTTTGAATTTATTCAAAATCAAATGCTTTCCGTTCATATCCGGTTCTGTTGAGGAAGTTGCCGCTGCATATTATGAAGAACGTCTTTCAGAAAGCAGGTTTTTAATGCCGGGGTGCGGCAGACGCAGAATGTGCCGCAGACGGTTTAACTTTCATCACAAGTGATGAAAATCACCAGTGATGAAAATCAACAGTGAAGAAGATCACCAGTGAAGAAAGTTAAAAACCGGACAACAGTGATTATAAATAAAAATCTTTAATTATGGAGGGTATATATATGCCAAGAGGTGACAGAACAGGCCCGGCAGGGGCAGGACCAATGACGGGAAGGGGAGCAGGATTTTGCGCAGGTACAGGCGTACCTGGTTTTGAAAATCCGCTTTACAGGTCATTCAGAAACAGGGGAAGAGGGTTTTTCAGCCCTTTCGGATACGGCGGATTTGGAGCAGGCTTCGGCAGAGGCATGGGGCGTGGTTTTTTCGGAAGAGGCATGGGCAGAACTTTTGGTATTTATAATGAGCCCAGGGATGAAAAGGAATATCTTCTTTCAGAAAAAAAAATCCTCGAAAAGGATCTTGAGGAAGTAAAAAGACAGATTGAACTTATTGATGAAGAGCTTAATAAAGATGAAGGGAATGTATGAAAATAGTAATAACAGCATCAGGCGAGGGCCTGGATGCAGATATGGACAGCAGGTTCGGAAGGGCTAAAAATTTTATTATTTTTGATACAGAGACAAAAGAAGTGTCTGCGCTCGATAATTCTGTGAATCTCAATGCGGCGCAGGGTGCAGGAATCCAGGCTGCAAGCAATGCTGCTGAAACAGGCGCGGAAGTCCTGATTTCAGGACACTGCGGCCCTAAAGCGTTCAGGGTACTGAAAGAGGCGGGAATAAGGGTTTACAATACTGAAGCCAAAACAGTGAGGCAGGCTCTTGATTTGTTTCTCCAGGACAAACTTGTGGAATCCTCAGGTTCGGATGTAGAGGGGCACTGGTAATGACTATTGCTTTTGCATCAGGAAAGGGAGGCACCGGTAAAACTACATTTTCGGTCGCTTTCGCCCTTTCCGCTGATGATAATGTAACCTTTCTTGACTGCGATGTTGAAGAACCGGACAGCCATTTTTTTATCAAGCCTGAAATAACGGGAAATGAAAAAATAACAGTTCCTGTTCCGGTAGTCGACAGCGGAAAATGTACAGGCTGCGGAAGGTGCGCAAAAGTGTGCAGGTTTAACGCAATTACCATGTTGGGCAAAAAACCCCTGATTTTTCATGAACTATGCCACAGCTGCGGGGGGTGCTCAATAGCCTGCCCGGAAAAAGCGGTCAGCGAGATTCAGATCGGAACAGGGGTAATATCAAGCGGAATCAGAGATCACATCTCTTTTTATCAGGGACTGCTTGATATAGGAAACACAAAGTCTCCCCCGCTTATAAAGGCGGTAAAGAAAAAAGGGGATGGGGCTTCCCTTGTTATTATAGACAGTCCTCCGGGAACATCATGTCCAATGGTCACAGCGCTTAAAGGGGCGGATTACACGGTACTGGTAACAGAACCTGCCCCGTTTGCTCTAAATGATTTAAAAATTGCAGTTGAGACTGTAAGGATCCTCGGGATTCCATTCGGTGTGGTAATAAACAAATCTGATCATCCTTTTCCGCAGACAGAAGAGTACTGCAGAAAAGAAGCTATCCCTGTTCTGCTTAAGGTCCCTGAAAAAAGGGCCGCGGCGGAAGGGTATTCATCGGGTGAGTCTATTATCAAAATTTTCCCCGGACTTGGGGATGAAATAAAAAAAGCAATAAGTACAATAAAAAAGGAAGCAGTCAGATGAAAAAAATCAGTCATATATTCGGACCGGTACCGTCAAGAAGACTCGGAAGATCGCTTGGAATTGATCTTGTCCCGTTCAAAACATGTTCCTTTGACTGTGTTTACTGCCAGCTCGGCCGTACAACAAATCTGACTGTAAAATGTGATAATTATTATGATCCTGATGAAATACTTGATGATTTCAAAGAGAAACTTAAAAAGGATAAAAGCTGCGCAGGCGCAGATTACATAACGATCTCAGGGTCCGGCGAGCCGACGCTCAACAGTTCCATTGGGCGTATTATAGATGAGATAAAAAGTATAACAGATATACCTGTTTCAGTACTCACCAACGGGTCGATGCTCTGGAAAAATGATGTCGCCGATGCGCTTATGAACGCAGACCTGGTTGCCCCTTCACTCGACGGCGGGACAGATGAGGTTTTCCGCCTTGTTAACCGTCCTGCAGAGGGTCTTGTTTTCGAACAGATTATTTCCGGGCTTGAAAGCTTTACCGGTAAATTCAGGGGGGATGTCTGGCTTGAGGTTTTTCTCCTTAAAAATATTTCTGATAACGAAAAAGAGATAGAGGCGGTAAAGAGGAATTTGAAGGGTGTCCGTACAGACAGAATTCAGCTTAATACAGTCGCCCGTCCCGCGTGTGAGAATTTCGCGCTTCCTGTGACAAGACTGAAGATGGAAACTCTTCTTACTCTTTTACCCGGTAACGCGGAGGTTATCGCTGATTTCTCAATGCAGGAGAGGGAAGTTTTCAGGGAAGCTGATGAGCAGGAGGTCCTGAATCTGCTTGAGAGAAGGCCGTGTACAAAGGAAGATATGTCAGTGAGCCTTGGAATGCACCTCAATGAGGTGGTAAAGCTGATTGAAGTACTTGAGAGAAGCGGCCTGATAATGAATGAAATAAAAAACGGCAGCAGCTATTATTTCTCAGCTGCACACGGATGATAAAGCAGGAACTATGAACAGGATAAGAACTTAATATGAATGATAAAAAAAAGGCAAAACAGATTGTAATTATCAGCGGCAAGGGCGGAACAGGAAAAACAAGCATTACAGCGTCCTTTGCCGCATTGAGCAGGGATTCTGTCCTTGCAGACTGCGATGTGGATGCCGCGGATCTTCATCTTGTAGCATCGCCCCGGAGGATTGCTGTAAACAGCTTTATAAGCGGAAATGAGGCTGTAATCAGCCCCGATATCTGCACCGGGTGCGGCCGCTGCTCTGATTTGTGCCGGTTCGAAGCAGTTTCAAGAGATGAATCGACAGGAAAATATTTTGTTCTTCCAGTCTCCTGTGAGGGGTGCGGTGTCTGTGTTGACAACTGCCCGGCAGGGGCTATTGATTTTCCTCAAAGAAGGTGCGGAGAGTGGATGATCTCGGAAACAAAATACGGTACAATGGTTCATTCTCGCCTTGATGCCGGTGCGGAAAACTCGGGAAAACTTGTCACGCTTGTGAGAAATGAAGCGGTAAATGCTGCTGAAAAGGAAAGCGCTGATCTTATCCTCATAGACGGACCTCCGGGTATCGGCTGCCCTGTAATCGCTTCTCTTACAGGCACAGATTATATCCTTGCTGTTACAGAACCTACAATGTCCGGCCGTCACGATCTTATGAGGGTTCTTGATCTTGCAGGGCATTTTAAAATACCTGTTTTTGTTTGTATAAATAAATGGGATATAAATCCTGAAATTACTAAGGATATTGAAAAACTTTCAGCGGAAAAAAATGCGGAAATTCTGGGACGGATACCTTATGATATGAATATTACACTGGCCCAGATTAAAGGCATAAGCGCTGTAGAAATAACAGACAGTATTGCGGCAAAGGAGATAACAGCAATATGGAAGAAACTAAAACAGAAAATTCTGTAATTGATGAAAGGCTTTCAAAAGTTAAAAACAAGATAGTGGTACTATCCGGGAAAGGAGGAGTCGGTAAAAGCACTTTTGCTGTAAATTTTGCGTCCTCGCTTGTTCAGGAGGGATTTAAAGTAGGGCTTCTGGATGCAGATATTCACGGCCCCAGCATCCCTACAATGCTTGGAATAAGGGACGAACAGGCTATGGCCAGTGATGGTGTAATAAGCCCTGTTAATGTTGACGGAATAAGGGTCATGTCAATCGGGTTTCTTTTAAGCGGGCAGGATGACCCTGTTATCTGGAGAGGCCCGATGAAAATGAATATTATAAAACAGTTTCTGCAGGACGTTGACTGGGGAGAGCTTGATTATCTTATAGTTGACTGTCCACCGGGAACAGGCGATGAACCGTTGTCTGTTTTTCAGCTTATCGGCGATGTAACAGGAGCAGTTATTGTGACAACTCCCCAGGAGGTCGCCGCCTCTGACGTAAGAAAGTCGGTAAACTTCTGCCTGCGGCTTGATCTGGATGTTCTTGGAATTGTTGAGAATATGAGCGGGTTTGCCTGTCCCCATTGCGGAAAGGTCACGGATATCTTTAAAAAAGGGGGCGGAAAGGTTATGGCGGATAAATTTCATGTGCCTTATCTCGGTTCAGTCCCAATAGACCCCTCCATTGGAATCTCAGGCGATGAAGGGACCCCTTTTGTCACCAGATTCGGTGGCTCACCTTCACATCAGTCATTCGGTGAAATTGTGAAAATACTTAATAAATCAGATAAAATAAAAAAATAATGAATGGAGGAAATGAAATATGAAAATTGCTTTGCCGGTTTCAGGCGGTATGCTCTGCATGCACTTCGGTCATTGTGAAACATTTGCGATAGTTGAAGTAGATGAGAATAATTCTGTAATAAAGGGAAGGGAAGATGTTGTTCCCCCTCCTCATGAACCCGGGCTTCTTCCCAGATGGCTTGCGGAAAAAAAGGTTGATATGATTGTCTCAGGCGGTATGGGACAGAGGGCTCAGTCTCTTTTTTCTCAAAGCGGAATAAAAGTCGTAACCGGCGCTCCTCCCGAGAGCCCTGAAAAAATTATTGACCAGTTTCTCAAAGGAACTCTTGTTACAGGCGCGAATGTCTGCGACCATTAATGTAATTATAAACTGAATTTTGATATTCCCTCCCGGCGGCAGGTCTGCCGGGTTTTTTCATCAGGAATCGTATTTTATCCTGTCTGCGAGTTTTAGAATCTCACCCTGACTTAACGGCCTTGTTATCTGTATTTTTTTATTCTGTGTAAGGTCAATAATAACGCTGTCTGTAAGAATTGTTCCGTCTTCTGAAGTAAGTACTTTTATCACAGGTTCTTTCGGGTTTCCCGTATTTGTTTTTGTTACAACAGCAATAGAATTATTTGAAAGAAGTACCTTGGTCCCTATCGGATAGAAGGAGAGGGTGAAAATCAGGGCTCTGACAATTTTATCGTCATACTGTTTCCCCATCTCTTTTAGAATGTCAAGTATTCCGGCGTGCGCGTCCTTGCTGCCTTTAAACGGCCTTTTTTCAATTGCCGCGCAGTACGAACTTATTACAGCGATTATTTTCCCGTAGAAAGATATCTGTTCGCCCTGTAATTTTCTGGGGTATCCTGCCCCGTTGTTTCTTTCCTGGTGTTCAAGAACTGCAATTGAGACAGCCGGCGGAAATGAAGCTTCCTGAAGTATTTTATAGCCGAGTATGGGATATGCCCTTATCGCTTTCCATTCACTTTCCTTCAGTCCGCCGGGATTTGTAAGTATTGAATCCGGAATTTTCAGCATGCCGATTTTATGTGTCAGCGCTGCAGTTCCAAGTTCGATTGTTTTGTGGGGCGGGAGCTTAAGAAAATCAGCGAGTGCTATGCTTACAATCGCTGTTTTCACAGAATGGGATATAAGGTAATTATGTTCCGTTACTTTCAGGTTTGACATATCGAGTATGAAATTTCTCTTTTCCCTGATAAAGGGAATTATTTTTTTAATCTGCTCAATTATGTGGTTATAGCTTATTATTTCCTTGTTCCTGTAAATTTCGAATGTGTTTTCAAGAAAACCGCAGATTTCCCTGAAAAACACCTGGGCTTCATTTTTTATTTCCTGACTTGCAAGATCATCGTTCAGATTAGCAGCCTTGACTCCCGCCTCTTCAATATCCGGCATGACAGGCTGGCTCCCCGGTTCACCGTCAGTTAATACTTCTGCAAACTGCCATTTTACCAGTTTTTCAATCAGCTGTGCTGTAACAGGGATATCGGGCGCGGTAATTATATATTTATCATCAAGATACAGAGGTGCTGTATAATAGCTGTCCGGTTTTATCTGTTTAATAGTCAGAGATTTCATAACTCATTATTATCCATATTCTAATTATATATTTTTTAGTATACTATACCAGTTATATTTATTATTGGAGTTTTTTCTTGAAATATAAGCTAATTATACTGTTTTTCAATTTTTTTATGCTTCTTTCGTTTATGGCGATCTTTTTTCTGCCGGTAAGCGTACTTGGATTTGAGTTTATCAGCGATTTCTGGGGAGAAAACTGGATATTTCTTATAATTTTTCTGCTGCTTATAATTTCACTTAATGTGTTTTTCCTTGCCAACTGGTCAATACTTAAATATGTTGAAAAAGAGGACTGGAATTCCCTTATCCCGCTGCTTGAGAAGAGGATCTATAAAAATAATTTTATTACATACTCAAATGTAAGGCTCCTGGTACACGCATATCTGCTCCGCAGCAGCGGGGAGAATCTCCTTAAGCTTGAAAATCATGTCAGGGATAAAAGAAAAAACCTTTACAGGAAAACATTTCTTATGTTCTCATCCGGGCATCTTTTAACTGACAAACCTGAAGAACTTGAAGATTATTTTGAAACAGCCTACAGGGATAAATCGCTTAAGGGGCAGGAGTGGATAGCTCTCAAATATATACTTGCCCTTGTTATAATAAATAAATATGAGAAGGCACTTGAAGTGCTTAAGGCAGCTGATGGTAAAAATAATTCTCCTGTTCTCAAACTCTTAAGCCTTTACTTTAAATTCCTGTGCAGCCCTACGGAAGAAAGAGACAGGATTATTACTGCAAAAGATGATTTTATTTCAGGAAATGACGCAGCAAGCTTTGAGGCCGCCCTTGATAAAGAAAAGGGAGATATACATGTTCTTTTCCTTTCAAAGATTATTGAGCAGGCAAAAGAATGGGCTTACGGCATTTGACAGTACAAACAGAGATATTGACCATACTTCAGGAGCGCATTCTTGACCCTCAATTCTTTAATTTACTATAATGCATTATTAATTTAACTAAACTACGGAGTATCATAATGGGTGTCAGAGTAAGATACGCCCCTTCACCGACAGGGCTTCAGCATATCGGCGGTATAAGAACAGCATTGTTCAACTATTTTTTTGCAAAATCCAAAGGCGGTGACTTTATTCTCAGAATTGAGGATACAGACAGGGAAAGGTTCCAGGAAGAGGCCCTGCAGGATCTTTATTCTACACTCAACTGGCTTGGAATTGACTGGGATGAAGGGCCTGACAGAAACGGCAATTACGGTCCCTATGTTCAGTCGCAGAGAACAGAGCTTTACAGGGAATATGCCAGACGCCTTGTGGAAAGCGGGCAGGCCTACTACTGCTACTGTTCTTCTGAAAGACTGGATGATCTGAGGGAAAAACAGAAAAAAGATAAAGAAGATTTCGGTTATGACCGGAAGTGCAGAAATCTGTCTGATGCGGAAATAAGCAGATGCAAACAGGAAAACATAAAGCCTGTTATCAGGCTTAAAATTCCGCTTGAAGGTGAAACAGTTTTCACTGATTATCTTCTTGGGGAAATTATTAAAAAAAACAGCGATATAAATCCCGATCCTGTGCTGCTGAAATCTGACGGATACCCGACCTATCACCTTGCAAATGTAATAGATGACCATTTTATGAATATTACCCATATTTTAAGGGCCCAGGAGTGGATTCCGTCCGGCTCACTGCATGTTCTTCTCTATAAGGCATTCGGCTGGAAACCCCCGGTTTACTGCCACCTCCCGATGGTTATGGGAAGCGACGGACAGAAGCTTTCAAAAAGGCACGGATCAACAGCAGTACGCGATTTTAAAGCAAAAGGGTATCTTCCCGAGGCAGTATTAAATTATGTTTCTCTCATCGGCTGGTCTTTTGATGATTCCCGCGAATTCTTTACAAAAGAGGAGCTTGAAAAACTTTTTACACTTGAGAAACTTAATAAAGCACCCGGTGTATTTGATTATAAAAAACTTGAATGGTTTAACGGAAATTATATCAGGCAGAAAAGCGATGAGCAGCTTGCTCAGATACTGATTCCCTATCTTGTCAGGGCAGGCTTTGTGGAAGAAAATCCCTCTCCGGAAGAACATAAAATTATTGATGGCCTGGTTCCCCTTGTAAAGGAAAGGCTTAAAGTCCTTTCTGATATAAAAGACATTTCAGCTTTTCTATTCAGGGAGATTGATGAATATAACATCGAAGAGCTGATTCCCAAAAAACTTGATGCTTCAAAAACCGTGGAAATTCTTGAAAACATAAAATCTGTTCTGGACGAAATATTTGAAAGCAATGAGGAAAAAACTGAGGAGCTTTTCAAGAAGCTTGCCGGGAAGCTGGATGTAAAACTCGGGGACCTGATCATGCCGCTGCGCACTGCTGTAACAGGCAGCAGAATCTCCCCCCCGATAACAGGTTCACTGAAGCTTCTTGGAATGGAAAAAACCGCGGCCCGAATTAACAGGGTTCTTGATATTTTAAAAAATGAGGTAGTAAATGGCTGAAAAACTGACAATGGACACCCTTGTATCTTTATGCAAGAGGAGAGGATTTGTTTATCAATCAAGCGACATCTATGGAGGACTCTCTTCCGCATGGGATTACGGGCCTCTCGGGGTTGAGCTTAAAAAGAACATACAGGAATTCTGGTGGAAAGAAATGACACGGCTACACGATAATATCGTGGGAATTGATGCCGCAATAATGATGCATCCCAGGGTATGGGAAGCATCGGGCCATGTCGAGAATTTTACAGACCCCCTGGTAGACTGTAAAAACTGCAGGCAGAGATTCAGGGAGGATAAAATCCCTGATGAAAACAGGATAGCAAAAAAATGTCCCGACTGCGGAGGCGATCTTACAGATCCCAGACAGTTCAACCTGATGTTCAAGACTTATATGGGCCCGGTTGAGGAAGGGGGCAGCCTTGTATATCTCAGGCCTGAGACAGCTCAGGGAATTTATGTCAATTTCAAAAACGTGCTCCAGACAAGCAGGGTAAAAATACCTTTCGGAATTGCGCAGGTAGGAAAAGCATTCAGGAATGAGATAACGACAAAAAACTTTATATTCAGGACATGTGAATTCGAACAGATGGAGATGCAGTTTTTTATCGCCCCTGAAGAAGATGATAAATGGTTTGAATACTGGAAAAAAGAGCGCTGGGAATACTACAAAAAAATTGGAATAAGGCAGGATAAACTCCGTTTCCATCAGCACGGCCCGGGAGAACTTGCGCACTATGCGAAAGATGCCTACGACATTGAATACGAGTTTCCGATGGGATGGCAGGAACTGGAAGGGATACACAACAGGACAAACTATGACCTTACAAGGCATACCGAATTTTCCGGTAAGGACCAGTCATACCTTGAAGAGGTGACTAACAGAAGGTTTGTTCCTTTTGTAATTGAAACTTCAGCAGGGCTTACAAGGACAGTTCTTACAGTACTTTCAGATGCCTGGGAGGAAGAGGTTGTTGATGAAGGGGACTCCCGGGTGGTAATGCATTTTCACCCGCTGCTCGCTCCTGTAAAACTCGGCGTTTTCCCGCTTGTGAAGAAAGACGGCCTTGCGGAGCTCGCGCAGAAAATAGAACTCGATCTGAGGGGTAATTTTGCGACCTTCTACGATCAGGGAGGGGCGATCGGCCGGCGCTACAGGCGGCAGGATGAAATAGGCACTCCCTACTGCGTGACAATTGACTATCAGACAAAGGATGACGATACAGTAACTTTGAGATACAGGGATTCGATGGAACAGGTTAGAATCAAAATAGCCCAGATACCTGATTTCATAGCAAAAGCAGACAGTGAATACAGGAGAGAGAAATAATGAATCAGGCTTTGGCGACACTTAATGAAAGAGGTTTTGTAAAGCAGTGTACAGACCTCGATTTACTCGATAAAAAGCTCTCTGAAGAAGTTCTTACCTTCTACTGCGGTTTTGACCCTACAGGACCCAGCCTTCACGCAGGGCACCTGGTACCCCTTTTCGCGATGGCGCACCTTAACAGGGCAGGGCACAGGGCAATAGCGCTTGTCGGAGGGGGGACAGCGAGAATCGGAGATCCTTCCGGTAAAACAGAAATGAGGAAAATTCTCT
The DNA here is from genome assembly GCA_024233785.1 of Spirochaetales bacterium. Taxonomy (GTDB): domain Bacteria; phylum Spirochaetota; class Spirochaetia; order CADAEX01; family CADAEX01; genus JACKPD01. Next base: position 25,646 of record JACKPD010000007.1, on the reverse strand, counting down.
CCTACGAAGAAATAAAATCAAATGCTGATAAAATCAAGGAGCAGATTGCGAAGTTTATTGATTTCAGCAATGACCATGCTCTTCTTCTTGATAACGCCGAGTGGCTTGCAAACCTCAACTATATAGATTTTCTCCGCGAGATCGGGCGTCATTTTTCCGTTAACCGGATGCTCAGTTTTGAGGCCTACAAACAAAGGCTTGAAACCGGCCTGTCATTTATAGAGTTTAATTATCAGCTCCTTCAGTCCTATGACTTTCTGATACTTAACCAGAAATACGGGTGCGGTATGCAGATCGGCGGGGATGATCAGTGGGGCAATATTGTAGCCGGAGCAGACCTTACGAGAAGAATTGAGGGGAATGAGGTAATCGGCCTTACGTTCCCCCTGGTTACCAGGTCTGACGGCAAGAAGATGGGTAAAACTGAAAAAGGGGCACTCTTCCTTAATCCTGAAATGACATCGGTATATGATTTTTTCCAGTACTGGAGGAATGTCGCTGATGCTGATGTAGAAAAGTTCCTGTTTCTCTATACGTTTTTACCGGCTGAAGAAATCAGGGAGCTTGGTAAACTTAAGGACCAGGAAATCAACAGGGCGAAAGAGATACTTGCATACGAGATAACAAAAATAATACATGGTAAGGAAGAAGCAGACGGAGCGCGTGATGCGGCAAAAGCCGCTTTCGGCGGTTCAGAGGGCGCGGATAAATCCTCGATACCGTCTCTTGAGCTTCCCGCAGATGAGATCGGCGGGGGGATCAATGTAGTTGATCTTTTTGCCCGCACTTCACTGTGTCAGTCAAAGGGAGAGGCGCGCCGCCTTGTCCAGCAGGGCGGTGCAATAGTCTCTGAAGAGAAAATATCCGATCTTGATGCTGTAATTGGTTCATCATATGTCAAAGACGGCGAGATTATGCTGAAAGCGGGAAAGAAAAGGTTTTTCAGGCTTATTGTTAAATAGTCTGCTATACGATCTGCATAGAAAGGCATGGCGCATACCGGATTATCCGCGGCGCTCATGCCTTTTTTTATTGATGCTTCTGCAGTAAATCCGCTGCAATATCGATTTTCCTGTTTCTGAAATACAGAACAACATCCGCCAGCACCATAAGAAGGTTTATTACATAGAATATTATTATAATATCCCTGCTGTAGACAATCTTGTTAACAATACCGGAGAGGTACCCGAGAACAATTATAAGCATGAACGGAAGGCTCTTGCCTTTCGCTGTTCTTGATTTCCAGGATTTTATAAGTGAGGTGGGCCATGCCACTCCGAATGAAATTATCATAACAGCTTCAAATATACTCAATTCCCATCTCCTTTAACCGGGTAATACTTTTTTCTGACAAGTTTCATAAAATATATTAATATAGAGGTATGTTGGACTTTATAAAAGAGCTTTTATCCAGAGATCTTATTGTAAACGGTGAAAAAATACCCCTGACCCTTCAGCAGCTTATCCTCAATTTTATTGTACCTCTGCTGATTTTACTTTTTGTATATAAGTTTGTTCTGAAAATTATTGTCCGGGCTCTTGGAAAATCAAATCTTAAAGAAGAAAACAGAAAGAAAATTATAACTTATATCAGGAACAGTTTCAGGATTATCATTATAACTGCATTTGTAATTCTAGCCGACAAGCTGCTCGGTGATGAGGTTGTAAAATATTTTCTCCTCGTATTCAGGGTTTTGAATGAACCGGTATTTGTGGCCGGAAGTACTTCCATATCAGTTCTTACCATTGTGATGATGATCCCGGTTTTCTTTTTTGCTTCATGGGCGGGAAAGCTGGTTTCCAAAATAATTGATACCTCGTCCTTAGATTTATACAGTTATGAAAGCTCAAAACGGTTTACAATAGCCAAGCTTGTCAGGTACGGCGCAACAGTACTGACGCTTCTTATAGGACTCTCAGTAATAGGCATAGACCTTTCCTCCATAGCGGTTTTATTCGGGGTACTTGGTATCGGCCTCGGTTTCGGCCTTCAGAACCTTGTCGCAAACCTGTTTGCGGGATTTGTAATTGTAATAACACGGCCGATCAGGGAAGGGGACCTTATTACGGTAGCACAGAACCGCGGGGTAATTACCAAAATAAATACTATTTCGACTGTAGTTACCACACTAATGAACGAGACAATCATTGTTCCCAATTCACTTCTTATTTCTGATGTAATACACAATGACAGTTATTCGGACAGAAGCGTTATTATAAAAAACAGTGTTTCTGTCGCTTACAATTCCGATGTTGCCCTGGTTAAATCAATTCTTTCTGATATCGCTATAAGAAATCCTTATTGGCTGGAAGGGACCGAACCTGATGCCAGGCTTTATAATTTCGGGGACTCAGGAATAGAAATGGTCCTCTATTCCACGATAAGGGACGTTTCCAACAGGGGCATTGCAATAGCCTGGAATAATTTCGAGATTTGGAAGGAACTCAAAGAACATAAAATAGAGATTCCATTCAGTCAGATTGATGTTCATATAAAGAAAGAGGGATAAAATGAGATATTTACTTCTTCATCCGGAATATATCTGGCTTGCCGCCGCGGTTTTATTCATAGTTATTGAAGCAATGACTTTAAACCTCACAACTTTATGGTTTGCCTGCGGTTCTCTGATAGGTATGGCATGCTCCCTTGTCGGGCTGCCACTTCTGTTTCAGATCCTCCTTTCACTGCTGTCCGCGATTGCCCTGCTTGTTTTTGCCCGCCCGATCGCAGTGAAATACCTGAAAATCGGCAGAACAAAAACCAATTCCGAAAGCCTTATAGGTGAAACAGGAGTTGTAGTGAACAGGATTGAAGAGTTCAAAACCGGCATTGTAAAAGTAAAAGGACAGGACTGGAGCGCGGAGTCTGTCACTAATACTGCAATTGATCCGGGAGAGACTGTTGTAATTGCTGAAATAAGGGGCGTCAGGCTTCTTGTAAATAAAAAGGGGGAAATATGATATTAATAATTCTGATATCAGTTATTGTTGTTCTGCTGCTGCTGACAAATGTGCGGATTGTTCCTCAGGCGGAAACTTATGTTATTGAAAGACTGGGCGCTTATCTTACGACATGGAGTGTAGGGCTGCACCTGAAACTGCCTCTGCTCGACAGGGTCGCAAAAAGGGTCTCGATAAAGGAAAAAGTTGTGGATTTCCCTCCGCAGCCGGTAATCACAAAAGATAATGTTACAATGCAGATTGATACTGTTGTCTATTTTCAGATAACAGACTCAAAGCTGTATGCGTACGGAATTGAAAATCCTATGTCAGCTATTGAGAATCTTACTGCGACAACTTTAAGAAACATAATCGGAGACCTTGAGCTTGATGAGACACTTACTTCACGCGATACAATTAATACAAAAATGAGGTCCCTTCTTGATGAGGCAACCGATGCGTGGGGTATAAAGGTAAACAGGGTAGAGGTGAAAAATATTCTGCCGCCGAAGGATATCCAGGAAGCAATGGAAAAACAGATGCGTGCGGAAAGGGGAAGACGGGAGGCTATTTTAAGAGCCGAGGGGGAAAAGCAGTCAGCAATTCTTGTCGCAGAGGGACAGAAAGAATCTACAATACTTAAAGCAGAGGCGGAGAAGGAAGCCGCTATCAGAAAAGCGGAAGGCGAATCGGAAGCCATACTAAAAGTGCAGAATGCAACAGCGGAAGGTATTAAAATGCTTAAAAACGCCGACCCCAATAAGCAGGTCATTGCACTGAAGAGCCTTGAGGCTTTCATGAAAGCTGCCGACGGCCAGGCTACCAAGATTATTATCCCCTCCGATATTCAAAGTATTGCCGGACTTGCGGTATCTGTAAGCGAGCTGTTAAAAGAAAAGTAGAAATACCCTGGATCTGACGGGAGAAGATATAAAAACCCCTTCCAGTTTTTAATTTCATGGAAGGGGTTTGCTGTTTTAATTTATTTTTGCTTTTAATAAAAAGCACTAAACATCTTACTTGAATATTGAGTCAAAAAAAACAAGCATTGATGCCCAGGCCATATTTGCCTCATCCTCAAAATAGGTCTTACTCTCCGGATTTGTAAAATTATGTGCAGGCAGATTCCCGTAAACAATATATGCGAAATCAGCCTCACTATCCTTCATCTCCTTGACAAAAGCTTTCTGTTTTTCCTCAGGAGCGGCAGGGTCGGCATCTCCCTGTATCGCGAGAATCCTGGTTTTAATATCACCTTTTTGGGCAGTAAGCCCTGTATTGATTGATGAATGGAACCCTACAACTCCATTAATATCAGTTCCCATTCTTGCCATGTTAAGGACGATACCGCCGCCGAAACAATAGCCTATAGCAGCAATCCTGTCTTTATCTGTGTATTGCGCGTTTTTCAATATATCAAGAGCAGCATTAAACCGTTTTTTTACCAGGGGATAATCTGTTCCAACCGCCCCTGATTTTGCCCTTGCTTCAGATGCTGGTATTTCTTTACCGTCTCCGTACATATCAAGAGCAAAAGCTACATAACCCTCTTTTGCAAGGTCAACAGCCCGCTTTTTTGCGTAATTATTAATTCCCATCCATTCATGAACAACCAGTATGCCGGGCCTTTTCGCAGTTACCGACTTGTCATATGCCAGAAAGCCTATAAGCTTCTGCCCGTCCACAGTGTAGGAAATTGATTCTGTATAAATATTCTGTGCAGCTTCTTGCGCAAAGACTGCGGAACTTAACAACAAAAACATTGAAATAATACTAAAAGTCCTGATTTTCATTTCTTTTCTCCTTATCGACTAAAAAAATATTATTAGATGAATATACTAAAAATTATATATAATAGAAAAGAAAAAAAGAAAAAAAAACTGCGGAGAGAGGTCCCTGTAAAGGAACTATCCGCAGCCTGTTATATCCGGATTTTGATTTACAGAAGATTCAGCTGTTTACCCTTTCAACATATTCTTTTGTTTCTGTATTAACCATTATCCGTTCTCCTTCTTTGATAAAAAGGGGAACCCTTACGACAAGGCCGGTTTCTACTTTAACAGGTTTTGTTGTTTTTGTGACTGTATCTCCTTTGATCCCTTCGCTGGCTTCTGTAACAGTGTATATCATTTTGTACGGAACTTTTACATCAATAGGTTTTTCGTCCCATACAACAACCTTGTAGGTATCTCCTTCAATCATAAAAAGCTGTTTATCCTCAAACCCTGCAAAAGGGACTGTAAACTGCTCAAATGTCTCAACATCCATAAAATGGTATGCCTCCGGGTCAGCGTAAAGATACTGGCACCCTTTTTCAGTTACAGTTGCCTCTTCTACGTTATCCTGTGTTTTCATTGTTTCCCGCAGGGCCTGGCCCGTAATCAGATTTTTAAGTTTGAGCCGCACAAATGCCGAGCCTTTCCCCGGATTTACAAATTCCCTTTCCACTACCAGATGCGGATCATTTTTTAAAAGTAAAAACATCCCTTTATCGATGGCGCCTGCTTTAATCATATTCATTCCTCATGTGTTTTTATAGTTTATCTAACAATTGATAACTGCAAAGTCCAAAAACAGATTTTGCATGAACAAAAGTTATTTATTTAATAACATTTAATAAAATTAATTTGACTATCAGAATTTTCTATAATATCATAAAAAAAGGGTAAAGAGCCTCCACCCTTTCTTCTCCTTCTTTTATCGATTTGTTAATCCCTTCCTCTGTCAGGGGAAGGGGTTTTTTTATACCACAACCAGCTATTTTAATCAATAATACAGCCTGTCATCAGCTTATGGAAAATGAGGCCGGCCATTGTCTGCCGCCCCGATTTCAGGGAAAGGATTGCCGCACTGCCAGCCTGTTTTTCCGGTTTCCCTGAATCTTTCAAGCCTTCTTATTGTGAGTTCCGCGAAAACCGGATCAAGGTCAAAGGTATAGCAGCGTCTCCCGGTTTTTTCGGCGGCTATAAGTGTCGTCCCTGAATGGGCGAAAAAATCAGCTACAATCTGATTTTTCCTGCTGCTTGTAAGCAGTACCCTTTCTATCGATTTAAGGCTTTTCTGGGCATAGGCGCCCGGAACATTTTCTTCCATAAGGTAGAAAACCTGCTGTATATCAATCCACACATTCCCCGGGCGGATGTTTTCCGAACGGCTTCTTTCAATATTTTCCGTAAGATTCCCGTTGATGGTCTTGTAATATCCTTTAAGGACTTTCGGGATATCTGTATAAATCACCTCAAAGGCTGGCATGCCCTTCTGATAGCAGAGGAGCTCCTGCCTGATGCACATCCAGTTTTTTTGAGTTCCGTAACCCCTCTGATTCCTTAGAGTAATATAGCTCCTTGACCTGTAGGCTTTAAACTCCCTCATCAGCATCATTATTTCCGGCAGGGGGGAAAAATTGTTTTTCTGGTCCGCGCCAAGCCAGAGATAAAACCATGAATCATCAGCTGAAAACAGGTCTGCGTTTTCAATCCATTGTTTTGAAAAATCAATATATTTTTCTATTTCATGGCTGAACAGGTTGCCGGTAGACTTGTTTTCAAGTTTGATATTATAGGGAGGGTCATTGACAATAAGGTCTGCCCTGTCATCTCCCATTATTTTCCCGACATCACCGGCAGATGCGGCATCAAGTACCCCGACCCGGTGTCCCTTTACCGGATCAATCCAGACTTCACCTTTTTTAAGGCGGCAGAATGTAAGGAGCTTTTCTTTTAATTCCTTATTGCTGTCCAGTCTCGGAAGCGGTTCTGTCATGATTGACCTGATTACCTTAGCCCTGCAAGTATTTTGAAGATAATATTATAATTGGTTGATTTTATCCATATCTCATAATAGAATTTTAATCAGGAGGCAAAATATGGCAATAATTACAATATCAAGGCAGGCCGGCAGTTTAAGCCGTGAAATAGCGCCTGCGCTGGCGAAAAAATTCGGCTGGTTTTATATTGATAAGAACAATATCCTTGATGCGCTTGAAAAATATAATATTGACACTGAAATTATTGAAAAATATGATGAGAAAAAGCCTTCTTTCCGTGACAGTTTTTTCCTTGAAAATGAAAAATTCTTCAATTATTTCAAACTTTATTTTTTTGAGAAGGCAGTTGAGAACAAGGGATGCGTCCTGCTCGGCCGCGGCGGATCATTTCTTCTCAAAGGGACGCCTGGAGTACTTCGTATTCGGCTTGTATCCTCAGATGAGACCAGGATTGAAAGGCTGATGCATGAGTTCGGTTACGATGAAAAAGAAGCCAAAAAGGTCATGAAAATATCTGACCATGAAAGGATCGGCTTCCATAAATATTACTACCACGAAGACTGGAGCAGTCCTGAATCATATGATATCACATTCAATACAGATTATTTTTCAACCGATTCAGTCAGCAACATGCTCTCTGCTTTGATAGAGTCTTATCTTGAAGAGGATTTTGAGATAAAAGGACAGAAGTACCTGAAAAACATGCTTACCGCGCAGAAAATAATTATCAGAATTCTTTATGAAAAAAACATTGCTGTACATCTTCTCGAAGTTGAAGTGGAAGACGGCAAGGCAACTCTTGCAGGCACTGTGGAGGTTGACAGCATGATTGACCAGTGCGGAAAGGCCGCCAAAATTGCAGGGATTGAGAGTGTTGAGAATAATATTGTCTTTATAAGCCAGTATCCGCCTATTATCTAAGGCTTTCTCCGGACAGATATTAAGGACAAAACAGCAGATAATGCCATTCCGGCGAGTGAGAGGTATTCCTTGCCTGTTATATTGGCGGCTATCCCGAATAATCCTCCGGCGCATACCGCGGCAAGCCAGAGAGGCTTTGATATTTTTCTTTTTCCATAGGCTAAAAGAGAGATAAAAAGGGGAAAAACAACACCGGGAGAAAAAACTGAATAGGTCCCGGTAAGCAGGGAGAGGATATCTTTCCGGAACAGCGCCAGAAATAGAGAAGCTGTACCTGTTATCAGCACAATTACCCTGGTTGCTATGACATTTGTTTTTCCAATTATATCTTTCTCGATAATGGCGGATGCGGTCATTATGCATGTGTCTGTTGATGAGATAACCGCAGACAGCAGCCCCAGTATGATAATTATTGCCCCGTATCTGCCTGCTGCATTTTTTATAATGAAAACATACGGATTTTCAGTTAACCCGGGATTTAACAGCGCGGCGTAAACGCCTGTCAAAGTTACGGCAATACTGATAAGAAGCAGCGCCGCTCCGGCCGTCATAGTCGCTTTTCTCGCGGTAACAGATGAATCGGAAGTGAAGTTGCGGGAAAAAATATCAGGCCCTATAAAATATGCCCCGCCGACAACAAATACCAGATGGAATATTTTAACCAGAGGGACAGCAGCTTCACTTCCGCTTCCGGTCCCCTTAAAACCTGTAATATCCGCCATGCTGATGCTGCTGCCCATCACAGCGAAGAGCGCTGCTGTGATTCCCGCTGCAAGGAGTACGAACTGCAGGGCGTCTGTCCTCATTATTGAAAACTGTCCGCCGAAAGCTGTATAGATAATAATTACAGCAGAGCAGATTATCATAAAGAGAGGCCCGGCATTTATTCCGGTAAGCAGGGATGCTATACTTGAAAGCGCGACAAACTGCGCCGCGATTATTCCTGTCCATGAGATTACAATAATTACGGCTGTAAGTATTTTCCCCTCTCTGCCGGCAGTAAGCTCTGCAAGCCCGGGAAGTGTATATACGTTCAGGTTTCTGACCTTTTCAGAGAGAAAAACAGACTGAAGCATCAGCGCGATACCCCCGCTGCCGAGCCACAAAAAGGCTATAATCCCGTACCTGGCGGCAAGGGATGAAATACCCATAGTCGCAGATGCGCCTACAACAGTGGCCAGAATCGACATTGTGACAATGCCCTGTTTCTGCTTCCTGCCGGCAAGCACATAGTCGTCAAAACCCTTGATGCTGTAGTAATCGTGTATTCCAATAGCGAAAAGAACAGCAAGATATATCAGTAAAATAATCATAGATTAATCCTTAACATATTTTTCCGCTAAGGTTAACCGGAGGGCTTGCTGTTCGTCAACCTTGCCTTCAGGTTTTTTACAGGTCTTATTCGCCCTGATTTAAATTGAAAATAAATAATTTGACAGCAGCATATTTATGCCGCATAATGAAATTGAAAAGGATTGTTATGGCGGAGAAAAAGAGAGCCGGTAAAATAAGTTATCTGAAGGATATCTTGTTTTGCCGTTTTTTTTTGTTCTGCCGGTATGTATGAGGGAGTAGGTTTTCATCTTTTTATAAAAAATGATGAAAACACTACAGTGTTTTTTTAAAACGGGTGTATAATTAATTTTTAATTTCCAAGGAGGAAAAAATGAAAAAGTTTTTATTGGTTATTATTTGCCTGATGATGCTTTCTTCAGGGATTTTTGCCGCTCCGGTGTCAATTGATTTCTGGCACGCAATGACCGGAAAAAACGGTGAAATGCTGAATGCCCTGACTGAACAGTTTAATAAAAGTCAGTCAGCTTATGTGGTAAATCCTGTTTATAAGGGATCCTACAGCGACACAATGAACGCAGGTATTGCGGCATTCAGGGCCGGACAGGCTCCTGCAATTATCCAGGTCTATGAAGTAGGGACAGCTACAATGATGTCAGCGAAAGGGGCAATAAAACCTGTTTACAAGCTTATGGCTGAAAACAAGGTTAAATTTGATCCGAAAGCATATATTCCTACAATAACCTCTTACTATTCAACAACCAAAGGTGAAATGCTTTCAATGCCATTTAACTCATCAACATCTGTAATGTATTATAACAAGGATGCTTTCAGAAAAGCAGGACTAGACCCTGATAAACCGCCTGCCACATGGCCGGAATTTTTTGATGCTGCAAAAAAACTTAAAGCTTCAGGAATGGAAGGGGGATTTACAACAAACTGGATTTCATGGATTCAGCTTGAAAACTTCTCTGCATGGCACAATCTGCCTTTCGGGACCAAGAGCAACGGTTTTGACGGACTAGATACAGAACTTGTATTTAACAATCCTACCGTAATCAAACATTTCCAGACAATGTATGATCTGAGTAAAGACAAGGTATTTATCTACGGAGGAAGGACAAACAAGGCTAATCCTCTATTTACATCCGGTCAGGTAGGTATGCATTTTGAGTCAATCGGCGGTTACGGCAATATGAAGGCTAACTGCAAGTTTGACTTCGGTGTTGCAAGACTTCCTTATTATCCTGATGTTAAAGGCGCACCGCAGAACTCAATTATCGGCGGAGCCAGCCTCTGGGTTTTTGACAGGAAGGACAAGAATGAACTAAAAGCAGTAGCTGAATTCTTCGCATTTCTTTCAAAACCTGAAAGCCAGGCTTTCTGGCACCAGAACACCGGCTATCTGCCTATAACCAAAGCTGCCTATGAACTTACAAAGAGCCAGGGCTATTACAAAGATAATCCGGGTCTTGAAGTAGCTATTAATCAGCTCCTCAACAAACCTCCGACAGCAAATACCATGGGTATCAGATTCGGTAATTTTAATATTATCCGCGAAATTGAAGACCAGACATGGGAAGATATCCTTGCAGGGAATATCAGTGTAAAAGCCGGACTTGACAAGATGGTAAGTGAAGGCAATAAAACACTCCGCGAGTTTGAAAGAATTAATAAATAAGATATTATTCTCAGTAATATCTGCTGAAACATGACAGAATATGCCCGGAGGGGATGAATTAATCCCCTCCGGCTTGCTTTTTAGTTTTGAATGCTTTACCAATAATAACAGGATGGTTCTGATGATAAAACAGTACGAATTTCCCAATAAAAAACTACCGTATTTACTTGTCCTGCCGCAGATGCTTGTTGTTTTTATCTTTTTTTTCTGGCCGTCAGGGCAGGCGATATGGCAGTCTTTTTTCATACAGGACGCATTCGGCGGAAGACTGATTTTTGTAGGTATGGAAAATTACCTGAAACTTTTTGCAGACCCGGACTACTGGGATTCTTTCGGGGTTTCAACGATATTTGCTGTTATGGTTTCATTTTTTTCCATGACAATTGCGCTTTTTCTTGCTGTTCAGGCCAACAAGAAAATCAGATTTGCATCATTTTACAAGACTATGCTTATCTGGCCGTATGCGGTAGCGACAATGGTTGCCGGTGTTCTCTGGCTTTTTATGTTTAATCCCAATGTTGGAATTATTGCCTGGATGTTGAAATATAAATTCGGTATTGATTGGAACCATCTCCTTAATTCAACTCATGCTCTTCTTCTTATAACACTTGCAGCATCCTGGAAACAGATAGCATATAATTTTGTTTTTTTTCTGGCAGGACTGCAAAGCGTACCGGCGACCCTGATTGAAGCAGCCGCAATTGACGGTGCCAGCCCCAGAAAACAGTTCTGGAATATAATTTTCCCGCTGATAACTCCTACCAGCTTTTTTCTTCTTGTTATGAATTTTGTTTATGCTTTTTTTGAGACTTTCCCAATAATACATCAGGTAACGGAAGGTGGTCCGGGAAAAGCAACCAGTATCCTTGTCTACAAGGTATGGAGAGACGGGGTTGTTAACCTTGATTTGGGCGGCTCTGCAAGCCAGTCAGTTGTCCTTATGATTCTGGTTATCGGACTTACAGTTGTACAGTTCCGCTTTATTGAGCGGAAAGTAAATTATTAAGAGGGCATCATGACAGAACATTCAACATATCAGAAAATAATCCCGCATATTTATTTGGGAATTGCGATTTTTATTATTATTTTTCCAATATATTTTGTATTTGTTGCATCAACACTCACAAGCGCCGATATCCTTGCCGCGCCTATGCCTCTTACCCCAGGTGTCCATGGTGTGGAAAATTATACGCGGGCCCTCCTTGAGGGATCTGAGAATATGGGTGCTTCCGCCCTCACCATGATCAAAAATTCGCTTATCATGGCTCTCGGGATATCTGTCGGCAAAATAATAATTTCACTTCTTGCCGCATATGCAATAGTTTTTTTCGATTTCAAACTCCGCAAATTCTGCTTCTGGAGTATTTTTATCACTCTTATGCTCCCTGTCCAGGTTCGTATAATGCCCACCTATAAGGTAATATCGGACCTTGGGATGCTGAACACATACGCAGGTCTCATTCTCCCGATGGTAGTATCAGCTACAGCTGTGTTTCTCTTCCGGCAGTTTTTTATGACAATCCCGAAAGAGATCGTAGAGGCGTCACAGATTGACGGCGCAAGCCCTATGGCTTTTTTCTTTAAAATATTAATTCCAATGACGAGAACACCGATTGCTGCGATGTTTGTAATACAGTTTATTTTCGGGTGGAACCAGTACCTGTGGCCTCTCCTGATAACGACCAAAGAGAAATACTACACTCTTCTTATCGGTATCAACAGGATGCTGTCAGGGGCTGATATCCAGATAGAGTGGCAGATTGTAATGGCTACAACGCTTCTGGCGCTTATACCGCCTGTTGTAGTTGTAATGGTAATGCAGAAACAGTTTGTTACAGGAATGACAGACACAGAAAAATAAATATTTGATAAATAAACCAGGAGTACGAAATGGCTAATGTAGTTTTAAAAAATGTTACCAAGATATACGACGGCTCTGCCAAAGCGGTGGATTCGGCCAACATCACTATTGAGGATAAGGAGTTTGTGGTTTTTGTCGGCCCTTCAGGCTGCGGTAAATCCACAACATTGAGAATGATTGCGGGGCTTGAGGATATTACTTCAGGTGAAATATTTATCGATGGAGATCTTGTAAATAACATACCTCCCAAAGACCGCAATATAGCTATGGTTTTTCAGAATTATGCGCTTTATCCCCATATGAGTGTTTACGATAACATGGCATTCGGACTAAAAATCAGAAAACTTGACAAAACAGAAATTGATGACCGTGTACGGGAGGCCGCAAAAATACTTGATATTGAAAAGCTGCTTGACAGGAAGCCTAAGCAGCTTTCCGGCGGACAGCGCCAGAGGGTAGCTGTAGGCCGGGCTATAGTGCGCAATCCCAAAGTTTTTCTTTTTGACGAGCCGCTATCAAATCTTGACGCGAAATTAAGGGTGCAGATGAGGGCCGAAATTATCCAGCTCCATGACCGCCTTCAGGCCACAATAATTTATGTAACACATGACCAGGTAGAGGCCATGACAATGGGGGACCGGATTGTTGTGATGAAGGACGGGATAGTCCAGCAGATCGGATCTCCTCTGTATCTTTATAATCAGCCTGTTAACAGGTTTGTCGCAGGGTTTATAGGTTCTCCCCCGATGAATTTTATCAAGGTAGATGTTGTTGAAACAGCGGGTAAAATATCAATTAAGGAAGGCCCGTGCACCCTGTTCCCGGATGAAAAACACACCGATCTTCTTAAACCTTACGTTGGTAAACAGGTTATTTTTGGAATAAGGCCTGAAGACCTGCCGTATGATGAGAAAAATGCCGCATCTTCGCTTAAGGCTGTTATAACTGTATCGGAACCGCTTGGATCTGAAATACACATCTGGGCAAAGACTGAGAATACCCAGATAATTTCAAGAGTTCCCCCTCATCACCTGTTTCATATAGGAGAGAATATTGCTTTTATTCCTGTAATGGAGAAAGCCAGATATTTTGATGTGGAGAGCGGCCTTTCGATACTCCCTGTTTCTGTAGTTGAAGAGAGGGGATAGAGAAAAATGGAGAATGCGGGATTCGAACCCGCGGCCTGTTGATTGCGAACCAACCGCTCTAGCCAGCTGAGCTAATTCCCCATATTGAGCTTCCTGTCTTTTGGAAAACCCTGTTTTCAGGTATACCAGAAGACAGGGAATTTGGCAATAAGCTTTATTAAGCCGCATGAAAAAAAACAGGAAAATTAAGAATACCTTAATTTACGTGTTTATAAATAACGTTATTCCATAAACATCCAAGTCAATAATCCCAGCTCCACCTGGAAATATCAATGGAGCTTTCAATAATTGATTCTGTATCGTCATCAAGCTGATAAAAAAAATCAAATCCTGTAATGTTTTCTATGTAATCAATCGGAAAAGCGAAAGCCTGTAATACTGCAGTGCTTTTTTTGTTTGGGATTATGAAGCCGATCCCCTTGATGTCAGGTTCTGATGAATCAGCTATTACCTTGAAAAAATATGAGGGGACCGCTACTTTGCTGGTTCCAATCGTTTTATACCCTTCTGTGATTATCGGCCCTGTGGCAACAAGAATTTTTTCATTGCTTATTGCCCACTGCCGTACAAGTTCTTCAAGGTCTTTCCAGATTTTTCTGTTGAACTGCGCTTCCTGGGGGCTTATGTTGCTCATCAAAAATGATTCACTCATTGCCTCTTCCGACCACTTCATATCTCCTGCCGGGGCAAGATGTCCCCTGTCATATCCTGAAGCCTTATAATCTGAAGGATCTGCGGAACCTGTAATTATATTAGGGTCTGGCCTGAAGTTGTCTTTTCTTTTAGTAATACCGCGCGCTTCATCCGCTGTAAGCTCCCAGGCAACCCAGTCTGCCTGTTCAAAATATTCGTTGTACTGGAGTGAAAACCCTGTATAGCTGTATACTTTTCCTTTAGGAAACGGCAGCTCCTGCGCCTGGGGAAATACATTCTGCGCTGCTGTGAGAAGTAAAAAAATAACAAAACGGTACTTGCTGCCTAAAATAAAACTGTCCCCCTATACCCGGTTGATATATTTAATAAACTTAAGTTTCAGAGGTTAATTATTACCTGAAATTAACACAGTCATCGCGCCATAAGCAGTCATAAAGCGCGCAGACAGGTGCAATTTCCGATTGATAACAGGGGCTGTTGCCTTCTTTTACCTGAATAGCCCTTATAAGTTCTTTTTTTCCCATTTTCCCGGGAGCAATACCAATGCTTTTTGCTTTTGCTTTTATTTCTTTCAATTCCATTTGAGCTACCGCCTTTATGATTATAATTTGCCGGAAAACAGCAGACAACAATTGTTGTTTTAAATTCTAATTCCGCCGATTGAATTATGCAATTAAAATTATTAATATTGCAGTATTTAATTCTTTGTAATAAATAATTAGTATTTTATAATTAAATATATAGATTTTTTAAAAAGGGAATTATGATGAGAAAAATATTGATTTTCTTCCTGTTAGAAGTTTTTTTTCTTTCATGTACTTTTATACCGGAGCCCCCTAAACTTACCGGAGGGAAAAGATATCTATATATTTTTCATAATGATGATGCCGTATTTAATTTTGAACAGGATCCTAAAATCAAGGAGATTCTGGACAATCATTATATTCAGATGAGTATAAGGCTATCCTCTCCATATGACAGGGATTATATGATAAATTATATATCCAGTCTCAGAAAGAAAGGTGTTTATCGGGATAATATGAAAATTGACAAATACCTGCTTACCAAGAAAAACCCAATGGATAAATTAAGCATGAAATATATCAATAAATTCAGGTTGACACAAACCCCGGAGCTTGTAGTTGTTACTGAAAAAGGGAGGATTATGGGCCATTATGTCAGGCATCACACCTTCGCGGACAATATCAGGATCAATGAGTATGAACAATCAGGATTAGAATTAAAAAAAATATTCTGGAATATTGGAGATCGGGAAGACAGAACGTCTCTGCTTGATTTTTTAAGAAAACACGAGGAATAGAACTCGCAATAATAAATATCTGGCAGGGCAGACTGAAATATTCAATCGGACTACTCAGTTGAGATACTTCCAGTAAATATAACTTTTGTACAATGAAGCCTTGAATATAATCTGCTGAAAACAAAGTGTATTCATATCCCCCGGACACTTCCATCCGGGGGGGCTGAAAAACAGTTTTATTTAGGCAGTTTTTGATGCGCTTTTCTGAGTAAAAAGCGAAACAACAACAAGCACTGTAAATGAAAGAGGTATTGAAATAATACCAGGATTATCAAGAGGGAAAACCGCATCTGCAGGATTCCAGCCGTACATTGCGAACATGCTGGGTGATAAAAGAATAATTGCAATTGATGAAACTACTCCGACAGCAACCGATGCTGTTATTCCTTTCGCGGTAGTTTTTTTCCAAAAAAGAAGCATGATTATAGCCGGGAGGTTTGCAGATGCCGCAATAGCGAAAGCAAGTCCTACAAGGAAAGAAACATTCATCCCTTTGAAAAGTATCCCGAGTATAATGGCAATGCCTCCTACAACTACGGCTGATATTTTCCCCGCTTTTACCTTGCTGCTGTCTGACAGTTTCATTCCCAGAAAGTTGGTCATGAGGTCATGCGCTACAGCGCCTGATGCCGCTACTATGAGGCCGCTTACAGTTCCAAGGACAGTAGCGAATGCGATTGCTGAAATAATGGCGAACAGATAAACCCCAAAGGTTTTAGCCAGTAATGGCGCTGCCATATTGCTGCTTTCAACATCCATACCGCCGTTAACCATCGCCCCGATACCCATATAAAGTGTAAGGATATAGAAAAATCCTATAGCGGCAATTGCCACAATTGTCGATTTTCTCGCGTCCTTGGGACTCGGCACGGTGTAATACCGTATAAGAACATGAGGAAGCGCGGCAGTTCCAAAGAAGAGCGATAGCATAAGGGAAACAAAATTTAGCTTTGAGGTAATTGATGAATCTCTTTCAATCTTGAATTTGAGGCCCGGCCTTAATATTTTATTGCCTGCTGTGTTTTTCTGGTGCCAGATTGTAACCTTGTCTTCTCCGTCAGTTATAGTCACAGGATTAAACAGGCTGACTCCGCTTTTCTGGATTACAGAGAAAAACTTAAATGGGCCGAGCGGGCCTGTTTTTTCAACTTCTTTTCCATCCACGACAATTTTTGTCATGTGTCCAACAGAATAGAATTTTTCAGCTTCTTTAGGTTCACCGTTGTACAGCACTTCGCCTTTTTCTGTTTTAGTTTTTGAAAGCACTTCTGTAAGTGTCCAGTTTCCTTCTTTTCCAGTGAGCTGCCACCATGTTGAAACCCCGCCTTTATCAAGTTTTACAAAATCAAGATTTCCTGATTTGACCTGTGAGGAAACTGCATAGGATTTATCAGCTATGGATGTTACACTGCCGCCGGAGAGGACTGCTTCAATCTTTTTGAATTCATGGTAATTATCGCCAGGCTTCAAGTTTAATCCTTTTCCAAGGATACTGAAAACAAGTATTGTAGAAAAAACAATCAGCAGGCCGCCTTTCAGGAACTGGACATAGGTAGTAGATTTCATCCCTGCAGTGGCTACAATCAGTATTACAATACTTCCAACCATAATTACACCAACATAGTGGGGTAGTCCGAGCAGCGGTGTTACAAGCGCGCCTGCTCCTACCATCTGCGGTATAAGATAGAAGATTGAAATTACAAGGCTGCTGATACCTGCGACAAGCTGTATTCCCCTGGAGTTGAATTTTGAATCAAGCGCGTCTGTAAATGTATATTTTCCAAGTCTTTTCATGGGTTCTGCTACTACAAACAGTGCCACGACCCAGCCTGCAAGATACCCTATCGAATAGAGAAACCCGTCATATCCGGCAGTTGCGATCATACCGCAGATTCCGAGAAATGATGCTGCGGAAAGATAATCGCCGGCGAATGCTACTCCGTTTACAGGCCAGGAGATGGTTCCCCCCGCGGTATAATAGCCCTTTGATGAACCTGTCTGCCGGGCAAAATAAAAAGACAGTCCCAGAACCGTAAGGACAAAAAAGAAAAAAACGCCGATTGCGATAGGAGATGCTGTATAGATCATTCAGCGCCCCCTTTAGTGTTTATATTAAGTTCATCCTCTTTTTTGGTGCAGAAATAATTGTAGATTATTCCAAGGATAATCGCGAACAGGATTAACCCGAATCCGTAAACAATTGCAAGGTTAAGCCCGAAAAAAATCTCCGTCTCCATAATTACTGGATTAAATGTGTTGATAGCAACAAATAATCCGTAAATAAACGCGTAGACAAAAAAGAGAATAACTCCCAGTTTTGATTTGTACCTGATTGCGTTATCCGGACCGAGCTGAACGGCGGGACCGTGATCCATATATACCCCCTTAATGTAGATAGATTTAATGATGACTGCTAAAAGGAGTATAAGTCAAGCAAAAAAACTGACCGGATAGTCGAGGAAAATATTTTTCCCTTATAAACAAAAAGCCGTATTATAATGAAAAAGATGAATGAGCCTTTTTTGACTGTGAACATGCACTGCCACTCCAGTTTCAGTGACGGGATTCTGCCTGTTGATGAACTTGTGGATTTTTTATCGAAGAACAGTGTTCAGTTCGCGTCCCTTACTGATCATGATACTGTTAAGGGGCAGGAACTTTTTCATGACCTCTGTGTAAAAAGAGGAATCGGTTTTGTCAGCGGTATTGAGATTACTGCCTTTTCTGAATGGGGAGAACTCCATCTGCTTGGATATGGTTTTAATTATAAGAGTGAAGCCGTAAAAGCTTTTTTCCCTGATGACCTTCCTTCAAGAACTGCTGCGGATTATAGATCAGCCATTGATCTTGTCCATTCGGAGGGAGGAAAGATCTTTCTTGCCCATCCATTTACTGTTTCAAAGGATATTTCTGTTCTTACCTCAATTATCTCCCGCCTTAAAGAAGCCGGACTTGATGGAATTGAAGCTTTATATGGAATGTATGATGATACTGAACAAAAAAAGCTGCTTTCAATAGCTGAAGAACTAAATCTTCTTGTTTCGGCCGGGACAGACTATCACGGGTTTACTGTACCTTCAGGGGCAGGGGGCGATCCTGTTTTGCGGAAAGCAGGTTTTTTCTCAAAGCCGGGAGAGAGTATTTCGTATAATAACTGGAAAAAGTTCCGTTCAGCCGTAATCAGCAATTCCGCTGTAAAAACCTCTGTAACTGCCGGCAATACCGGTACTGCTGATAGCAGAGATCCCTCAAGCAACAATAAAAAAGAAATAAGCAGAATAAGCTATTTAAAAATAATTTTCCCCGCGTTTCTCGCTGTTTTACTGTTTACTGTTACTATTTTCAATATCCTGATTCCTAAAATAGAAGATGTTCTTCTTGCCAGGAAAAAGGAAATGATTAAAGAGCTTACAAACTCGGCTGTAAGTATTCTTGAGGAATTCAACCTTGATGTTGAAAACAAGCTTATTACAGAGGATGATGCTAAGCAGAAAGCTGCAAAAATTATTGAATATATAAGATATGGAGGGGAACACAAGGATTATTTCTGGATTACAGACATGAAGCCTGTGATGATTGTCCACCCATACAAAAAAGAACTTGAAGGAAAATATGTCGGCGATTACAAGGACAATGCCGGTACCGCTGTATTCATGAAATTTGTTGAAGCTGTAAGAAAAAACAGGGAAGGGTATGTTGAATATCAGTGGCAGTGGAAGGATGAAGAAAGCAGGATTATGTCAAAGCTTTCATACGTCAAGCTTTATGAACCCTGGGGCTGGATTATAGGAACAGGTATTTACATCGATGATCTTCAGATTGAAATAAAAAAGATAGAAAGCTTTATTATAGGTTTTTCTGTTGTAATAATAGTAACAGTATCTATTCTGCTTTTTTTCCTGGTAACTCAAAGCATAAAATCAGAAAAAGTAAAGCAGAAAAAAGAGAAAGCTCTTGCCGAATCAAACGAGAAATACAGAACTCTTGTTTCAGCCACAGGAGAAGGAACTCTTATTATTCAGAACGGGAAATGCACCTATTCAAATCCGAAGATACAGAATATTTTAGGCTATACTGAGGATGAGCTGCTTCTCCTCGCGATTCAGGATATTATTGTCCCGGAATCTGTGGATTCCCATGGAAGATTTTATATCGAATCCCTGATGCATAATGAAATACTTCCATCAGTATGTGAAACAGGAATGAGGAAAAAAGACGGCAAATTCATAGATGTCATTCTCGAAACAGACAGGATAAAATTTTCAGGCGGGGACGGGTTTATAATAAATGTAAGGGAAACAGAAAAAAGCGGCAGGCTCAGCTATATAAGGGACAGGAAGAAGAACAAAATAATCGGGGAGCTTCAGACAGCGATTCTTTTTTTAAGCGAGCCGGTCGTCAACATAGCGGAAGAGGCTGTAATCTGCCCCATGAAGACCAGAATCCGTGAAGCCGCTTCAGTAATGACTGAGAAAAAAGTTTCCTCAATTTTTATCTCATCAGCTGACGGGGAGGTAATTGGAATTGTAACAGATCATGATATCAGAATGAGGGCCGTATCCGAGCAGATTAATACACAGGAAAGTCTTTATAAAATAATGAGTTCGCCTGTAATTTCAGTTTCAGGCAGTTCCCTTATTTATGAGGCGATCTCAGTTATGAGAAGAGGCAGTATAAGCCATCTTGCGGTTCGGGATGAGGGAGGTAATCCATATGCTGTTGTAAGGGCAAAAGAGCTTCTCGCTTTTCATAAATATCCCGCCGCAGTACTTACTTCTGAAATTAATTCGGCAGGTTCGTTTACTGAGCTCAGGAGATCTTTCAGTAAAATGCCGGTAATGATGAAAACTCTTGTTGATACAGGAGTGAAGCCCCGGAATATCACAAGAATGATATCGTCCTTTTCTGATTCGCTTACTGCTAGAATTATAGAACTTGCAGAGTCAGAACTGGGGCCGCCTCCTGTAAGCTATGCCTTTATATCGCCCGGAAGCCATGGAAGGGGAGAGCCTACCCTTGTTTCAGACCAGGATAACGCGATTATCTATATTGATATGGCAGATGACGAAAAAGAAAAGTCCGCTGTCGAGTATTTTTTAAAGCTCGGGGAACTGGTCTGCGCGGAGCTTGCTAAATCCGGGTTTGAGCTCTGTAAAGGTAAAATAATGGCAAGCAATCCCGCATGGGTCTGTTCCCTTTCCGGCTGGAAAAAATATTTTACCGCGTGGATAACAGAGCCTAAAGCTGAAGAGCTTCTTAAATTCAACATGTTCTTTGATTTCAGGGTGATATACGGCGATTCTGTGCCGGCGAAGGAACTCAGAAGCCATATAAAAAGGCTCCTCGCGGTGAACCCCCCTTTCTTTGCGCACCTTGCGCAGAATACGCTGCTTTATAAAACACCTTTAGGATTTATGGGTAACATTATCTTTAATACTGATGATTCAAGCAACCAGATATTCGATATCAAGGAGGCGCTTCTTCCTATTGTAAGTTTTGCAAGAATTTATGCCTTGAAGCATAATATAGAAAATACAAATACCTGGGAAAGACTTTTACAGCTCAATGAAAAAGGGATAATACTTGAATCAAGCTATAATGAAATAAAACATGTTTATGATTTTCTTATGCAGATGCGTCTTAATACCCAGTCCGCTGCAATGGATAACAACCTTGAGCCTGGCAATTCTGTCTCGAGGTCTTCACTTACCAATATCGAGACAGCGCTGCTCAAGAATTCCCTCAACCAGATTTCAGACATACAGAAGAAAATAATATATGATTTTATGGGCGGTGTGAATCCGTCATGACGGCGCATAACCTGATACAGTATAAAATATAAGGAATAATAAAAGTATGAAATACTCACTTTGCATTACGACTCCCGAAGTCAACGCAGTACTGCCTTTTGCCATGCTAAGAGGTTCTTTTATTGAAAAAACAGTAAAAGCTTCAAATTACGGCTATGACGGCGTTGAACTTATGACAATTGAGCCGCTTAAGGTCGAAACTTCCAATATCATGGATTCGCTTTTATCAAGAAGTCTTGAAGTTTCAGCTGTTTCTTCCGGCGCTGTTTTGTCAACAACCGGTCTCTCTCTCCTTGCTGAAGACGAAAAAACCAGAGCTGCTGCAAGAAAAAAGCTTTCAGAGCTGATTCAGTTTACAGGAAGGACCGGCGCTAAAATTGTAACAATAGGCAGTTTCCGCGGCAGGGCGTCTTCAGTCGGGGGAAGCAGTAATGCCTGGCGTATCCTTTCTGAAGTTTTAAAGGAAGCCTCAGCAGAAGCTGAATCTATGAATGTGAATATTGCCCTTGAACCGATAAACCGTTTTGATTCTGATTTTCTGCATACCGCGGAAGAGACTGCCGGCTTTATAGAAAACATCGGCTGCAGGAATCTCGGGATTCTCCTTGACACCTTTCACATGATTACAGAGGAAGCTTCATTCACAGGCTGCATTGAAAAAACAATTGCACAGGGTCTTCTTCGGCACATCCATATCAGTGACAGCAGCAGAATGCCTCCCGGCAAAGGAGATATAGATTTTACCGCAATAATTAAAACTCTCAGAAAATACAGCTATAAAGGTTATCTGTCTGCTGAGCTCCTTGCCGGCGATTTTCCTGATGGCAGGGCAGAAGAAACAATCAATTTCATGCGGAAGTTAGAGCTGCTATCTGAAAATAATTGATTACTTTCACCCTATAATGTTCTTTCCCGGAATTATTGTATAATAATAAAAAAAAGGCTGACCGGATAACCGGCCAGCCTGATATTGTTTATAAGTCAATGATCCGTAATAAATTATTATGGATTAAGTACAAGTATTTCTCCCTTGTCTGTTCCTGCGTATATTTTGCCGTTATCATACCATGGGCTTGCTGATACAACTGCTAAAATATTAATTGATTCAAGTACTGAACCGGTTAAAGCGTCAGCAGTTTTGAAAAATCCGTCAGTAGTGCCAAAGTAAAGTCTGCCGCCGGCTAGAACAGGGGGTGAGGATATTTTTGAAACAGGATCAAACAGTTTTTTTCCTGTTTCGGCGGAGAATCCATAAAGCCTGTTCTGTGAATAGGCATATACGCCTGCGCTGCCGATCTGCAGGTCACCGGTTATCATGCTGGATTTTCCTTCGGTTAAAGAGGCTGTCCATGCTATTGAGTTATCCGATAGATTGATACAGACAATTTCCCCTTTTTTGCCGTTAAAAACAGCTTTCCCTGTCTTTGTGTTTACCGCGACGTTGTTTACTACAGGCTGCAGCGCTTTTGTCTGGAGTGATGCAGTAACAGCTCCTGATGATGGATTGATCCTGTAAAAAACACCTTTCTGATTTACAATTAAAAGTTCGTTATTGAAGGTGCCGGGAGTCATTCTTGTTCCATCAGGTATTTCTATCTCACCGTTGAAATCGCCTGTATCAAGGCTGAACTTAAGAAGCCTGCTGTTTGCCGGATATATTCCTGTATTCCCTGCCGCGATTACACGTCTTCCGAACACATGGCTTGAATCATCGTCCAGCGGAATAATTGTTTTTACAGTCCCGGTTTTCATATCAGCTGTAATAAACTCATTTGCCCCGGAGAAAAAAATGTTTTTTCCTGACGCAACCGGGAAAGCGCTTTCGTTAGGAGAGTTTCCCGTCTGAAGTTTCCATAAAACAGTCCCGTCCGGGGCTGCACATGTTATTTCCCCATAGATATCTGCTGTGAATATCCTGTTGTCAGAAAATGCGGTATAGCCGGTAAGCTTTCCTGTTGAAACTTTAATTCTTTTCTCTATCGAGGGGAGAAGGGTTACTTCAATATTCTGTTCCCCTTTCGGTTCTGTTAAAGTTAAGTACTTTTTCTGATAGCCCTCTTTTTTTATCAGGACATTATAGGTTTTGTCTGAAAGCAATTCTGTTGAAAAAGACCCGGTTCCGGCCGGTGTGCCGTCAATAATAATTTCTGCATCATCCGGAGCTACTTTGAATAAAATAGTTGCTGTTTCCTTATATGCGCTGTTTTTCTCCAGAGTCACTTCATATATATTCTCAGATTCCTTTCCCGCTTTGAAAACAAGGTTTTTATCAAGATATCCCTTTCCGCTGATTAAAAGAGATACTTCCTCCCCATCGCTGTAAATGGCTGAAAACTTCCCTTTCCCTAAAAGCCTTCCATCCCTGCTTATCCGGGCATCAGGGACATTAACCGAAACAGATACTTTTACAAGATCAGAGCTTGTTGTTGTCTTCCCCTCTTCCGGTTCAGGCAGTTCCCTTATAACCATCAGCTCAAGGTCCTGCATCTGTTTCTCGCTTTGATCGCTGACCTGTGCAGGAGATGTCAGGCTTTTTACAAGATCATCTGAAAGGGCTTTTATCTCGGCGATTCTTGATGCTGATTCAGACTGATTCTCGGATATATATAGAATTGTTTTTTCAAGCATTGCATAAGAAGCATTGATTGCTTCCATATCCTTCGCGTGGACAGCAATTTCCTCATTAGCCTTTACAACTGATAACGCACTCTCTATTCCTGAAAGGGCGGCCAACACTTCCGTGTTTTCAGACGGTATTTTTGATTTCAGAGATTCCACATCAAACCCTGCAGGAATAAAAATAACCGATCCTTCTTTAACCGCAAGCAGCGTTTCTGCTTCGTTATCGGCCCTGACCATGAATTCAGTTCCCCTGACACCGCAGGCTGCGGACTGCGTCTCAACAGTAAAAGATTCTGATGATGTCAGTTTGTTTACTTTTGAAAGGACTGCCCCGGTTAAAACTTTTAGGCCGACATCTGTACTGCCTGCTGCTGTCTGAAGGGAAGGAATAACGAGTTCAGTGTTTTCCTCAATTTTTATTACTGCCCTGTTTCCGAACTGAATTTCGCAGTAGGAATCAGCTTCAACCTTTACTGTGTCGCCTGTTTCAAGGAAATCGTTGATTTCTACCGGGTTCCACTGGTTCTCTTTAAGTGCAAGAACATCTCCTGTCGTGAATGTAATTATTGCCTGGGTATGCTGCGGTATTTCTATAGATGAAACTGCTTTTTCCCTTTTGCATGAAAATGCGGTTAAGAAAAGCAATATCAAGCATGAAAAATAACTGATTTTTTTTAACATATACTCTCCAATCATTTCCTGTTAAATAATAAATATAATTTCATTTACAACAGGAAAAATATATAATATTATAGCACATTAGAGACAAAATTTGTAACATGATAAAGTAAAAAACAGCTGTACCAGGATTTAACCCTATGCCGGTCGATTTCAAATATAAAATTATAATAACGGTTTTTTTATTATTTCCAGTCCTTTCTCAGACAGCACAGGAGATACCGCAGCCTCCTGACAGGATTATAAGCATCGGTATTTCTCCCGGTGTTTCAGTGCCGGTCGGCGGTGACGAAGAGCTTTACACTACAGGCTTTTACACTGATATGAAAGCAGATTACAGATTTCCCGAATTCCCCGTTATTTCACTTGAAGCGGGGGGGGAATATAGTTATATACCTATAAAAGCGCTGATAACCATGAGCACTTATGCCGGAGGGGGAGGAGTAGGCTTTAATTTTGACCTTTCGCCCCGTTTCCTTATGAGGCTCAATTCCATGGCCGGTTATTCATACAGTGTTATAAACAGCGGAATCAGCAAAGGGACAGGGTCGGGAGGATTTTATTACACCGCCGGAGGCGATCTTTCATTCAGGTATTCCCAGGAGTGGAGCTTTGGTATCGGCTCCTCCTATGTTAATCACGGCCAGCTCTATCAGGGACTAAGGGGCGCTGCCTCCGCCTCTTATTTTATAAACCTTGATTCAACACATGCCGTGCAGATAGATAACGATGATTTTATCGAAATATTTCCCGCGCTTATCAATTACCATAATACTGTTCCGGTTTACACAGCTTTAATCAGGAACACGGAAGATTACAATGCCGGGGAAATAAAATATGAACTGACAATAAAAAATTATATGGATGATACAATTTATACTGACGGCCCTTCCGTTCTTACGGGCGGCGGGAAGGCGGATGTAAATTTAATCCCGCTTTTTAATAAGGATA
>JACKPD010000006.1 GCA_024233785.1 Spirochaetales bacterium | reverse complement strand
CCACATCCTCGCGCTTGTCCCTACTGTCTCTCCCCCTTTTGCGCTGGCGCTGAGTTCCATACTTCTCTTCGGGAGAAACGGGCTTATCTCAAGGGGCCTGCTTGGTATGCAGTTCCCACAGGGGGCTAACGATCTTTACGGTATGGACGGTCTGGTTTTTGTCCAGATTATTACATTCTTTTCTGTCGCCTATCTTATCATGCGGGCAATGCTTGAACGGCTTGATCCTTCCATGGAAGAGGCGGCGCGGAGCATGGGTGCAGGGAAAATACATATTTTCAGGACAGTAACTATCCCTCTGCTTATCCCGGGAATCGCCGGGGCGTTTCTTCTCCTTTTTGTTGAATCGCTCGCAGACCTTGGAAACCCGTTGTTTATATCTGGCAATACTACAGTCCTCTCCGCCCAGATATTCCTTGCCATAGCAGGTGAATATGATTACCAGAAGGCATCAGCGTTATCTGTTGTCCTTCTTATACCGACACTAATTATTTTTCTGGTACAGAGATATTATGTTTCAAGAAGATCATATGTATCTGTAACAGGAAAACCGACCGGCGGAATAATGGAGGAAAAGGAGGGGTGGATCAGGTGGCCTTTTATAGTTACAACTTATCTTGTCTGTGTCCTGATTCTGGTACTCTATATAGCGATTATTTACGGTTCTTTCAGCAAGGCATGGGGGCTTGATTATTCATTCAGCCTAGAGTGGTGGAAACAGATGTTCGCCCGCGGAATTGAATCAATCCTTGATACGACCTTTCTGAGTATAATAGCGACTCCTATTGCGGTCCTTCTCGGAATGGTTGTCGCATTTCTTGTTGTCCGTAAAAAGTTCATGGGTAAGGAAGTTGTTGACTTTACTTCAAATCTCGGCGGAGCAGTACCTGGAACAATTCTCGGTATAGGTTTTGTACTTGCATTCAGCACCTCTCCAAGGCTTCTGGTGTATCTTCTTTTTGTAGTCATGCTGCTTTTTGCGCTGGGTGTATCACTTTCTGACACAAAGAAAAGGCTTTTAACCGGAGCTGCCGGTATTCTGATAGCATATGCTCTTCATTATCTTGAACTTATGAGTGTGACACTGCTGATGGTTTATGTAGTAGCCGCCATAGTTCTGCTTTCAGGTATTGCCGAACTTGTCCGGAAAAACAGAAAAGCCGGATTAAGGTACGTGTTTATGGGCCTTTACCTTTCTACTTACGGGCTTATCGAATATGTAATATATCCGATAGTAGACATGAATAAAACCATACCGTCGGGTGTATTCAAGAATGCCATGACCCAGCTCCCGGATTACATAAAACTGTTCTTCCAGCTGCCTCACCCGATTCTGGGAAGCATATTAATGATTATGGCTGTTATGATAGCGGTTGAAAAAAGATCCAGGGGCAAAGGGGTAAGCGTTAACCTTGCTGTGATGATAGGCTGCTCAGTCGCGCTTATTTTTGCGGGCAAACCGCTTGCGCTGGTCGGTTCCCCTTATATTATTCTTGCCGCATTCGCAGTAAGAAGCCTTCCAGCTTCTGTAAGGTCGGGTATAGCCTCTTTACAGCAGATTGACCCTTCAATGGAAGAAGCTTCTTCAATAATGGGCGCGGACGCGAAGTATACTTTCAGAAAGGTAACTCTTCCTCTTATTATGCCTGCCATGATCGCGGGGATGATTTTCAGTTTTACAAGACATATGACCAGCCTTTCCGCGATTCTGTTTCTCGTCAGTCCCAAGTGGAGAATAGTAACAGCATCTATTTTAAGCGAGTGGGAGCAGGGCGGAATAAGCATGGCCGCGGCGTACTCAACTCTAATAATTTTCTTTGTACTTATCGCGATAAGTATTCTTTATTTTATAACAGGAAAAATGATCAGGCGGCGTGGTGGTATAGATATCACCTGGGGCGCATAGGAGGTAAATAATGTATCTTAACCTTGAAAATGTAATGAAAGTATTTCCACCCCGGGGGGGAGTCTCAGAGGTTACTGCGGTTAATAATGTAACACTGAATATAAAAAAGGGCGAGCTTGTAACCCTGCTCGGCCCTTCAGGCTGCGGAAAAACAACTACACTCCGTCTTATCGGCGGATTTGAAGTCCCGTCAGCGGGTAAGATAATTCTTGACGGAACTGATATTACCGAACTACCTACCCATATGAGGGGGATGTCGATGGTATTTCAGAGTTACGCGATTTTTCCCCACCTTAATGTGTTTGAAAATATTGCGTACGGACTTAATGTCCAGAAAGCATCGAAAAGTGAAATTGAAAGAAGAGTCGGGAAAGTCCTTGAGCTCGTAGACCTTACGGGTTTTGCGACAAGAGCTCCTAATCAGCTTTCTGGCGGCCAGCAGCAGCGTGTCGCGCTTGCAAGGGCGCTTGTTCTTGAACCTAAAGTCCTGCTGCTTGATGAACCGCTTTCCAACCTTGACGCAAAGCTCAGGGAGCAGATGAGAACAGAGATCAGAAGAATCCAGCAGACGCTCGGTATTACCAGTATATATGTCACGCATGACCAGATCGAAGCGATGACCCTGTCTGATCAGGTAGTTGTAATGAATAAGGGTGTTATTGAACAGATCGGGCCGCCGCAGGACATCTACCGCTACCCCAATTCAAGATTTGTCGCCAACTTTATCGGACGGGCTAATTTTGTTGAGGGAAAAGTATCAAAAAGCGGCGCGGGACGGGCAACTGTTGACTGCCTCGGCAGCAGTGTTGAAATAAACACCAAAGAGAAGCTTGATACAGGAAAAAAAGTAACACTGGTTTTACGGCCGGAGCTTTTGTCGATTGCCGTGAATGGCACAGGAACTCTGAAAGCCAAAGTGAAGCGCTCACTTTATCTCGGGAACGCTATCGAGTATGAAATTGAAGCGGGCGGACAGACTTTGACCTTCAGCGAGACCCATCCGGACAGGATGAAGATGTATGATCCGGGGGCAATAATTGACCTCGAACTTCACAATGAGATTGTTCACTATTTGTTGACGTGAACTGCTTTTTCTGATAATTTAAGGCATGAAAATTGCGCATATTCACAGCGGCGTAAGAGGTATTGCTTCTTACGCCTTGAATTTATATAACTCTTTTGACAAAACCGGCGATGAAACTTTAATAGTAAGTGAAGCAAAATGGACCAAGCAGAGAATCCCGGTATATGAGCCTAAATCATATCTTATCGGCGGAATAATGCCATGGGCAAGGAGTGTTGCCGAAGTTGAAGAAAAGCTGCTTGAATTCAGCCCGGACATACTTCATCACCATCACCCGTCAGGGCGTCTTGATTTTAACATTTCAAGGTTCCGCACTACCCTTAAAGCGCCGCTGATCTGTACGTTTCATATGTCTGTAGGATCACGGAAATATATGATTGATAAATGGATGAACGCTTTTTTTCTCGCATCCAGACGTAATTTTACAGACGCGAAATGTTATGTGGCAATAAGCAAATTTGTAAAAGCCCAGCTTGAGGAGATCGGCGGAGTTCCGAAGGAAAAAATTGTCCTCCTTTACGCCGGGGTTAATCCTGAGGTTTTCAAGCCTGTCCCCTATGAGCCTCATGATACACTTGAGGTAACATTTGTCGGGCAGATAACACCGGAAAAAGGGATTGATAAACTTATAAATGTTGTCCTCAGGCTGAGTGAAGAGAGGAAAATCAGGCTCAACATTGTCGGAAACGGAACACTTAAACCCATCCTGATGAAAAGGACAAAGGGCAACCCTGTGATAAACTGGGCCGGTTTTCTTGACAGCCCTGCAAAGGTGGGGGAGTTTTACGCAAAATCTGACGTCACTGTTCTCCCAACCAGGTGGGATGAGGCATTTTCCTATATCCCTATCGAATCGCTTTCAAGCGGAACTGCCGTAATTGCTTCCAGATGCGGAGGCAACATGGAAGCTATCCAGGAAGGGAAGACCGGTCTTCTGTTTACATCCGGCAAATATAAAGAGCTTTATGAGATGCTTAAAAATGCCGAGATCCCGAAGCTCTGGGACATGGGGGCGAAGGGAAGGGAGTACATCCTTCAGAGGCATACTCTTAAAACCTTCGGGGATAAATACAGATCTCTCTACGAAAATGTTATCAATGATCCTGATAACATAAGACCTATTGACTGATATCGCATAACTCAATAGTTTGTGCAGGCATCCGTAAAAAATACCGGTATCTTAAAAAACCAGCCCCACAGAGAAAGCAATCTCAAGATCATTTACTGTTTTACCTGAAATGTTGTCCATGTCGCTTATATGAACCCAATAGATATCTGTTGACAATGTAATGTCAGTAACAGGTTTTATAGTACCGTGAATCCCTGTGACAAGTTCCTTTTCAACTGTACCTGAGAGGATCTCAAGATTTGAGGCATCTTTTCCTGTATCATATGAGAGAGGGTCGTCAAGAGAGCTGTTTAACTCTCCTTTCATGCTGAATTTCCCGTCAAGGGAAGCAGAAAATTTGCCGGGCCTGTCAAAACCTGCTGACCCGTAGAGAATTACAGCGTCAGGGCCTTCCCGGTAACCCATAGGCTTGTTTATATATTCGTATTTATCAAGATACGTTGACCAGATCCTTCTCCTGTTTGTGAATCTTGTAAGGGGGTGCCACCTGTTGTAGAGGTAGGGATCTGTTTTTGCCGCTTCCCCTTTGAACGTAAGGTAGCCTTTTTCCAGCGGTTTTGTAAATGTAAGACCTGTAAGAAGTCCGTTGGCCCCAGGTCTTGAATCATCAGTTTCGTATCCCGGGACCTGGAATTCATCCATTACAAACTGCATATAGAGAT
Organism: Spirochaetales bacterium; assembly: GCA_024233785.1. Classification (GTDB taxonomy): domain Bacteria; phylum Spirochaetota; class Spirochaetia; order CADAEX01; family CADAEX01; genus JACKPD01. Next base: position 116,389 of record JACKPD010000006.1, on the reverse strand, counting down.
TTAACCCTCTGATCATTGTGTAGTCTGCCTCAATGGATGCTATAGCGTTTGAGTATTCAGGTATAAAGAGGTTGTGAAGTACGAAAACAGGGTTGAGCTCTGCCGGGTTAATGTATTTATTTCCAAACATTATTGCCTCGGAAAGGGCAAGGGCAAGATTATCCTTTACCCTGTATTCAATCCTGTGACCGAAGAAAGCCTTGTAGAGTTCCCCGAAATTCTCATATCCCCCCGCAAGTCCGTTATCATCCGCCCCATCACTGTCAATTTCCTTCTCATCATTTGTAAGCCATGGGTCAAGGCCGATATAAACCGAAGTAAACTTGAACCTGTCCCAGTATGTTGTAAATTTTATAAGGTTATAAAAATCAGAATAATCAGAAAGCAGCATATTCCCTGTAACACCTGAGCCCCAGCTTGCCTTGTCGCGTCCTGCCTGAATGTTCCAGTGTTCACCCCCGAGTGAAATAAAAGCCCTGAAAGGGAAATACCAGTCAAGGTCCGTAAGTTTTGACGGAATGTTTGTATAGTTGTCATCGCTGCCAGCAATTGCGGCGTATTCCTCTTTTACTGAAAGGTCTAAAGTCGAGTAAAGGTTCTGAAAAAACCAGCCCTCAAAGGGAATGTAAATGAGAGGTTTCCTTTCTTCATAGCCGTGTTCCCGTTCTTCCCTTTCGCTGTCTGTCTTGAAATATCCTTCGATATTAATATTTTTTGTAACTCTTCCGGCTGCCCGCCCGGGTCCTGTATCTTCAGCGCCGGATAAAATTTCAGATCTTGCAATTGAGAACGAGGCTTTTTCCGTGCCGCTTAAATCATCTTCCGGAAGTGCTGTTAATATTTTATCAGCTTCATCAGCCGACCATGGCCGGGCGGCCGACGGCCGGCTTTTCCCCGCAAGCAGATAAAGTCTGTCAAGTTCTTCATACAGGGGGGATGAGAGCGGAATAATCCGCTGCAGGTTTTTTTTACTGTTTTTCCCAGTGTTTTTACCGGAATCTTCCATGTTCAGGGGCTTCCCGGCCGGTTCAGTTCCGTTTTCACCGCCGGAGACAGCAGTACTTTGCGTCTGCGCAGAAGCCGGAAGCGCTGTAAACAGTATGCAGAAGGAGACCGCCGCAGCAAGTGAAAATATTTTTAATACGCCTGCCATTTTGCGGAAAGGGAAATATAATTGGTCCATTCGTTATCTCCTTTTATTCGATCCTTGTTTTGTGTATATTCAACCGACCATCCTGCATACAGACTGACTCCGCTGTATGGTATGCGGTATTCAGTATAAAGTGTTATATCGTAATTAGTTTCCCTTACAATCCCGTCGATTCCATAGTCAAGGTAGTTATAATATCCGTCCCAGGGATCGTAATACCCTTCCATATCCCAGCCTATCCCGTCATCAGAAGGACTTGTGGAAATATCACCGTAACTGTCCTGAGTGAACCAGAATGAGAGCCCGTAGGTGTTTTTTATTGAATAATCATATCTGAAATCAAGAAATATAATGTGGGAATTGGGTTCAAGCAGGTGACCCAGGTGTGATCCGTAATGGGCATAATTGTTTGTCTCTCCGTTTACTTCCTTGTGTGTATACATCCACTGGTTAAGGTGGGAATATTCAGCTGTCATTGTAAGGCCGGGGATGAAATCATAGTGCCTGATACCCAGTGTTATCCCCATTTCGTTATGATAGTATGAAGGCTTTAAAAGTTCGCCGAAGTCCCAGTCATCTGCGAAGAATGAAAAATATACCGTTGCCGAGGGGATGCGGAAAACAAGGTCAAATCCTCCAAGCTTGTTGTCGTAATCGCCCTGTGTTACTTCGCTGATGTAGTAAAGTGAAAACGGATTAAGGTATGCAAGCTCAAAACGCTCGGAATAGACAACTGACTCATAAATTGAGAACATGAACCAGTCTGTGAGCTGCCATTCAAACCTGTGGGCTGTAATAATCTTGCTGCCGTCAATATCGCTTTTTAAATCATTCCAGTCCTTTAAGAAACCTGTCATCCAGATAAAATAAATCCTTTCCCCGAACGGAATGTCAAATGAAAAATATTCATAGGGTTTTGAAGTATTTGAAAGGGCAAGGTTTGAGAACCTGCTTTCTCCCCAGGAGAGGGCATCCCTTCCGAATGAAAGTGTAGAGAGTCCGAGATCGATAGTCATCTGGTTCAGCTGGTTCATTCTTATTGAAAGTTCTGTATCTCCCTCAGACCTTCGCGCATTGTTGTTGAATCCCTCATCACCTGTCGAAAGATTATAGGTATATGTATTAAAATCAGGTTTGTACGGTGTGCTGAAATTCCTGTATGGCGGATCATCACCCGTCTCCAATATCAGGTACTGGTCGGTAATGAATCCCATATAAAGATTTTCCCCGGCCGTAAGGTCAAGGGAAAAGTCTGTACCAAGCACCGATGCCGAGTCGGAAGGAGAGCTTAATGCCATATTGAAGTCTGTATATGGAGATAAGCCGATTTCAGCTGTGAAATTCTCCCCCTCATTCCTGTACAGCGAAAACCTGTCTCCTTCAAAGCGGTTTATATGGCTCATAAGCTCATTATAATCACGGGAGGAGAAACTTTCAGGAAAAGTCTTATAGCTGGAAAGTATTTCCTTGAGAAAGGCGTATACCTTTTTTTCAGTATATGGCTGCGCCGCTGGCAGATAATCAATCCATTTCCTTGCGTATGCCCTGTCAAGAAACAGATATACAGGATCGCTGTATGGTGTGTTTTTAAGGGTCTGGGCGCCTAAGGGCGCTGCTGCCGACAGGAGAAGGATTAATGCACAGAAAACTGCTGCGCCGATAGTTTTATTTCCATCTTTTTTTTCAGATTTCTTTGCCATTTAGATATTTCCTGATTTTTTCAAGCCCGGCTGCCACAGCCTGGTCCATATTGTAATATTTGTATTCCGCGAGTCTTCCTGTAAATATAAATTTACCGCTTTTTTCAAGGATTCCGGTTTCTTTTATATACTTCTCTCTCTTTTCCATATTTGTCTCTGTTAAAACAACATAATAGGGTTCCCCTTTTTCCATGGGGTATTCCATACAGATAACTGTTTTATCCGATTTTTCACCTGTCATGTGTTTGAATTCTGTTATCCTTGTAAAATCATAATCATTAGGATAATTTACAACAGCAGCATCCTGGTACTGCTCCATATCAACAGTTTTAAATTTGATATCAAGGGACCTGTATTCAAGTTCCCCGTATTTATATTTAAAAAATCTGTCAAGCTCGCCTGTGTAGACTGTCAGGCTGTTCTTTTCATCAAGAAGGGCTGAAACAGTATCTCCCAGTCTGAAGTAATCAGCACCTGTCATCAGTGATATGTTTTCATGGTCCAGCATCTTTTCTATCATTTTTGTGTAACCGCCTGACGGAATCCCCTGGTACTGGTCAGAGAAATAACGGTTGTCCCTGTTCGCCCTTACAGGAATGCGTCTGGCAACTTCCGGGGAGAGTTCTTCAGGATTTCTTTCCCACTGCTTGATTGTGTAGTTTTTAAAGAAAAGGTTATAAAGCCTCTCTCCCACCTGGGATACTACCGCATCGCGGAAATTTCCCGGAGGATCTTTATATACTGATTTATTTACCTCTTTTTCAAGAAATCCAGCGACTTCTTCTGCTGTAATTGATGTGCCGTATACCATGTTTATTGTATCCATATTTATGGGAAAAGGTATTAAAAGTCCGTCAGCATAGCTTAAAACCCTGTGCTGGAAATGTCTGAATTCCGTAAACCTGTTAAGGTAATTCCATGCGTCACGGTTGTTAGTATGAAAGATATGAGGGCCGTAGGTGTGAACAGTAATACCTTCCGGTGAAAGATAATCGTGGCAGTGTCCGGCAATGTGCTTAAGCTGTTCCATTACAAGAACTTTTTTGCCGGCTTCCGCCAGTGTTCTTGCCGCGGTGCTGCCGGAAATACCTGCGCCTACAACAAGGCAGTCGAATTTCATCTGTTGATCTCCTGTGACAGTATTTTCTGGAATTAAATAGTAACATGGATTGGATTAAATTTACACTATATTACATCTAAACAGCGTAGATGTTTATTATTGAGGGGATTGTTCTTATACTTTTTACAACCTTTCCGAAGTCATCTTTCTTATCAATCTCTATGGTAAAAAAGCCGCTCAGCCTTTCATTGTCATCCTCGATAAGTCTTCCTTCTATAAGATGACCGCGGTATTTTCGTATTGCCCCTTCAATTTCTGAAAAAAGATCGTGAGTTATTTTAGAGGTTACCTTGAACCGTCTTGTGGATTTAGGCGACACAGCTTCCCATTCAACATCTATTGAGCGGGTCGAAAAATTTTTTATATGCTTAACATTCTCACAGTCGTTTTTATGGACAATTATACCTCTGCCAACAGAAATATACCCGATAATCGGGTCTCCGGGGATCGGTGAACAGCATTTGGCAAAGCTGATCATCATGTTTTTCTCTCCGCCTACCTTGAAGCTTATCCTGTTCCTGTCCATTACCTCCTTTATTACTTCCTTGTCAGGTTTTTCCTCAGTCTCTGTAAGCGGTTTCTGCTCCTTCTGGGTTTTGGCATCTTCGGGAAGCTCACTTTTTTTCTGCTTTACTACAATATTTTTCTTTATTATCAGTGAATCATCATTCTTGTTCAGCCACTGTCTTATTTTTGTTCTTGCCCTGTTTGTTTTCGCCATCCTCAGCCACTGAAGATTGGGATGTGCAGTATTGCTTGTAATAATCTCTACAACCTGGGTATTCTTGAGTTCCTTATGAAGTGTAATGATATATCCGTCTGCCTTGGCGGCGGAGCAGTGGTTCCCTACCTCGGTATGTATATGATAGGCGAAATCGATTGCTGTTGCCCCCGTAGGCATTTCAAATACATCACCCGCCGGGGTAAAAACATAAATTGTATCCTTAAGTATTTCTTTTTTAAGATCGCTTAAAAAATCTGTTTTCCCGTTTTCAAGGTTGTTCCAGTTCATCAGCTTGTTTACAAGTGAAATATCTTTTGGATTTATGCTGTCTGTTGTCTTGCCTGACTTGTATAGCCAGTGGGACGCTATACCGTATTCCGCCATCCTGTGCATTTCATGGGTACGGATCTGCACCTCAAGTATTTTACCGTTATCAGTCATTACTGTTGTGTGCAGGCTCTGGTACCTGTTTGATTTGGGAACTGCTATGTAATCCTTGAATCTTCTTTCTATAGGGATCCAGAGTTTGTGTACAAGACCTAGAATTGTATAGCATTCATTTACGCTGTTGCATAGAATCCTGATTCCGAGCAGATCATATATTTCCCCGAGTTCCTTGCCTGTTTTTGTCATTTTTTTATAGATTGAATAGAAATGCTTTGCCCTTGTTGATATATCGATGCTTATTCCTTCTTCCCTGCAGGCAAGGGTTATCTTGTTTTCTACATTTTTAAGGTATTCCGCCCTTTCCTTACGCTTTAGCGCGAGAAACTTTTTAATCTGTTCATATACATCAGGGTTAATATATTTGAGCGCGAGATCTTCAAGTTCCGCCTTGATCCATGAAATACCAAGCTGCCCTGCGAGCGGGGCATAAATCTCAAGACATTCCTCCGCAATTGCCTGCTGCTTTTCTTCTGAAAGATAGGACAGTGTTCTCATGTTGTGCAGTTTGTCTGCCAGTTTTATAAGAATTACCCTTATATCCTTGACCATGGCAAGAAGCATTTTTCTGAGAGTTTCTATTTCCTGAACTGATTTGTTTTTTGCCTTTACTATGCTTATCTTCGTTACACCTTCAACAAGCTGAGAGACTTCAGAACCGAATCTGGATTCTATAAGCGTACTTTCTATGTCAGTATCTTCAACTGTATCGTGCAGAAGTGATGCAATAATAGCATTTCTGTCAAGATTAAGGTCTATAAGTATTTCCGCAACTGTAAGGGGATGTATAAAGAAAGGTTCACCGCTTGCCCTTTTCTGTTCTCCGTGAATCTTCTCGCCGAAGCGGACCGCTTCCATAATGGCCTGGATGTCTTCATTTGAGTATTTATTGACTATGAGTTTTTTCTTCAGTGCCTGAATATCTTTTTCGAGAGAGATTATTTCTGCCATGCGCTGATAACCCTCTCTTTTCCGGATAAATCCTTTGATATTTCAACATTGCTGAATCTGTTCCTTGAAAGCATCATATTCACTTCAGTCATTTGGGCAGGGTCTGCTTCGAGAAACAGCGCGCCCCCGTTTTCGATAAAGCTGTAAGCTTTTTCCGTAATTTCTCTTATAAGATCAAGTCCGTCGGTGCCGCCCCTTAGTGCGGATTCCGGTTCAGGCCAGTTTTTTGATATCATTTCTTCTACATGAGAATCTTCAAGATACGGAGGATTTGAAACAATGATATTATACTTCCCGTTTATTCCTTCAAACAGGCTGCATCTGTAAAACGGTATCTGATGTCCAAGTATTGCCTGACAGTTTTTTTTAAAAGTTTTTTCAGCATTTTCAGAAATATCGGATGCTTCAATTTCAACCCCGCTTCCAAGTTCCTTTTTAAGGGTTATGGCAATACATCCGCTGCCGGTGCACAGGTCAAGTATTTTCACCGGGGCAGCTGTTTTTTTTATCATCTCGCCTGCTGCTTCCAGAACTTTTTCCGTAAGTATTTCTGTATCAGGCCTCGGGATAAGGACACTTCTGTCAACAATGTATGTATTGCTGAAAAATTCCTTTTTACCGGTTATATAGGCTACAGGATAGCCGGCAAGTCTTTTTTCTGCCATTAAATTAAACTTTTCAAGGACATCTTCCTCTATCTCAAGATTATATGATGCAAGAAGCTTCTCTCTTGTCATGCCTGAAGATTCCTGCAGAAGCAGTGAAGCGTCAAGAAACGGAGTAGAGGGCCATCTGTGAGATATTTTTTCTGATGTCCGGGCAAGTATTTCCTTAACTGTCATATAACCCTGCTGAATCCTTTTTTAACTTTTCTGAAGTACTTTTTCACGTGCGTTATATTTCAGCGCTTCGAGAGTTTCTGTAAGATCGCCTTCCATTATTATTTCAAGCTTGTAGAGGGTAAGATTAATCCTGTGGTCAGTAAGTCTGTTCTGCGGGAAGTTATAGGTCCTTATCCTTTCGGACCTGTCACCTGTCCCTACCTGGGTTTTACGCGCTTCAGACCGTTCCTTCTGTTTTTTTTCTTCTTCCAGTTCGTATAATCTTGCACGGAGTACCCTCAGTGCTTTTGCCTTGTTTTTGATCTGTGATTTTTCATCCTGGCATGTAACAACAAGCCCTGTCGGAAGGTGTGTGATTCTTACAGCAGAGTCTGTCGTATTGACGCTCTGCCCTCCGGGACCGGAGGATCTGTAAACATCTATCTTAAGTTCTTCAGGGCTGATGTCTATGTCTGTTTCTTCCGCTTCAGGCAGAACCGCAACTGTAACTGCAGAAGTATGTACCCGTCCGCCGGATTCAGTTTCAGGTACTCTTTGTACCCTGTGCACACCGCTTTCATATCTCATGTTTTCATAAACATTTTTGCCTGAAATTGAGAAAATTATCTCTTTGAATCCTCCGAGACCTATTTCATGTACCGAGAGGACCTCAATTTTCCATTTTCTGGTCTCAGCGAACTTGGAATACATTCTGTAAAGGTCTGCCGCAAAAAGAGCAGCCTCATCTCCTCCTGTACCGGCCCTTATCTCCATAATAATATTTTTCTGATCCAAAGGATCTTTCGGGATTAGAAGCTGCTTGAGATAAACCAGATACTCTTCTTTTTCAATTTCAAGTTCCCTTGCTTCCTCTCTCGCCATCTCTTTCAATTCAGCATTTTTCTCTTCCGCGGCAATCTTTTTTGCTTCTCCGATCTGCTGTACAATTTTCTTGTATTTCCCGCTTGCTTCAGCGATCTCTTTGAGATGGGAGTGCTCCTGCATAATTTCCCTGTATTTTTTCTGATCCTTTACTATATCCGGGTCAGAGAGTTTGTTTTCAATTTCCTTATATTTTTCCAGAATTTCATCAATCTTGTCGAACATATTTTTATTTAACTCCGCTATTTCAATATATAATCAAGAATACATTTTTTAAAGTAAAAAAAACAGATGTCTGCATGCGTGAAACCATCATAAACTTCTATAAAGCACTTTACCGCAGTATTGAATTTGTCCCATTTTTTCTGATTATTCCTAAAAAACCAGAGATGCCGCCCCTATAATCGCTGAATCCTGCTGGGGAAGGGCAGATAGCAGAAGTTTAATATCCTTCTCCCTGTAAAATTCAATCAGCTCCTGCCTGAAATACTTCTCAAGCGGCTTTAAAAGAATTTCTCCGCTCTGTGCTACTCCCCCCGAGATAATTATTGCTTCGGAAGAAAAAATATTTAAAAGATCGTTAAAGAAAGAAGCTAGATAGCTGGCTGTTGTATCAAAGGTTTCAAGCGCTGTTTTGTCCCCTTCCAGGGCTGCTTCATAAATTATTCTGGTTGTAAGAGTGTTTTTATCATATTTATCAAGTTTTGATTTATTCCTGTGCTCAGAAAACAGTTCTAAAGCTGTGGTGACAATCCCCCCCGCGGAGCAGTATTTTTCAACACACCCCTTTCTTCCGCAGTTGCACTGTCTGCCGCCGGGTACCGCTGTGATATGCCCAATTTCACCTGCAAAACCGAACTTCCCGTAAAGCAGTTTTGAATCGCAGAATATCCCGCCGCCGACACCGGTCCCAAGAGTAACGACAATAAAGTCGCTGAAACCGGATGCGGCTCCAAACAGCTTTTCGCCGAGGGCGGCAGCATTGGCATCGTTTGTTACCTTGACCGGGGCAAGATCATCAAGGCCCTCTTTAAGGTCTACCATCCCTTTCCACGGCAGGTTGGGAGCAAACTCGATACAGCCTGAGTAAATATTTGCATTAGGTGCGCCGATACCGATTCCGCATATCTCAATATCCATAGATGTAATCATTGAAACCAGTTCTGAGCGGACTCTTTTTTTATAAATAGACGGGGTGCTGTACTCCCGGGTTTGAAGTATTGTTCTTTCTAATACCCTTCCATCATCCGAGACTATCCCTATTTTTGTGTTTGTCCCGCCGATATCAATACCAGCTGCGTAATTTTTCATGACTGAATAAATGATAATTGAAGAAAAATGTTTAATCAACGCTTTTCTTTTTATCTGCTAACTCTGCTGTTATGGTTTTTCAGTATCTACCACGGTTTGTTTTCTTTATCCTGCTATCTGCATAAGCCTGTTCCAGTTCCTGTATTGATAGGTCCTGTATCTTTTAGCTTCCTCCATATCAATTTTCCAGCATGATTTTTTTATTTTATAAAGACTTTTTGCAATTTCATTGAAAGAAGATGGATCATAAAAGATGATATTGGCCTCGTCAGCATAATTGAAAGACCTTTGATTAAAGTTGGCAGATCCTATTGAAACCCAGTTGTTATCAACAAAAAAAGCCTTGATATGCAGGGGAGAGGAAAGAAGCGGAGGTGAATAAATCCATACTACCGCACCTGCCTTAATGAAGTCTTTTATTCCGTAAAAGGAGGCGTAATAGTATTTACTGCTTGTTGAATATTCAGACAGTATAATATTTACGCTTACCCCTTTTTTTACCATTTGCTTGACTGATTTTATTATATCTGAATTGACAAATGTATAAGGCTGAATTATCCATACTTCTTTTCGCGCCGCAGAAAAAAGTCCTGAAATCATATCTGTAATTCTCTGGCTGTTACTGCTAATTTCCTGATTAATTAAAAGAACTTTTGTGTCAAATATTTTTTGTTCAGGGATCCTGAACATTTTTGAATCAAGTTTTAAGTCCGAGAAACTGTTCCAGGTTCCAGTAAATGCATCAATCAGTATTTCTGCAGTTTCCTGTGATTCAAAAAGCACCATCCCATCAATATTTCCCCCCTCATCTGCCGGTTTAAGGGAACTATTGATAATATTGCAGCCTCCAATGTAAATATATTTCCCGTCTACAACCCAGAATTTTCTGTGATCCCTGTATATTACTGACTTTCCGCTGAATAATGTATGAAGTCTTATAGGATTATATTCTACATACGGGATATGGTTTTTGTTTAGGAAAGCGAATCCAGATTCACCAGGAATAAAATTATTTGATGAATCTGCTATAATATAAGTCCTTACTCCTGTTTTGTGCTTTTCAAAAATGGCGTCGAGAATAACGCTGCCGTAATCATCATACATAAGGAGATATGAATTAATCAAAATATAATCCCGGGCATTTTCAATAAGGGATAACATTCTGTTCTGTACTTCATTCCCGTTAAAGTCAAAAACAGGATAGGAAGACCAGACAGGTGTCTCCCCTGTTTGATTTTTTAAAAAAAGCAGAGTCTCTGACCTGCTTGCTACTTTTACTTTGATATTATTTTCTGCTGTTACGCAAGAAGAAAAAGCCAGAACAGTTAAAATTATAAGCAGATATTTTCCCTTTATTTCCATATTAAGTCTCTAATGTGATAACCTTGAATATAATAATATTTTACAATATTATAAAATAAAAATCAAAATTACAGGGGAATGAATTGACAGTAAAAAGAAAAATGGTTGTTACAATCGAATATGTTCTGAAAAATGAAAAGGATCAGGTTATTGATTCAAGTGAAAAAAACGGCCCCCTGACTTATCTTCACGGATTTAAAAATATAATTCAGGGCCTTGAGGAAGCTCTTGAGGGGAAAAAGCAGGGTGATTCTTTTACCGCCTCTGTTCCCCCTGAAAAAGCATATGGCAAAAGGGATGAAAACATGGTGTTTTCTGTACCTGCCGAGAATTTCAAAGATACAGGCAGCCCTGAAATAAAAGCAGGCATGGAATTTGAAACAGTAATAAATGATACACCCTATATACTGACAGTTCTTGAGGTAAACGGGGATAAAGTTCTTGTTGATGCGAATCATCCCCTTGCAGGGAAACCTCTTTTTTTCGATGTCAAAGTCAAGGAAATCCGTGATTCCTACAGTGATGAGCTTGCACAGGGTTTTCCATTGAAAAAATGATAAAATCTTTTCTGAATAGAACTTAATAATACTTCCCAAGTATTATTAAGTTCAGGTTAATGTGAATGTAAGGCCTAAAAGAAGAAAAACTCTTCCGGACATTCTTATCTGTCTGAAATACTTTGCGTGAAGCTGGTCCCACTTCTGAGGATCTGCAGGGTTGTGTGGAAGGGCTTTGAATTCAAAAAGGAAAAAAACAACTCCTATTAGAATCATTATTAGGCCAAGTAATTTTTTTGCTGAAAATGCCATTATTGCATAACACTCCTGATAAAATTATAGACCCAAACTATATAATAATTAGCAGTTTATGAAAAGATTAGTTAGATAAAATAGCTTTACTATTATCAGGGATTCATTAAATAAATCAGCTTTTCAATGCATTGCTGTACTCAATATTGATTTTTTCAACTTCCTTCAGAAAACGTTCCAGTTCAGGTTCTGTAAGTTTTTTTTCAGGTGGGGTTTTTATTGTAGAAGGGTTTAATCTGTGACCCCTGAAGATGACTTCATAATGAAGATGGTTTCCTGTAGAAACTCCAGTTGTCCCCACATACCCGATAATTTCGCCCTGTTTAACAGATTTTCCCCTTCTGATATTATTTGCAAACGAATTCATATGCGCGTAAAGAGTCTGGTACTGATTTGAGTGCTGAATTATTACGCATTTCCCATAACTGCCGTTCCAGTCTGCAAGTTTTACAACTCCTGACCCTGATGCGATTATCGGTGTATCCCTTGGGGCAGCAAAATCAAGGGCCTGATGAATATGCGAATAGCCGTAAATCGGGTGTTCCCTTCTTCCGTAACCTGAAGAAATCCTTGCTCCGTAGATAGGTGTTTTAAGCAGGGTTTTCCTTATGTTTATACCGGTTTCGCTGAAATAGTCTGTTTTTCCGTCATCACAGACAAATCTGTAAACCTTGTGGTCTTTATTGTTCATCTGGAGCTGGGCAAAAATAATATTTCCTTTTGAGACAACTTCCCCGTCCATATTTATTATATTTTCAAAAAGGACCCTGAATTTGTCTCCGCTGTAAATATCTCTCTGGAAATCGACATCGAATGAGAAGAGCTGAAACATTTCCATAATTGCGGAATCGGGAATCCCTGAAAGAGCAGCATCGCTGTAAAGGCTGTTTGTTATTACCCCTTCAGCTGCTGTTCGTACATTTATTGTTTTTACTGTTACCAGTTTTGCCTCATATCTGCCGTTCCTTGCGCAGACCCGCAGTTCTGTGCCCGGTGTTTTTTCCATTTTGAGCAGTTCTACAACAGGGAGATTTTCCTCTCCGTTTTCAAATATTACGAATCTTATTTTTTTCCCCGGCTGAAGATATTTGAGGTTGTACAGAGAGCTAACGCTTTCAATAATATCTGCGGCATCAATTTTATTTATTCCCAGGTCATAAAGAATTGAGGCAAGGGTCTCACCGCTTTTAATTACTACATCTTTTTCATACCTGTTTATTTCAGTGAAAAAATGGTTGACAGAGCTTATCGCGTTGCTGTTTTTACTGTTTTGGCGGCTTTCTACAAACTGTGTGGTGATTATCGAAAAAATAAATATCGTAAGGGAAAAAATCAGTGTATAGATTTTCCATCTTCCGGTTTTATTTGTAAAAAGATTAACAAGATAATTTTTTGCCATAGACAAAAATCTGTGTGAAGATCCTGAAAAAGGCCGGCCGGAGTCCGGAGTATTCATAATGGCAATTCTCCCCTGTCAATCTGCTTAAGGTGTTTATAAATAGTTATTGCTGTTAAAAAGGATAGCACATCATATACTGATAATCAACGAAAATGAATAAATAACTCTTTTGCAGAGTTTAAAAATATGATTCAAATTCCCACAAATATTTTTTTTATATCATATCTTAACATTGCAATCGTAAGGGGGACCGGCGGTCTGCTCAGGTACCTGTTCTCAAAATGGACTCACTGCCTGTTCGGACCTACTGATCATCCTTTCCTGGCGGCATGCCGTAAATCTTACAGGATATTACTGCTGTTTAAATAACTTCAACATCCAGGTCAGGAAAACTTTTATCAAATTCTTCTTTCAGATTTCTCATTATCGACTGTCTTAGTGTTTCGTTTACCACACCGCAGACAATGCATGTTGAACGGGGTTCCCCGATATCTGTATGTACAACAAGTTTTTTCTGACTTTCGCTCCAGGTTACTTTTTTTACAAGATTAAGCTCTGATACACTCCGGAAAGATTCCGGATCTTTTACTGTATCAAGAACAGCGTCAATCTTTCTCTTCATTTCCTCTTTCATCATTCTTCCTGCCTTTTATATAGAAAATATCAAGTCCGGTAACTGCGGATTTTAAGAATTTTACAAGTTCTCCCCGGACCGGTTTAATGAAAATAAAAAAATTTTTATTGTCCGGAAAACAGCAGAAATGGCGAAGATTATTAATTGACTCAGTTTTCTCAGCAAAATTTATAAGCATTTTTTCAACAGAGGCGGTTTTTGAAAGTAAATAAAATTTTGAACCGTTAATTGAGTATTCAGTATTGTGGAAATTCCGGTAACCGGATATAAGGCTTCGGGCTGATTTAATGTATTTTTCCGAAACTATATGTCCTTCCCCGGCAAGTTTGCCGTTTGCTTTGAGGTTGATATATACCCTGTCGTGTTTTGCCGTGAGAAGAGAGATGGGGAAATATAATACTGACTGGCGTGGGAGCATTGTTATTGTGCCTGAAGCTTCACGGAACTGTCCTTTCATTTTATATGTAAAATTGTATCCAATTGTTCCGCCTATATTAACATAGTCGGTATCCGCGGGCTTTAAGGCTTCTTCAGCTTCACGGCTTATCCATCCTGATATCCATGCGTTTTTTTTCTTGCCCCTGAAGTAGCCGAGTGTCGCAAAAATTGCCAATGCTATCAGCGGAAAAATATAAATGTTCATTCATTGCCTCTGGTTGTTTCTATAATATTATTTACAAGACCGTCAATCTGAATCCGTCCAAGGTCTTCTCTTCTTATCAGGCCTTCCGGCAGCTGGTAGGATGTAAAAACAGGAAAACTGTTGAATTTCTTTTTTAAGTTCTCAAGATCAGTTATTTCCGGATTAAGCTTGTTCAGGCATATACTGTTTATTTTTACATCAAGCTTGTCAAGCTCCTGCAGAATCCTGCGTGATTCAGACAGGGATAATTCATCATTATTTATGACAATTGACATATAGCTTTCTTCGGAAAAAATTGTATGCAGCTTTTTAAGTCTTGTGCGGATTGACCCCAGTTTTCCGGAGACTGCATCGTCCTTTACATCTGTAGCTCCTTTTATTACAGTAGCATCCGGGTTCAGTTTTAAAATTGTCTGCCTTTTTGCAAGGATTTTTTCCCTCATGCTTTTAAGTTCGTTTATCCACATCATGGAGATGGAGGGCATTGCAAGAAACCGCATAGTTAGTGCTGTGGGAGGGGTGTCAAAAATTATGTAATCATACTGGCTGTGCCAGGTAGTATAGATATACTCTATTGCCCACAGGACTGCATACTCTTCTGTTCCGGGAGAATATTTTAAAATGTTGATATAGGAGTCAATATTAATGCTTACATTGTATCTGTAAGTGTCCCTTATTTCGTCTTTGCTTGTTTCAAGGTATTTTATAACCCATTTTGCAAGGTCGATTTCAATCCCGTCGAGCCCTGGAGCAATGCTTGTTTTATCATTTTTCAGATTGCAGTAGAATACGTCTCCCAGGTTGTGCGCGGGGTCAAGTGAAACAATAAGGACCTTGTTCCCTTTGCGGCTGAGCTGGAATGCTGTAGAAGAGGAAATAGTTGTTTTTCCTACTCCTCCCTTGCCCATAAAAAAAAGGACTTTTTTCATTCAGTCTACCTCCCGTTAACTCAATATAATGTTTAACCTGAATTATCAGCCGGCCGTGTACAGATATATTTCATTCCGGTAATATAAAACTATCCAATATCCAGAATTCCGGCAAGACCGCCGATCGGGTCCTGTGCAAAGTCTGACCTTGCTGTCATAAGCCTTATCTCATCTTCAAGATACGGAATCAGTTCCATTGCCATAGCCGCGGGAGGAGAAGGAAGTCCTATGAAGCTTCCCATAAGAAGAATTACAAATATATTTTCCAGCTCTTTGAGTTCAAATTCTATTATTTCTGTAGCCTTATTGCGCTGTACCTGAACCGCAACATCCCAGAATAGGTCCATGCTTTTGCGGATTTTTTTGAAATCAATCATTTATAAGCCTTTATTGTGAAAGGAGCCTGCACAGATAGATCAAGGCAGGCTCCTTTTTTATTATTTACTATAAAAAACAGATTATTAATATTTAGTTTTAATTAATCCGCTTTTACATTTTTTAAATTTTTTGAAAACTGCATAATCATTACAACATTCATGACCAGCATGAAAAGTGTAATTGCTCCTACAACAGAACCTGTAACTACGTTCTTTATATTAGCCATATCTTTGAAGTGCAGAGGTATAATTACAAATTCATACCAGATAAGACCGGCAGTTACTGTAATCCAGAGAATAACAGCAGGATACAGAACAATATTGGTATATTTGTCGTTCAGTTTTTTCTTGACCCAGAGTGCTGCGGTAAGCATAACTATAGATGCAATAAGCTGGTTGGCTCCCGAGAATGCGGGCCAGAGTACTGTATAGTTTCCTGTCCATGCAAGTCCTATTCCGCAGATAGCGATAATAAATGAAGCAATCCATTTATTTGCAAACATCGCATATGCTCCGGGTGCTTTTTCCTTGAGAGGAAGCGCGAGTTCGCCAACTATATAGCGTCCAAGCCTGTTTGTTGTATCAAGTGTTGTAAGGGCAAAAGAAGAAACCCAGATTGATGCGAACAGTGCCATGAATTTAGTTGTCATAAACGGAAAGGCCGAGTTGACCATTGCACCGAATGACTGTGTGAAACGGGGAAGAGCGCCTGTTGACATTACCTTGTCTCCAAGTGCAAGAGTTCCGAATCCGGCTATGGAAACAACAACTATTGTCGCAAGAAAACCTTCTGTGAGCATCGCGCCGTATCCTACAAAAAGAGCGTCCTTTTCATCTCTCAGCTGTTTTGAACTTGTTCCTGAAGCAACAAGTGAGTGAAATCCTGAAAGGGCCCCGCACGCGATTACAAGGGGGACTGTCGGCCAGAATGGTGAAGGCTGCCCGCCGATAAGTTTTGCGCTGAAGCTTGTATAAACAGGTACAGAATCAAATCCCTTGAAAGCTATAATTGCCGCAAGTCCTCCCGCGAGAAGGCCGAAATATAGAAGGAATGAATTGAGATAATCTCTCGGCTGAAGAAGAAAGTTTACAGGAAGAGCTGAAGCTACTACTACATAAAGGAGAAGTACCAGATACCATGTATTTGATGATGCTTTGATACCGAAATTGCTTCCAATCCAGAATGCCGCTACAAGCATTACAAGACCGATAAGCGTACTTACAAGCATGCCGAGTTTCGTCTTGTACATCAGGAATCCAAGAATTATTGCAGCTGCGCAGAAGAGAAAGAAAGTTGATGCAACTTCTCCGTTGCCTGAGGCAAACTGACCTGATACTATTGCTCCGAATGCCGCAACAACAAGAATACACAGGAAAAGGATAAACCATCCGAATGCCTTTCCTGCTTTTTTACCGATAAGGTCCTGGGCCACAAACTGTACAGATCTTCCGTCATATCTTACTGAAGCTGTCAGTGAAAGATAATCATGGATGGCTCCAATAAAAATATTACCAAACCATATCCATAAAAGACCAGGAAGCCATCCCCACGCAACAGCCATCGCCGGACCTACGATAGGACCTGCGCCCGCGATTGATGCGAAATGATGACCGAATAGAACAAATTTGCTGGTTGGAACATAATCCACACCATCGCTCAGACGTTTTGACGGGGCATCTGGTGCTTCATGTGATTTAAGCAGATTATCCTGGAGTTTTTTACCAAAAGTAAAATAAAAACCAAAAAAAATCACCAGCGCCGCCAACGAAATAATGGTACTCATTTATACCTCCCAAAAGTATTTTAATAGTTAAATCCTAAACCCACCTTAAAACTATGTCAATGATTTATACATTTTTAAGCAATGCAATGTTGCTGATTTTAAGTTGCGGACAACTTTATGTTTTTTTATTGACACGTTTTTGAATTTATTATATGTTTCTTTCTGAAGAAACGTTACTATCTATAGAAATAACAGCAGGAGGATTTAAATATGGAAGCAGGAGCAGGTTTAAAAACATTGCCGGATGCACAGGGTTTTTTCGGTAATTACGGGGGGTCTTTTGTCCCTGAAGTACTGAACAGCATACTTAAAGAGATTACAGACGCATATATGGAATTAAAAGATGACAGGGATTTTCAGACAGAACTTAAATCTCTTTACAGGGATTATGTCGGCCGTCCAAGCCCTGTATTTCAAGCCTCCCGCCTTTCATCAAGCCTCGGGGGAGCACAGATTTATCTTAAGAGGGAAGATCTTAATCATACCGGGGCCCATAAAATAAATCATTGTCTGGGCGAAGCTTTGCTTGCAAAAAAGATGGGCAAGAAAAAGGTAATCGCAGAAACAGGCGCAGGTCAGCACGGGGTTGCCCTTGCGACAGCTGCCGCGTTACTCGGGCTTGAATGTGATATTTATATGGGTGAGGTAGATATTGCCAAGGAGCATCCTAACGTTGTCAGAATGAAAATACTCGGAGCCAATGTCATACCTGTCAAATCAGGCCTTAAAACACTTAAAGAGGCAGTTGACGAAGCATTTATGGGGTATCTCAAGGACCCTGTTAATCAGCTGTATGCAATTGGCTCTGTTGTAGGCCCTCATCCTTTTCCCATGATGGTCCGTGACTTTCAGAAAATTGTGGGCGAGGAGGCAAGGGAACAGTTTATGGAAAAAACAGGTAAGCTGCCTGATAACCTTATTGCATGTGTAGGCGGCGGTTCAAACGCCATGGGACTTTTTACCGCATTTCTTGATGATAAAAATGTTGATATTTACGGAGTGGAACCTGCCGGTATCGGATTCAAGGACGGAGAGCATGCCTGTACCCTTACCCTTGGGACACCCGGGATGATCCACGGTTTTAAATGCTACGTTCTTCAGGATGATAAAGGCGAACCTAAACCGGTATACTCTGTGGCCAGCGGTCTTGATTATCCCGGTGTCGGACCCCAGCATAGTTATCTCAAGGATATCGGCAGGGTAAAATATGAATGCATCAATGATAAGGAAGCCATAGACGCTTTTTTTACACTTTCAAGGGTAGAGGGGATTATTCCCGCGCTTGAAAGCGCACATGCTGTTGCTTACGCAATTAAACTTGCCCCGAAGCTTTCCAGAGATAAAACAATACTTATTAATCTTTCCGGAAGGGGAGACAAGGATGTGGATTATATAGTTGAGAATTACGGAAAAAATTACGGTATCTGATTATTCTGTTGTGTCAGGCTGATTGCTGAATCAGCCTGATTTTTATTAATCTTACCTGAATGTCTGAACTTCACATGAAATTCACTTTTCCTGTACATAAAAATCAATTAAATATTATAATAATCATGTTACGATCTAAAATATTCAATAAAAAAGGGATTAAAAACATGGCAAAAACGTTAAAAGCAGAGCATAAAAAAGCAAGAATTATCCGGTATTCCATTCTTCTTTTTGTTCTGCTGCTCTCAACTGTTATGGGTCTGCTGCATCAGTTCGGGACTTCTTTCAAGGCAGCGCCGATAGATGCTTTCTGCCCGTTCGGGGGACTTGAGTCGCTTTACATTTTTATAACAGCTGGCGGCTTTTTAAAGAGAATTGCACTCAGCAGTTTTATTCTTCTTATTGCGACAATTGTCCTGGCATTTGTATTCAGAAGGACTTTCTGCGGCAATATCTGTCCGCTTGGAACACTACAGGAGTTTTTTGAAAAACTGAGGGGTAAATTTTTCAGGAAAAGATTTGTAATTCCTGAAAAGGCTGATAAATACCTCAGGTATCTGAAATACCTGATTCTGGTTCTGGTACTGGAAGAAACATTCAGGCTCGGCTATCTTGTGATAAGGCCGTATGACCCGTGGGCTGCATATCATCATATCGCGTCAGCAGACCTTTTTATTGAATTCCCTGTAGGATTTGCTGTTCTCCTTATTGCGCTTGCCGGCTCCTTTCTCTATGACAGGTTTTTCTGCAAATATATGTGCCCGATGGGAGCTTTTCTCGGAATTGTTGGGAAAGCAGGATATTTCAGGATTAAAAGGATCGAAGCTACATGCATCAACTGTGAGCTTTGTACAAAAGTATGTCCTGTAAACATCAAAGTCCATGAAGTCAGGGAAGTTGTTGATGCGGAGTGTTTAAACTGCAACGAATGTGTAAATAAGTGCCCTGTCGAAAATACCCTTGTTATTGCCTCTCCTTCAGGAAGAAAAAAGGTCAAGGCTGCATGGTTCACCGTTATAACATTCCTGGTATTTTTTGGAATTATTGGTCTGACAACCGCAACCGGGGACTTTTCCTGGAAAATGGCAAGTCTTGGAACATCTGAAAACCTAGAGAAATTCGATACTGATTCCATAAGGGGTAAATATACCTACAGTGAGATTATTGCCGCGACCGGCCTGCCCAAAGAGGTTTTTATGGAAAGGTTCGGATTGACTGAAGATAAGCTTGAACTTCAGCTTAAGGAAAGCGGAATTGAGGCAGAAGAAGTCAGGGAATTTATCAAAGAGCTTCAGGAAAAGGCAAAATAAAGACTTCAATGCACAGGTTTAATGCGCACTGAAAGATAATAGCCCTGTTTGCCGGTACTGCCTGAAAGTTTTACAATAGTTTTACATTTCCGCGCTTCCGGCAAGTATTATAATAAAAATGATAATGGTGATATTTAAATAAGAAAAAAACTTGAGATATAAATAAAACAGGGTTATTATTCAGTTCAAGTCAGGCCGGTTTCAATCCGGCCTGTTTATTGTAATCAGGAAGGCGGTGATGTTGTGGCAAAAAAAGTTCAAATAATGAAACTGGACAGGATGACACTGGAAGCTCTGCTAAGAAGCGCTGCGGAAAAATATGGAGACCAGGCGGCCCTTGCATTAATTGATTCAGAGCCTTTGACTTACAGAGAAGTTGAAAAAATTGCTGAAAGAACAGCAGAAAAACTTCTGACTGCCGGCATGGGAAAAGGGAGTAATGTCGCAATCCTGGGCGAAAACATGCCCAACTGGGTTGTTTCCTATTTTGCAATTGCCCTGGCTGGAGCTACTGCCGTACCTATCCTGCCTGATTTTAAGGATACAGAAATTGAAAATATTATAAAACATGCCGGGTGCGCTCTTATATTTGTTTCCGAAAAACTTTACCCGAAAGTTTCAAAACTATGCGGTGAAGGACTTACTGCTGTCATGATGGAAACGCTTGAGTTTCCGCAGCCGGCAGTTCCCGGCCAAACGGTAAATCTTAGGGATGTTGAACATAACGAGGATGATATCGCATCCATCATCTATACATCCGGGACTACGGGCAGCTCCAAAGGGGTAATGCTTACACACAAAAACATTCTTTCCAACGCAATAACTTCAAGCGCAATTCCTGAAATGTTTGAGCAGGAAAGGTTTGTTTCAATTCTTCCCCTCTCCCATTCCTACGAGTGTACAATAGGCATGCTTGTTCCGTTTTCTGCCGGAGCTGCTGTTTATTACCTTGGCAAACCTCCTGTCCCGAATGTTCTTCTTCCCGCGCTTAAGAAGATAAAACCGGGCGTAATGCTATCTGTTCCGCTTTTAATTGAGAAAATCTACAGGCAGAAGATATATAAGACATTTACTGAAAAGAAAATTACCGCAAAACTCTACTCAATACCTTTCTTCAGGAAAATCCTTAACCGGATCGCGGGAATAAAGCTTAAAAAGCTGTTCGGAGGCAGGATATATTTTTTCGGTGTGGGAGGAGCGCCTCTTGCCCCGGATGTTGAGAAATTCCTCAGGGAAGCTCATTTCCCCTATGCAATAGGCTACGGGCTTACAGAAACATCTCCTCTGATCGCAGGCGACAACGCAGTCTGGACCAGGTACAGATCGACAGGCAGAATTCTAGCCGGTGTTGAGGTGAAGCTTGATAAATCCGCCGGAGAAGGGGATTCCGGGGAGATACTTGTAAAGGGGCCGAACGTAATGAAAGGCTATTACAGGGATGAAAAACTGACAAGCGAAGTGTTTACTGAAGACGGATGGTTCAGAACAGGGGATCTCGGTTCTTTCGGGGACGACGGCTATCTTTATATCAAGGGAAGAATTAAAAACATGATTCTGGGGCCGAGCGGAGAGAATATCTATCCTGAATCTATTGAAAGCGTAATCAACAGCTGCGCATTTGTTGAGGATTCTGTTGTAGTTGAGGACAAGGGAATACTTGTTGCCCTTGTACAGCTTAACTATGAAGATCTGAAAAACAAATTCGAGGAAATGAAGGAAGATGCCGCAGAAAGCGGAAGGCAGCTTCAGGACTACTTATCACATCACCTGGCGGAAATTAAAAAAAGCGTCAACGCCCAGCTTAATAATTTTTCAAAAATCGGATTAATGCTGGAACAGAAAAACCCGTTTGAAAAGACTCCGACCAAAAAGATAAAAAGGTATCTTTACCAGAACCTTAAAATGTTTGAAAAGAAAGAAGATACCGAGAGCGGCGGAGAAGTTTAGGAATTAAATCTTACCGCCTATAAGAGAAGATGCAACTCTGACTGCTTCCACCCCGTCTTTTGAATAATGGGCGCCGATAGAGCCGGCCCATTCCCTGGTTACAACAGCTCCGCCTGCCATAAACGGGACTCTGATGTTTTCAGCTTCCGCACGGGCGATGATTTCCGGCATTTTTACCATTGTCGTTGTCATCAGCGCAGAAAGGGCGATAATATCAGGCTTAAACTCTTTTGCGGCTTTTATTATTTTATCGGCCGCGACATCTTTCCCGAGGTCCATAACATCAAAACCGTAATTGCGCATCATCAGCACTACAATGTTTTTACCGATATCGTGAATATCTCCCTCAACTGTCGCAAAAAGTACCTTCCCGCACGATTTTCTTCCCTTTTCCCCCAGAAGAGGCTCAAGTATTTCAAACCCCTTTTTCATTGTTTCTGCGCTTGCTATAAGCTGGGGAAGAAAAAATTTTCTGCTGTCGTAAAGTTCTCCGACATGGAGGATGGCGGGAATCATTATTTTTTCAAGAATTTCAGGCGGTTCCCCCCCTTTTTCCAGGGCCCTGTTAACATGTATTACAATATCTTCCCTTATCCCTGAAATAATGCCTTCGCGTATCGAATCAGATGATATGTCAGTACCTGCCGGCTGTGAAGAACTTTCTCTCATTTCAGCTGTTCTGGTTCCTGCCTGGGTTTCGCTGTGTAATGATGCAAATTCCAGAAACGCCGATGCGTCCTTATCCTTTCCTGTAAGCAGCGCCGACGCGTGTTTTGCCCACATAAGAGCTGTTTCATCAGGATTTGCAATTGCATGGGTAAGCCCCGAGGCTGCTGCCATTGAAAGAAATGATGAATTGACTATGACCCTGTGCGGAAGTCCGAATGAGACATTGGAAAGCCCTATTACTGATGAAAAGCCGTTTTCAGATGCCCACCTTATTGTTTTAAGCGTCTCGAGGGCAGCATCAGGGCTTGAAGAGACAGTCATTACAAGGGCGTCAACTATTATGTCGTTTTTTGTAAATCCCATTTTTTCAGCTTTTTCATAAACAGTTTCAGCTATTTCACCCCTCCTTTTGTGCGAGGAGGGCAGTTCGTTGTCTGCGACCGGCAGCAGTATAAACATTGCCCCGTATTTAGCCGCAAGCGGCAGGAGTTTTTCCATTTTGCTTTTTTCACCTGATATTGAATTGATGAGCGCCCTTCCCGGGTAAATCCTCAGGGCCGCCTCGACTACATCAGGCGAGGATGAGTCAATTACAAGCGGAAGGCGGCAGACTGGAGCGAGCGTGTTTATAATTTTAACAACTGTCTCTTTCTCATCAATGCCCGGCATTCCGGCGTTTATATCTAAAAGCTGTGCCCCGCTTTCCTGCTGCCGGGATGCCATTGCCCTTACAATTGAGAGTTTTCCCTCCAGAAGCTCGCCCTGCAGTTTTTTCTTGCCTGTTGGATTTATCCTTTCCCCGATTATCTGAAGGGAACTGCCCTTTTGTGTTACAAGAGCTTCTGCCGGACTTGAAAGCATAACCAGATTGTTTTCTGCTGCGGGAAGCGGTTTATATTTTGATATTTCATCCGCTAAAAGCTTAATATGAAGAGGTGTTGTCCCGCAGCATCCCCCCATCATATTGACTCCCGCTTCTGCAAAGGGAAGTGCAAAGGAGGCGAAATCGGAAGGCCCCATCGGGAATACGGTTTTCCCGTTCTCAATCCGGGGCATTCCTGCGTTGGGTTTGGCGACAATGGGGACCCTTGAAATCCCCTTTAGGCGTTTTACAAGATTCAGCATTTCCTCCGGCCCGGTCGAACAGTTGCAGCCTGCGGCATCAGCCCCGAGGCTCTGAAGTGTTACAAGTGCCGCCTCAGGCGTTGTGCCGTTAAGTGTCCTCCCGTCCGGCTCATATGTCATGGTAACAATAGTAAAGGCATCTGTAATCTCTTTTACCGCAATCAGGGCTGCCCGCGCCTCCTGTATATCCATCTGCGTCTCAATAACAAAAAGGTCGGCGCCTCCGTCGAGAAGCCCCTGTACCTGCCTTTTAAACATTTTGACAGCATCATCGAAATCAATATCGCCGAACGGGCTTATGAAATGGCCGCACGGGCCGATGTCGCCTGCGACAAGTGCTTTGCTTCCCGCAGCTTCCTTTGCCATTTCAGCCAGTGTCCTGTTTATATTTTCAACATCATCCCTTCCATACTGCTGCAGCTTAAGCTGATTCGCTCCGAAAGTGCAGGTGTAAATAATACCGGAACCTGCATCAGCATAGCTTTTATAGATAGACTTCTGTATTTCACGGTTTTCAATGGCCCATATTTCGGGGCATACCCCTGCAGGCATACCTCTTTTCTGAAGTTCTGTCCCTGTTGCACCGTCAAGTACAATAATTTTACCCGAGAGCATGTCTGAAATGTGTTTTTTATCTGTCATGTTTTATCCTTAAGAAAGATGTTAATAAACAATCCCTGTTATTGCAATCACTGATTTCCGCGGCTTTAGAATAAAGCTATCTGTAAGGGTTACCCCGAGTTTTTCCATATCAAGCAGCCTGAAAAAATCTCCCTGCGCATTTAACGTCAGGTCTCCATACCCGGGTGAAAATCTTTTTGAAAGGAGTCTTCCCGATTCCCTTGCAAGTTCCCTGTTTAAAAGTGAAACAATATAATCAAACCCTGCATCGACAATCTCACCTGCCGCGGCGTCAAGGACTACAGCTTTAGTCATGTTTTCTATCTGGTATTTGTCTATCAGCTCCGTGACGGCGCTGCCGGCCGTTATTCCCATAATCAGCGCTTTGGAAGAAGAGGAAAGGAATCTGCGCAGCGAAGCGCTTGCAATCCTTATTGTTTCCGGCTGGCTCCCTTCAGGATTGCTCCCTTCAGGCGAAAGAAGAACTGATTCGTCATCAGGAAACGATATTTCACACCTGGCTGTAACAGCGTCAAGCTTAACTGCATGCAAAGC
The DNA here is from genome assembly GCA_024233785.1 of Spirochaetales bacterium. Classification (GTDB taxonomy): domain Bacteria; phylum Spirochaetota; class Spirochaetia; order CADAEX01; family CADAEX01; genus JACKPD01. The sequence goes on along the minus strand of JACKPD010000006.1, from coordinate 91,694 downwards.
TTCATCTATCCACCCTTTAATCTCTTTTCTGAATAAATCCGGAAGCTCTGTTGATTTTCTTTTATAGCCAAGAGCTGAAAAAATTGTGCTATAATCTATTCGTAAGGTTATATTATTAATATACCGCAGCATACGGGAGTATATCAAAAGTTTAATTTTGTATCACCATGCGGAATACGGGAAGGAGTAAATGACTGAGAATTCTATTATCGTAATCTTCGGCGCAACCGGGGACCTTGCAAGGCGGAAGCTTTATCCCGCGCTTGAAGAGCTTGTGGAAAAAAAACTTGTATCAGGGGATACTATTTTCCTGGGAGTCGGGAGAAAATACCACCCTGACGAGGAATTCAGGAAAGAAATCCCTGAACTGCTTAAAGAAAGGTTTTTCTACCAGCAGATCAATACAACCGATCCCGGCGACTATATAAAACTGAAAAACAGGATAGACAAACTTGACATTGAATACGCCTCAGGAGGGAATATTGTTTTCTATCTGGCTGTCCCCCCATCCATGCACAGGAGCATTATTGAAGGGATAGGAGAAACAGGGCTTAACATTGAGGCGGACGGCACTCCTGAATCAAAAGGACGGGGCTGGAAAAGGATTGTCGTTGAAAAACCGTTCGGCAATTCCTGGAAAGCAGCGCTTGAACTGAATAAGTTTATACATACTTATTTTTCTGAAAAGCAGGTATACAGGATTGATCATTATCTTGGAAAGGAAACTGTCCAGAATATAATGGCTTTCCGCTTCGCGAACGGAATATTTGAACCTCTCTGGAACAGAAATTATATAAGCCATCTGGAAATTACCGCCTCAGAATCAATCGGGATTGAATCGCGGGGGAGTTATTATGATTCGGCGGGAGCTATGCGCGATATGGTACAGAACCACCTCCTTCAGCTTGCCGCAGTTGCCGCAATGGAGCCTCCTCCATTTTTTACTCCTGACGCAGTCAGGACAGAAACGCTGAAGGTTTTCCAGGCTCTTCGCAGATACAGTCCCGATGAAATTATAAGCAACATGATACTGGGTCAGTATGTTGATTCCACAATCAGGGGCGAATCTGTCCCCGGATACAGGAATGAGAAAGATGTAAAACCTGATTCAAGAACAGAAACATATGCCGCGCTGCGGATTTTTATCGATAACTGGAGATGGGGCGGCGTTCCCATCTACCTGAGAACAGGGAAAAGGCTTCCGACCCGTGTAACCGAGATTGTTGTCCATTTCAGGGAAACGCCCCATAAACTGTTTAAAGGAAAGGGTGACAGCTGCTGTCAGAACAAACTGATCCTGCGGATTCAGCCTGATGAAGGAGTGCTTCTTACCTTCGGAATGAAGCAGCCTGGAAGCGGTTTCGAGATAACAAACCGGGACATGGATTTTAAATACTCTGATTTAGGGGAATTCAAGATACCTGATGCCTATGAAAGGCTTTTATATGATGTTATGACCGGGGATTCAACACTTTTTACCAGGGCCGACAGCGTAGAAGAATGCTGGAAATTCATCGACCCGTTTATTTCCTGCCGGGATAATGACAGCCGTGTTATAATATATGGATACCCTGCAGGGACTTGGGGACCGGCTGAGGCAGATACCTTTATCAGTGAATCAGGAAAGGGGTGGAGAAGCCCCTGCAAAAATCTTACAGAGGCAGGTAATTACTGTGAACTGTAGTTTTTCCTTAAAAGTATATGAAAGCAGGCACGATATTGCTGATCAATTGACTGAAGAATTTTTTAAAATAAAGGGGCAGAAAGAGGCATCCGGGAGTATGCTTAACGCAGCTTTTTCAGGAGGGTCAACACCTTCCTTCTTATTTAAGGCCCTTTCCAATGAGGCAAAAAAAAGGGGAGATAATCTCTCCGGAGTAAGGTTTTTCTGGGTGGATGAGAGGTGTGTGCCTCCCGATTCAGAAGAAAGCAATTACAACCAGCTTAATACTATCCTGTTTTCAGCTCTCAAAGTACCGGAAGAAAATATTTTCAGAATACTCGGGGAAAAAATACCGGAAAAAGAAGCCGTGAGATACAGTAAAATAATGTATGATACCCTTCCTCTCCGCAGCGGTTTTCCTGTATTCGATCTGTTGTTTCTAGGTGTCGGAAATGACGGCCATACCGCAAGCCTTTTTCCAATGAGCAGAGAGCTTGATGAAAAAGAAAAGGCGGCCGTTGTTTCGGTCAGCCCCCAAAGCGGAAGAAAGAGGATTACACTGACTCTGCCTGTTATATGCAATGCGGACAGGATTATTTTTCTTGTTACAGGGGCGGATAAAAGGGAAATTGTCAGAAAGCTCTGCAAACACGGGAAAGGTGATCCGTCTCTTCCCGCAAGCCTGGTGCGCAGTCAAACCGGAAGTATTGAATGGTATGTTGACAGTGTAGCCTGGTCATCCTGGGAACAGGACAGCGATGTTTTTTGATCTGAAAGCGTGTTTTCATCTTTTATTAAAAAATAGTTCTTCCATATTTTCAGCAATCCCGGGCGGCTCAAGTATATCCCTGCCGGCTAGTGTATAGAGTTTTTTATCCGAAAGTATTCTTGTTTTTAAAGCGGATTCCGTCTCTGTGAGATTTCCCTCTTTTTTCAGGAAATTTATTGTTCTTGATAATCTGAACGCTGTTATAAGCTCTCCGGTTGTAAGTGACCTGTTCCATGGCCAGGCCGAAGTCCCCCTGCACAGTGCGGGGCTTGCCGCTTTAAATACAGATTTGTCCGAAAAATCCGGCAGCCCCGGAACAGCGTAAAACATGGATATCCCGGAAAGGCCGGGGTTCCTGTCCAGAAAGAGGAGGGACTCAACAGTTTTTTCGGGAGTATCGCCCGCAAGTCCTGCTATAAAATAGGTAACGGCCGGTATCTTTTTTTCATAAAGGTATTGCAGAAGCCTCTCAAGCTTTGCTGTATCAGAACCCCTTGACTGGGAAAGCGACAGGCCCATGTCAGCAGAAGCAAGGGTAAAATTAAACTGCCTGAAGTTATAGTCAGAGATTAGCGTTTCGCACATTTCTTCATCAAGCAAAGAATAATCCAGCCCGTTTTCTGCTGAGAAGAATATCTGCTCCCCGGAAGCATACTGCAGAAAAAAATCCTTTATTATCCTGAGCGATCCTAAAAAATAATTTCTGTCATAAAGCAGGTTGTCATCTTCTATGTTTACAAATATTTTTTTCCCTGCATGCTCTGAGATCTGCCTTCTTAATCCTGAAAGAACCCCGGCAAGGCTGCCTGTATCAGCTTTTCTGAAGCTGCGGCCGTGGGTTATGAAATTTGAACAGAACCTGCATTTATTGAAGCAGCCCCTTGAAAGTATTACAGAAATAAAAACGCTTTTTTTACCGCTGTACGGGAGTGAAACAGAGGGCAGGAATTCCCCTTCTTCCGTATGGGCCCTGACAGCTGAAAAATATTCCCCGGTATTTGCCCCGAATCTCTCTTCAAGCTTTTCAAAAAAGTTTAATTTGGAACTGGAGGCAGAATTTTCCTGTAAATGAGAACTTTGCAGTTCCCTTGCGAAGATTTCAGCTTCGCCGGGAATAATATAATCAAAGCACTCCCTGAAATATTCAGGAAAAACCGAGACACCTGCTCCTGAGGCTGCGATTTTTATATCCGGGTCAAGCTTTCGAAGGGCTTTTGCGAAATCCGCAGCGCAGTCCGCATAGCAGTATGCGAATAATGAGACAAATACAATGTCATGTCCGCCTTCCGCAGTGATTGATGCGCACTTTGCGGTTCCGGGACCGTAATGCATATATGAAGTGAAAAAACTGCAAGGGCCTGTTTCATTATCAATTATAAACGGCTTAAGATGCTGAATGTTCCCCGGAAGTTTTATCCGTTCCCGGTGGCCTTTTGTGAAATCGTAAAGAACAGTATTGATGCCCAGATCAGTCAGTATTTCAGCCCCTTTCCGTGCGCCGAGAGAGGCAAATCTGCGGTGAGTGAAATAAAAATCTTCTACCGGGGGAATTACAACAGCTGCGTTCATCTTTAAAATAATATTGTTTTACAGTTGAGACTTCAATACCGATAAAATTATTATGCATAAACTTCACAAAACATTCATATCAGCAGCGCTATTAACATTTTTATCTGCAGTGTATTGTCAGGCAGCGGAATCCGGGATAGACAGAAACAAGGACGGTATGCCGGACAGGTGGATAGAGGCCAGGCAGAACGGCGGGCAGATTATCAGTTCGGATAACAACTATGACGGTAAAATTGATTATTCCCTTGAGATCGACGAATTCGGGAATAAAGTCCATGAGGAAACAGATTTTAACCTTGACGGCAGCATGGATGATTTCTATTTTTATTCCAACGGCGTCCTTATAAGGCAGGAAATTGATACCAACTATGACAATAAACCGGATGTCTGGATATATCTTGAAAAGGGTATATATATAATAAAGGTTGAGCGGGACAAGAATTTTGACGGAATAATTGATTATACCAAACAATACAAATAGGATGTCTGCGGACAGGAAAAAACAGACAGTAAATATTGTACAGTAAACAGGATTAAAGGAAACAGCAGGAAAGTGGAAGTAATTACAGGTTTTCATGCAATTGAAGAATATATAAAGTCCTCCAAAGGACGTTCAGTTTTATATATAACTGGCAGGAATAAAAGGCATGCCGATATTGCGCTTATTGCCGAAAAACAGGGAATAAAGGTAGTAACAGCTGAGCAGAAAGAGCTGGACAGGCTTTCAGGGGGGAGTGAAAACCGGGGTGCGGTCCTTGTTATTCAGGAGAAAGCGTTAAAAAAAATCAAATATACTTCCGTGAAAAATTTTCTCGATAATTTTGACAGGGAAGAATCAATTGTTCTTCTTCTCGACGGGATTACTGATCCGCATAATTTCGGCGCTATACTGCGTTCCGCGGACCAGCTCGGCATCGACCTTGTCATAACGCCGGGCAGAAGAAGCGCAAGCGACAGCCCGACAGTCAGGAAGACATCTGCGGGGGCAAGTGAATATGTCCCGGTTGTAGAAGATAATCTTGCAAGAAGCATGGACCTTCTTAAAAAAAAGGGTTTCTGGATATTCGGCGCGGATATGAGCGGCAGGGACTGCTGGTCGCTTAACCTCAAAGGAAAAACAGCCCTCATTCTTGGAAGCGAGGGGAGCGGGATATCAAAGCTCCTTGCTCAGAAGTGCGACAGCCTTATTAAAATACCTTCAAGCGGAAGGGTGGATTCATTTAACGTTTCTGTTGCCGCAGGCATACTGATGTATGAAACTGTAAGGCAGCATAACGGTAAATAATACTCCCGCACAGACAAAAACCCCATTCCTTGACTCAATATATAAAAAATACTATTATTAGAGTATAACTAAAAAAGTACAGTCTCTTTTGTCTTCTGCTTTTTTACAGGTTACTTTATGATTCTGACTATCGGCGAAACGCTAATTGACAATTTCCCCTCCTACTCAAGAATCGGAGGAGCGCCTCTCAATTTTTCAATCCACTGCTCTAATCTCGGAGAAAATGTGTCCCTGATGTCAAAAACCGGCAATGATGCTGACGGTATGCGGATCAGGGAGCTTCTTGCTGCCCGCGGTGTGGGTATTGAATATCTGCAGACAGATTTCAGACATAACACCGGAAAAGTAAATGTGGAAGTTTCTGATAACGAAAATAATTTTGATATCCTGAAGGACGCCGCCTATGATTTTATTGAATACCCGGCAATAAGTCCCCGGCAGCTGGAAAAAATAAAGTGTCTTTATTTCGGATCACTTGTGCAGAGAACTGACAACGGTTTTGAAGTTATACATAAACTGATTGATAATATGATGCCGGATGCGCTTCTTTTTTATGACATCAACCTTCGTCCCGGAAATTTTACAGACCGGATAATCCGGAAATCCCTTGAAAAATGCGATGTCCTTAAGGTAAACGGGGAAGAACTTGCGTATCTTAAAAAAATCGAAGGATTTATCTGCGATGACCGCCCGGCAGTTTCAGGATTAATGGAAAAATATAATTTGACATCCGTTGCTGTAACCAGGGGAGAAGAAGGGGCCGAACTTTTTATCGGAGATAAATATATAAAAGACAGGATAAGGAAAAAAATCAAGGTAAGGGATACGGTCGGCGCCGGGGACGCTTTTTCTGCTGTTCTTGTAAAAGGGCTGCTTGACGGATGGAGTCCCGGTATGATCATGAGGAAAGCGCTTGAGCTTTCTTCAGCTGTATGCACTCTTGAGGGAGCGGTACCCGGGATTGATGATACTGGTTTTTATATCCGTATCTTCGGGAATTAATCGCTGTATATGAAGATAAGGAATTAAAAATGGGGAAAAAATTTTATATTCAGATGTTCAGTATTCATGGCCTGATAAGACAGGACCGGCTGGAAATGGGGAGAGATGCGGACACCGGCGGGCAGATCAAGTATGTTATCGAACTCTGCAAAGAACTGAGTCTGAAAGATGAAGTTGAAAGGGTGGATCTTTTTACAAGGCTTATCTCAGACAAAACAGTTTCACAGGATTACAGCATTCCGGTTGAAATAGTAAACGATAAATTCAGGATTATCAGGATACAGTGCGGGGGGCGGAAATATATTAGAAAGGAGCTTCTCTGGCCTTTTCTTGATGAATATGTTGACAAGACAGTCAAATTTATTAAAAAAGAAAATCTTGTTCCTGATATAGTTCACGGACATTATGCTGATGGCGGGTATATTGCGAGAGAGCTTGCTTCCTTCTTTGAAATACCATTTCTTTTTACCGGGCACTCGCTTGGACGGAACAAGCTCGAAAAACTACTCGGCGACGGAATGTCTGAAAATGATATCAATAAAAAATTCAAGATGGATACAAGACTTAAAAGCGAAGAAGAAATCCTGAGTTCCGCGGATTTAATTATTACAAGCACGCAGCAGGAAATTGATAAGCAGTACGGCTTATATGAGAATCGAAAAACTCCTGTCTATAAAGTAATACCTCCCGGAATAGATACCAGAAAATTCTATCCCTACTATCACAACATGATAGCGGAAATAGAAAAAAAGGAAAAACAGATATATGCGCACGCTTCAGTTCTTCAGGAACTGGACAGGTTTTTTCTCAAACCTGATAAGCCGCTGGTCCTGACTCTCTGCAGGCCGGAGAAAAGAAAAAATATCTCAGGTCTGATAAAGGCTTACGGGAAAAGCCTTGAGCTTCAGGCTATGGCAAACCTTGCCATATTCGCGGGACTGAGAAAAAACATAACAGAGAAAGAAGAAAATGAACGGGATGTTCTGACGGAAATGCTGCTTCTGATGGACCGTTTTGATTTATACGGGAAAATGGCGATCCCCAAAAAACATGATTTTGAACTTGAGGTCCCCGAGCTTTACAGGATTGCCGCTGAAAAGAAAGGGGTATTTGTAAATGCCGCGCTCACTGAGCCGTTCGGTCTTACTCTCCTGGAAGCGGCTTCCTGCGGGCTGCCCATTGTTGCGACTGATGACGGCGGGCCGAGGGACATTATCAGCAACTGCCGTAACGGAATAATTGTCGATCCTGAAAACAGCGATGAAATAGCAGGAGCCCTTAAAAAAATAATAATCGACGGAAGTCTATGGGAAAAATATTCAAAGAACGGGATCGAAAATACAAGGAAATATTATACATGGAAAGCCCATGCGGAGGAATATATAAAACTTCTTAAACGCAATTACGGAATTGACCCCGCTGATTACCTGGATAAAGGCAGGGAAGGTACTAAATCAACAGGAAAAAGACTCTCATCTATAAAACATCTTATTGTATCTGACATAGACGGAACACTTATCGGATCAGATGGAAAAAATCCTGATAAACTATCGGGAATAATAAGCAGAAACCGAAATAATCTGGGATTTGCTGTCGCAACCGGAAGAAAGGCGGATTCTGCACTATCATATCTGAAATCACACGGTTTGCCGTCCCCGGATATAATAATAGCTTCTGTGGGTACAGAAATATATTACACAGACAGGATGAAGTATGACAGGGGATGGCACACCCACATCTCTCACAACTGGAATCCTGATCTGGTCCGGGAGTCCCTTGCGGATATTCCTTTCATTGAACTGCAGAATGCAAATGATGACAGCCTGTTCAAGGTGAGCTATTTTCTTGACCCCGGCAGAGACCATATAAATATAATTCATGAGCATCTAAACAGGAAAAAATGCAGGTATACGATTATCTATTCTGCTGAAAAATATCTTGACGTTATTCCCTACAGGGCTTCAAAAGGTAAAGCTCTGAGGTATCTGAGTTATAAGTGGGGCATTCCTCTTGACAATATTCTTACCTGCGGTGATTCAGGTAACGATGAGGACATGCTCAGGGGAGATACCTGCGCGGTTATTGTCGGCAACTATTCTTCTGAGCTTGAAGCGCTTAAGGACAGCAGAAAAATATATTTTGCGAAAAAGATGTATTCAGAAGGAATAATCGAGGGAATGGATCATTATAATTTTCTTGATAAAATAAAGGAGAACAGATGATAAGCACTAATCTGCTTGGAAGCATTATACGAAAGAAAGAACAGCACGATTTTAAGGAATTCATAAGCTATTTTCACCTTGAGAGCAGCAGGTTTTTTCTCAAAAACGATATTCTTGTCAAATTTGATAATTTTTGCGCTGAATATAAAAAAACAGAAACTTTCAGAAAAAAATCAGCTATTGCCGGCTTTCTGAATAAGATTCAGGAGATGTTTGTCTCGTATGATTCCCTGATACTTATGAACAGGGTATCCATAGCAAAATACCATTTCTATAAATTGAGGATTGACGGTGAATTCCTGCAGGAGATAAGCAGGGATGAATATCTTGATCAGAAAGATTTTTTTGCGACAAAAAAATATATGGATGAGAAGCATCTGCATATAGATTTTCTCCCTTTCTATGATTACGGGCCTTCTCTGAAAGACCCTGAGAGTCTGGGGAAGGGAATAAGCTTCCTGAACAAATACCTTTCAAGCAGTATTTTCAGCAATCCGGAAAAATGGAACAACTATCTGTTTCAATTTATTAAAATCCATAAATACAGCGATCAGCAGCTTCTTGTTAACGGTAATGTTATAAAGAATTTTGATCAGTTTTTCGAAGAGATAAATCTTATGATCGGGTTTTTGAAAAAAAAGCCTCCTCAGACACCCTATGCCTCAATAAAGCAGCCGATGAAAAAAGCCGGTTTTGAGCCTGGTTGGGGCAATACAGCAGGAAGAATACTTGAATCAATGAAAATACTGGTTTCTCTAATTAATGAGCCGACGGGAGAGCTGCTTGAAAATTTTATCACAAGAATTCCTATGCCCCTTATTTCAAAAATAGCAATTATATCGCCTCACGGGTGGTTTGCGCAGGAGAATGTCCTCGGAAGGCCGGATACCGGCGGGCAGGTAATATACATTCTGGATCAGGTAAGAGCGCTTGAGAAGCATATTAAGAATGAAATAGAACTTTCAGGGATAGACGCAAAGCCCAGAATCCTTGTCATAACAAGGCAGATTCCGGATGCGGACGGTACTACGTGCGACCAGAAAAAGGAAAAAATATTTCAGACTGATGACTGCTGGATAATAAGGGTTCCATTCAGGGACAGCAATATGAATGTCGTGAGGCAATGGATATCAAGATTTCATGTATGGCCCTATATCGAACGGTTTACCGATGATGCTATTGTAGACATAAAGTCCGAGTTCTCAGGCCTGCCTGATCTGATAATCGGTAATTATTCAGACGGCAATCTTTCCGCTAGCCTTATGTCTGACAAGCTGGATGTAATCCAGTGCACTATAGCGCATGCGCTTGAGAAAACCAAATACCTGTTTTCAGATATGTACTGGAAGGACAATGAGGAAAACTATAATTTTTCCCTCCAGTTCACGGCAGATATGCTTGCAATGAACAAGTCGGATTTTATTATAACAAGCACTTTCCAGGAGATCGCGGGAACAGAGTATTCAATGGGACAGTATGAGGCATATCAGTTTTTCAGTCTGCCTGAGCATTTCCAGGTAAGAAGCGGAATAAATCTTTTTTCCCCTAAATTCAACATTGTCTCTCCGGGGGTTGATCAGGATATCTACTATCCGTATAAACATTATGAAAACAGAATTGAACAGAATACAAAAAACCTTGATGAAAGAATATTTCATTCAGAATCTGATGATATCTTCGGCAGGCTTGCTGATCCCGGGAAAACGCCGGTATTTTCAATGTCCAGGTTTGATAAAATCAAGAACATAACAGGACTTATTGAAGCATTTGGAATGAGCGGTTTAATGAGAAAAAACTGCAATCTGATCTTTTCGGCCGGAACCATCCATCCTGAAAAGTCAGCCGATGCCGAAGAAAGGGCTGAAATTGAAAAAGCGCATCAGCTCATTGCGAAATATGATCTTTACCATTCTGTAAGGTGGCTTCCTGCCTTTAACAGGCTTGAAACCGGTGAGGTTTACAGGTTAATGGCAGACCATAGAGGTGTATTTGTTCAGCCCGCGCTTTTCGAGGCATTCGGGCTTACCATTCTTGAGGCGATGATATCGGGGCTTCCAACTTTCGGTACAGAATTCGGAGGGCCGTCAGAAATTATTGAAGATGGAGTCTCAGGGTTTCTCATCAATACAAGCAGTCCTGAGCTGATTTCAAAGACTCTTGAGAGGCAGATTAAAATACTGAACACAGAGGAAGACAGATGGATAAATGTGTCAGATAACGGAATAAAAAGGGTACTTGAAAGCTACACATGGGACCTTTACAGTGAAAAACTTGTAAGCCTTGCCAAAATATACGGTTTCTGGCGCTATTCCGTAACAAAGCCAAGCATGGAAAAGATGAATAATTACTGTGATCTGATTTATAATTTTCTGTTCAAGGAGAGAGCAAAACTACTCTCACGGTAACCTGAAGCCTTCTTAATAAAATCAGGTGAAGGATTTTATAATTCTTTCTGCCAGATGTACAGCGTTGAGCACTCCCTGCTTTCCAATCCCCATTGTTGCGACAGGTATGCCTTTAGGCAGCTGGAGGATTGAAAGGAGGGCATCAATGCCTGAAAGCTCTCCTGAAACAAGAGGTATTCCGATTACAGGTTTTTTTGAAAGCGAGGCAACCACTCCGGGAAGGGCCGCCGAAAGGCCGGCCGCAGTTATTATTATCCTGTAGTTTTTATCCTCTTTTTCCAGAAAAGCCATTAATTCAGGAAGGTTCCTGTGTGCTGAATATACAACAAGTTCATGGCTCAGCCCTTTTTCCCTGATAAGCTCTATTCCGCTTTCAATGTTTTTCCTGTCTGATTCAGAACCTATTATAAACAGTATATCTTTCATGATTTACCCCTTTCAAAGAATTTTCTCCCTATATCATGCCTGTAAAAACTGTTTTTGAAATATATTTCATCTGCCGCTACATAGGCGTTTTTATTAGCCGTAATAATATCTGAACCAAGTCCAACGACTGAAAAACACCTGCCTCCCCAAGTTATGACCCTGTTTTGATCATCAAACTTTGTTGCGGCATGATAAACTACAACATATTTTTCGTTAAAATGGGGTATATAATCAACCGGTATCCCTTTTTCATACTCGCCCGGATAACCTCCGGCTGCGATCACTACGCATATAGCAGCATCTGATGATATTTTCAGCGGAAATGTTTTGATTCTACCTTTTATAATTGAACTGCATAATTCGCCGAAATCAGAAAGAATCAGTGGCATAAGGGCCTGTGTTTCAGGATCTCCGAACCTGACATTATACTCAAGCAGTTTCGGTCCCTGTTCTGTTATCATCAGGCCGAAATAGAGAACTCCCTTATAATTAAGCCCTTCCTTTTCAATGCCTTTGAAAGTCGGCTCTATTATTGTTTTTTTAATTTCTTCAAGCATCTGCGATGTAAGGGACGGAACCGGGCAGATTGCCCCCATTCCCCCTGTATTCGGACCTTCATCATTATCATATGCCTTCTTGAAATCCGCGCAGGAAGGAAGAATTATATAATCCTTCCCGTCTGAAAGGGTGAATATTGTAACTTCCCAGCCTGTAAGATATTCCTCAATCAGAAGCTTGTCTGTTCTTAAAATATCAAGCCCGAAATCAAGCAGTTTTGCCCTGTCGTCCGATTCAAGGACTCCTTTACCTGCCGCAAGGCCGCTTTTTTTTATTACTGTTTTTCCTTTTTTACTGTTAATAATCTTTTTAAATTCTTCGGGTGAAGAGACTTCGACTGCCTCCGCGGTAGGTATGCTGTTCCTGATCATGAAATCCTTTGAAAAAGCCTTGCTTGATTCAAGCATTGCGGCTGCCTTGTGCGGCCCTATGGCGTGTATCCCTGCTTTTTTCAGATCATCGACAATTCCAAGGGAAAGGGGCGCTTCCGGCCCGACAAAGACAAAGTCTATATTATATTTACTGCAGGCATCAATAACCATTTTGCTGTCGCAGGGGTCAATATCAGACAGGTTTTCCGCAATCTCATCTGTTCCTGCATTGCCTGGAGCGACAAACAGGCCGGTTATACTTCTGCTTTTTGAAAAGCTTAAGGTAATTGCATGTTCCCTTGCACCGGAACCAAGTACGAGCACCTTCAAATAATACCTCCTATGGCTGAAAAACCCTGCTGACTCAACCGGAATTGATAAAAACCGGATAGTTCAAAAGCTAAAAAGCATCAAGAAGTTTTTCAACAGCTTCAGGGTAGAAACTGTATTCAAGTTTATGTATCTTTTTTTCAATTTCTTCAATAGGCTCACTGAAATCCCTGATAAAAGATTTTTGTAGAATTACCGCCCCTGTGTCAACACCACAGTCGACATAATGGATTGTTATTCCAAGTTCCCTGTCTTTTGATGCAAAACTTTCAGCAATACCATGGGCTCCCGGATACTTCGGAAGGAGTGCCGGGTGGATATTTACAATTCTTCCGCTATATCTGCTTACAAACCCGCAGGTAAATATCCTCATGAAGCCTGCAAGAGAAACCATATCTATCTTTTCAGATTCCAGAACATCAGAAATATCTTTTTCTGCTTCTTCCCGCGTCCTTCCGGCATACGGGATATAATAGCTTTTTATACCAAGTCTTTCTGCCCGAGTAAAGGAAAAGGCGTTTTTTCTGTCGCATATCATACAGACAAGCGTATGCTTTCTGTTAGATGCGATCCTCTCTGCGATGGCCTGAAAATTTGAGCCGTTTCCTGAAGTAAAAACAGCCAGGCGGGACATATTACGCGATTTCCCCTATTACGGAAACAGCGATACCCTCTCCTGACGCATAAGAGACAAGCGCTCCTGCATCATCGCTGCGGACTGCCATTGCGATCCCGATCCCCATATTGAATACTTTTCTCATTTCCGCCTCAGGTATTTCACCATCCTTCATTATTTTCTGAAAAATATCAGGAGTTTCCCACGACCTGTAGTCAAATACGGGATTCAAATCAGAGGGAATTGTTCTTTTAAAGTTGCCTTCAAGTCCCCCGCCTGTTATATGGGCGGCAGAAAGGACAAATCCTGTGGAAATGAGTTTTTTCAGCTCTTTTACATATATTTTTGTAGGCTTTAGAAGCTCTTTTCTTCCTGCAATATCTTTTTCACCTATAACTTTCCTGGCAAGTGAAAGACCGTTTGAGTGAATTCCGGCAGAAGGGAGGGCAAGGATCTTGTCTCCCTTTCTTATTTCCCCTTTTTTGGGAAGCATTTTATCCTTATCCACTATCCCGACGCAGAATCCGGCAAGGTCATAATCATCAGTGTTATACACGTCAGGCATCTCTGCTGTTTCACCGCCCGCAAGTGTACATTCTGCATCTTCGCACCCTTTTACAATGCCTTTTATTATTTCTTCCATAATTTCAGGGTTAAGTTTTCCGCAGGCAATGTAATCAAGAAAGTTAAGAGGATCTGCCCCGCAGACTATAAGATCGTTTACACACATCGCGACAAGATCAATACCTATAGTGTCATATATCCCGAACTGCCTGGTGAGCATCAGTTTTGTTCCGACCCCGTCTGTTGTTGACAGCAGTACAGGTCTTTTATATCTGGCGATATCTATTTCTACGCCGCCGGCAAACCCGCCTATATCGCCGGATACAGCTTTTGATTTGAGTGAAGCGATAAACTGCGCGAACCTGTCCCCTTTTTCAATATCAACGCCTGCCTCGGCGTAAGATTTTATTCCCATCTATATCTCCCCGGTCTCGTCGACCTCAATCGGATAAATGCCTGTAAAACACGCATAGCAAAAGTCATCAGGATTTCCAAGACATCCCATAAGGCTTTCAACAGGGAGGAAGAAAACCGAGTCAGCCCCTATGTGATCTGCGATTTCTTCAGGAGTCATCCTGTTTGAAATAAGCTCCTCCCTTGTCGGAATATCTATTCCAAAATAACAGGGGCATTTGATTTCAGGAGAAGAAAGCCTTAAATGTATTTCTTTGGCACCTGCCTCGCGCAGCATTTTTACTATCAGGCGGCTTGTCGTTCCCCTTACAAGAGAATCATCAACAAGAATAATCTTCTTGTCTTTGACAACCTCTTTTACCGGATTGAGTTTCATCCTCACCATAAGCTCACGCTGTTCTTTTGTCGGCATGATAAAAGAGCGTCCTGCATAATGGTTCCTTGAAAGCCCGTATTCGAGGGGAAGTCCCGACTCTTCGGCATAGCCTAAAGCGGCGCTGTTGCCCGAATCCGGAACTGCCATTACAATATCGCCTTTTATTTTTTCATTTACAGCAAGGGCCGCACCCATCTTTTTGCGCATCAGGTGGACTGACTTGCCGAAAATTGAAGAGTCAGGCCTCGCAAAATATATAAGCTCGAATACGCACTGACTGATTCTAACAGGTTCTGCGAAACGCTCGCTGCGCATCCCGTTTTTATCAATTATAATTATCTCGCCCGGTTCGACTTCTCTTACATCATTTGCCTGCAGGATATCGAGGGCGCAGGTTTCAGAGGCAAAGATTGTCATTCCATCTTTTTTCCCCATATAAAGCGGCCTGAACCCGTTGGGGTCTCTTGCAGCGATAAGTGATTCATCCCTTATTATGAGAAGACTGAAAGCCCCTTCAAGAAGGCGCAGTGTTGAAAAAAGCGCTTTTTTGAAATCTGTTTCATCATTCATTGACAGCATGTGAAGTATGAGTTCTGTATCAGATGTGCTCTGTATTATCGCGCCTTTGTTGAAAAGCGCTTTTTTCAGGGCAGAGGCGTTGGAAATTGTGCCGTTATGCGCTATGGCTATCTGGCCCTTGTTGCAGACGGCATGCAGAGGCTGGACATTTTCAATCCTGTTGCCCCCTTTTGTTGAATACCTTACGTGCCCAATGCCGATATTCGAAAGCCTCTCCATGTGCAGGTATCTTGAAAGGACTGCCGGCACCATGCCGAGGTCCCTGTATGTAACAATATTACCGTTTTTTCTGTAGGAAACACCCGCGCTTTCCTGTCCCCTGTGCTGAAGGGAAAAAAGCGAGTAAAACAGGTTTTGGGGTATATTAAGCGGACTTTCTGCGTATATTCCTGCTAAACCGCAATAATGTCCTGGTTTTGAATTATTATCTTCCACACTGATAGATACCATTCATTAAGGAATCTAGTCAAGAGATACGTCCATCCTGTAATTTCATCCCTGCTGAATTACCGGTTTCCATTGATGTGCTGAATCATGGCAGGGCCCGGGTAATTTGCTCTTCAATCTCTCCAAGCACTGATTTATATTCATCAAATGAATTGCAGTGGACAATCCTGTTCCTTATTGCCGCCGAGCCGGGTATTCCCTTTATATATGAGCAAAGGTGCTTCTTTATTTCATTTACCGCAACCTTCCCGTCAATGTATTTAAACGCAAGCTCAAGGTGCTCTATTGCGTTTTTTATTTTTTCAGAAAAAAGAGTTTCCTTGAGTTCCCCTGTTTCCGCCAGCAGTTTTGTATTTTTAAATATTTCAGGCTGCCCTACGGCTCCCCTTGCCGCCATCACTCCGTCACAGCCGGTAATTTTAAGCATTTCAAGGCAGGCTGCAGGGGAGAAAAGATCGCCTGAACCTATGACAGGGACATCTGTTTCTGCCTTGAGCAGCCTGATTTTTTCCCAGTCTGCTTTTCCTGCGTAGCCCTGGGTTTTTGTCCTTGGATGAAGGGTTATCATCTGCGCCCCTCCCCTGACCGCATATTCTGCTGCCTTCAGATAGTTTATGCTCTGTGCATCCCAGCCCGACCTGAGTTTTACCGTAACCGGGATATCAGTTGAATCAGATAATGCCTTTACAATATTCATGATTCTTTGAGGGTTTTTCATCAGTGCGGAACCTGCCCCTGATTTTATAATCTTTGGGACCGGGCAGCCGCAGTTAAGGTCTATAAGGAAAGGCTCAAAAGGCAGTATATGTTTTAACGCTGCTGCGGCTGACTCAGGTGTTGAGCAGAATACCTGAACCGCGTAAATTTTTTCGTTCTCTGCCCTTATGAGGATTTTTTTTGTTTTAAGGCTTTCTCTTGAAAGAGCTTCGCATGAAACCATCTCTGTCCAGCATAAATCGCTGCCGTTTGCAATGCAGATATGCCGGAACGGGGCATCAGTAAAACCTGCCATAGGAGCAAGAAAAAGGTTCCCGGGTATTGTAATCCGGGAATTTATCCTTACTGGATGCAGCAGGGAATTAAATGCTGTCATGATATTATTAATATAGCTGTTTATTCGTCGATATTGAAAAAATCCAGGCTGTTTTTGTAAAGAACATCAGCTGTTTCTTCAAAATCAAGCTCTCTGAGCTCAGCTATAAATTCCGCTGTTGAATGGAGATATGCGGGTTTGTTCCTTTTTCCCTTGTACTCGGACGGAACCATAAACGGGCTTTCGGATTCTATCAGCATTCTGTCCAGGGGCATATTGCGCGCCGCATCATGCAGGTTTCTTGCGTTCCTGTATGTTACATTTCCTGCGAATGAGATATACAGGTTTAAATCAAGGGCTTTTTTCGCGTATTCCCAGTCTTCGGAAAAACAATGAAGAATACCGCCTCTTTCAGGAAGTTTCTGCCTTAAAATCTCAAGGACATCATTGCCTGCTTCCCGGTTATGGATAATAACAGGAAGATTATAGTGCTGGGCCATCTCGAGCTGTTTAATAAATAACTCAATTTGTGATTTTTTATCGCCGAACTTCCGATAATAATCTAAACCGATTTCGCCGATTGCGACAACACGGTCGAATTCGACACCCTGATCGATTTTCTGTTCCCAGTCTTTTCCAGGGTGCGCGACTTCGGAAGGAGATACTCCGATACTGTGAAAAATATTGCCGGCTGTTTTCAGGTTTTCATAAACAATAAAAAAGTCGTGAAGGCTGTTGCAGATGCTTACAATATGCTCAACTTTTTCATGTTTTGCTTCCTGAGTAATTATAAGTTGTTCTATCGGGTCTTCATTTATAAGCCCGATGTGTGCATGAGTATCAAAAAGTTTCATGTTTCACCGCTTTTTATTGATTTAATTGTTAAGGATATAGATTTTTATGAAGAATAGCACGTAGAATGTAAGCCGTCAACATTTATTTGACAAATATTATCGTGCGTGATATTCTCAGATTAAAATAGGAGAAGCTTGTGTCCCCTTTGAGCAATTATAAAAAAGTAGAAGCCAGATTTGTAGAAAAAATCGAAAAATTTTTAAATACAGTGTTCACAAAAATCTCCTCATCTTTTAATGATATGGTAAATGCCGGAAAACAGCGTTTTACTGTAATGCTGATTCCCCATTCCGAAAAAAAAATATTCAACTTCAGGATATCTGTATTTTCCCTTATTGTTGTTGTCTTTCTTTTAGGGTGTATGTTGACCTCTTTTGTTATTTTTACTACACAGTTCAAGGGAATGTCAGGACTTTTATCTACGCGGACTGAAAGTCTGGATAAGAAAGAGTCAGATCTTGAAATTATAAGGGATCAGATTGCAGAGCTTAAAAGTGTTTCCAGGGTTTTCGAGGCATCTCTTGTCAAGACTCTTGGCACTTTGGGTATAGATAATCCTCTTTCCGATTCTGCCAAAAAACCGGGCAGTGATTTTTCTTCATCATCCTATAAAAAAAGTACGCAGGAAGAAACAATTATAAGGGAACTGGAGGATTTAAAAAGTCTCAGTGCGTTTCTCAGGGAATCGGTAGAGTCTTTTGATGAAATAACCGAACTTCTTGTTGCGCAGGGGGAACTTCTTGTTGAACTGCCGACTCTCTGGCCCCTTAAAAATGTAAGGGGTAGGATTACCAATTATTTCGGTCCGGCAATTCATCCTTTTACAAAACAGTGGTATCTTCATAAAGGTATTGATCTTGCCTATCAGCAGGGGACGCCTATTGTATCAACTGCCAACGGCAAGGTAGTTGAAAAAGGTTATGAACCAAACGGATTTGGGAATTATCTGCTGCTCCGCCATAAATACGGATTTTTTACAAAATACGCTCACATGGACAAGGTATATGTAAAGGAAGGGGAAACTGTAAACCAGGGACAGGTTATTGGAACTATGGGTAATACTGGACTTTCCACAGCATCTCATTTACATTATGAAGTAAGAATAGGGTCGCAGGTAGTTGACCCTGAACGGTATCTTAATATAAAAAACAGGCCTGGTGAGTAATTTTTGATTTGGCTGGAAAGGGCAGGATAAGTAATGAGTAATAGTTTTGTTGAAGATGGGGCTTTCGTCAACTCGATTGTTGGTGAAGGGACCAGGTTCAATGGTGAACTTGATTTAAACGGACTTTTAAGAATAGATGGGGATTTTACTGGATCAATAAGCACAAGCGGTAAGGTCCTTGTTGGAAAAAACGGCAGGGCCCAGTGTACAATTAAAGCCAGTACGGTAGTAATAGGCGGGGCTGTCCGCGGAGATATATATTCATCTGAAAAGGTAATTGTCCTCTCTTCCGGAATAATACTCGGCAACATTTTTTCTCCCCGGCTTATTGTTGAGGAAGGGGTGATTTTGAGCGGGAACTGCACAATTACCAGTAATTATGATAAAAAGAATGATAAGACACAAGGTAAAGTAGTAACTGAATCAGGAACTTCCCTGCAGGACAATTCACAGGCTGCTTCTGCTCCTGAATACGGCAGCATGGAAGGATCTCCGGATGAAGAAGAAGCTTCTTCGCAGCAGGAAAATCCAGACAGACTGCATAATAATGCCTCCAGAATTGTTGTATAAAACCACCCGCGGCAGAATTTGTTTTCTGCAATACCGGGAACCTGTTTTCTAATGGAAAGAATAGATTTTACAGGCAGTAATATTCCTCTCAAAAGCGGAAAAGATAAAAAAGTAGATAAAAAACATAAGAGCAGCCCTTCCGGCCTTTTTGGTGTAACGGAAGCTGAAGAGGCATCGGAACAGGATTTTTCATTTTATCTTTCATCAGTGGTTGATGAGGGGGTGTCTCTTGAAGAACTGCTTGATGATGTCCATTCTGCCGGTGAAAAGCTTATTGACAAACCGTTTATTTCGAATATTAAAGAATATAAGGAATCTGTCAGAAGATTTATTGGCTATATTGTAAAAAATGCATATAATATGGAATCTGATGTACAAAGCCGGAAATATATGAAAAACGGTATGCCGGTAATTGATGAAAAAAGATGGACAAAGATAAAAATAGTTGACCAGCAGCTTGAGAAACTGGCTTTTCATATTCTGCAGAATCAGAGGAGCCAGCTTACAATCCTGAAAAAAATCGAAGAGATTGAAGGGCTGCTTGTTGATTTAATGAGGTAATGATGAAAAAACTTGATGAAGATATAATTGATGAAGATATTTTTAAAGAAGATATAGTTGATGACCATGGAGAGGGGCTGGATATTCCAGACCTTCCGGAAAAGCTTATAAAAATAAAATTCCTCCACTCAAACGAAACAGAGTTTTGTGAATATCCACAGGGAATGGAGGTAAATCACAGGGATATAGTTGTTGCTACCGGGAAATACGGTAAAGACCTTGCCATGATACTCGGCAGCTATCTCCTGCGGTCAGAAAAAGAGAAAATCGCGGGGATAAGAGCAGTTCAGTCAATACTCAGGAAAGCAACTCCGGAAGATATTGAAAAACATGAGCACAACCTTGAGAAAACGCGTGAAGCGCTGCGGATATGCAGGGAAAAAATATCCAATCATAAGCTTGATATGAAACTTGTATCAGCCCATTATCTCCTTGAAGAGCCCAAAGTTCTGTTCTTTTTTACTGCCGACGCGAGGGTGGATTTCAGGGAACTTGTAAAGGACCTTGTTTCAGTCTTCAGAATGAGGATTGAACTCCGCCAGATCGGTGTAAGGGATGAATCGCGGGTAATCGGAGGTCTTGGAGTATGCGGACGGGATTTCTGCTGTCACGGCCTTACAGACAAGCTGAATCCGGTGTCAATAAAAATGGCTAAGGATCAGAATCTTTCGCTGAACTCAATGAAGATATCAGGCCCGTGCGGGCGTCTCCTGTGCTGTCTTTCCTATGAATATGATTTTTATCAGTCCGAAAGGAAAAAATACCCTTCCGAGGGGATGAGGGTTTATTCAAGTGATAAATACTACAGGGTTTCAGAGATAAATTTACTTACGAAAATGATTAAGCTTGAGGGTCCCGAAGGAGTTTCGCTAAGCGCGCCGCTTTCCCGGTTCGAATACGACCAAAAACGGTCGGGTTGGCGTTTTAATGAAGGATGAACCCGGGCGCACTTGACACCGGCACGTGATGTTATTATATTCATTCAGGAATAGATAGGGGCTCCCTTTTTCTATATTAATTTGGAGGAATAAAATGGGACAGGTAAGTAAGAATGCCAGAACAGCGTCTTCAACTCATAAATTCTTATGTCCTTGCGGAGGAGAAGTAAAGATGAAGACTGTCTTTTCAGCAGGAAAAAAGAAGAATTATGCTGAGTGTGATAAATGCAAGAGACAGGAAAGAAGACCAAGTGAATTCAAATAGAGAGAGTCTTTTCGATCTATTGACTATAGGTTTTTTATTTGTTATTTTCAAAAATCAAACATAAATAAGGGGTATTCCATTGGCAGAAAAAGGATCTGCGGCAAAAAGGCATAGACAGAGTCTCAAAAGAAGGCTTAGAAATAGAATGGCTGTTGGTGAAGTAAGAACAACTATTAAAAATTTCACAACTGCAGTAAGCGCAAGCAAACAGGATGAGGCAGAGAAAGCATTCAGGCTTGTAGTTAAAAAAATTGATACTGCTGCCGGAAAGGGTATTTTCCATAAAAATACAGTTGCAAGAAAAAAATCAAGACTTGCAAAAATGCTTAACAGACTGAACAGCCAGAATTCATAGTCAGGAGATTATTCTCAATCTTAAATAAGCAGCGAAATCCTGTATTGTATAATACACTATTCATTAATAGGTAAGGAAAGTGAGCGTCGACAAACTGACAAAAGCTGAAATTATTGAAAAAATCTATGAGCAGACAGGCTTTAACAAAAAAGATATTCACATGATTATGGATAATATTTTTGAAGAAGTTAAAAATGCTTTGACTGAGGATAAAGTTGTTGAACTCAGAGGTTTTGGAACGTTTGAGATAAGAACGAGAAAAGGCAGAGAAAAAGCTCATAATCCAAAAACCGGTGAAATTGTAGCAGTAAATACACACGGTGTTGCAGTTTTCCGCCCTGGAAAGGAACTGAAGAGCAGTGTCTGGCCGATCAGGGAATAAAAACCCCGGCCTGACCTTGTTTTTAACAGGAAATACAGGGCTGCTGGCGCTGTCAGCGATTTTATTTTCACTCTCATTCCCGTCATTTATAAATACAAGCGGATTTCCGCTTCTTTCCTGGATATCACTTTTTCCCGCATTTATTGTAACATACAGGATGAGCTGGAAAAGGGCACCGTTTTACGGCCTTTTTCTGGGGCTGATATCCTATGCTGTCTTCAATTACTGGCTTTCAAGCTTTCATCCGCTTACTATATTTATTGTCCCTCTTTTATATGCCGCATATTATCTGATACTTTTTCCCTTTCTTAAGCTCTCAAATACACTGTTTCCACGCTACAGCTTTGTTGTAAATACTGTTATATGGACAGGTTATGAATACCTGAGAACAAAGGGTTTTTTAGGATATTCATATGGAGTAATGGGGTATACTCAATACCTTTTCCCTCCCCTTGTAAGGCTCTCTTCGTTGACTGGCGTCTGGGGTGTATCCTTTCTGGTAATTTTCCCCTCCGCGTTTCTTGGTTATGCCCTGAAAGATGTTTTTACCGGAACAGATACCGGGAATTTTAAGCAGATGCTGAAGCACTCCGCATCAGCCATCAGCCGGGCCTTCTATTCAGGGAAAAAGGCAGTTTTAACATATTTTGTTCTTATGGGATTGGCTCTCGTATGGGGTATGGCAAGTAAAACAGAACTCAAAGGACTGGATACCTGGAAAGTCTCCCTGATTCAGCAGAATATTGACCCCTGGCAGGGAGGATTCGAAACATATAAGGAATCTCTTTACCGTCTTAAAAAGCTGAGTACCCTGGCAAAAGAAGACAACCCCGAGATTATAATCTGGTCTGAAACTTCTTTTGTTCCCGCGATTGAGTGGCATTCAAAGTACAGGACAGACCCGGATGTTTACGGTCTTGTAAAAGAACTTAAGGATTTTCTTGCCGGTGAAACAATCCCCTATCTGGTCGGGAATGATGAAGGAAGGCTTATTACAGATGAGAACATGCAAAGCCGCCGGGTAGACTATAACGCAGCCATTTTCTATGAAAACGGGGAAGTAAAAGATATTTACAGGAAAATGCACCTTGTCCCTTTTACCGAGCATTTTCCCTATAAAAAACAGCTTCCATGGTTATATGACCTTCTTGAAAAAAGCGATACCCATTTCTGGGAGAAGGGGAAAGAATATACAGTTTTTGAATCAGGCAGAGTTAAATTTTCGACACCGATATGTTTTGAAGATACTTTCGGCTATATTTCGAGGGAATTTGTCAGACGCGGCGCTGATGTAATTGTAAATATTACAAATGACTCCTGGTCAGGTTCTGTCCCCGCCGAGGTCCAGCACATGATGCACGCTGTTTTCAGGGCCGCGGAAAACCGCAGAAGCGTGGTCAGGAGTACAAACGGCGGTATAACCTGCATAATAGACCCTAACGGCCGAATAATAAGCAGAATAGATCCTTTTGAGGAATCATGGCTTACAGGGCTTGTACCGCTATATAAAGGAAACTGGACAATTTATACAAAGGCCGGCGACTGGTTCGGTGCCGCATCTGTAATTATCTCCCTGATGCTGATTGTTCTGGGGGGGGTTCTGTTATTGCAGAAGCATCTGATAAGCGGAAGAGATTGAATTATATTGCAGACAGATCGTGCCAACTTATTATCTGATTGACAACTCTCTCCAATTATAGGAAAATATCATGAATTATGATATAATAAACATGAAATTATCACAGGTTGGGTAGATGGACAAAAAAAGAAGAGTACTTATTGCAGACGATGAAAATGTTAACCGGGAATTTTTTGACATAATGCTCGGCAACCTGGGTTTTATTGTAGATAAAGCAGAAGATGGCGAAGCAGTCTTTGAACTTATTAGAAAAAATAAACCTGATATTATTATAATTGATGATATGCTTCCCGTGATAACCGGATGGCAGATTACCAGAACTTTAAAGACTGATGAAGAATATTCCCGCTTCAGCGATATCCCAATAATCATGCTGTCGGAAATGGCTGATCCTGAGGCTGTTGTTGAGGGATTTAATCTCGGAGTCGATGACTACATAAGAAAGCCGTTCAGTTTCGCGGTTGTGTATGCCAGAATAAAGGCAGCGCTCAGAAACCGTGAGACAATGTACAAACGGGCCCAGCATGAAGAAGCTGTAGCTGTTATTAAATCTTTAAGCAATACTTTTATATTTCTTTCCGATCATTTGAAAACTCCTGTAGGAAACCTTAAATCAGCGATATCAGATTTCAGTAATATTGAATGTATTGACAAAAATACATTTGTAAACCTGATAGCCGAAAACACAAACAGAATAATGGCCGCACTAGAGAGTCTCTCAGCTCAGATAACGGAGATAAAAAAAGCGGAAAATGAAATCAGCGACCATTCTCTTGACCTGTCCGACCTTGAAGAGAAATACAGAGACATACGCAGCAAAATGAAAGCTGCAGGAGGCAGATAATGGTTACCGAAGAAAAACTCAGAGCTGTTGAGCTTTTTGCAGAGGGAAGAAAATCCTATAAATTGATGCAGTTCAGTGAAGCAATAAACTATTTTAAAAAAGCGCTTGAAGTCTGTCCCGATGACGGGCCTTCAAAAGTATACCTTGAGAGATGCACCTATTATATTGATAATCCGCCGCCCGAAGACTGGGATGGTGTTTATGTAATGACAACCAAGTAAAAAGCAGGTAATGTGATGGCAAAGAGCAACGATATTAA
Organism: Spirochaetales bacterium; assembly: GCA_024233785.1. Taxonomy (GTDB): domain Bacteria; phylum Spirochaetota; class Spirochaetia; order CADAEX01; family CADAEX01; genus JACKPD01. Next base: position 67,232 of record JACKPD010000006.1, on the reverse strand, counting down.
AAGTATTGAAAAAATCAGTACAACACTGGGAAAGGAAACAGTCTTCAAGGGTACAATGAAGTTTTCTGAGTCTCTTAAAATTGATGGTAAATTCGAGGGAGATATTGAGTCGACCGGTTTTCTCTATATAGAAGACGGGGCTGTTGTAAAAGCAGATATCAAGGTACGTGCTGTGGTTGTAGGCGGTATAGTCCGCGGAAATATTGAAGCTTCAGACAGGCTTGAAATGCTTACTACAGGCCAGGTATACGGAAATATTCGTACTTCGAAACTGAGAATTGCGGACGGAGTTGTTTTTGAAGGGAAATGTGAAATGATCAAAGGGGAGAGCGAAGTTGATATTTTCTCCACCGGAGTTCAGTCACTTAAGGAAACAGTTAAAACTGTCTGATGGCTGTTTTTAAAAAAATAAGATTCTTTATAATTTCCCCCGTTCACCTTAGAAAAATATGCGATGAACAAAAAACTCCACAGCTTGATTACAGCATTCTGACAGATGAATTCGGTGTTGTATTGAAGCTTGTTTCCGGAAAAAAAGAAACAATAAATGAATTCCTTGATACACTGCCGAAAGATCTTATGTTTTTTTCTGCGCCGGATTTTGAATGTCCTGTAGCAGATCTTGCCGCAGGGGTACTGCTGGAAAAAGGGTTAAAACTTTCTGTCGTTGAATCGTGCACAGGCGGGCTTATCGGGAAAATGGTTACGGATAAACCCGGGAGTTCCATGTGGTTCTGGGGGGGCTTTATAACCTATGATAACAGCGCAAAAACTGCTTTGGGGGTCCCTGCCGGCATTATAGAAAAATACGGCGCGGTATCAAGGGAAACTGTTGAGAGTATGGCAGAAATGGGCCTTGAGAGATCAGGAACAGGAATATGTGTGTCAGTTTCAGGGATAGCAGGGCCGGACGGGGGAAGTTTTGAAAAACCCGCGGGGACTGTCTGGATTGGTATTAAAAATGAAAAAATCAGTTCTTTCAGGTTTCTGTTCAGCGGTTCAAGAGCTGAAATAAGGGAAAAGGCTGCCCAGGCAGCATTACTTATCGTCTATAAAAAGTTATTGAATAACGCAGGGGTTGACAGTACTATATTTGAATATTATATTTAGTTTGTTGTACTGAATAAGTTCTTATATCTAATCCTGCTAAAATTAAATAAGCAATATATAAAATTGATGAGAGTCTGTGGTTTGCTTGAAAAGTCCGCATACAATCGTTATTAAAGACTAATAAAAAAGAGGAGATAAAACCCTTTCATGTTGGATTCCGAAGAAAAAAAAGAGGATCAGCCTCCTGTTTCAGGAAAATCTGAAAATCCTTCCAGTACCTCTCCCCATGCGGATAATATAAAAAGGATAAGAAAAAGAAAAATCAGGGTTGAGCTTATTAAGGATAATGGTATTCCGCAGGAGACTGAAAAAATCAAAAAACCAGAAGAAAAAACTGATACAGTAAAAGCAAAAGATGAGGATCAGTCCTTCAATCAGCCGCCGGTTTTTCTTGATGACCAGTCTGAAGAAGATATATCTGCGGCAATATTTTCAAGACTTACCAGAGGAAAAGGCCAGAACGGCGATACCAATGGTGAAAATGATGATTCCAAAAGTAAACTCAGCATCAACGATCTCACCAGAATGGGGCTTCCTGATTTAAGGGAATTCGCAATTCAGATCGGGGCTTTCCATGATAATATCGGGAGTCTGCGCAAACAGGAACTGATCTTCAATATTCTTAAGGCGCATACTGCAAAAAACGGGATTATTCATGCCTACGGGTCTCTTGAAATACTCCCTGACGGATATGGTTTTCTAAGATCACCTCAGAACAGCTATCTTCCAGGTTCAGATGATATATATATCTCTCCTTCGCAGATACGGCTTTTTAATCTCAGGACCGGCGATACTGTCGGCGGGCAGATCAGAACCCCGCGCGAAGGGGAGCGGTTTTTTGCAATGCTTCGGGTTGAGAAGGTAAACTATGACGACCCCTCTGTTGCCCAGACACGTGTCCCTTTTGACAACCTTACCCCGCTTTATCCTGACAAAAGGATAAATATGGAAATTGAAACAGGGGATACTACAACCCGTATGATAAACCTTTTCTGCCCGATCGGCAAAGGACAGAGGGGACTGATCGTCGCCCCGCCGAGGACAGGAAAAACAATAATACTTCAGAAAATTGCGAATTCAATTACAGCAAACCATCCTGAAATACACCTCATTGTCCTGCTTATCGATGAGCGGCCTGAAGAGGTTACAGACATGAAGCGCAATGTAAAGGGAGAGGTTATTTCCTCTACCTTTGATGAACAGGCAACACGCCATGTGCAGGTCGCCGAAATGGTAATTGAAAAAGCTAAAAGACTTGTTGAGCATAAAAAGGATGTTGTAATACTTCTTGACTCAATTACAAGACTTGCCAGGGCTTACAACCAGACTGTTCCGACATCAGGCAAGATTCTCTCAGGCGGTGTTGATTCAAACGCGCTGCATAAACCGAAAAGGTTCTTCGGCGCGGCAAGAAATATTGAGAACGGCGGGAGCCTTACTATTGTAGCAACAGCACTTATAGAAACAGGCAGCAGAATGGATGAGGTTATATTTGAAGAGTTCAAGGGAACCGGCAACATGGAAATGAACCTTGACAGAAAAATATCAGACCGGCGCCTTTATCCTGCCATAAATATCAAGCGGTCAGGAACCAGGAAGGAAGAACTTCTTCTTACAGAAGAAGAAATGAATAAAATGTGGATACTCAGAAAGGTCATCAATCCCATGGAGGATGTTGAAATTATTGAATTGTTGATTGACAAAATGCGAAAAACAAAGAACAATGAGGCGTTCCTGAGATCAATGAATACTACAGGTCCTGGTGATTTCCAGGGCTGATTGGAGGATATAAAATGAAGAAAGATATTCATCCCGAATATGCTGAAACAACAATTACCTGCGCATGCGGAAATGTAATAACAACCAGATCTACTGTTAAGGACCTGCAGGTTGAAATTTGTTCAAACTGTCATCCTTTTTTTACCGGTAAGGAAAAACTGGTAGATACAGCCGGAAGAGTTGAAAGATTCAACAGAAAATATGGTGTTGCAAAACCCCAGAAATAATTGCTGGTTCAGATTCCCGATGTAAAGGCGCCTGGCAGGGATACCCTTTTCCAGGAATAAAAACTTTACACTAAAACACGCTGACTTAACAGAAAGCGTGTTTTTTTTCACCAGTCTTAAAACTCGAAAAACTCAATATTCTCTAAAACTTTTTTTGTTGCACATTAAATAATTTTCATATATTATAGAAACCAATGGAAAAAATCATATCTCTTCACCAGGATGAGTATGTTTCAGACCCTGAAATTGTAGTTGAGGCTCCAGCGGCTGTAACTGTTATGGGAAATCATGTTGATTCTGATGACGGATTTATGATCCAGGCAGCGCTTGATTTAAAGGTTTTTGTTGCAATTTCAAGGCGAAAAGACAATTCCCTCCGCTTTTATGCAGTTGATTTTGCAGAAAGAAAAAGAACATCTGCGGCAAATATAAAGTATAAACGGGAAGACCGCTGGGCAAATTATATAAAAAGCGTTATTTTTTCCATGGAAAATGCAGGTCATGTTTTTAAAGGGCTTGATGTTACACTGTCCGGCAATATTCCCCAGGGAATAGGACTATCTTCTTCTTCTTCCATTGAAACCGCAACAGCAATTGCCCTTTCCGGTTTGTTTAAACTTGATCTGTCAAACGAAGAAATTGTAAAAATTATATATAACGGCGAGGATAAATTCCTGGGATCGAGTAAAGTCCCTTCCGGGGTTTATTCCGCGCTTTACGGACAGAATGACAAACTTCTGTATGTGGATCTCCGTTCCTGCACAGTAGAATATCTGCCTGTACCCGGAAAAGATGTTTCGCTTATTCTCACAGTCTCAAATGTACCTCTTATCCCTGTTGATAAAGAGGTGGAAGAAAGACGCAGGGACACACGTAAATGTGTAGAAGGGCTTAATTCATTCAAATTCGGGACTGCTCTCCGGGATTATAGTAACAGCGACCTGCGTCATGGAATGGGAGTTGTCCCGGAGCATATAAGAAGACGGTGCCTGCATGTAGTTGATGAGATAACAAGAACAGAAGAATCCAGAACCGCAATAAAAAAAGGCGACATGATTACACTCGGCAAGCTGATGAACAGGTCCCATGAAAGCCTCAGGGATAATTTTGAGGTCTCCTGTCCTGAAATTGACTGGCTTGTGAAAAGGGCACAGGAAATAGAGGGAATTTACGGTTCTAAAATAACCGGGACAGGATTCGGCGGCTGTACAATAACACTTATAAAAAATTCAGCAATTGACCGGTACCGGGAAAAACTGGACGAATACGAAAGAATCTTCGGATTTAAGGCTGATATGCTTAACTGCAATGTTTCCTCTGGCGCAAAGATTATTTATTCATTAGACTGAAAGCAATATGAAAATTCTCCTTACAAATGATGACGGGATAAACAGCCCGGGACTTAAAGCTGTTGAAGATAGCCTTGCCGGAAAACATGAAATTATTGTGGTCGCCCCGGCGGAAGAAAGAAGCGGATTTTCCAATTCACTTACCTTTCACGGGAATGTAAAAATAATAAAAATGGACAATACCCACTACAGCTGCAGCGGAACTCCGGCAGATTGCGTTCACAGAACCCTGCATGGAATAATTGACGGCTTTTTCCCGGATATTGTTGTATCAGGTATCAATCTGGGGCCGAATCTGGGCACAGATATAATTTATTCAGGTACCGCAGCAGCTGCAAGACAGGCCGCGATTATGGGTGTTCCCGGTGTAGCCGTATCAGTAACATCACACATCGAGCCCTTTTTTTTTGGAAAAGCAGCATCATTTTTAGCTGATAATATCGAAACATTTTATTCAAACTGGAATGAATATCATTTTATCAACATCAATGTTCCAAGCACGCCTGTTCTCCTTCACGAGGTTATGATAACAAGCCCTGCAAGGCGGTTTTATGAAGAGCATATAGGGCACGGCGGTTTTGAGAAAAACGGTACCATTGACATAACTCTTGAAATAAAAAAGATATCACATGATGACAAATTCGGAACTGACTGTTATGCTGTTGATAATGGTATGATATCAATATCGCCTGTGCTGCTTCAGCCGCTTATTGATAATGATACAGGACATCTGTATAAAAATATTTTCAGCAGGAAAAGTCATGGATAATAATTTCCAGAAAGCTGTAAGGCTTTACCGGGAAAAAAAGTATGACAAGGCACTCAAGGAACTTCTAAAATCGGAGCATAATCTTGAGGATAACGCTGACCTGTCATACTACCTCGGGCTTTGTTACACCCAGCTGAAGCAGTATGATGAAGCTGTGCTGTTTCTTGAACAGGTTATAACTTCCCATTCCAATGTCCTTTACATTTATCAGTGCAGAATGGTCCTGTGTTATATTTACGCTATTACGGAACAGTTCAGGATGGCAGATTTTGAACTTAAGCGGCTTATTGAAGACGGATATGAATCTGTACAGGTATATTGCTCTTACGGATATATCCATTATCATCAGAATAATACAGAAAAATCCATGGAATACTATGAAAAAGCGCTTGAACTTGACCCTGAACATGCTTCCACTCTTAATTCAATCGGTTATATTCTTGCTGATGAAAATATTGATCCTAAAAAAGCCGTTGTATACTGCCGCAGGGCTGTAGAAAAATCGCCTGAGCACTATCCGTATCTTGATTCTCTGGGCTGGGCCCTGTTTAAAAACGGTAAAACAGATGAGTCTCTTGAATATCTGCGGATTGCCTTTGATAAATCCAAAGGGAACAGGATTGTTGCAAAACACCTGAAACAGGTGATGGATTCAAGAAAATAATTGATAAAGCCGATAATGCCTGTATAAGGAGAGCAGGATTATGGTTGAAAGTATAAAAGATATTCCTGTCAGCCAGACGCATAAAATGCCTAAACTTCCGGAACAAGATTCCCTGATCGATGACAAAGACCTGAAAGGACTTCTTTTCCTTGGAGTAAAGGGAGATTTAAGCGCTGTAACAGATGACAGTGAAGTTGATTTTCTGGTTTAAGTATTAATTCTGGACAAAAAAACTTACATACTGCATAATGTTTCTGTGAAAAAAACCAGATCATCACGCCGATTTCATATATTAACCATTTCTATTGTAATATTTCTCTACTCAGTATTTACAGCATCCCCCCAGAATTTTATGGATATTTCCCAGGGTTTTGATGAATTTAAATGGGGGGTAAAGTCTTTTTACACAGGGTATTACAACAAGGCAATATTCTCATTTGAAAAAGCGGTTTCATACAATCCCCAGGACTATCTTTCAAGAGAATGGCTCGGAAGAGCTTATTACATGTCCGGCCTTGAGGATACCGCCATGTCTGTCTGGAAGGCCCTGATTGATTCGGGATACAGATCCACAAATCTTGATAATAAAATGGAAATAATTTCATCAAAACGCCGGATTTATGATATTCCTCAGAACGCAAAAAAACTGATAATTGAAAAAGAGATAAAAGGGGGAAGCGGGGAAGACGGACGGTATTTCAGACGTCCCGGGGCAGTGCTCCCTCTTCCCGGCGGTGATTTTATCGTTGCGAGTTTTGTCACAAATGAACTTGTTGTTTTTAACGCCAATGGAAGACTTCTGAGCAGGATAAAAGGGGGCCTTGGGGTTATAAATAATCCTTTTGATGTAATAAGCGCTAAAGACGGGTCACTTTTTGTCAGCGAATATTCAGGCAACCAGATAACAAAGCTTACTCTTGGAGGACGGATAGAAAGGAAATTCGGGCAAAGGGGAAGCGGGAGCGGAGAGCTTTTGGGGCCGCAGTACCTTGCAGACAGCGGAAACGGCTATATCTATGTTTCTGACTGGGGGAATAAAAGGGTTTCAAAATTTGATTATGACGGCCAGTTCATACTAAGTTTTGGAAAATCATCAGGCAGATATCAAGGTCTTAAAGGGCCTACCGGAGTAGCGGTTATTGATGATATGGTCTGTGTAGCTGATCTTGACAGAAAATCTATTGATATATTTGATCACAGCGGTAATTTTATAAAGACTGTCGGACGGGGAATTTTTCACGGCCCGGAAGGGATATCTGCGGGCAGCGGAAATTCCCTCCTTGTAGCGGATACTGACCGTATAGTTGTTTTTAATCTGGAGCTTGAACATGCTGAAGTAATATTCGAAGCAGGCAGGCAGGGGCGTCTGGCCTTTGCAAGATATAATGTAAACAACGACCTTATGGCTTCTGATTTCAACAATAACAGTATAATGTTTCTCTCCGATATTGAATCTGTGTATGAAGGGTTGTTTGTCAGGATAGACAGTATTGATGAGGCGAAATTTCCCAATGTAAGACTGCTTGCAAGTATAGAAAAAAGAAACGGTCAGCCTGTTATCGGCCTTGAAAAAGGCAACTTCAGAATATCAGAGGACGGGAAATATCCGGATGACTTGTCCCTTGTTTTTCAGGGAAATCAGTCAAAAACAGCAGACATTTCCATTGTTTTTGAAGAATCAGTATACATGACAGAAAAGAAGGATGTCTTAAGGAAAACCATCAATGAACTTTACGGTTCATTTAAAACCACCGACAGGATCAGGCTTATTTCAGCCGGCAGGAATGCCGCGATGATTGCTGATGAGAAAACAGAGAAAGAAGATGTAATAAATAATATTCTGCAGAGCACGTCCTATTCTTCGGAATTTGCGCTTGGAGCCGGCATCAGGCTAGGCGCTTCACAGATTGTAAGGAGTATGGATAAAAAGGCTGTTGTGTTTCTTTATTCAGGCAAACCGTCGCTTTTTAAATTTGATCAGTACAGGCTTGTAGATATCATGCAGTACCTGAGGAACAATAACATAAATTTTTATTATATATATTTTGAACCAGGCGCTGTTAACGAAGAACTTGATTATCTGTGCAGGGAAACAGGCGGATCCAGTTACTACATTTATGAGCCGGATGGAATAGGTGAAATCGCAAATGTCATAAGAGATTCGGCAAGCAGCTATTATCTGCTTGAATACAGATCAAAAAGCTTTGAAGAGTTCGGCCGTAAATATATACCGGTAAAACTTGAAACTGTCTACAATAAAAAAAGCGGACGGGATGAAATGGGCTATTTTGCCGCGGGCCAGTAGCCGGTATTAAATATGAAATGGTGGGAGAATCTCTGCAATAAATGCGGCATCTGCTGCCTGAAAAAAAAAGTTATCGACGGGAACTGTATAATAGATAAGAACAGTCCGTGCCAGTATCTTGATATTGAGTCGAACCGGTGCCTTGTCTATGAGAAAAGGTTTATACTGTGCCGCGAATGCAGAAAAATGACAATATTTCATGCGCTTTTCAGCAGCTATCTGCCTGATGATTGCGGGTATGTTGTTTTTTTCAGGAAAGGCGGTTTTTTAAAAATATTTACAAAAATACTTACAAAGTATCGGGAGGAAGGATGAGCCGGAATATACCAGACAGGGAAGCAGCTTTGACCCTGCTTAAAAAATATAATCAGAGTGACAGTCTTATAAAACACGCTTTTGCAGTTGAATCTGTGATGAGACATTTTGCCGTACTTGAAAATGAAGATGCTGAGAAATGGGGGATTATCGGGCTTATCCATGATCTTGATTATGAAAAATATCCTGAACAGCACTGCAGTAAGACAAAAGAAATACTTGAGGAAGAGCTTTGGCCGGAAGATTATATTAGGGCTGTTGTAAGTCACGGCTGGGGAATCTGTTCAGATGTAAAACCTGAAAGCAGAATGGAAAAAATATTATATACCATAGACGAGCTGACCGGGCTTGTAGCTACTACCGCAATGGTAAGGCCTTCGAAAAGCGTTCTTGATACTTCAGCAAAATCTGTAATGAAAAAATGGAAAGACAAAAGATTCGCTGCCGGTGTGGACCGGTCTGTAATTGAAAACGGGGCGCAGATGCTTGGAATGGAGCTGCCGGAAATTATTACTCAGACAATAGAAGGGATGAGGAAAGCTGCACAGGAAATAGGCCTTAAGGGAAATCTTTAAAAGGCCTGTCTTACAGGGGATTAAGCCGTTATGCGCTATAATAACAAAAATTACGATGTATCTTTCAATGCGGAATTGAAATTCGATGATAATTTTCAAGTCTCCCGCACACCGCAGCTTTATTTTGGAAGGGGAAGTGTCTCTTCTCTTGAGAAAATAGTCTCTTCACCAGGTAATGGAACGGCTGCTGTATTTACCGGCTCTTCCTTTCTTCAAAAAACAGGGTTCCGGGATAAAATATACAGAATGCTCACCGGAAGCGGCAGAAAAGTTGTTTTTTTTGCCATACCCGGAGAACCTGATCCTTCAATGGTTGATGATGCAGTGGAGGAGATGAAAAGAAACAATGTCACAATCACCGCTGCAATTGGGGGGGGTAGTGTAATTGACGCGGGTAAGGCGGCTTCCGTTATGGCTCTGCACAGCGGAAGTGTCCGGGATTACCTTGAAGGGGTAGGTACCCTGCACCTTAAAGGGCCAAAGCTGCCGTTTATCGCGGTACCTACAACTTCAGGTACGGGATCGGAGGCTACAAAAAACTCTGTTATAAGCAGTGTGGGGGAGGCAGGTTTTAAAAAATCGTTAAGGCATGAATCCATGGTGCCGGATTATGCTGTAATTGACCCTGAGCTTATGATCTCCTGCCCGCCTGAAATCACAGCTTCCTCCGGTATGGATGCTGTGACCCAGCTTCTTGAGTCTTTTGTCTCGGTAAAAGCTTCTGTATATACAGATTCGCTTGCATCTGCCGCACTTAAAGCTGCGGGGATGAATATTGAAAAGGCGGTTTTTAACGGAAGTGATGTTGCCGGAAGGGCCGCAATGGCCTGGGCCGCTTATGTTTCAGGGATTACCCTTACTGCCGCGGGCCTTGGAGTTGTGCACGGGATAGCGTCCCCTGCCGGCGGGTTTTCAGCAATTCCTCACGGCACGGTTTGCGGCACATTGCTATTGCCTGCGACAAAATATATAATTAACAGGCTGTTTGAGATATCACCTGATGGAAATGCCCTGCAGAAATACGCATCAGCTTCAGAACTGCTTACAGGAAGGGACTATAAATCTGTTAAGGAAGCCTGTTATGCGCTAATTGAGCTCCTTGATGAATGGACATTGAAATTCAGCATGCCTTATCTTGAGAAATACGGATTTGAAGAGAATCTGATAAGAAAAACAGCTGCCGCATCAGATGGAAAAAACTCGCCTGTCAGGCTTGAAACTGATGATATATACAACATAATGATGGACAGGTTGAAAGAGAATAATTGAATAAATGGAATATAATTTGGGATTACGACGGTACAATCCTTCCTTTTATGCCGTATGACAGCGAACAGTTTTTTCTTGATTATCTGATTAATATTGAAAAAGACTCACTTCCTTTTTTTAAGAGAGCTGTCAGCCGGGCTGCTATTTTTGCTGATCAGAAACAGCTGCTTGGGCATTCCTTCAAAAAGTATTTTAACTGGATTGTAAAAGATACTGAAAAATCGGTTATTGAAAAAGTTACCACATCAATTGCCTCCCAGATACCTGACAGCCATATAGATGTATTCTCTGATCTTTATAATAAAGGGTTCCCGATGTCAATAATCAGCTGCGGCACCTGGGATTTATGCCATCCTCCGCTTGTTAAGAGAAAAGCGGACGGTTTTTTTTCAAGAATTGTATCAAATTATTTTACCTACAGGGGAAACAGGATTTCAGGTATGGACTATCATGTAAGAAAGGGTGAGGATAAAATTACCCACGCCGATGCTCTAGGATATGATCCTGTAAAAACAATAGTTATCGGCGACGGATATACAGATTTGCCGCTCCTCGACTGGTGCTCATTTCCTGTATTAATTGACCCGGACGGGAAAATGAGAAAAAGATTCACAGGTAAAAAATATAACTATATAAAATCAGTTCCGGAGCTTCCGGAATTATTGAGTAACAGCAGGCTGATAATATGAAAAAACTGATTGTGTTTGATATGGACGGCGTACTTATTGATGTATCAAGTTCCTACAGGGATACAGTGCGTAAAACTGCCTCAATATTTTTAAGCCCCTGCCATGGTGCGGGAAAGCTGAAACAGCCCCTGTTTGATCTTGCAGACCTTGCGGTTGTAAAACAGAGCGGAGGACTTAATAACGACTGGGACCTTACGCACCGTGTCCTTACCCTGCTTCTGTCAAAGGTTCCGTCAGCAGAAAATGATTTTGACAGGGGCCGATGGGATATTTCATCTCTTGCCTCATTTCTTGAGACAGAGACAAACCCCCTTGAAAAACTCCTCGGGTCTTCACCTTCCTTTCGTTCAGACGCTGCCGATTATTATTATAAAGGAGATGTAGGAACAGGCAACATCATAAAGCAGATATTTCAGGAAGTGTATCTGGGCCCGGTCCTCTTTAAATCTACATACGGCTTTTCTTCCATGCATTATAAAGAAGACGGTTTCATTCTCAGGGAAAAGCTGCTGGTTGAAAGGAACAAGCTCGCTGAGCTTGCTGAAAAGAGTATTCTCGCGATTGCGACAGGCAGGCCTGCGGCCGAGGCTGTGTATCCGGTCGGGAAGCACGGCATAGATGTTTTCAGCAAAATTATTACTCTTGATGACTGCCTTGCGGCTGAAGCTGAAGTGATGAAAAAAAGCGGCAGGAGGGTTTCGTTCAGTAAGCCCGACCCGTTCATGCTGGATACCGCCGCAGGGCAGATTACGGCTGACGACAGATCTGTTGACAGTTTTTATTATGTCGGGGACATGCCTGATGACATGATTGCCGCCAAAAAAGCCTCTTTTCCATTTACAGCCGTGGGGGTGACTTATTCGGCTCCAGGAGGCACGAAAGGGTCAGAGATGAGGCTTAGGGCCGCCGGAGCTGATTTTATTGCTGATACGCCTGAAAAACTTTTCAGTATTTTAACATCAGAATAATTAACCGGCTGATTACAGTTAGTGCAATTGTCCTTTATATATAAGCTGTATTTAAGCTTAAGCGAAAAAACCGGTACTTAACTTTCAGTCAGGTACCGGTCCCTTCGATTCCGCAGGCTGTTTAAAGGTTTTTAGATTTTTATTCCGTATTCCTTCTGCAGGTATTTAATATTGTTTTGAGCGTTATCATATTTAATTTTGCCGTAGGTATAAAAATCAAATTCAATGGTTGATACAGTTTTCTGGATAAGGCTCCAGAGGAACCAGTATATATCAGGGAAAGGTTTAAACATGTCTATATAATAAAGGACTTTGTCGAAATCCTTTCCTTCGCAGTAGCTTTCAACAATTTTAAGCTCGGCATCGCGCGGGACAAGAATCTCCTGGAACATATCAGCTATATCGTAGTATTTCGGTCCCATTCCACCGTATTCCCAGTCGATTATGTAAATAGGCTGCTCGAACCTGTCTTTATACTCATCTGTTACGAGAATAAAATTATCCGCCAGAAGATCGTTATGCGTTATTACATAATCCCTGACAGGTATGTTGATTTTATCATTGAGTATTTTTAACTTTGCTAGAGTCCCTTCAATATCATATTCCGGAAAAGTAACGTTGAGTTTCTTCAAGATATTGTTCATTTTAATACATTGTTCATACGGGTTGAAAATGTAATCCAGTACTGCTCCGCTTGAGTGGATACGCCTGACCGGATCCATTATTGTTTCCCGAAGCTCGTCTTTCAAAAAGTCGCTGTTCTTCATAGTATAGCTGCCGGTAATAAATTCTACAATTGTTACATTTCTATCCGGCAGATATTTGATAAGTTTGGAAGTTATACCGGCATCAGCCATCTGCTGAAGTGCATGAGCTTCCCTGTCCCTGTTGATAAACATTTCTGTTTTGTCACCGTAAATTCTAATGGCGACATCGCCCTTGCTGCACCTGGCCCTGTAAAGCTTGTTGGTAATTCCCCCGCTTAGAACCGATACATCAATATCGCTCCCTTTCCATTCCGGTAAAAGATCTGCGACAATTTCTTCTGTAAACTCCACTTCGAGCAGATTAAGTTTTTCTGACATAAGTCAGCCTCCTGAAAAATAATCTCTGTAAATATATCCAATAAGTGAGCCTGAAATAAAACTATTATCAGTATCTCTTATTATTCCTTATTAAATCCGGCAGATTCCCGGTGCCAGTCTGTATAAACTGATTCGTGTTTTGCTGCCTCTGCCACAATATCAATCCCCTGTTTAAGGTTATAATTCTTCCACCACACATAGTAAGACCAGCATATAACCAGAAAAAGCACCGCTATAGATGCGCCCATTACTACATCGTCTGTAGCAAGAAAAGTTAATATGGTTAACGCAGATGATATTATCATGGTGAGTACGGGCCAGAGCCTCCCGCCAGGTACATAGAAGGGTATTACATCCCTGTAATTTCCCCCGTTGGCCTTTATGTTTGATAGATTAATAAATGATGCGATAGCTATAACCAGCCAGAGAGGAAAAAAGACGAAATTGGCAATTACTGAAACAACCCTGATTGCTCCTGAAAATACTGAAAAAAGGATAAAGACGCCTGTGACCAGTATGGGAACTGTCGGCGTTTTGTATTTCTGGCTGACCCTTCTGAAAGCTTCAGGCAGCTGTCTTTCCCTGGCCATCCCGTAAAGCATTCTTGCGCCGCCGTATATGCACGCATTAGCAGTTGTAAGGGCGGTAGATATTGCTGCCCAGTTCATGAATACGGCGCCTTTTCCATCCCATAATACCTCCATCGCCTTTACCCATACACTTGCGAAAGGACCTTCCGGGGCAAGCGCGAGCAGTTCATTTTCCGGTCTCAGGCTGATTATGGCAAGACCCCCGGTAATGTACAGTATACCGGTGATAACTGTCCCTGTAACAAGGGCTGCCGGTATTTTCTTTTCAGGCTCTTCAGTTTCCTCCGCTGCCGGCAGTATTGTAACAAAACCGACATAACAGTAAACACCGAAAAAGATTGCCGTCATCCAGTCTGTAAATCCGATGGATTCCTTGAGTACTTTCCAATAGGTAATATCAGCTTTCCCTGAAGAGAGAACAGCGAGGGGTACGGCTATGAGAGCAGACCACATCAGGATTCCGAGAGCAGACTGGGTCCTTGAAGTCAAAACTACTCCAAAAAGATTTATTCCGATAAAGATAAGCGTTACTATAAAGCCCCACCAGTAGTAATGAATCTGGGGAAAAAAGAAATAGATATATCTTCCAAGAGCCATCAGTTCAGCTCCGTCAATGGCAATCATACCGAGCCAGAGGGCAATTGCTGTAAGAAAACCGAGCGTATCGCTGCCGATTAATTTCCTTGCATAGGTAGCCACACTTCCGGCAGAGGGATAGCAGGACGCGATTGTTGCGGTACTTAGCATTGCGATAAGTTCAGCTGCCATTCCGATTGCATAGCACCAGATAAGGTTAAAGCTTCCGACTGAAGCGACAATATCGCCGCTCATCATGAGAAATCCGACACCTGTGACAGTTCCGCTGGCAAGGGCTACCAGACCAATAAAATTGATTCCTTTTATCATTCTGGTCCCTTCTCTGGGGGCAGTATCCGGCATAGGTCTCCTTTTTTATAATATATTTGTTAAAACAGCCATAAAACGATCTGGCGGAATGACATTATAAACATAAAGAACATAAATAAGTTTATTTTGTACATTAATGAATAATATTTTAATGCTAAACTAAAATTGCTGTTTGTCAAGTTTTTTTAAACTGAAAACAGGTAAATCATTTCTGAAGGAGCAATTCCTGTATTAAAGCAGTTTTGTAAATTACAGATAATGAGCCGGATCTCATGGGAGATTATATTAAAAAAATATTAAAAGTAATATAATAGCTTACAGTGAAGTTCTTGATAAACAATAATTATTGATATATAATCAGACGTGTACATATGTAGACAGGTGGCACAACCTCTCTGTTCTAAATACAGTTCTTTATCTGCTGCAGTAAAATCCGGCAGCAGGAGTTTTGGACAGGAAATCCTGGCAATCCGGTTAACCGGACAGGATATTATATTTTCTAATTCAGGAGGAGATAATTATGAAGTTAGCTATTGGATGTGATCCAAATGCAGCGGATCAGAAGGAAGCTGTAAAAAAAGTTCTGACTGACCTTGGACATGAGTTTGAGGATTACGGCAGCACAGATGCGATATATGCAAATGTAGCATTTAAAGTAGCGGAAGCTGTAGCTTCAGGCAAACAGGAAAGAGGAATACTCCTCTGCGGAACTGGTATCGGTATGAGCATAGCCGCAAACAAGGTGCACGGTGCTTATGCAGCCCTCTGTACTGATGTATATTCAACAGAAAGATCAATCCTGAGTAATAATGCAAACATCATGTGTCTTGGCGCGCAGACCTGCGGAATAGAGCATATGAAAGCGCTTGTAAAGGCATGGATGTCTGTTAAATGGGAAGACGGCAGCAGGTCGGAACCCAAGGTTAACAGGTATAAAACCTATGACAACGAGCATATAAAATAGCGGAGGATGCTAAATGTATAAACTTACAGACGCGGAAGAGCTTGAACTTAAAAAAAGAGCTGTACAGCTTAGAAAAAACGTTCTTGCGATAATTAAGGCGGGAGATGCGGGCCATATCGGCGGCGCCCTGTCTGCCACAGAGCTTATGACTGCGCTCTACTATAAAGTTCTGAAAAATATTGACCCAAAAAATCCGAAAAGGGAAGACCGAGACAGGTTTCTCATGTCCGCAGGGCATAAATGCCTTATTGTTTATGCTGTTCTCGCGGAACTTGGATTTTTCAGCAAAGATCTTTTCAGTACTTATTTCAAGCTTAATTCAAAACTCCCGGGGCATCCTGATATGCACAAGCTGCCTGGTATAGAAAGCAATACAGGGTCTCTCGGTCATGGGCTCCCGATTGCGGTCGGAATGGCAGTCGGACTTAATATAGATAAGAGTTCTTCAAAAGTTTATGTAATCATGGGCGACGGTGAACTTGGTGAAGGGACAAACTGGGAAGCGGCAGCTGCTGCAAGCCATCATAAGACTGATAATCTTGTTGTAATGGTAGACAGAAATAAATTTCAGCTTGGCGGCAAGACAAATGATGTCATGAACTTTGAACCTCTTGCTGACAAATGGAAGGCTTTCGGATGGAGCACCCGCTCAATCGACGGGCACAACCTGAAAGAAATTGTAGACACACTGACAGATGCGCCTTTTGAAAAGGGCAAGCCGTCCCTTATTATCTGTAATACTCTTAAGGCCAAGGGTATTTCCTTCCTTCAGGATACAGCTGCTTCACATTACTGGAAGGTAAGCCCTGAACAGGTTGTGCAGGCAGAAAAAGAATTAGACGCAGTTGCAAAGGAGCTTGGAGCATGAGTGACAAAAAAGATCCCAGAAAAACCTTCGGGGAAGCCCTTGCGGAAGCAGGAGAAAAAAACAGCAGGGTAATGGCAATATCCGCAGACTCTTCCAGCGGCTCCCAGATGACAATGTTTAAAAATAAATTCCCGGAAAGGCATCTTGAATTCGGTATTATGGAACCTGGCATTACAGGTATATGCGCAGGGCTTGCTACAACCGGGAAAATACCCGTTTTCGCGACAATTGCCCCGTTTGTTACAGGAAGAAACTTTGACCAGATGAAAGTTGATCTCGGCTATATGAAGCAGAATGTTAAAGTAGTCGGCAGATGCGCAGGACTTTCCTATTATCATCTCGGGCCGACACATCAGTCTCTTGAAGATGTAGCGCTGATGAGAACAATTCCCGGAATGACAATCCTCAATCCCGGCGACCCTGTTGAAATCAAGGCCGCTACCCTTGCGATGATAGAACATGTTGGCCCTGTATTCATGAAAATCGGAAGTGATCCCATGCCTGTCCTTTTTGACGAGTCAAAATATAAATTCCAGCTCGGAAAAGGGATAACAATGAAAGAGGGCAGTGATATAACCATAATAGGAACAGGCACAGTCCTCTGCCGCGCAGCAGAAGCTGCCGACATCCTGGAGAAAGAGGGCGTGAGTGTAAGGCTTATCAATATCCACACCATCAAGCCGCTTGATAATGAACTTATTTTAAAGGCAGCTGAAGAGACTGGTAAAATTGTAACTGTCGAAGAACATTATACAAACGGAGGACTGGGCGGAGCGGTTGCTGAACTTCTCGCACAGAACTGCCCGACAGAGATGCGGATGATAGGTGTTAACGACCAGTTCGGAAGCAACGGCCCTTATGATGAGCTTATAGGACTTTACGGACTTCTCGGCCCGCAGATCGCGGATACCTGCAGAAAATTCCTCGCAAAAGGAAAATGCTCCTGCTGCGGCGGATGAAATAACAGACTGTTATTAAGTAATAAATAACAACCGTCCTGAGTACTGAGTAATCAGTACTCAGGTTTTTTTTGACTAAGGCGTGTGATAATTAAACCGGCACCCGCTGACATTAAACATTTTCACAGTAAGATAAAAAAACCGCCTCCTTTTTAAATCCTGATGGATGGTAAGGAAGGCGGTTTATATTATTTAGTAATTATTATCTGTTGTAATACAGGTTGGGAAGCCAGGTTGCTATACCCGGGAAAATCATAATAACAACAAGAGACAGAATCATAACCAGTACGAATGGTATTACAGACCAGTAGATATCCGCAAGTGTTATTTCCTTGGGGGCCATGGCTTTCATAAGAAAGAGGTTATAGCCGAATGGCGGTGTAAGATAAGCTATCTGGCATGTAATTGTATAAAGTACACCGTACCATATTGGGTCGAAACCGAGTTTTATTACAAGAGGAACATAAAGAGGAGCTACGATTATAAGCATGGCTGTATCATCAAGGAACATACCCATTGCTATAAATGAGAGCTGCATCATTATTATGATTCCCCACGGGCCGAAACCGTATCTCAGGAAAAGTTCCTGAATTGCGTGTACCGCTCCAAGGCCGTCAAATATCGCGCCAAAAGCGAGGGCGGCAAGGATTACCCACATGAACATACAGCTAACACTTAAGGTATCACGCAGGACCTCATACATTGTTTTCCAGTTAAGTCGTTTCTTTACCAAAGCTGCAAGTGTTGTAGCAGTAGCGCCGACAGCTGAACTTTCAACAAGGCTTGTTATACCCATGAAAAACAGGCCAGACATGGAAAATATAATCAGGATAGGAATTACCGCACCCTTAAGCAGGGACAGTTTTTTCCCCCATGGGATATTCCTTTCTTCCGGCGGCAGTGTAGGGCCGAGTTCCGGCTGGAAATAGCAGCGAATAAGAATATATATTATAAACATACCTGTAAGAAGCAATCCGGGGAAAACACCAGCAAGCCATAACCTTCCGACAGGCTGGCGGGCGATCATTCCGTAAAGTACAAGAACAACACTTGGAGGGATAAGTATCCCGAGTGAACTTCCTGCCTGGATAACTCCTGTAAGCATTCTTTTGTCATATTTTCTTTTAAGCATTTCCGGCAGAGCGATAGTACTTCCTACTGCCATACCCGCAACACTTAAACCGTTTATCGCTGAAATAATCGACATGAGGCCGATTGTTCCAATAGCAAGACCGCCCCTTACAGGGCCCATCCACACGTGGATCATTTCGTAAAGATCATCCGCAATTCCTGATTTTGCGAACATGTAACCCATGTATATAAAAATCGGCAGTGTCAATAATGGATACCATACAAGCAGTGAAAAGCTTGCCTGGAAAGCCATCCCGACTCCGCCCTTGCCCCATAACAGCAGGGCAAAGATAGAAGCTACGCCTCCTATTACCGCAAAAATATGTCTGCCGGTGAGAAGCATAACAATCATGGATGAAAACATCATAATTGCCATTAATCCATAAGCGCTCATTTCTTGTCCTCCGCTCTAATTATTTCAATGCTTTCGCCTCTGGCAACAGCAATATCCTTGATCAGTTCAGATATTACCTGTAAAAACATCATAAAGATTCCCATTGTCATGATAATTTTAATAGGCACTACCGACGGTGACCATGCGGAATATGAAACCTGTTTGTATTTTATTGCATATAGGATTCCCTGGACTGCACCGTAAGATAAAACAGTCATGTATATTAAAACTATAAAGAAAGTAATTACATCTGCCAGTGCTTTCTGTTTAATTGTCCACCTATGGTAAAGCAAATCCATTCTAACATGTCCATCGAGGAGGAGGGTATAACCGCCTCCAAGCAGATAATATGCAGCCATTATAAACTGGGCCATTTCGACTGCCCAGATATGGGGCCTGTTAAATATTGTTCTTGATATAGCCTCATAAAGCAGGATCGCAATCATTCCAAGTACCATGCACATTGCGACCTTGCCGAAAAAGCGGCTTGATTTATCAATAACCCGAACATAGGCTTTTGCAGCTTTATTCATCCAAAATCCTCCTCATTTTACCCTGGTTTATAAAATCCCTTCCCTTGTCTTAATATCAGATTTCAGGAAGGGAAAATACTATATAGTATTAATCAAATCAGCCAGGCTCTTTAGTATCTGTACGGAGCTCCTGCTTTTTTCATTGTATCAACATATTTTTTAAGAATGCCGACAACTTTCGCGTTTCTCGGGCTTGTAGCCGCGATTTCATCCCAGTATTTTACTGCAGCATCTTCCACTACTTTCCATTCAGCATCAGGAATTGTTGTAAGTTCAAGCTTTCCGCCGTTTACACGGTATTCAGCTTCTCCCCACCAGTACCAGTGGAGTCTGTAGTAATGTGATTTGTCAATCGCGAGTTTATAAATCTGCTGAAGGTGCGGTGGAACTTTTTCCCAGGCTTTTGTATTAACAAACCATCCGCCTGACCATGCGCCGGAAATCGGGTTTGTAAGGTAGTATTTTGTTACGTCTGCCCATCCAACTGTATAGTCTTCTGTGATACCTGACCATGCAACACCGTCAAGCATACCAGTCTGAATTGCCATTTCTACGTCTTCGTAAGGAAGAACCATAGGAACAACGCCGAACTGCTGCATGAACTTGCCGCCTGTCGGGAACATATACATTCTGAGCCCTTTAAGATCTTTTACTGATCTTATCGGTTTTGTTGTCGCGAAGTTACAAGGGTCCCAGCTTCCCTGGCTTATCCATGTTACGCCTTCTACTTCATCATAGGCTTCTTTCCAGATTTCATTGAGGCCGTACCAGTTCCACAGTACATTTACATCAAGGCCGTATCTAGCGGCAAGAGGAAAGTATGCTGCGAAAACAGATACATCAACTGGTGAAGCCATTGAGTCATCATCGCTGACAACCGCGTCTACTGTACCTTCCTGCAATGCTCTGAATAACTCGCCATGCGGTACAAGCTGGTCAGCTGTATATACATCAATGACCATTTCACCGTTTGCGGCAATGTTAAACTCGTCAATTGCATTTTTAACTACATGATCATTAAGAGCCGGACCTGCATAGGACTGAAGTCTCCATTTGATCTGTTCTTTTTTAGGAGTGTCAGCACCTGCTGCAGCTGTCTCTTTTGAACCGCTGCATCCGCTCATTGCAAAAACAAGAACTGCAAGCAGCGCGATCATACAAATAATTGAAATTATTTGTCTAGAACCCTTTTTTACCATTTAATTACCTCCATTAATTTTTTTACCATTTAAATACCTCCTTTGATGTAGTGTATTTATTGGACAACGTCCTTTAGTAATTAATAATTATAAACCCGGTTTTGTAAAAAGAAAAGAACATATTTATTAAACTTTATATATATTTAAGACATACTATTGTTCATGGAATACGTACATATTGTTTGGAAAATCTTGATTTCAGGGGATATTTGATATTTATTTCAATAAATTAGAGTATAAGTAGGCTGCAGATTATTGATTCTTTAAAAAATATTTTTTTAAATTATATGGTTTTGATGATTTTTATTAGCTTGTTTCTTTAATAATAGAAAAATTGTATTCCCTGCCGGTTTTTCTGTCTGTAACAGTAATATCGATCCGGGAGGAAATTTCTTCATGCAGAGGTATTTCTATAGTATTCCACCAGTTCCCGTCCCGCCCTTTAATGTTGGGAACACCTTCCTTTCCTTTTATTGTAAAAATAGTTTTATTTTTTTCTTTACCGGCGATAGTGTACCAGACAGTATCTGCATGCATAAGCTCGAGCCGGCCTATGTGGATTGTGATTGTGCCGGTTTTTGGTAATTTTGAATTTTCCTTTTTTATTAAATCAGCAGAAGCGTTTTTTTTATCAAGCGCTGTTTTTATTTTTTCCCACTGCTGGTCCCTGGTGAGATAGCCTGCGCCTGTATATCCGTATTCATCAGTGTGAAATTTTGACGGCTCAACCCTATAGGTAATTACAGCTTCAATTTTTTCTTCCGGAGGAGGCGGGAGTTCTTTTTCCTTAAGGACAGGCTGTGTTTTACACCCTGAGGATATAATTAAAAGAATTACGGCGAGACTTGGAATTAAATAATAATGTGAGGCTGAAAACATTTTTATTAGGGTTTTATATATTTTTTTCAAACTACAATCCTTATAATTTGTCCAATTTTAAAAGTGCCGGTCCTGATGCTATGAAAGTAACATACTTAACAGCATATATCAGTAATATCGATCAGATTACAGTTCCTGTTAAGAGTTAATGTAATAATAGAAGGTTTTAACATGAAAATATCCGCAGAACTTGATAAGCGGCAGGCTCGGGGCCAATTAAATCTGCATTCTTGCGCTTGCCATATTAAACTAAATGCCTGATAATATAATTCTATAGCCTTTATGGGAGTCTTGATGGCAGAATCCGCGGAAAGCAGAAAAATAAGGCACCTCAGGGAAAGTGAACTATTCTCATCCTGCAGTGCTCCTGAACTTGAAATTATAGCAAAAAACAGCTCTTTTCTCGATTTAAAGCAGGGCAGCCCTATTTTTTCCCTGGGGGACGAGGGAAAAAGCCTTTTTATCGTGGAGAGAGGAGAGGTTGTAATAAGCAAACCTGACAATGAAAACAGAATGATCGAGATTGCCCGTTTTGTCCGCGGAGACTGTTTCGGGGAGCTTGATATGCTTACCGGCCTGCCGAGAAGCGCGTCAGCTGCGGCAGATACAGACGCAAGCCTTCTCGTTTTTCCAAAAAAGGGGATGTTGTTCAGGGAAATGCTGGAAAAGTATCCGGAAGTTTCCGCAAGAATACTCCATAAGTTTATTATGCAGATTTCAGGCAGGATCAGGAAGGCAAACTCTCTTGTAAAGGAAAACTCCCCGCTTGTTCAGGAGCTGTCGAGGCAGGTATACAGGGACAAGCTTACAGGACTCTATAACAAGATATGGCTTGAGGAGAATCTGAAGGATATCCTCTTAAAGCTGACAGATAGGGATAATCTGTCAATCATCATGCTTAAGCCTGATAATTTCAAGGCGATAAACGACGCTCACGGGCATGAAGCAGGAGATCATGCTCTCAGGATTATTTCCAGGGAACTCTCCTCTTTTATTCCGGAAGAAGCGGTTCTTGTCAGGTATATGGGAAATGAGCTTGCGGTAGTTCTTCCCGGCTTTGGACGTGAAGCTGCTTTGGGTATGGCAAAAAAAATAATGACATTTATGCATGAAATGGACCTGAGTGAGGCGGCAGGCGGAAGCCCTTTTCTCCTTTCTGTGAGCTTCGGCATTGCAAACTGGCCAGAACATGCATCAGACAGTGAAGAGCTTATACTATGCGCGCATGAACTTCCCCTAATCGGAAGGGGGAGAGGCGGCAATATCATCCTGTTTCCTGAAGACAGGGATTCCAATGGATAGTGCAGTATGAATACCAGTCTTGAAATACTCAGAAAAATTGACATGCTTTCTTCTCTTGACAATGAAGAAATTGAACAGATTTATTCCCGGATGAAAAAAGTGGTTAAAAAGAAAGGAGAACAGCTTTTTAATGAAGGCGATATCGGGGAAGAGATGTATATTGTTGTCGAAGGAAAGGTCGCCATAACTGTAAGTACTCCTGACGGGAGCAGGGTAGAGATTGCTGTAATTACCGAAGGCAACTTTTTCGGGGAGATGTCGATTTTTGAGGATGCTCCGCGATCGGCGACCTGTACCACAAAGGAGGAAACAACCCTTCTTGAGTTCAGCAAGGCTGATTTTTTCAATCTGATGGATAACAGTCCCGTAACAGCAATAAAAATAATGCACCGGATGCTGACAACCGCGACAGTCAGGCTGCAGAATACAGGCGCGTTTTTATCAGACATGGTTACATGGGGTGAAAAAGCCCGCAGAAGGGCATTAACCGATGAGTTTACCGGTTTTTACAATAGAAGGTTTCTTGATGATGCCCTGGAAGACAAGTTTGCCCAGGCTGATTTCAATAAAAGACCGTTATCCCTTGTTATGGTGGATCTTGATAATTTCGGTAAACTCAACAAGGCTTACGGAGAGGCTGTCGGCGATAAGGTCCTCCTTTCCGCTGTGCCAGTTTTTAAATCAGTTTTCAGGGAGGGGGATATACTCGCGAGATACGGCGGGGACGAGTTTACATTTATTCTTCCCGATACAGGACCTGATGAAGCCCTTGATCTCTGCAGGAAAGCGGTAGAAGATTTAAGAAAGATTACAATTCTTGAAAATATGAACGGTTCAATTAAAAAGGTAACTGCCAGCATCGGGGTTGCCTCATATCCAGCTCATGCTTATACGCTTGAGAAACTTAAGGATAAAACTGACAAAGCGTTATATGAGGCAAAAGAAAAAGGCCGTGATATAGCGGTACTGTTTGGGCAAAAAGCTGTTTTTTTTAACTCAAAAAAGAAAAGGATTCCCACAATCGCAGAAAAGAACAGAATAGTCCGCAATATTACTAAAGTTATTGAAGAAAATGATAAATTTCTCCTTGTCGGGCATAAAAATCCTGATGAAGACTGTATCGCATCAATGGTCGCATTCAGTCTTCTTCTTGCAAAGCTATCAAAAACTGCCTGTCCGGTCCTTTACAGGGAAGTGCACCATAAATTCCCGTACCTGCTTAATATTTGCAGGTATAATTCAATCTGTTTTATTGAATCAGAGGAAGAGATACCTGTAGATTTTGATGCTATCCTTGTTTTTGATACTCCCAAGCCCTCTATGCTTGAAGGAGGAGAAAAAACCGGCAGAATGATTGCTGATCCCGCAATAATTAAAGTCGAGCTTGACCATCACCTTGAAGCTGACAGCGGATATATCGGGGACAGGGATTACTGCCTGGTTGATGAAGCTTCTTCCACCTGTGAACTTATTGGGTATTTTGCACTTAAGCTGAGAGCAAAAAAAGGATTTCTTGAAAAATTCCAGATGCCTGATCTTTTTTCCCGTAATTTTGTCCTTTCTGTTATGACAGGGATGATCAGCGATTCAAAGATGGGGAAATATCTTAAATCAAACAGGGAAAAATGGTTTTATAATTTTTTCAGCACACTTTTCAACGATCTTCTTGTCAGGAAAACAAACTCAAGCACTGGTAATTTTTCAACTATGGGTGATATTTTTAACGAACTTGAGCGGCTATCAGATGAAGAGGATGAATGCTACAAATATTTTATTAAAAATAAAAGAAAATCCGATCATATCGGTTATGTAATAATAAAAAGTACAGATGCTGAATATCTTTATTCCCGCTATGAACAGGAACTGATCATTACCGTCGCCCGTTATACTGCTGATGTTCTCTCCGAAGATTCAGGTTTTATAAGCCTGGTTGTTTATTATGACAAATCAGATATATCAAACCTGATTCAGTTCCGCATGAGGCGGAGCCAGGAATACAGGAAACTTGACCTCAGAAAAGTAATTGAAAAGCTTAAAATTGAAAACGGAGGCGGACATCCCGGCGCTGTCGGTTTCAGGGTGGACCGCAATAAAATTGCAGATATTGAGGAATATACTGATCTTATAATTCTTGAAACTGAAGAGCTGATCAAAAAGTCTCTGTCTTAAAAAACGCTTATTCGCTTTTCTCCCTGCCGGGAGGATTTTTTTTCATATATTCATGCTCCTCCCTGACTTCTGTTATAAGGTCTTTCACCAGCCATTCGCGGTTTGCCTCGGTGCCCATGCAGAAAGCGGTGTCATCAGGGTTTTCAATCGCACTTTTTACGGCCCTCATGATTTTAAGGGCTTCCTCTTTTGAAAATCCATTTAGAAAAATTACCTTGCTGTTCATAGCGCTCCCGGGTATAAAGATATAAATCAAAATACCATTAAATTCCCTCCGGTTCAATATTTTATGCCAATTTGAATGGAATAATTCCATCAATTAAAAAAGGCTGAACATGAGTCGTGGTTTTCCGAATTCCCGGGGGAGGGGCCTTCCGTTCATTTCCTCAGGAGAGGCGATACTTCCCCGTTTGTTGAAAAGTTCTTAAAGTAATTTGTTTCAAGTGGATTCCGCACGGGTCCCCCTTTTTTTATCGCTTATTGTTCTAAAAAACTGTTCATTGAATAATTCTTACACCGGAATATTGACAGAAGGGAAAAAAATAATTATAAATTAATAGAGCTATTAAATAAGGTTATTAATTATGAAGATAAATAATGATTCAAATACAGAAAAATCGATACTGGAAGCCGCGGAACGCCTTTTCCTGCAGAAAGGTTTTTCCCTCACATCAACCACAGCTATTGGAAAGGAAGCAGGATGCAATCAGGCGCTTGTTCATTACTATTTCAGGACCAAGGAGCGGCTTTTCGAGGCGGTTTTTGAAAATAAATTCCGGCTTTTTGTTTCAGGCCTGGTTCAGAAGGTAGACAGCGGACTTTCCTTTGAGGAGAAACTCAGAACTGCAATAGAGGCTCATTACGATATGCTTGCCGCAAATCCCGGGATACCATTTTTAATTTTCAATGAACTTACAACCAATCCACGCAGGCTTGAGAATTTCAAGTCCAGGATAAGGGAATTGCCTGTAACGGTATTGAAGCAGTTCCAGAAAGAGCTTGAAGAAGAGATTAAAAAAGGGAAAGTCAGACCGGTTGCTCCTGTCGATCTGCTTCTGACAATCATTTCAATGAATGTTTCCCTTTTTCTGGTTGGACCTGTGATCAAAACTGCCTTGGATCTGTCGGAAAGAGACTATAAAAAGCTTCTTGAAAGCAGGAGAAGCGAGAACGTGGCAGTTATATTGAGAAGCCTGCGTCCCTGAATCCTGATGATTTAAAGAGGACTGTAAAAAAGTGTTAATCATTTTTTAAATTGCAGCAGAGGTTCCTGAGATGAATAAAAAAACAATATTTTGCGGATTATCTTTTCTATTTTTAATTGCCCGTGCCTATCCGCAGCTGACAATTGAAGAATGCCATGCGAAAGCAAGGGAGAATTATCCGCTTGTCAGGCAGCATGGTCTTATCTCCCTGACTGAAGCCTATAATCTTTCCAATGCGGATAAAGGGTATTATCCTCAGATTTCATTTTCTGCCAGGGGAACATATCAGTCAGACGTCACCTCACTGCCTTTTACTCTTCCTGGCTCAGATGTTCCTGAAATGGATAAGGACCAGTATCAGGCCGCGGCGGAAATAAGCCAGGTCCTCTGGGACGGGGGAATGATCAGCGCAAAAAAGAAGATCACAAAAGCGGCCTCTGAAGTTGATAAGCAGAGAAATGAGGTGGAATTATATAAACTCAAAGACAGGGTGAACCAGGTTTTTTTCGGGATACTGCTGCTTGATGAAAGACTGAAACAGAATCTGATTCTTCAGAAAGAACTCCAGAGGAACCGGGACCTGGTAACTGCCTATATACAGGGCGGCATTGCAAGCCAAAGCGATGCGGATGTAATAGATGTTGAACTTCTCAATGCGGAGCAGAGGAGAATAGAGCTTGATGCCGCGAAAAAAGCCTATATGGAAATGCTTGCCGCGCTGACAGGGCTTTCAATCCATCCCGGTTTAATACTTGAAAAACCATCAGCTGAGCTGCCAGAAAAAGGGTCTTTTAATAATTCCTTAAACCGGCCTGAGTTGGACCTTTTTGAAGCCAGAGGTACGTTAAGCGAAAGCCGAAGGAGCGCGGTTAATGCAGGTCTGACTCCCCGGATAAGTTTTTTTCTGCAGGGGGGGTACGGCAGGCCCGGCCTTAACATGCTTGACAGCGAATTTTCTCCTTTTTATATATGGGGTGTCAGGGCTTTATGGAATTTAAACGGTTTTTATACACTTAAGAATGATTATAAGCTTATTGAAATTGAAAAAGAGTCGCTTGAGACAGAAAAGGAAACCTTTCTCTTTAATAACAGCCTTTCGATTGATCAGATTGAAAATGAAACCGGGAAGATTGCAAGACTTATAGAAAACGATGATGAAATAATTATGCTCAGGGGGAGAATAAAAAAAGCTGCTGAAAACAGGGTTGAGAGCGGTACACTTGCAATAAGCGATCTTGTAAAGGAAATAAATGCTTTTGACGCGGCATCCCAGGAAAAGTCCCTGCATGAAATACAGCTGCTTCTTGCAGTTTATAATCTTAAAAATCTTGCCAATAACTGAAGGATTGAATTATGAAAATATCCAGACAGACATTTGCAGTCATATCGTTTTCCGCCATCGGACTTTATTTATTTTCCTGCAGCGGCTCAAATGGAGGATATGACGCATCAGGCTCATTTGAGGCTACAGAGATAATTGTTTCGGCCGAATCTACAGGAAAAATAACCAGGTTTGATATTGAAGAGGGACAGTCTCTTGAAGCAGGTAAATACTACGGCGCGATAGACAGCGTTCAGCTGGAACTGAGGAAAAAACAGCTGCTTGCAGGAAAAAAAGCTGTCGAAAGCAGGTATATGGATCTTGATATTCAGACTTCCGCTATTGAACAGCAGATCGCGACCGCTGTTAAGGAAAAGGAGAGGGTTGAGACACTTCTTAAATCAAATGCCGCTTCCCGCAAACAGCTTGATGATATAAATGCCCAGATAGCATTTTTGGGTAAGCAGCTTGATGCTAACAGGGCAAACATAAAAAACACCAATAAGGGTATATCTGAGGAGAGCACTTCCATTGAAATACAGACTGCACAGCTTGATGATCAGATAAACAAGTGCAGAATAAGTTCCCCGATAGACGGAACTGTACTAGTTAAATACTCCCATCAGGGGGAATTCGCTTCTCCAGGGAAACCCCTGTTTAAAATTGCTGATATTAATAATATGTTTCTCCGCGCCTACATAACTTCCGACCAGCTTTACCGTATAAAAATCGGACAGGAGGTCAAGGTTTTTTCTGACTCGGGAAAAGATGAAATGAAAGAGTATTCCGGTAAGGTTGTCTGGATTTCTGATAAAGCTGAGTTTACTCCGAAAACTATTCAGACGAAAAACGAAAGAGCGAATCAGGTTTATGCCCTTAAAATTGCTGTTAAAAATGACGGATACCTTAAAATCGGGATGTACGGAGAAATCAAATTTGAAGAGTGAATCAAAATGAGCATCGCGATGATTACTGCAGAAAATATTGTAAAAAATTACGGCTCTGTAAAAGCGTTATGTGATGTAAGTTTTGAAGTGCTGAAAGGTGAAATCTTCGGCATTATCGGGCCTGACGGCTCAGGTAAAACAACGCTTATCAGAATACTTACAACACTGCTGCTGGCAGACAGCGGAAGCGCGTCAGTCGATAATATGGAGATTGTATCTGATTATAAAAAAATACGAAGCCGTATCGGATACATGCCTGGAAGATTTTCGCTTTATCAGGACCTGTCTGTTGAGGAAAATCTGGAATTTTTTGCGACGGTTTTTAATACAACGATAAAAGAAAACTATTATCTGATTAAGGATATTTATTCGCAGCTTGAGCCTTTTAAAAAAAGGAAAGCAGGGGAACTCTCAGGCGGTATGAAGCAGAAGCTTGCCTTAAGCTGCGCGCTGATTCACAAGCCTTCTGTTCTCTTCCTTGATGAACCGACAACAGGGGTGGACCCGGTATCCAGAAAGGAATTCTGGGTAATGCTCAGGCGGCTGAAGGAGCAGGGGATATCCATACTTGTTTCAACTCCCTATATGGATGAGGCAGGACTCTGCGACCGCATTGCCCTTATGAAAGATGGAAAATTCCTCCGGATTGACACACCTGATAATATTATTGACCAGTTCGATGACACTCTATGGGCCGCCAGCAGCAGCAGAATGTACGCACTTCTGAATGATATAAGAGAGCAGGAAGAGGTCCTAAGCTGTTTTGCTTTCGGGGATGCTCATCATGTAACAGTCCCAAAGGGTACGCTGAATCTTGAAACTCTTGAGGAAAATATGCGGGCTAAAGGGCACTCTGATATTTCAATAAAACCTGTAAGGGCAGGAATTGAGGATTGCTTTATGGCACTGACGGGCCGCGGTTCTGGTGATGCCGGAAAAACTGACCGCGGAAATGCGGACAGGGAAATGAAATCCTGCCGGAAGGACCCGGTATAAAGCATGAACGTAATAAAAGCGGAAAACCTGACCAAGCGTTTCGGGAATTTTACAGCGGTTGACGCTATCAGTTTTGAAGTCAAAAAAGGGGAGATCTTCGGCTTCCTGGGCGCCAACGGAGCGGGAAAGACAACCGCGATGCGGATGCTCTGCGGATTAAGTTCTCCGACTTCCGGAAGGGGAGAGGTCGCTGGTTTTGATATAGAAAAACAGTCTGAAAAAATCAAGTCAAGCATCGGCTATATGAGCCAGAAATTCTCCCTTTACGGAGACCTTAAAGTTTATGAAAACATCCGCCTTTTTGCCGGAATATACGGTATGCCTGAAAAGAAGATAAAAGTAAGAACTGATGAGCTTCTTGAAAAACTCGGATTTCAAAAAGAGCGCAATACACTTGTCAAATCCCTGCCGCTTGGCTGGAAACAGAAACTCTCCTTTTCAGTCGCTGTATTTCACGACCCTCAGATTGTTTTCCTTGATGAACCTACCGGGGGTGTAGACCCTTCGGCCAGGCGGCAGTTCTGGGAAATGATTTATGAAGCTTCAAGCCGGGGGATAACAGTTTTTGTAACTACACATTATATGGATGAGGCAGAATACTGTCACAGGGTATCAATTATGGTAGACGGTAAAATTGAAGTTCTTGACTCACCGTCAAATCTCAAAAAAATATACAGCGCTGCCAGTATGGATGAGGTTTTTCACAGGATGGCAAGAAAGGCGGTCCGTAATGAAACATGATCTTAAAATGCCCCCTGACATGATACAGCTGCTTTCTTTTATAAAAAAGGAATTCTATCATATTTTAAGGGATAAAAGGACGATCCTCATCCTTCTTGTAATGCCTGTTATTCAGATCATCCTTTTTGGTTTTGCAATTACAACAGAGATTAAAAACAACAAAATAGTAATCCTTGACCCGTCAAGAGATATAGCTACCAGCCGTATTGTCAGGCAGCTTGTGGAAAGTGAATATTTTGAGCTTGCCGGCTATCTTAAGAGTGATAAGGATATTGAAAAGGTCTTTATTAATCATGAGGCAGAGCTGGTAATTGTTTTTGCGGATAAGTTCAGCGAAAATCTTATGCATACAGGAAAAGCAGATATCCAGATTATAGCTGATGCATCAGATCCCAATACAGCAGTCTCTCTTTTTAATTACGCGTCAGGCGTTATCAGTTATTATCAGCAGGAGCTGATGAATGAAAATAATGTACCGTACCAGATAACAAGCGGAATAAGACTTCTCTACAATCCGGGAATGAAAGGAGCCTATAATTTTGTTCCCGGCGTTATGGGAATGATACTGATGCTGATCTGTGCTATGATGACTTCAATTGCCATCGTAAGGGAAAAAGAGACAGGTACTATGGAAGTCCTCCTTGTCTCCCCTATGAGGCCGATCCTGATAATTATCTCCAAAGCTGTTCCCTATTTTATTCTCTCCAGCGTTAACCTGACAACAACTCTCATGTTGTCGGTTTTTGTTCTTGGTGTCCCTGTTGCCGGAAGCCTCTTCTGGCTGGTCCTTTTCTCTGTTGTTTTCATTTTTGTATCTCTTTCACTCGGACTTCTTGTCTCGACAATCACCGAAACACAGGTAGCGGCCATGCTGATATCCGGAATGACATTGATGATGCCTGTGCTTATGCTTTCCGGGATGATGTTCCCGATTGAAAATATGCCCAAGTTTTTACAGTGGCTTTCGCATATCATTCCTGCCAGATGGTATATTGCCGGTGTCAGAAAACTGATGATTAAAGGGCTCGGGGTAACGTCGGTGTTAAAAGAATTCGCGATACTCGGCGGTATGGCTGTTATTTTAATAACCGTCAGCCTGAAAAAATTCAAAAAGAGGCTGGAATAAGGGCATGATTAAATACCTTATTGAAAAAGAATTTAAGCAGATTTTCCGCAACAGGTTCCTGCCGAGACTGATCCTGGGATTTCCCTGCATTACGCTTCTCCTTATGCCGTGGGCCGCAAATTTCGAAGTGAAAAATATCAACATCAGCATAGTCGACAATGACCATAGTTCCTGCTCCCGCAGACTAGCAGATAAAATTGTATCATCAGGTTACTTTAAACTGATTGATATAGCTGAAAATTATGCGGCAGCACTTGAGAACATTGAGCTTGACAGTTCCGATGTGATACTTGAAATACCGGATAATTTTGAAAGTGACCTGACAGTGACAGATAAGGGCGCCTCCCTGATGATATCTTCAAACGCGGTTAACGGTACAAAGGGCGCTCTTTCTGCTTCATATCTTGCGGGAATTATCAGGGATTTTTCCGCAGAACTGAGGAGGGAGAATCCTTCTCCCCAATCAGCCTTTATACCGGTAATAAATATAATTCCACAGTACAGGTTTAACCCGAACCTTGATTACAAGATTTTCATGGTACCTGCCCTTATGGTTATGCTGCTTACAATGCTGTGCGGTTTTCTCCCGGCGCTCAATATTGTTGGGGAAAAAGAAGCAGGAACAATGGAGCAGATAAATGTGACTCCGGTGAAAAAGCATATCTTTATACTTGCAAAGCTCATACCCTACTGGGTTATCGGTTTTTTCATCCTTACACTGGGATTCGGGATTGCGTTTTTTGTCTACAGCCTGATGCCTGCCGGAAGTTTTCTTACAATATATGTTTTTTCATCCATCTATGTTCTTATCGTATCAGGTTTCGGCCTTGTTATCTCAAATTATTCAAAGACAATGCAGCAGGGAATGTTTGTAATGTATTTTTTTATTTTAATACTTATTCTGATCAGCGGAATGTTTACCCCGGTAAACAGTATGCCCTGGTGGGCAAAAATTATTACAGTCTTAAATCCGCTTAAATATTTTATTGAAGTTATGAGGTCTGTCTACCTGATGGGAAGCGGATTTACAGATCTGTTTATTCAGTTTATCGCCCTCTGTGTTTTTGCGGTAATATTTAATGTATGGGCTGTTTTAAGCTACAGCAAAAAGAGCTGAGAGGCTTCAGGTATTTTTATTTTTACTCCTGAAAAATGAAAAAAAGCTTCTTATGTTAAAGAAAATTTCTTTTTTGGGTTTTCTTTCAGAAATATTCAATATCTTCATAATATTCGATTCACTGCCGGCGCCGGGCGTTTTACGTCCCTTAATGAAAGCAGTACCGCAGCCGCAATTATTAATACAGTTCCGGCTGTCTGCAGTACCGTTATTTTATAACTGAAAACTGCTGATGCAAGAAACATTGTCGCGACCGGCTCGAACGTTGAGATCATGGATGAATTAACTGCCCCGATAAGTTTTACCCCTGCAAAAAAAGCATAGACCGCGACGGCAGTTGAAACTGCTGCTATCAGAACCATATTCGTCCACCCAAACGTGGATGATGGGAGGATAAGTTCTGTTTTAATGCAGAAAGAGAGAAAGAAAACAGCTGAAGACGATGTTATTACGGCAGTTGAAGATAAAGTATTGTTTCTTTTTAATACCTTTGAGCTTGTAATAATATAAACTGAATAAATAACAGCGGCGCTGATTCCAAGAAGTATTCCCCTTATGTCTGTCCCTTTCTGGATACCAATGACAAGAATAGTACCCGCAACCGCAAGGAAAAGTGCCGTAATTTTCCGGCGCGTTATCTTCTCTTTAAGTATAAAAGTTGAAAGAAGCGTAACAAAAACAGGATAAAGATAAAGGAGTATCGCAACCAGGGCGGGAGGGATAAACTTCAGGGCTTTGAAATATGAGAAAGACTGGCCTGAGTATCCAAGGAACCCTAGCAGGAACAGTATCAGGATATCTTTCCCGCGAGGTAATTTTTTCCCTCCTGAAAGGACTATTCCCCAGATTAAGACTGATGCAATCGCGAAACGGAGGAACAGCAGGCTTTGGGTGTTAACCCCTTCCCTGTATACAAATTCCGTGAACACGGGGATCGCTCCGAATGAAACTGCTGATAAAAATATCAGAAGAAAACCGTAGAGGCTCTGCATTACAGGACTGTTATAACCCTTTTTTATGACACGGGCAATCCCCTGCAAGTTCTTTCCCCTGCGGGCAGCCATGAGTCATGGTTTTATAAATTTGATTCACCGGATTTTTTCAGGTAAATTTAAATAAGATGCATGCCGCTTCCGGGAGGCGGGAATGGAAGAAATTCGGGATTTATCTTTTTTAATTATCTATTTCTCTATATGTTCCTTCATGGGCTGGGTTCTTGAATCCATAATATTCAGGCTTTACCAGGATGCCCCTTTTAAAAATGCCGGTTTTCTATACGGCCCTTTTGTCCCTGTATACGGGTTCGGTGGTGTGCTGATCTGCATCTCTTTGTTTTTTCTACAGGGCTTTGCGTTTCCGGTTATAATTCTCTTCTGCTCAATTGTCCTTACTGCCCTTGAATATCTGACATCTGTGATTATGGAAAATGTCTTTTCCATAAAGCTGTGGGATTATTCTAAATACCGGTTTAATATAAAAGGTAGAATATGCCTTAAGCTGTCAATAATTTGGGCTATACTTTCAGCTTTTCAAATCCGATGGTTTCAGCCGGCCCTTATAAATTTCATAGAGAGTTTCCCCGATGTATTGCAAAGCAGCTTATCCGCGGTTCTTATTATATATTTTTTATCTGACCTTGTGTTATCTTCACGGCTTTACCTGAGATACTCAAGCAGTATCAGGAGGCTCCTTGCAAGCGAAAAACATGATGACCTTTCAGGAATATTCAGAATGAATCTTTCCATGAAAGACCTTAAGCTCCTTATCCGGCCGATGAGACAGTTCCCTGATTTGTCCATCCCGGTAAAGAGGAGGTGGCACAGGCTTTCTTCCCTTGTTATTAGAAAAACAGGGCAATGGGCAAAGGAGTTTATCAATCTGCCGGGTGAAAAAGAAAACCTGCACAAACGCTGGCAGACTGATGAGGATTTTCTTAAAATATCAGCTTCAATAATTGAACACCCTGATTATCAAAAGCTGAAATTTATCGGGAATAACGGCAGTAGCGTCTTTGACCACAATACGGCATCGGCATACCTCGCATACCGGATTGCACGAAAATTAAAAATGAATGAAAAGGCGACTGTCCGCGGCGCGCTTCTCAGGAATTTTGAATACTATATGATGAAGCTTAATAAGGCAGATGAGGACAGCCTGCGGAAAGGTGAAAACAGGGATAAATCACATAAAGACCCTGGATTTATATTCGGACCTATTTCTAACCTTGAGAAAGACATTATCGCAAAACACAGGTGGCCCCATACCCTGATTCCTCCCCATTATCCTGAGGCAATTATTGTAATGATTGTGGATAAAATCATCTCTATCAGGGAATAATTGCGGAATATTTATTCCGGTATCTCCTGGTACTTGTTTAAATAAACTTTTTCACAAACTCTCTTATGCGGGGATGCTCAGGGGTCCCGAGTACCTGGTCAGGAAGTCCGTCTGCGAGTATTTTACCTTCGTCCATAAAGATTATCCTGTCAGAGATTTCCCGGGCGAAAGACATTTCGTGGGTAACTACAATCATTGTCATCTTTTCACGGGCAAGTTTTCTAAGTGTCGCGAGGACTTCACCGACAAGTTCCGGGTCAAGCGCGGAAGTAGGCTCGTCGCACAGCAGTATGTCAGGCTGCATCCCGAGGGCGCGTGCTATGGCAACCCTCTGTTTCTGCCCTCCTGAAATCCGGGACGGGTATACATCCTTTTTGTCAGTGAGGCCGACAGTCTCAAGCAGCCTGAGGGCTATCTCTTCAGCGTCTGATGGCTTCATTTTATTTACAATGACCGGCGCTTCGGTAATGTTTTCAATTACAGTTTTATGCGGGAACAGGTTAAAATGCTGAAACACCATGCCGAGTTTTTTATTAAGCCTTGTTATCTGTTTTCTGGGTATGTGCTCGTGTACACCGCCGGGCGTTATGCTAATTACCGGTTCGCCCTCTATCTCAATCCTGCCCGAATCAATTTTTTCAAGCTGGTTTATTGACCTGAGCAGCGTGCTTTTGCCGCTTCCGGAAGGGCCGATTATCGAGATAACCTCGCCTTCCGAGACATCGAGATTTACATTATCCAGCGCTTTTACAGGGCCGAAGTTTTTGCATACACCTTTCATGCTGATTATTTTAATCATTCATAAACCCCCAGCCTGTCCTCTATTTTTCTGAATACCGCAATCACGCCGCTGGTCATTATCAGGTAGATTATCGCGGCTATTACAAAAGGCGTTATCCTGAAGTCACGTGTAAAGACTTCCTTGGCCGAGCGCAGGAGGTCTCCCATCCCGATAACAATTACAAGGGCGGTATCCTTGACAAGCGTTATTGACTCGTTGCAGCAGGGCGGTATTGTTCTTTTTAAAGCCTGCGGCAGGATTATTCTTCTCATAGTCTGGGTATATGTCATGTTAAGGGCTTTTGCCGCTTCATACTGACCCCTGTCTATCGACTGTATTCCTGAGCGGAATATTTCCATGAGATATGCTGCATAGTTTATTATGAATGTGAGGGATGCTGCCGTAAAAGGTTTCAGGGATATTCCGAAGATCGAAAGCCCGTAGTATATAAAGAAAAGCTGCAGAAGCAGGGGAGTTCCCCTGAATACCCAGGCATAAACCCCTAAGGTCCTGTCCAGGTATTTCGGCCCCGAAACCCGGCCGAGCGCGAAAAGTATCGCGAGCGGTACCGAGCCCAGGGCTGTTACTGCAAACAGGCTTAGAGTCAGGCCGCACCCTTTAAGGATGTAGCCTGTCGTAGCAATAATATATTCTATCATCACAGCCTATTGCAGGACTATGTTGTCACCGAACCATGTTTTTGAAATCTCTGCCGCAGTTCCGTCTTTTCTCATCTCGTCAATGGCTGCGTCTATGGCATCCCTGAAACTGCTGTCAGCTTTTCTGAAACCGATTCCGTATTCTTCCGCTCCGAAGTGATCCGCGAGAACCTTGTATTCACCCGGTTTTTTTGAAAGATAGTATCTTATAAGTATTGCGTCTCCCACTACAGCGTCAATTCTTCCCGCAGAAAGATCAAGAAGAGCTTCAGGATATTTTCCGTATTTTCTTATTTCCCCGGTTTTTCCGCCAACCTCAGCGTCAGCCGCTATCGCGTCTTCGCTCGGGCTTCCAAGCTGAACACCTACTGCTTTGCCTGCAAGATCTGCTTTTGAAGCAATGGCTGATCCTGAAAGAACAGCTATAGCCTGGGTGTTTGCAAGGTATGGTTTAGAGAAAATAATCTTTTCCTTTCTTTCCTCTGTAATTGTCATGCCGTTCCAGATAAGGTCGATATCGCCTTTATCAAGGCTCAGTATTACTCCGTCCCAGTCAACAGGCTGGATTTTGAGTTCAACACCGATTTTCTTTGCGGCAGCTTTTGCCATGTCGATGTCAAATCCAACTATATTGCCGGCCTCATCCCTGAATCCCATTGGGGGGAAGCTGTCGTCAAGTCCAAGTATAAAAAAACCTTTTGCCTTGACATCCGCAAGAGATGTATCTGCTGATTTTGCTTCTTTTTTGCATCCTGCAAGTATTGAAGCTGCACTGAAAAGTACCGCTATTGCCATTATGATGACAAAGTACTTTCTGATTGCTGTTTTCATTATTTCTCCTTTTATTATAATCATAAAGATGATTAACGGTTGTTATAATAGCAAAGAAACGGCCTTGATATCAATATAAGGTATAATTGATATCCTGTTATTTCTCTGAATAGATGAGCAAAGCTGCTTCTTTGCATGAAAAGAACTATGGATTTGGGGATATGGCAGTATTTAGGGCGATGAGGTAATATGTTTTACAGTAAATAGCGGTAATTGCTTTAAATCTCAGTAAATCAGGATAAATTTTTCATGAATAAAAGCCTGATTTTTGCCGAAAATCTTATATCTATGAAAAGAAAGAATTTTTTATGCCATTCTGTTCTGGCGGCCCTGTTATTTCTCCCCTTGCTTTCACTGAACGCAGAGGTAAGTTTTGGGGGAATAAATCTTTATTCCCCGAAAGAAGCATTTTTCACTGCTGACGTAGACCTGCCGGGTGAAAACCGGATCAGCAGCTATAATACTTTATTTCAGGCTGAGCTTGATACAAAGATTATGCAGCAGCTTACTTTTTTTCCTGAAAATGTACTTTACCTTTCTGAAAAAGGGATTATCCAGATCAGCAACAGATTCGGGGTTTTCAGAAGCGATACCACACTTAAAAGATTCCAGCCTGTTCTTGAGTTTCCAGCGTTTGTCAACGGAAGCCAGGTGCAGACAGGAAAGATTTCAGGGACTGACGCGTCTCCTGACGGAGGCTGGCTTGTCTATATGGTAAAAACCTCCCCCGGGTACGGGAACCTTGTTCTTCTTGACCTGATTAATAACAGGGAGGCAATAATCTCTTCCAATGTGGAGTACTGCTACGGAAAACCTAAAGTCAAATGGTCGGGCGATTCGAAAATACTTATTTATGAGAAAAGCGGAACTCTTTATTATCATACTGTAGACCCTTCTTCCCCTGGAAGCTCTGTTGCCGAGAATTTCAGAAAAACCGGCAGCGGAAGAATCAACAACGCGGTATGGTCGGGGAACAGCCTGTTTTTCCTGAAAGATTCTTTTATTTTCAAGATAAGAAGCTCTGAAATCTTTACAACTTCCCTTTACAGTGAATATATAGACACCGGCGAAGTTCTTGGCAAGATCCCATTTACCTATGACCCCAATTTTGACAACTACTGGATATCTCCGGGAGGTTCTGAAATTATAATCAGCAAGGGGGGAAGAAACCTCTTCTATTACCGCCTTGATAAGGATGTTCTTTTCAGCCTGAAGGATGTAAAATCTCTTCCCCATATTTTCCTTCCTCGCAACACCATGATAAAGGAACTGGTCTGGGGGGATGACGGTATTGTTACCGTGCTTACATCAACAATAATAAAAGGAAAAAAAGAGACAGCAGTCTTCCGTCTTTTGACAGACAGTTCCGGCGGAGAACCGGATTTCATACGACTTGATGAGACAGGTGTTTTTGGAATGGCCCTCTCTGCGGACGGCAGCAAGATTGCCCTGATAAAAGAAAACAGAATAAGCATAAAATGGCACCAGAGCTGGGGGACCTTCCGCGAATATGATTTTAACACTCCGTTGCATGTAATCTGGCTTAATAATGAAGATATCGCGATCTTCGGTAAAAATATTTCAGAAATGAGAAAAACAAGAACAGGGGAAAAAGACCTTATTACAGTATCCCAGGCTGAATCTTTCGGATACCAGACCCCTTCAAAGTCGATTATCTGCAAAGCGGACGGGAATTATTTCAGGTGGGACGGAAACGGCGGATGGAGCAGCTCTTCTCCTGTAACATTTTCAGGGTCAGTAAATGATTCTGATTTATACCGTCTTTATCTGGAAAACTATCCCGGCGGGAGTTATAAAAATATTGTATATCTAAGGGACATTAAGGGCTATAAAACTGAAGCGCTATTCCCGCTGCCTTCTATCAAATATGATCCTATTCCTAAAACAGAGGAACCGGTAGACCCCAAAAATTTCAAACACGGGTCACGCACCCGAGGCAGATATATTTCTCTTGTTTTTAACGCGGTAAAGGATGACAGCGGTCTTACGGAAATCCTTAACGTTCTCTCTGATTACGGAATTAAGGCTACTTTTTTTGTCAGCGGGGATTTCATAAAGAGACATCCGGGAGCTGTTAATGAAATAGCTGATTCAGGACATGAGACAGGATCTCTTTTTTATTATTACTTTGATTTAACTGATTCAAGGTATGGAATAGACAGCGATTTTATAGTAAAAGGTCTTGCACGCAATGAGGATGAGTATTTCAGGACTACCGGACGTGAATTATCGCTCCTCTGGCACGCTCCAAATTATTTTGTCAATTCAATGATGATTGAGGCTGCCGGAAAGATGAATTATACTTATATTGGAAGGGATATTATATCGCTCGATTCAAAATCTGACAGGGACACCAGCTATGGAACCGGTCAGTTTTACAAACCGGCATCTCAGCTTCTTGAATCCATATCTGCTGATAAAAAACCAGGCTCGATTATTCCGATTACAATCGGAAAGCCTGAAAACGGAAGGTCGGACTATCTTTTCCAGTGCATAGAGGTCCTTATAAATGATCTGATAGCTTCAGGTTATGAAATAGTACCGGTAACTGCCCAGATAAATCTGGCAAAATAAAATTTAAACGGGATTTATTTTTAAAATAAATATAAACAAGAGGGGTAAGTTTTTTTATGAATCCTTTAAATATGTATCGTGAAACTTCAATTAAAACTGCGGGACAGGGTAAGCTTATTGTACTGCTTTATGATGAGGCGATAAAGCAGATAGACAGGGCGATAAGCAATCTTGATTCAGGGACAAAAAAGTACGACAGGGTAAACAGCGCGATAATCCGCGCCCAGGAGATAATTACCGAATTGTCTGCTTCTCTTGATTTTGA
Source organism: Spirochaetales bacterium (assembly GCA_024233785.1). Classification (GTDB taxonomy): domain Bacteria; phylum Spirochaetota; class Spirochaetia; order CADAEX01; family CADAEX01; genus JACKPD01. The sequence continues at coordinate 27,313 of JACKPD010000006.1, read as the reverse complement.
TAAAGGAAAAGATATAGCCAGCAATCTTTTCAGCCTCTATGTCTATTTTAACCAGCAGCTCATGGCCGCAAATCTTGACAAGGATTCCCAGCCCATCAAACCGGTGAGGAATATGCTGTTCGAACTAAGGTCAGCATGGAAACAGATTGAAAACACCCGGGATAACACGTCAAACGGCGGCAGCATGGGCATAGATATCGCGGGGTAGCAGATTGTCTGATATGGATTCCGGCGGATATTCCGGAAGGGCAGCCGGTAAAGCTGAAGAAACTGTTTTACGGTATCTTGCAAGAACACTTGAGTGTCTTATGATATCCAGTAAGGCGGTCCAGCATCAGTGCGCGTCGCTGTCAGATGAAAATGCGGAAAAACTCTCTCTCCAGATAAAACATTCAGCTGAAATAGTGCATGAAGCTTCCCTTTACCACAGGAGCGCATCAGCTATGACTGCGGATATCAGAAAGACATGCGCGGATGATTCCGTGTGCGCTGATTTTCTACGGCAGGTTGACGAATTCGAAGAAAGAATTGCGCAGGTGAACAGCTGTTACCTCGATTCTATTGATAATCTTGTGAAAGAATTGAAAAACCAGATGGGAAAATACAGCATCCGTCTTGCAGGAATGGCAAAAACATCTAAAATTACACGAACCGGAGGGGAAATATCTTTTATACAATCGTCTGAAATGATAGATATATCTGTATGAAAGATTCCTCTTTTTATATCCTTGACGGATACAGCCTTATATACCGGTCTTATTTTGCTTTTCTCCGTGCCCCTCTTTATAATAAGAACAACGAAAATACCTCAGCATTATTCGGTTTTTTCAGGACACTTTTCAGCTTTTTTGACAGATATGATCCTCACCATTTTGCTGTCGCGATGGATTCCATCGGCCCGACCTTCAGGCATGAGAAATACAGCGAATACAAGGCAACCAGGGACAAGACACCCGAAGATCTGCATGATCAGATTCCAAGAATTGAAAAGATTCTTGAAACAATCGGAATAAAAATTATCAGAGTAAGCGGATTTGAAGCAGATGACCTTATCGCCACTTTTTCCAGGATCTGCAGCGAAGAAAAAAAGAACTGCAGGATTATTACAGGCGACAAGGACCTTATGCAGCTTGTCGGCGAATATACAAAAGTGCTGCGGCCTGAAAAAAACGGGTACGAGGAACTGGGCAGCGATGAAGTATTTACCCACTACGGAGTGTATCCCCATCAGATAATGGATTACCTTTCTCTTACAGGCGACTCCGCCGACAACATCCCCGGGGTGAAGGGGATAGGCCCCAAGAATGCAGCTTCACTGCTTCTTGAATACGGCAGTATTGAGGGGATTTACAGCAATATTGAAGAAATTAAGGGCAGTGTAAAATCAAAACTGGAAGATGGAAGGGAGAGCTGCATGCTGAGCCGTGAACTTGTCGCACTTCGCGATGATGTTGCCATTGATGCGCTGCCTGATGATTTTTCGCTTGATGCGCTTGATTTTGCAGGCGCTGTCCCCTTGTTTGAAATTGAAAACGCTAAAAGTCTTGTATCGTGGATTGCTAAAAAAACAGGATCAGGTGATGCAGGTGAAGGTACAGGCCCGGGGATAACCGAAGATGAGCCGGGTAAAACTGCGGATGAGGATTTAAAAACGGGAATCCCGGGAGAGCCTTCAAGCCGTTACCCGGGTACGCCTGCAAAGGCTCCTGAACAGTCGGGCGCTTTTTCCCTTTCTGATTATTTCAGCGCGGATGAGGCTGCAGTGCTTAAGGGGAAAGGATCCTATAAAGCAGTTACAGATATACATATGCTTGACAGCCTTATTGAAAAGGTTAAAAAAGCAGAAATATTTTCATTTGATATTGAAACAGACGGCCTTGATACAATCAAGGCAAACCCTGTAGGTTTTTCAATCTCTGTAGAATCCGGCAGCGGCTTCTATATTCCTCTGAAGGTTGAAGGGAAAGAAATCCTTCCTGAAACAATTGTAAAAAACCGGCTTAGAACAATTCTTGAGGATAAAAACCTTAAGCTTGTCGGGCAGAATATAAAATTCGACTACAAGGTGCTCCGCAAATGGGGGATAAAACCGTTAAATATCTGGTTTGATACAATGATCGCATCCTGGCTGCTTAACAGCCGCCTTACCTCCAACGGAATGGACTATCTTGCAGAGTATTATCTTGAATACAATACAATCCATTTCAAGGATGTGGTACCGGACGGAGGTACTTTTGATCAGGTACCTCTTGATAGAGCAACGGAATATGCTGCCGAGGATGCTGATATTACATACAGGCTCTACTCAGTTTTCAGCAGGCAGATAGAAAAGCGCAAAATGGAAAAGCTTTTCTTTGATGTCGAGATGCCGCTTGTCACAATCCTCTCTGATATGGAACTTGAAGGGGTGAGGATCCGCCGTGATGTCCTTGAGGCTTACGGCACGGAGCTCGGTGTTTCGATCGGAGCGCTTGAAAGCGAGATCCACATCCTCTGCGGCAAGGTTTTTAACGTAAGCTCAACAAAGCAGCTGCAGGAAGTCCTTTTTACAGACAGGCAGCTGAAAACAGGTAAAAAGACTAAAACAGGATATTCAACAGATAATTCTGTGCTGGAGGAGCTTTCAAGGGTAGACCCGGTCCCTGCGCTGGTGCTTAAATACAGGGCCCTCTCAAAACTCAAATCAACATATGTTGATGCCCTTCCCCTCATTGCAGATCCTTCGACATCAAAGATCCATACAACCTACAGGCAGACAGGGACTGCGACAGGAAGGCTTTCAAGTATAAATCCGAATCTGCAGAACATTCCAATCAAGGATGAAGAGGGGAGAAGGATAAGAAAGGCATTTATCCCCTCCGCCGGCCGGGTTTTTATGAGCGCCGACTATTCCCAGATAGAACTTGTTGTCCTTGCCCATCTTTCAGGCGATCCCGAGCTTCAGAAGGCTTTCAGGGAGAAAAATGATGTACACACCCTTACTGCTTCCCTTATTTTCGGCATTGCAAAGGAAGAAGTGACCTCTGAACAGAGAAGGATTGCAAAAACAATAAACTTTGGTGTAATGTACGGCATGAGCGGTTTCCGCCTTGCCAGGGAGCTTCAGATACCGAGAAGCAGGGCGGATGAGTTTATTTCATCGTATTTCAGCCGTTACAGCTCAATCAGGCTTTTTATTGATTCAACTGTGAAATTCGCGGAAGAAAACGGATTTGTAAAAACAATACTCGGCAGGGAACGTTATATTGACGGAATAAACAGCAGCAATAAAAATGTAAAAAACGGGGCGGAAAGGATTGCGGTCAACACTCCGATACAGGGTTCTGCCGCAGATATTGTAAAGCTTGCCATGATAAGTATTAATTCACGTATGGAAAAGGAAAAACTCAAGTCCCGCCTTGTCCTGCAGGTCCATGATGAGCTTATATTCGAAGTTCCCCTGAATGAGGTTGATATAATGAAAACACTTGTAAAGGATGAGATGGAAGGTGTTATGAAATTAAAGGCTCCTTTGAGAGTTAGTATAGAAACCGGCGAAAGCTGGGGGGAGATGCACTGATGATTGTAGGAATAACCGGTAAATATTGTTCAGGTAAAAATGCTGTAGCGGCAGAGTTTGAGAGGAGGGGATATTTCCATATTGAAGTAGACAAACTTGGACATGCGGCCCTTGATCTTAAAAAGGATGAAATTGAAAAAACATTCGGAAGTTCAGTAATTAGCGACGGGACAGTCAACAGGGCTGCCCTTGGAAAGATTGTCTTTAAAAGCAAAGATCAGAAGCACCTTCTTGAAAAAATTGTTCATCCCGAAATGACTCAGATGGTGAAAAAGCTTATTGAAGAACAAAAAGGGAAAAACATCCTTATCAACGCGGCCATTCTTGCCCAGATGGGGCTTCATCAGTTGTGTGACATTGTCGTATGGGTGAAAGCGCCGCTTTTAAAAAGAGTTGAAAGGGCGCTTCTTAGAGACCAGCTTCCGCCGGGAGCGGTTTTGGACAGAATAATCACACAAAGGAAGCTCAAATCTAATCTAACCGGAAAAGATGTCGATACTTATAATATAAACAACTCTGGGAATATTGAAGAAATTGTTTCCAGTGTGGATAGGGTTTTAAAAATAATTGATTCAAGGAAATAAAACCTATATGGAACAGCAGAAAATATTATGGATTATCCTTTCGGTTGCAGTACTGCTCCTTGCGGTGCTTGGAACTGTTCTTTTTGTATTCGGACCTTCATCTTCAGGCAGTTCTATGTCAGCTTCAGGAAATTCTCCGGCTGCAGATAATTTTGATCCTGTGGAATGGGCAAGATCAAGTGAAGAATATCCGGGTGTCGTAGAAACTGAAACACCGGATGCTGCAGAAGGAGATGAGGATTTTGTTGTTGTCTACGGCGAAGGTATTGGAAAAGATGATGTGCCGTATCCCGGTATAAAAGAAGAAGATCCGGCAGTAGTAACACTTAATGTTAAAAAGGAAGAACCTGCGGCTGTTCAAAAAGCAGCAGCCCCGGCAGCTGCAGCTCCTGCGCCCGTAAAACCGGCGCCGGCGCCAGAGAAGAAGCCTGCGCCTCCAGCCCCGAAGAAAGTGACGGAATACTGGATACAGGCAGGATCTTTTTCCTCTCAGGCTAAGGCGGAGGAAGCGAGAAAACTCCTGGCTTCCAAAGGTTTTGCCGCAACCCTTCAGACCAAGATTGTGGACGGCAAGAATTTTTACAGGGTAAGGATCGGCGCGTATCCCTCGAAGGAAGAGGCGGAAAAATTCCTTTACTGGGTCAGGGATATTGAGGGATTTTCACAGAGCTATGTATCTCAGGTGCAGGTGATGAGGTGATTTTTTACTTCTGGCTGCAATAGCAAATTGATTAACAAAAAGAAAAGCAGATGGAAAATTTCCACTGCTTTTTTTATTTACCGCTATAATTTTTCTCGATATCAAGCAGCTTTTTTTTGATATCAAGCCCTCCTCCGTATCCGACAAGATTACCATTGCTGCCGATCACCCTGTGGCATGGAATAAAAACAGGCAGAGGGTTTCTGTTGTTCGCAAGCCCGACTGCCCTTGATGCTTTATCATTGCCTGATGAGGCAGCTATATCCTTGTAGCTTGCAGTTTCTCCGTACGGAATTTTCTGAAGGAGCTTCCAGATTTTTTTCATATAATCTGTCCCGTCAGGATCCAGCGGTAAAGTGAAAACCCTTAAATTTCCTGTCAGGTAGGCATCAAGCTGCCTGAACGCTTCCCTTAAAACTTCTGTTTCCTTTAATTCAGCATCAGGAATCATTTTATCATTTTCAAAGATAAGATGTTTTATTATCCCTGATTCCTCTGCTATCCCTATTTTTCCGAGTATTGTCTGATGGAAAAAAATATTCATAGATTTATACCTCTTCTTGCATACTCATACAAAAGAAATTATCATTATTATATATTATTTTATTTCACTCTGGAAATTATATCATATGAAAACTGCTGATATTAAACCTTTACTTCAAAATATGGAAAACCTGCTTGAGGGAAATCACATTATTGTCACATTCCTCGGGAGTGGAGACAACTTCGGAAGCGGTGGGCGAGACCAGTCCTGTATTCATATCGCATCAGCGGGCGGCAGTATGCTTCTCGACTGCGGCGCTACTGTCCTTGTAAGCATGAGAAAACTCTCCTTTGATCCGGGAGATATTGACGCCATCCTTATAAGCCATCTTCACGGTGATCATTTTGGAGGGCTCCCCTTTTTTATTCTTGACGCCCAGCTTATTACCCGGAGAACCCGCCCCCTGCTGATAGCAGGCCCTCCGGGACTTGGAAAAAGGGTGCAGGAGGCAATGGAAGTTTTTTATCCCGGTTCCTGGGAAGCAAAAAGAAATTTTGATATCCAGTTTATGGAAATTGAGCCTGACATACCATCTGTTATCGCGTCATTCACCGTAATGCCGGCTATTGCCGTGCATGGAAGCGGTGCCCCTTCGTATTCCTGCCGTATCGGATGCGGCGAAAAGGTTTTGGGTTATTCCGGCGATTCCGAGTGGTGCCGGGGCCTCCTTCAGACAGCTGACGGAACCGATCTTTTCATATGCGAGGCATATTATTTTGAGAAAGTAATGAAAAATCACTTGAGCTATAAAACACTCTCCGATCACCTTGATGAAATTAAAAGCAGAAAAATAATCCTGACCCATATGGGCCAGGATATGCTTGACAGGCTTGATGAAGTAGAACTTGAAACTGCGTATGACGGAATGCAGATTGTAGTTTAACCGACTGTAATATTATAAACCGAAGAGAAAACCTTCCCTTTTTCAAGGGTTATGATCCCTTCTTTTTTCGTGATATCCTGAGTGGAACCCGCAAGCGGCATTACTCCGTACCAGGGCTCAACGCATACAAAAGGTGTGTCCCCCTTGGGCGACCATATGCCCAGGCAGGGAAACCCTTTGAAGTCAAGCTTTACAAAACGGCCGGATTTTCTGCTTTTAAGTGAAACACTTCTTGACTTGTGCTCCTTAAGTACTATCGCCCCTTTTTCAAAAAGCTCCCGGTTGATTTCCGTCCTGTCGCTGTCTTTAAGGAAAAATTCCGATTCCCCGCTTAACACATTATCCTTGTTGAGAAAATATCTTTTAACAGTTTCTTTTTTCTCAAAAATAATATCATAATCTTCCCTTTTGTCGCTCATCTGTGCAGGCACCCTGAATCCGGGATGGGCGCCGATAGAGAAGTATATTGTTTTTGAATCGCTGTTTTTTATCTGGTATTCAACTGAAAGGACATCCCCTTTTACCCTGTATCCCACCGACAGGGTAAAACGGAAAGGGTAAACAGCAAGTGTTTCTTCGCTTTCAGTAATTTCAAACCTCATATAATCAGCTTTTTCCTCAGCAAGTTTGAATTCTTTTGTCCAGATAAATCCATGATTCTCAAGATGATAGGTTTTTCCCTCAAACACATAGCTTTTATCCGGAATACTTCCTATGATCGGGAAAAGAAGGGGAGAGTGTTTGGGCCAGAATGCAGGGTCTGCCTGCCAAAGGTATTCAGTCCCGTCCTTGCTCTTTATGCTGGTAAGTTCAGCTCCCCTGGTTTTTGCTGAAACTTCAATTTTATCAGATTTAATTGTCGGCATATCATTTCCTCCATAAAATATACTATATCGCGCCTTGAGTATTTTGGATATATAAATCAATAATGTAGATAAAGACAGTAAGTTTTTTACATGGCTTTGGTTACAAATAGAGACAGGATTAAGATGTCAGTAAAAGAAAAAATGATGGAGCCTTTCCGCACTCTTAAAGAATTTAATCCCAACACCAGGTATTGTGTTGCACTTGAACCGTTATGGGGTATACCTTTCAATCTCTACATAACCTATGCATCGCTTTACATGCTTGCCCTCGGCCTTACAAACAGGGAGATAGGGCTTGTCTCGGCAGTGGGCCTTACATTCCAGATGATATTCGCCCTTGCCGGAGGATTTATTACCGACAGGCTGGGAAGGAGAAAAACCTCCATTATCTTCGATATAACAGCATGGACTTTACCGACACTTATCTGGGCATCGGCTCAGAATATCCATTATTTCATGATTGCAGGAATACTTAACGCAAGCGTAAGGATTGTCCAGAACTCCTGGAACTGCCTGATGATTGAAGACGCAAGACCTGAAGAGCGGGTGCATATTTACTCATGGGTTGAGGTCGCGAACATTCTGGCAGGCTTTTTTGCCCCCTTCGCGGGATGGCTTATTCTTAAATTTTCGCTTGTTCCGGCTGTAAGGGCGCTTTATTTTTTCGCTTTTGTATCAATGACCGCAATGATTTTAATCAGGAACAAACTTACAACTGAGACAAAAACAGGCCTGATAAAAATTGAGGAATCTAAAAGGTATACAGTTTTTCAAACCTTCAGGCAGTACCCGGTCGCGCTCCGCCTTCTTGTGACAAACCCCGCAGCCCTGACTGCTTTTTTTCTTGTTCTGCTTAATAATATCCATATACAGCTTAAAAATATTTTTCTCGGGATTATTCTTAACAGGGGACTCGGCCTTCCGCAGGCAGACCTTGCTGTTTTTCCGGCTGTAACTTCCGCCATTGTTCTTTTTATCTATATCTTTATCATGCCTGCCCTTGGCAGACACGATCCAAAAAAGCCCCTTCTGTTCGGATTTATAACGCTGATATTAAGCTATGGAATCCTTTTAATCGCGCCTATGGGAAGTTTTATGTCCGCAATGATTTCCACTGTTATCGGCGCTGTCGGGTATGCCCTTGTGACCCCTTTTATCAACAGCAGCTTCGCGAACCAGGTTGACGACAATCACAGGGCTAAAACCATGTCCATTGTTTATGCTGTAATATACGGTGGGACCGCCCCTTTCAGCTACCTGGCGGGGATGATGTCTGCCCTTAACCCGCGGTTCACTGCTGCATTTCTATTGCTTGTGTTTACAGCAGGGATCGGGTGCCTTGCCATACTGAAAAAGCTTGAAAAAAAATCCGGTTCAGTGGATGCGGTGTGAAATAATTCCTCTTTAGACTAAAACCGGGTTTCTCATCATTGCCTGTGACCTGAACTTTGTCGGGGAAATCCCTTTAATCTCCTTAAATGTATGGCAGAAATGGCTTAAATTATTGAATCCCGCTTTTAAGGATATATCAAGAACAGTATCGTCTGTCGCAACCAGCATTTCACATGCCTTTTCACAGCGGAGTTTATTGAGGTATCCGATAAATGTCTCACCAGTCTCTTTTTTAAATAAAGCGTGAAAATGGCTTCTGCTTAAAGGGGAAAACTGCAGTACGTTCTCTATTGTTATCCTGTTCATGTAATCAGCGTCGAGGTATAAAAGCACATCCTGGATATGGCTGTTCGAAAGAGGTTTCCCCATCTCGCCCCTTATCGGCAGCTTGAATTCCCTGTCCCTGATTACTGTAACAAGCAGTTCAATCAGTTTGAGCCTTATTGTCCAGGAATATCCCCTGTACCTCTTTGTAAATTCCCACCTCATGCTTTCAAAAAGCTTTAAAATCCTCTCGGAACCAATTCTCGAGAGGCGAAGGAGGTTCCCCTTTTTAAGGTAAAGCTTGATCTGCCCGAGTATGTACAGGGCTTCCTTTTCTATATTGACTGAAGTTGAAAAAAGTTCTTCCGAAAAATAAAGCTGGTAAAGTTTTATCTGGTTGCCCTTTTCATAACTGATAAAGTGGTCCTGGCCTGCCGGATAAAACAACAAATCACCTGATGTTATGATTGTGGAATTACTTTCCGTACAATAGAGAATTTCATGGAAATCATGTGAATGTTTTGTGATATTTGTCCTGTTTTTTTCATTTATTACAATATTTCTTACGAAAAATAGCAGTTTCATATAATCAGATTATCTCATAAAAGAGTGAATCAGACAATAGCACAAAAAAAACGGATAATTCCGGAAGAATTTCATTTACAGCTGTGTTATTTTATAATCACTTTTTATTTAAGGATGGACTTTATGGAAACCAGAAGAGTGGTAATTACCGGAATGGGAACGATAAATCCTCTCGGAAATAATGTCGAAGAGACCTGGAAGAGCGTTCTTGCCGGCAGATGCGCGGTAGGAAAAATCACAAAATTCGATACATCATCCGTCCCCTGCCAGATAGCAGCTGAAATTAAGGATTTTGACTATAAAAAATACTATACAGAGGAGCAGCTGAAAATTGCTAAGAGAATGGACCTCTTCTGCCATTATGCTGCCGCCGCAATGAAAGAAGCTTACGAGTCATCAGGCGTAAAAATTGAAGATCCTTACAGGACCGGCCTTATAATTGGCAGCGGCATAGGGGGACTTACTGTCCAGCATGAAAATTCAGTGGCCCTTGCCACAAAAGGGGCCAGAAGAATCAGCCCTTTTTACATCCCTCTATCCATAGGCAACATAGCTGCCGGCTTCATAAGCATGCTCTACGGCATCAAGGGCCCGAACATGAGCGTCCAGACCGCATGCGCGACTTCAAACCACGCAATTGCCGTATCCTCCATGATTATAAAAACTGGAATGGCTGATGTCATGTTCGCGGGCGGCGCTGAAGGGACTATATCTGAACTGGCAGTCGGGGGGTTCTCAAATATGAGGGCTGTATCAGTCAGAAATGATTCACCTGAGACCGCTTCCCGCCCGTTTGACAAGGACAGGGACGGATTTGTAATGGGTGAAGGCTCAGGCATTCTTGTCCTTGAAGAGTATGAGCATGCCAGAAAAAGAGGGGCAAACATTATCTGCGAGCTCCTTTCCTCCGGAATGACAGGTGACGCGTATGATTTTGTCGCACCGGACCCTGAAGGAAACGGGGCTTATGCTTCCATGAAAATGGCATTGAATATGGGAGGAATAAATCCGCAGGATATTGACTACATCAATACCCATGGGACATCAACACCGGTAGGCGATATAGCCGAGTCAAAAGCAATTTTAAAGCTGCTGAACAATGATGATAAAAATATCTGTGTAGGCAGTACAAAATCAATGCACGGCCATGTTCTCGGCGCTGCCGCTGCTGTTGAAGGGATAATCTGCGCCCTTGCGATCAGGGACGGTAAAATACCTCCGAACATCAATATATTCAACCAGGACCCTGAAATAAAACTGAAATCGCTCAACATGGAAGTAGTTAAAAAGGACGTAAAAACAGTACTGTCAAACTCTTTCGGATTCGGCGGACACAATTCAACAATTGCTCTTGGTAAACTAAGATAACTATAACTTTAAAACCGGGGTTAAGGCCCCGGTTTTAATTCCCGCCCATTATATTCCGTGCATTATTATCTTAATCATTGTAAAATAATATGCAAAGGAGAGTGCTGTATGGTTAAATCAGCATTTAAATTACTAATTGCGGCAGGGCTGCTTCTTCTGCTTGATTCCTGCATTTATATGCTGCCTGTCATGCTTGACAAAAATGAAAAACCCTCAATTCATGTTCTTATAAGAAAAAATCAGTATGAAGAAGTAAAAGCCCTGCTTGCGGAAAACCCCTCTCTTGCCAATGTCGCAGATACCGGGATCTCGGGCGACACGCCGCTGGGTACAGCTGCCTGGGATAATACCAGCGGGCACAGCTTTATTAAACTCCTGCTTGAATACGGCGCCGACCCGAACAAAAGAGGGCTCTCCTCCGACTACAGGATAAAGGGCAAGCTGCCGCTTGAAATCGCGCTTGAGACACGCTCTGTAGAATCCGCAAAACTGCTCCTTGACGCAGGTGCTGATCCTGATGCGTTAAGTTCCGGGGATATGCTATTATTTGAAAAAGCTTTTGATGTCAATGAAGAGACAGTAAGATATTTTATTAAAAAAGGGGCATCTGTAAAATCCGGCAGGCTGCTTTACCTCACAATTGTAAAAAGATATTCTCTGGAGCTGTTTTCTTTTTTTCAGAAAAAAGGGCTTGATATTTACCAGATAGACGGAAACGGGCAGTCCCTTCTTCACCTCTCATCGCGGTTCGGCGCTGAGGATATTGCCCAGGCTCTTATTCTCTCGGGCCTTGATGTAAACCTCACGGATAAAAACGGCATCAGGCCTCTGCATTCAGGCTGTGAAGGCAGCATCTACCTGATGAGAACCGCATCAGCCGGCGGGGGAGTTGATACTCCTGTATTCAGGGCTTCCGTGGAAATTGCAAGGCTTCTATATTTTGCCGGAGCTGATATAAACGCGGAGGATAAAAGCGGCAGAACGGCCCTTCATATCGCATCAAAATACGGATATCCCGATATTGTAAAATTTCTTGTGGAAAAAGGAGCTGATACTGCGGCAGCTGACAGCGCCGGGTTTAATGCGCTTCACTATGCTGCCCAGGGGCTTGATGTTAATATACAGAACTCCAATTATACCCCCTATCATGCTGATAATCCGTCTATTGCGGAGTATCTTATCGCCAAAGGAGTTGAGGTAAACAGCCGCACCGGAACTGGAGAGAGTGTACTTGATATCGCCAAGAAATCAAACGCTTCTGCTGATATGGTCCGGATGCTTATATCTAAAGGGGCAAAATAAGGAAAGGCATCTATGTGAAATATAAAAATTTACATCAAAATGCAATAATTTAAACATAATATTTAAGTTTATTTAATATAAATATTGACTTGTCAATAATATCGTGTATAAATATAGATATAATTATCTGGAGGTTTTTAAATGGCACTAATTACAAGCGAAATTAAAATGATCATGTTTGATCTTTCCGGGACAACTGTTTATGACGATACGGGAGTCAGGGACTGTCTCTATAAAGCGGCACAGGAATATAAACTCAATGTAACTCCTGATGAAATACTGCTTCACATGGGAACAAACAAGATACATCTTTACCAGTTTCTTATTTCAAGATCACGGGGAAATAATATCGATTTCAGGGATTTTGAGAAAAGTCTTGATCCTGCGACTTATGAAGAGGCTAAGGCAATTTATGACAGATATGTCGAGATAATGATTGCCCACTATAAAAAAGAATGCCGTGAGGTTGAAGGGGCGTCTGATGTTTTCAAATGGTGCCATAAAAACGGCATTAAGGTTGCAACAGATACAGGTTTTCACAACGATGTTACCTCGGCAATAATGGATGCAACCGGCTGGGTAAGGGACGGACTGGTAGACCTTTCTGTTGACCTTGATATGGTATCGGAAGGAAAGGGCAGGCCGGCGCCATTCATGATTTTTCACGCTATGAACCACTTTAATATTCAGAACGTTCGTGAAGTACTTAAAATCGGCGATACTCCCGCTGACATGCTTGAGGGTTATAATGCCGGCTGCAGGGCTGTAATCGGTGTATTAAGCGGTCCAAGACCTGTTACCGCATGGGGAAAGTACTGGCATACTCATGTAATCGAAAGCGTAAAAGACCTTCCCGCTCTTATCGAAGGCGGCTATATAGTCTGATTTTTCTATTCCGGTTATGGGACTCCCGTCACTGGAATAAATAAATGATTAAAAATTAAACTTAAGTTTAATTAAGATAAAAATATTTTTTTAAAGGAGAACGAGATGTTTAAAAAAACTGTTTTAGTTATTCTTGTCCTTATGCTTTCTGCTGCATTTTTGTTTGCAGGGGGTAAAGCGGAATCAGGAGCCGGCGGTGAAGTAAAAGAAAGTACCGCGACACAGTTTGTTTTCGGAACCTCCGGTGTAGGCGGAAGCTGGTATCCAGTTGCTGTCAAAATTGGAACCATAGTCGGGGAAGAAACAAAATACAAACTGATTGTTCAGGCATCAGGCGGAGGACTTGAAAACCTCAGGCTGCTTAAAACCGGTGAATTTACATTCGGATGGGCTGAATCTAATGTAGCCCATGCTTCATATAACGGGAAAAAACTGTTTGAGAAGGAAGGGGCAAATAAAAACCTGAGATACATGTATTCTCTCTGGCCGGGAGTACTTCAGCCCCTTGTTCACAAGGACAGCGGAATTAACACATTCTATGATATGAAAGGGAGGAGCATAAGCCCGGGAAGCGCCGGTTCCGGAAATGAAATAGCATATATTGAAATTCTTGATATTTATGGTCTTACACCTAAGGACATGCAGTGGAAACCAATGCAGCATACAGAAAGGGAAATGGCTTTCAAGGACAGGCAGCTTGAACTGATCGGATATCAGACTTCAGTTCCCTCAAGTTCGATCATGTCGGCGACAACACAGAATCCCTGCCGGCTTCTTCCTATTGAAGGAAAGGAAAGGGAAGCTTTGATTAAGAAACAGGTTTGGCCGGTTCCGATAACAATCCCCGCCAACACATATAACGGCCAGACAGAACCTGTTGAAACAGTTGGCGACTACGGCGCTGCGCTCTGCGATGCTTCAGTCCCGGCTGAGTTTGTTTATCAATATCTGACTGCAATTTACAAAAGGGTAGCCGAAATACAGGCAATACACGCATCCGCAAGACAGGTTAAACTTGAAACTGCTCTTATCGCGCAGGGACCTATACCATTACATCCAGGAGCTGAAAAGTTCTACAGGGAAAAAGGCTTAATAAAATAATTCAAGATGTTTTCAGCAAAAGGTACAGGCATAACAGCCTGTACCTTTCAATTTAATATCTATTTGATGCAGATAAGAAAATTCGGGAATACGGCTGATGAATAATCTGGAATAAATCATGGAACTGTACATAAATAATGGAGTATTTTAAAATTATGGAAAAAAATGATGTAGAAATCATTGAAAACGACTTGAAACAGCAAAGCGGGTCGCAAAATGATTTAGAAGACGAAAAAAATCTAGAGATTGAAAAAGCCTTTATAGCAAAAAGAGCGGAAGAGCTTGAAATATCCATGACGGGGAAAAGGGTATTAAATCCTTTCTCTCTGAAGGTTGTAGCCTTTATTGCATCGGTTCTTGCCGTGTTTCAGCTTTATACAGGCGGTTTCGGATTATTTACCGGACTAAGGCAGAGAAGCATCCACCTAGGCCTGGCAATGATAATCTGCTTTATGCGTTACGCTTCAAACAGAAACAGCAAAGGAAATATTCAGCGTAAGATACCCTTTTATGATTATTTACTTTCTCTTCTTGCTGTACTGACATGTTCATATATCGCAATCAATGCCGACGACATTTTATCGCGGGCCGGAATTGTATACACGATTGATATTATTGTCGGGGCAATTATTTTCATGCTGATAATTGAAGCTACCCGCAGGGCTGTGGGGAATGTTCTTGTAGCCCTTGGCGTTGTAATGCTTTTTTACTGCAGGTTCGGATATCTTTTCGGAGGAATATTCAAGCACCCCGGGTTCAGCCTGAAAATGATTGTGAGGTTCATGATTTTGAATGATTCGGGAGTCTGGGCCTCTCCGCTCGGTGTCTCGGCAAGTTATGTAGCCATGTTTCTACTTCTGGGTGCCGCGCTGCATAAATCAGGCGTATCTGACATCCTTCTTACAATCGCAAAGGGTATTTTCGGCCACCTTGTAGGGGGGCCTGCAAAAATGGCAGTTGTTGCAAGCAGTATGTTCGCAATGATAAGCGGGTCATCATCATCAAATGTTGCGACAACAGGTATTGTAACAATTCCATTGATGAAAAGAACAGGGCTTTCACCTGAACTGGCCGGTGCCGTTGAAGCAGCCGCATCAATGGGAGGACAGATAACACCTCCTGTAATGGGCGCTGCGGCGTTTATAATGGCGGAATTCCTTGGTATCAGTTATATAAAGGTAGCTCTTGCGGCAATTCTTCCCGCCATGCTCTATTATCTCGGGGTTTTTTCAATGGTCCATTTTGAATCGGTAAAGATTCATGCAAAAGGCGTTCCAAAGGACGAAATAAAGCCGTGGAAAATGTATGCTCTTACTCACAGTTATGTTTTTATTCCGGTTATTGCACTCGTGTGGATGCTTGTAATCGGAAGAACACCCATGTCTGCCTGTTTTATAAGTTTCTGGCTTACAATCGGCTTAAGCTGGCTAAGAAAGGAAACCAGAATAGGATTGAAAAAGTTATATGAGATTTTTACCGATGCGGGACAGACCATGATGTTTATCGCCATCCCGGCCGCCCTTGCGGGCATTGTCCTCGGAACGGCAACACTCACAGGTCTTGCCCCTGCGCTTGCAGCTTTCATATCATCCATATCAAAAAACAATCTGCTGCTTACGCTTTTAATTACACAGGTTATGTGCCTTATTCTTGGAATGGGCGTTCCAACCATAGCAAACTATATCTTAATGACTATTCTGACAGTTCCTGTAATGATACAGGCCGGGGTTCACCCGCTTGCGGCACATCTTTTCTGTTTTCACTTCGGGATTATGTCTGACCTGACGCCGCCTGTCGCGATTACCGCTTTTACGGCATCTGCTATATCAGGAGGAAAATTCTGGCCTACAGCCGGACATGCTGTAAGGCTTGCGGCTGTTGCATATATTGTTCCGTATTTCTTTGTTTTTAATCCTGTTCTTCTGCTCGGCCAGCAGCCGTTTTCAATTGAGGTTTTAAGGGTGTTTATCATGGCAGCTATAGGCGCCTGGCTCTTCGGAACTGCAACAGCAGGGTATATGTTAAGAAAACTCAGTATACTGGAAAGAATTATCGTAGGAACAGGCGCATTGCTGTTGATACATACAAGACTTTTGACAGATATTATTGGTATTATGATTTTACTCGGGGTTTTTCTGATGCAGCTATTGGAAAAATATTTTGAGAACAAAAAAAATAAAGGAGCAGTTTAAGATGAACAAAAAATCCAGAGCAGCAGTTTTTTATAAGGTCGGAAGCCCTGTCGAGATAAGGGATTTTAATCTTCCGGAAAAATTGGAAAAAGGGGCTGCAGTCTGCAGGGTTAAATTTAACACAATATGCGGCTCTGATCTTCATACTACGACAGGCAGGAGAGTTGAACCAACTCCTTTGATTCTCGGGCATGAAATAGTAGGGGAGATTGTACAGCTTGACGCGAATCTTGAATTCGACGGTTTCGGCAATAAACTTGCAATCGGAGACAGGATATCCTGGACAATCATGGCTTCCTGCGGGGAGTGTTTCTATTGTAAAAAAGGTCTGCCCCAGAAATGCATACATCTTAAAAAATACGGACATGCAAGCATTGAAGATAAGGAGCTTAACTCAGGTCTTGTCGGGGGGTACAGCGAATATATTTATATAATGCCGGGAACGACAGTCTACAAGGTTCCTGAAACACTGAGTGATGAAATTGCCGCGCCGGCTAACTGCGCGCTGTCGACAGTTGTAAACGCTGTTGAAACAATCGGTATTGAAAAGGGTGATATCGTTATGATCCAGGGGGCGGGCTTGCTGGGCATAAACGCGTGCGCCCTTGCGGTAGAGGCCGGGGCTAAAGCTGTTATTGTCACAGACATAATTGATGAGCGACTTGAAATGGCCAGACAGTTTGGAGCTTCCAAAACATATAACACTTTAAAAATCAGTGAAGATGATATTGTAAAGGAATTAAAGGAAATGAGCGGGGGTTTTGGCATTGATGTCGTTATTGAAGTCTGCGGAGCCAAACAGGTTGTAGGGCTTGCCATAAAGGCTCTTAGAATTGGAGGACGTTATCTTCTCGGCGGCCTTGTAAATCCCGGAAGCACACTGGAGGGCATTGATGCAAATCAGGTAATAAGGAAGTATATTACAATAAAGGGTATACATAATTACAAGCCTGAGCATCTCGGTACAGCGCTTAAATTCCTTGAAAAACACAGGGACAAATATCCTTTCAATAAGATAGTCAGCAAGGTCTTCAATCTTGACCAGATCAATGAGGCGCTTGCTGAATCTGAGACCGGGAAACATATCCGCGTCGGGGTTAGGACTTAAGAATGCAAATCAATAGGAAATTTAAAAAAAGGGCTGTTTCAGCCCTTTTTTAAATTTAAATTAGTTATTATGTTTATTAAAAAGTAATGTTAATATAAAATTTAAGTATACTTAAATTCAGGAGTATTAATTTGACAACCATAAAAGAGCTAATTGGAAAAGAACAGCTATTGAAGAGAGGAATTACCCAGAATGAATTGTCAAAAGTAACAGGTGTATCAAATACCTATATCAACTATCTTCGTAACGAGAAGATAATGTCTCCTGGAAGGGAAAAGATAATCGCGATAGGCGCTGGACTTAATTATTCACTTGAAGAGATAAACCAGGTTTTAAAGGATTACAGGTTTCAGGAAATTTATGAAGATGATTTTGAAATATTTTTTAATATTGCCCGTTCGAGAAAAATAACAGGATTTCAGCCGTTTTATGAAAATATCAATTACGGGCTTCTGCTCTATACCCTGGAAAGCATTCCCGGCGATAAATACCTGATAAACAAAAAACCGTCATCGACGCTTGAACCGCCGGAATATATTTCCTTCAGGGACAAGCTCAGGGCAAGAGACAAGCTAAACCCTGTCCACAGCGAGCTTAAAAGACTTCTTGCCGTGGAAAGAAGAAAACTTCTAGTCCTGCTTCTGGAAAAATACAAGGTAACCTACATTGTCTGTAAACACTGTTTTGAGGAGTATGCGGCAAGAATAAAAAGGAATGAACCTGAAAGAACTTATGTAATTAAACATTTGAATGAGCTTATTAATTTCATCGGACATCGCAATTATAATTTTTATCTGATTGAGCAATGCCCGAGGCTGCGGTTTACATTAAAATACTGCAAGGATACCGAAGCAGCTTTTGATAAGAATAATCTGATTATCTACGGCTACGGCGGCCATATCTATTCAAAACCTGTAACCGGAATTAATGAACGCGACAGGCTTCTCGGCATTGCTACCGATTCGACAAAGCTTTTTGAACACTTCGCTTTTGAGAAGGATGATTATCTTGAAAATTATGTTGTAAGCAGCCTGACTGACAAGAAAAACATGATATCCTATATTGAAAAAACAATTTCGCTGAACATGAAATCATAATAGATCATTTTGCCGCTTCAAATGTAAATAGTTTTCCTGAAAATAATGTATAGGGAAAACTCCTATATTTTCATCAAAATAGAATGTATTCCTCATACCGTGTTATACCCTCCTGTAATACAATTAATAAATAATAATCTAATAATGGAGGAACTATTATGAAAAAAACTACACTGCTTTTTTTATGTGCATTACTTTTATTTCTTTCACCAGTAATGTTTGCAGGTGGTAAACAAGAGGTAAAGGCAGAAACAGCAAAGATTACCACTATGAATGTTGCTGTACCGGCCCTGCCGGAACCATTAACAGTAGGAGCTTCTACTACCCAGGCAAGATACAGGGTTCAGTACAATATTTTTAACAACCTTATTGAGTTTGACTTCAAGGGAACCAAAGGGTTTATGCCTTCCCTTGCTGAATCATGGAAGCGTATTGATGACAGGACTCTGGAGTTAAAGCTGAGAAAGGGAGTCAAGTTCCATAACGGGGATGAGTTTACTGCCGAGGATGTGGCATGGACATTCAGTGATGAAAGGTTTTTCGGGGAAAAACCGATTGTCGGACATACAAGAGCACGGGGATACTGGGCCCTTTTTGACAGGGTTGAAATTATTGACCCCTATACTGTAAGGATTATTTCAAAAGATACTGACCCTCTTGCTGTAAACAGGTTAAGCCTTCCGCAGTTTCAGATAATAAATAAAAGAGCTTTTCAGGAAGCTAAAAGTTATGAAGAATGGTCAAACAACCCTGTAGGAACAGGACCTTTCAAGGTAGAAAGATTTGCGTCAGGGGACCAGCTTGTTCTTAAAGCGCATGAACAATACTGGGGCGGTAAACCATATGTTGATACCCTAATATTCAGATCTGTACCTGAAGAATCAGCCAGAATTGCAGGATTGATGGCAGGTGATTATCAGGTAATCAGTAATGTTTCTATTGACCTGATACCGACGATAGAACAGGAAAAAAATCTTGCTATTGAAGGCGGCCCGATCGCCAGCTTTCTTGCTACGATGTTCAATATCAAAAAACCCTATATGGATGTCAACTTAAGAAAGGCAATGTCCCTGGCATTAGACAGGGAACTTATAGTTAAAAACCTTTTTGCAGGCAGGACAAAAATACCCAACGGTATTAACGATCCCGGATATGCTGACATGTATGTAAAAGACCATCCTTATCCTAAGTATGATTTAGCGGAAGCCAAAAAGCTTGTTAAAAAATCAGCTTATAAGGGAGAGGTCATCCCCTACTATATTTTGAACGATTATTACCCTAACGAGGTTAATGTTGCTCAGACCATGGTAGAGATGTGGAAAGCCGCAGGGATAAATGTTCAGATAGAGATCAAGGAAAACTGGGCACAGGTCAATGCGGATGAAACAGAAGGCGTAAGATATTTTGGTATGAGAAATACATCCAATACAGATACATTTGGTGATCCTGCCGGATGCCTCTGGAGAACCTACAATAAAAGTTATGATCCCTATAAAGTACTCGGATGGAGAGGTCCTCTTGTAGATGAATTCATGGAACTCGGAAAAGTTCTTGACACAAGTGTTGATCAGAAGGAAAGATATAAGGCTTTTGCCAGAATGCTTGAGATCTATGATGAAGATCCTCCCGGATTGTATTTTTATATGAATTTATCAATATCAGCCAAGCAGAAGAGTATTGACTGGACTGCTTACAAACAGGTTTATATGTATTTCGGGCCTGAAAATTTTAAACAGTAAACAGTAATGACAATTTTTTAAGGGAGTACAGATGAACAGTGATCTCTTGACTGTAAGTAATCTTGGTGTTGATTTTCTGACTGGCGGAAGAACTATAAATGCGGTCCAGAAAGTTGATTTTTCTGTAAGGGAAAAAGAAGTTGTGGGGCTTGTTGGTGAAAGCGGCTGCGGTAAAAGCGTCAGCTGTATGGCTATTTTGAGAATTCTAGGCGAAACAGCTAAAACAACAGGATCTATCCGCTATAAAGGGACAGAGCTTCTGGATCTCTCAGAATCAGGCATACGGAAAATAAGGGGAAAGGAGATCGCAATGATTTTCCAGGACCCTGTAACATCTCTTAACCCGGTTAAAAAAATCGGTTCGCAGTTGATAGAGATAATTCAGCTGCACTCCCGGCTTTCATCGGATAGTGCCCGTAAAAAGGCAGTTTCTCTTCTCGAACAGGTGGGGATTGCAAATCCTGCAGACAGGTTAAAGGATTATCCCCATCAGCTTTCAGGCGGTCTCTGCCAGCGTGTCATGATTGCCATGGCGCTGGCAGGCGACCCAAATATTCTTATAGCAGATGAGCCTACAACAGCACTTGATGTTACAGTTCAGGCTCAGATCCTCTCTCTTCTTAAAAGGCTGAACAGGGAAAGAGGTATGGCAACTATTCTGATAACGCATGATCTTGGTGTTATAGCAGAAAATGTGGAGAGGGTTTTTGTTTTATATGCCGGCCTGGTTGTTGAAGAAGCACCG
Organism: Spirochaetales bacterium; assembly: GCA_024233785.1. GTDB lineage: Bacteria > Spirochaetota > Spirochaetia > CADAEX01 > CADAEX01 > JACKPD01. Next base: position 6,399 of record JACKPD010000006.1, on the reverse strand, counting down.
GTAGATGTTCTTTTTAAAAAGCCGGCCCATCCTTATACACAGGGACTTTTAAAATCTCTTCCCAGAATGACTGATGATAAGGAAAGACCTCTTGTTCCTATAGAGGGCGTGGTACCTTCTCCAGAAAACCGTCCTTCAGGATGCTGCTTCCAGCCGAGATGTAGCCGAAGCACTGAAATCTGCCTAAAAAAACAGCCCCTGCTTGAATCACTGGGATCAGGAGACCATAAAGCTGCCTGTTTTCACGCAGAAATATAATTTACAGATATAAAACTATGAGGTGTTCATGACAACCGGAATAATAAACCTGGATAAAAATAAAAACAGCAGCTCTATCATGCAAATAAAAGACCTTATCTGTCATTTTTCTGTTAAGAGCGAAACAATGTTCGGAAAAAAAAGAAGACTCCGGGCTGTAGACGGGATTAATTTTAATGTAAAAAAAGGTGAAACATTCGGGATAGTCGGGGAAAGCGGCTGCGGAAAGTCAACTACAGCAAAACTTGTTCTTAATATGATATCTCCTACATCCGGCGAAGTGCTTTATAGGGGACTTGAAATGACTAACTTGAAACCTGCAAAGTGGAGAGCTTTGAGGGAAGATATGCAGATGATTTTTCAGGACCCCCTGGGTGCACTTGACCCTTATATGACAATTGGGAAACAGATTAAAGAACCTCTTGATATTCACAAAATCGGGATTCCCCGCGAAAGAAGAGAAAAAGTAATAAAAATTCTTGCTTCTGTCGGCATGGAAGATTATATGTATGACAGGTTCCCTCATGAAATAAGCGGAGGCCAGAGGCAGCGGGCTGTCCTTGCAAGAGCGCTTATTCTTGAACCTGATCTGCTTGTATGTGATGAACCTGTCTCCGCGTTGGATGTATCTATACAGGCACAGGTTATCAACCTGCTTAAAGAAATACAAAAGGATCGCGGTCTTACTTATATTTTTATAAGTCACGATTTAAGAATTATCCGTTATATATGCAACAGGGTTGCTGTCATGTATCTTGGTAAAATTGTTGAAGAGGCTGAATGCGGAGAACTTTTTAAAAATACAGCTCATCCGTACACTAAAGCACTGATAGCATCAATTCCAGTACCGGATCCTTCTTTTAAAAAGGAAAGAATCATTCTTCCGGGAGAACCTCCGAGCCCGGTAAACCTTCCCCGGGGCTGCCGTTTTTCCCCAAGATGCCCGATAGCAATAGATAAATGCCGGGAAAATGAGCCTTTGCTTGAAGATAAAGGAAATAATCATAAGGTGGCCTGCTACAGGCCCGGTGAGCTGTGAGGTTGAAAAATGCATATAACATATTTTCTTGGTAAAATTGCAAGAGCTCTTTTTACAATGGTACTTGTAGTAACGTTTGTCTTCGTAGTTTTAAGAGCAACCGGCGACCCGGCACAGGCTATGCTGCCTGAGGATGCTACGCAGCAGGATATTGAACATTTCAGATCCATGTGGGGACTTGATAAACCGCTTTATGAGCAATATGGCGTTTACTGGCTTAATATTCTTAAAGGCAATTTCGGGCAGTCATACAGAGACAGGAGGCCGGTTACTGATATTATGGCAGAAAGACTTCCTAAAACTGTTTACCTTATGACGCTGTCAATTGTATTTGCTGTAATTATTGCAATTCCCATGGGAGTTAAAGCCGCGCTTAACAGGAATACATTTATTGACCGCTTTACAATGGGAACCGCTGTTTTCGGGTTCAGTATGCCTAACTTTTTCCTGGGTATCCTTCTGATCCTTCTTTTCAGTGTTAAACTTAAAATACTGCCGAGCAGCGGGAGCGATTCCTGGAAACATATCATACTGCCTCTGCTTACAACAGGCCTTGCCTATATCGGGTCCTATTCACGGTTTACCAGATCATCAATGCTGTCTGTTCTTAACAAACCCTATATAAGGACAGCAATAGCTGGAGGCCTTTCGAGAAACAGGGTTATTTACGGGCATGCCCTGCCTAACGCGGCAATACCTGTAATAACCATAATAGGAGCAACGGTAGGGAGAATTATTGCAGGGAGTATTGTCATTGAAACAGTATTTGCCTGGCCGGGGGTGGGCAGGCTGCTTGTTACTTCTGTAGGGGCAAGAGACCTGTCTGTTGTTCAGGCTATAGTAATGCTTTTAAGTATTACTATTGTTACTGCAAACCTGATTGTTGATATTCTTTATGGCATTCTTGATCCCCGCATAAGAACAAAAAAGGGAGGGGTATAATATGCTGAAACAGAAAAATGCTGTTAAAGAGTTTTTCAGAAAAGTCCCCCCTCTGATTTTTATCGCGATAGTATGGATTATTGCTGTTTTTCTGATAGCTATATTTCATAAATTCATAATGCCTCAAGATCCCGTGGCAACTGATCTTGTTAACAGGCTTGCCCCTCCTTCTTTTATGGGTGGAGATCAGGGATTTTTCGGAACAGATGCTCTCGGCAGGGATACTTTAAGCAGGCTGATACGCTCAATTTATACCAGCCTTACAGTCGCATTTATCGGGTCGATTATAACAGCGGTACTCGGGACAATTGTCGGATTTATTGCTGCGCATTTCAAGGGTATTGTTGATGAGATACTTATGACTCTTGTTGATTTTCAGTATGCAATGCCGTTCATGATAATGGCTCTCCTGGTTCTTGCTTTTTTCGGCAACAATATTATTCTTTTTGTTATCCTGCTGGGTATACAGGGGTGGATGCGGTTTGCGCGTCTTGCCAGGGGAATGGCGCTTTCAGCCCAGGAGGACGGCTATGCTGTTGCTGTCAAACAGCTTGGAGCGACTCCGTTCAGAATTTATGCAAGGCATATTTTCCCGAATGTCTCAAATATTATTATTGTGCAGTTTACCCTTAATTTCCCGCAGAAAATCATAGTTGAAACTTCTTTGAGTTTCATCGGGCTGGGGATACAGCCTCCGGAGACAAGCCTCGGCAGCATGATGGCTTATGGAAGAGGATACCTTATGTCTCAATGGTGGATGGCTGTTATTCCAGGTATAGTTATTTTTCTGACTACACTGGCTATGAGTATTGTCGGTGACTGGGTCAGGGATAATCTGGATCCGACTGTTGTCAAATAAAATATTGACATTGAAAGATAAAAGTTTTTACAGAATTATTATTCCCCTTGGATTCGGCTCGGCGATGTCCATGCTCGGCGACAGTACAATCTATACAATCCTGCCCCTGCATATTGAGGCGGCAGGAATAACCCTTGCCGCAGTCGGCATCCTGATGGGAATCAACCGTTTTGTCAGACTTTTTTCAAACACAATTTCAGGATACCTTTTTGATTTTGGAAGAAAGAGAGAACTTTTTATCCTCTCGCTGCTTGCAGGATCACTTTCGACTCTATCCTATGCCGCATTTACAGGATTCTGGCCTCTCTTTTTGGCCAGGATATTATGGGGCGTTGCCTGGTCAGGAATCTCAATCGGCGGTACAAGTATACTGCTTGCGGAAACAAATCCTCAAAACAGGGGTAAATGGATAGGGCTCTATCATGTCTGGACTCTGGCAGGAAGCGCATTCGGGTCTTTTCTCGGCGGGTTTCTTTCCGATATTATCGGTTACCGGGGAGCAATGGCTGCCAATGGTTCAATATCACTTGCAAGCGTTATTGCCGTTTATATATTTATGCCGGCGCTTAATGAAGCAGTTTACCCAAACCCATCGTTCTCAGATATAAAAAAAGATTATAAAATAAAGTTTAATAAAAAAATCTACCTTGCGGCAGGAGTCCTGGGTATATCAAGGTTTGTCTTTTCAGGCTTTGTTGCCGCTCTATTGAGTGTTATAACAAGAGATAAAATATCTCCTGGGTTTGCGTTATTAGGTATTTCAACTCTGACAGGCATTATAAGCAGCTCAAAAACACTAATCAGCATGATATCAGCCCCGGCTGCCGGTTTCCTTTCTGACAGATTCAAAGACAGGTGGTCTGCTGTCGTAATTTGCCTGTTATGCGGTAGCCTGGGTCTTTTTATGATTACACTTAAGCTTCCTGTTTTAATATTCGCCGGGCTTCTGCTGGGTTCTGTACCGGGAAGCAGCATCAATGTGCTGATGAGAACAATCGCCGGCGATATGGCAGGAGCAAACCGGCAGGGGCGGGCAATAGGATTTGTTCTTACGGCAGGAGACCTTGCCAGTGCAGCCGGCCCTCCGCTTGCTTTTTTCCTGCTCCCATATACTGGAATCGACCTGATGTTCCTTGTATTATCAATGATGCTTGCTGCAGCTGCAGGTTCTGTTTATCTGATTGAGAAGAATGATAAACAGGCAGGGTCAGTTATCTGAACTGTCTACAAGTCCTATCTCAAAAGCAAATCTCACAAGTTCAACCATGTTTTTGCATTTAAGCTTTGCCATTATACTTGCTTTGTGATTTTCAACTGTCTTTGAGCTTATAAAAAGTTCATTCCCGATCTGCTTTATCGATACCCCGTTAACAAGAAGCCTTAAAACCTCCTGCTCCCTTGTCGAAAGTGATTCATACGGCTTGCTGCTGAATATCTCGCCGGTGCCGTCGCCTTTCTGTATAAGTCTGGAAATAACCTTATTCGAAATATAGCTGTCAATAAATATTTCACCCTCTAAAACTTTTTCAATTCCTTTTAGAATAATTTCCGGGGATGTGTCCTTGAGAATATAGCCCTTGATGCCGTTTTCAAGCGCGCTGATAATATACTGAATTTTAGAATGCATTGTTATTGCAATTATTTTTAAATCCTGGTCAGCTTTGAGCAGCCGTTTTCCAAGCTCAAGGCCTGAAGATCCGTGCAGTATAAGATCAAGCAGTACAATATCGGGTTTGATTTTCATAACAAGATCATACCCGTCATCAACGTTATCAGCCTCTCCAGCAACAGTAAGTTTTCTGCTTTTATCAATAACTGATTTTAATCCTTCACGGATGAGGTGATGGTCATCAATTATTACTACAGTGTAATTATTTTTCATCCTGTATCTCCCTCAGCTTCATTTTAATTCTAATTGAAAATCCTCTTCCCGGGATATTTTGGATGTTCATCTCGCCGTCGAACATGGCAACCCGTTCCTGTATCCCCTTAAGCCCGATATGAAAACGCTGATCAGGATTTTTATCAATTATATTTTGATCAATCCCTTTTCCGTCATCAGATGCTCTGAAGATAATATACGGATATGTAAGTAAAAGTTTTACCGATATGTTTTTAGCCCCGGAGTGTTTTCTTGAATTTGTCAGGCACTCCTGAAGTATCCTGTAAAGTGTCAGTCTCTGTGAATCATTGATTCTAATATTTTTAAAGCCGGTAACATTAAGTATTGTATTTATACCGCTTTTATTCATAAAATTCCTGCAGTAGTTTGAAAAGATGCTCTCAATATCATTGTTTTCAAGTTCCGGCGGCATAAGGTCATATGTGATTTCCCTGATCTGCTTTATCGCCTTCATGATAATTTTTGTAAGTTCATCAAGTTTCAGCTGAGTTTCCATGCGCAGAAGTGAATTACTTAAATCCCCGCAAAGCATTCTGGAAAATGTGAGATCCTGTATTATTGTGTCGTGTATCTCAAGAGCAATTTTTAATCTTTCAGATTCCCGTTCAGATACAATCGAATGCATCAAATCAAGGGTTTTCTCCTTTTCAATTTTCTCCTTCAAATATTTTCTTCCAAGTCTTGCTGCAAATAATGATGCGAGGATTATTGCAACAGCAAAAAAATAGAATGATCTCCAGTGAAAAAGCATCTGGCTCCTGTTGTAGGAATCAAACCAGAATAGAATTTCTTTCAGATGCTGTTCGAAAACAACTGTATCATTTGATATCCAGTAAATCTGCCTGCTGAAATTTTCAAAACTGCTGTCTGTCTGAATAATTTCCCTTACATTTTCCTGAACCCTCTGCCATGAATTAATTAGAAGTCTGCTGTTTTCAAAAATCTCAGGAGATTCTTTTTTTAATGCATTAAATTCAGTCCTTGAGAAAAAAAGAAAATCCCTTTCAAATATTTCAAGACTTTGATTAAGTTTTGCTTTTATGTTTTCCTGCTTGTCGGATTTAAGGTAGCTGAGGGCATCAGATTTTACAACAAGCCATTTTTCATATATTCTGCTTATTTCAACCCGGTATGAAACAAGATCCTCGACTTTTTTAAATGAATATAATGAGAGTAGATAAACAAGTGTTATGATAAACAGAAATATAAAAAAATAAAAAATATATTTTCTGATATTACCTATTAATATTATTAGCTGCACAATTTTGATTATACACTTAAAAACAGGTTTCCGCCACTTATATGATTTATGCATAATATTTAAACTGGACTGTATACACCTGTCAGGTTAAAATAGATTTATGAGAAAATTACCTGTTGTACTATGTATAATTTTTT